>JAGFJO010000006.1 GCA_024102635.1 Deltaproteobacteria bacterium
GGCTTTAATCTCAAGATTTATGCCCTTAAGAATCACCCGGCTCTCTACCTGCGCATGCAGATCTTGAATCTTTAACATCCTGATCTCCTGATTATTACACTCTACTCAATTCTGAATCTATCCAACGCTGCCTTCCAAACTGACCTCCAGTAGGCGCCTTGCTTCAACGGCGAATTCCATAGGAAGCTCGTTGAAGACCTCCTTGCAGAAACCGTGGACGATCATCGACACGGCATCTTCCGTGGAGATGCCGCGCTGATTGCAGTAAAAGATCTGATCTTCGCCTATCTTCGAGGTGGTCGCCTCGTGCTCTACCTTAGCGGTAGGATTTTTAACTTCGATGTAAGGAAATGTGTGGGCTCCGCATTTATCGCCCATCAACATCGAATCGCATTGCGAAAAATTTCTGGCGCCTTCCGCATTCTTCAGGATTTTAACCAACCCGCGGTATGAGTTCTGACCGAAACCGGCAGAGATGCCCTTCGAAACAATCGTGCTCTTTGTATTCTTGCCGATATGGATCATCTTAGTTCCGGTATCAGCCTGCTGCCGGTTGTTCGTCAGAGCAACTGAGTAGAACTCGCCGACGGAGTTGTCCCCCTTCAATATGCAGCTAGGGTATTTCCAAGTAATCGCCGAACCCGTCTCGACCTGAGTCCAAGATATCTTGGAGTTTCGGCCTGAGCACATGCCGCGTTTTGTGACAAAGTTGTAGATACCACCCTTCCCCTGTTTATCGCCGGGGTACCAGTTCTGTATGGTGGAATATTTGATCTGCGCATTATCGAGCGCGACAAGTTCGACAACTGCCGCGTGCAGCTGGTTCTCATCTCGCATGGGAGCTGTGCAGCCCTCCAAATAACTGACGTAGCTCCCTTCGTCCGCGATAATGAGTGTTCTCTCAAATTGACCGGTCTTCTGCGCGTTTATTCTAAAGTAGGTGGAGAGTTCTAGCGGACAACGCACGCCCTTTGGCACGTAACAAAAAGAACCGTCACTAAACACAGCTGAATTTAGCGTGGCAAAGTAGTTGTCGGTATAAGGGACAACCGATCCGAGATACTTTTTTACAAGCTCAGGGTGGTTCTGAACTGCTTCTGAAAAAGAACAAAATATAATTCCCAGATCCTCGAGCTGTTTCTTATAGGTCGTCGTAATTGATACGCTGTCAAAAACGGCATCGACAGCCACACCGGCAAGCAATTTCTGCTCATGTAGAGGGATGCCGAGCTTTTCATAGGTGTTTATAATTTCCGGATCGACATCATCCAGACTAGCGAGAGGTTTATGCTTCTTAGGCGCTGCGTAGTAAATGATGTCTTGATAATCAATGGGAGGATACTTGACGAAAGCCCACTCGGGCTCCTTCATCTCGCGCCATTTTCGGTATGCTTTTAGGCGCCACTCCAGCATAAACTGAGGTTCGTTTTTCTTGGCGGAGATAAACTCGATTATCTTTTCGTTAAGGCCAGGAGGAGCAGAATCGGTCTCAACATCCGTATAAAAGCCGTACTTGTACTCTTGCTGGGTAAAATTCTCGAGTGTTTCAGTATCGCTGGTCATTTCTCTATCTTTAGCGGAACTCATCCGTGTAGTTCTTTAAACGCAATGAAGTATAATACATCCCTGAGGCTAAATCTTGCCGAGGGGCCGAATTTAATCTTTTTCTCCGCAATCATAAGTCTCGTTTCTTCAAGTAGTTACTGTGAGTTAACCATTCTTGAGTAAGATTTTATAGTATATCGCAGGGGCGTACGTTTTGGAAGGTCTCTCGACTACCAGCTTTTATGTCAAAACCTCAAAGATCAATTATACTAGGGTCCAAATCTGCCGAAGCGTAGCCGCGGCGCCAAGAGGCCGCAAGACGAGGTGAGAAGATGAGAATTACTCAATGGGGAGAATATGGCGTTCACTGTTGCTGCTACATTGCGGCAAGGCACGCCGCCGGGCACCACACAGTGAGTGCGTCCGAGATATCGGAAGTCCAAGCAATCGATATTTTGTATGCCCAGCAGATTCTTCAAAAATTAAGGCGCGGTGGTCTGGTGAACAGTGTGCGCGGTCCTCAGGGCGGCTACAAGCTCTCGCGGAATCCAAATGAGATTACGTTGCTCGATGTGCTAAAGGTATGCGAGGGCGACTCTTTCGAGATTATATGCGAAAGCAAGCCACTCGACATGGAGCGGTGCAATGCATCGCGCTTCTGCTCACTGCGGCCTATCTGGTATAAATTTAAGAATCACATAGACCACTTTTTGTCAGGCTATACGATTCAGGACTTGGTCGATTCTGCAAGTGAGGCCGATGTTCCCGTTAAAATAGGCGGCGAGCATCCGGCTCAAAGCACAGCTCTGAAGCCACTCCCTTGAATAGAAGCTACTTCTCAACTTCTATTCGTATCGTGCGCGCCATATCCTCGCCATAGGAGCGGTGAAGCCCATCAGCAAATTGAAGGGTCAGAGTATATTGCCCGGGCGGAAGGGTTAGCTCCGTTTCGGTTTCACCCTTTCCGAAATGTAGATGCTCCTTGTCCGCCGGTATGATCTGTCCTGGAGAGATGAAGGTACGATTGACGATTAAATGATGATGCCCCGTGCCTTCATCCATAGTTCCGGCGGGCGCAACTGTCATGCCTTCTACTCCCATTATTACTTTGAAGGGCGACCTCACCTTCCCACCGTCTTTTAAATTCTCAAAGTAAACTCCCGTTGCCCGGCTCTCGTCTGCTGCCGCATCAGAGTGAGGTATCAGCATAGTCAAAGCTATGATCCCAATTGCAGTGCAAGCTGCCATTGAAGAAAATAGAAAGCTGCGAAAGTCGCTGATTGTCATGCATCCTCCTGAAAGATTTCCCTGTGTCGCACGGTATTCTAGTTATTGTAAGCGCGCCGCGCCAGAGAAAAGCTGGTTAGTCTACCCACAGTAGAAACCCCTTAAGGTACTCTCCTTCGGGATGTTGTAAATGTACGGGATGACAAGGGGCCTGATGCATCTCTGCTACTCTGCGAAGAGATCGCCTTGCTAAAAAGGCCGCTTCCTGCAAACACTCCAAGAATTCATCTCTTGAAACCAGTTGTGAACAAGAAAACGTCCCCAGCAGTCCCGGGCCTGCTATTTTCTCCATAGCAGCGCGATTAATCTTCACGTAACCCTCCTTGCCGCTGGTAATGCTGCGCCGATTCTTTGCGAATGCCGGGGGATCGAGAATTATGAAGTCGAAGGGCTCACTGGCTGAAGCAATATAACTTTGATAATCCGAAACTACCATCTCATGAGCTGCGGCCAACCCGTTCAATTCCACATTGCGGACGGCCAGTCCGGCCGCCTGCTTGGAACTATCTAGTGAGACTACGCGCTTCGCTCCTGCCGCAAGTGCATATACGCTGAATGCGCCGCTATAACAAAATGCGTTAAGAACTGTTCGGCCTGCACTCACTCCCGCAAGCAGCCCCCGATTGACTCTCTGATCAAGAAAGAAACCCGTTTTTTGTCCGCTCTGCCAATCCACAAGGAATCGGTGACCTGACTCGCAAATAGTATACGGCAGCTCAGCATTACCGAAGATATACCCCGACCCGCCAAGCGTGGAGTGTTTAATCTCGCTCAACCGGAAGGCGGAGGTAATCTTCCCGGCATACACACTCTCAAGCGCAGCGGCGATTTGCTCCTCATGCATAGCCATACCGGCGGAATGGTACTGCAGAACCGCATTAGAGCCATAGATATCGACTATTAAACCTGGGAGACTATCACCTTCTCCGTTAACGAGCCTGTAAGAATCGGTGCTGGGATCACTGAGCAGGCCTAGTTCCTCCCGAACTCTTTTAGCAGCCGAAATCCGTAATGCCCAGAAGTCATTGCTTAGCTCTTTTTCTCCGAATTGCAACATTTTTACCGCAATGCTGCTTTTCCCCCAATGTCCTACCCCCAAAGGCTTCCCGTCCGAGGCTAAAACCTGAACTAGCTCTCCCTCTCCTATTTCACTGTAGTCTCGGTTAAGTGCGCCCGAGAAAAGCCAAAAGTGCCCGCGCCGGACGGGGTAATCTCTGTTTGGCTTAACAGTCACCTTCTTCATATGGGTCATTGTAAAGCATAAGGCATTAATGTCGAGCTGCCCTTCAGATTTAAATAAGCAGCGGCAAATGCTAGAATCTCCGCAGAAGGCGCGTCACTTTGCGGGAAGCGGAATTGGCGTGCCGGAAGAGAGCAAATAATAATGAAGATCGGCATTGCGCAGATAGCAACAGACCCCGGCGACATAAAAGGCAATCTAGCGAAGATCCTCGACAATGTAGAAAGGGCTAAACGGAGCCACCTAGATCTGGTCATATTTCCGGAATTGGCGATTCCCGGGTACCTCCTTATGGATTTGGCCTACAGCTCCGATTATATATCGGCCAATCTAGCAGCGTTGCAGGCCATAGCAGAAGCATCGCGCGGCATCACTACAATAGTGGGATTTGTCGATCGCGACGACAACGCGCTTCGCCCGGGAGGAAGACCGAAACTTTATAATTCTGCAGCGGTTTTAAGAGACGGCGCCATCCAGGGAATACAGGATAAGTCGCTACTGCCGAACTACGGAATTTTTTATGAAGAGCGCTACTTCGAACCAGCTCGCGGACAACGCATCTTTGAGATAGCGGGTGAAAAGATCGGCATCGAGATCTGCGAAGATCTTTGGGATATAGAGTATCCGAATAAGGTTACGCAACAGCTTGCGGATATGGGGGCTTCCATAGTGGTTAACATCTCGGCATCGCCCTTCCATATAGGCCATCTGCACACTAGGAAAGCGCTTCTCAACAGGGCAGCCTCGGAAAATAAGATTACCTTCGTCTATGTGAATCTGGTCGGTGGATTCGACGGCTATGAGGGCGAGGTGGTGTTTGACGGCCGAAGCATGGTCTATAGCAGCAGCGGCAAACTTGTTTGCAGCGGACAGCCTTTCACCGAGGACTTTTTGGTATTCGATACGGAAGTTTCATGCAATCAAACTTTCGCTGAACCAGCCTGGGAGCAGGAATGCATTGATGCACTGCAGCTGGGAATCAAGGATTATTTTCGCAGAAGCGGACTGAAAAGGGCCTATATCGGACTCAGCGGCGGAATAGACTCCTCGCTGGTGGCATACCTTTCGGCTACAGCCCTGGGAGCCGGAAATGTGGCCGGGGTTACTATGCCCTCACATTTTACTTCCGGTGAAACCAAAAGCGACGCATACCGTTTGGCTAAGAACTTAGGGATTGAGATTTTGGAGCGCCCTATCGTCGGCGAGTACAAAGCGTGGCTTAAGGATTTTGTTCAAGTGATGGGACGGCAACCTGCGAATATCTCCAAACAGAATAAACAATCCAGGATTAGGGGCAGCATCCTAATGGAGCTTAGCAACGAGTATCCCGGCGCAGCTGTCATTAGCACCGGGAACAAAACGGAGCTGGCAGTGGGTTACTGCACCTTATACGGTGATATGTGCGGAGCGCTGGCTGCCATCGGCGATCTAAGTAAAACCCGTGTTTATCAACTATGCAGCTATATCAATGCATCTAAAAAAAGTGAGATCATCCCTAACTCAATCATAGAGAGAATTCCCAGCGCGGAGTTGGAGCACAATCAGACCGATAGGGAGAATTTGCCGTGCGACTACCCTACTTTATCTCCCCTGGTGGAGGAGATCGTTGAATCCGACAGATCGTTTAATGAACTGCGCGGACTTTTCCCGGAGCAACTTGTAAGGGAGACCTCGCTCCTGATTAATCGCAACGAATTCAAGCGGCGGCAGGCGCCGCCAGCGATTAGAGTTACAAAGAGGGCATTCGGTGTCGGCCGAAGAATCCCGATTACCCAGAATTTTCTTCCTGCTGCTGACCCAACCTCCTGATTTTATATAGCTATTTCTACTTCACTGGCTGAAGCAAAGCTGCCACTAAGGGCGATTCATCTATAAGGCCACTTGATTAGGGGAACGAGCTGTCATGCTCTAAAGTGGCCGGAATGAACCTAGGAGTTAGATGAAGATGGAAAATCTATTTTTAGCTTTATTTGCAGCATCCATTATGGCGGTTGCTTTTGCAGCGCTATTGTAGGATGCAGGCGAAAGAAGACGGATTAAGAGTAAACAATCTGGTATAATTAAGTACCAGCGGTTTTAGAAGTTAAACCGGTTTTTAAGGTTAAAGATGAAATCTTCCAATGGGGCTATTGTCCCGCGCACCCCGTCTGGCGGTGGCCATACCGGCTCTGCTAAACCGCCCGCTCAAGCAGCTGGCGCTGAAGAGCAGAGCAAGAATCCGCTGATGGCGAAGATTCAATCTACCATCAGTCAGAGCGATCCTGAAAAGTGGGAGCGCTATGGGGACGATCTTAATACAGAGGGCAAGTATCAAAAGCCGCGTGATGCCTGGGAGATCGTATATTGTATTAATATTCCCAACGGCATTTTGGCTTTTCGCTCCTCTCAGCCGCTGACAAGCCAGTACTTTGGAGGAGGATATACTCTCACGCCACTGTCCAGTGAACGGTATACCGTTGAACTGCGTCCGCGAGCATGGGATCCGCGCACTTTAATAGATCCGTACTTTAGAGCTGCACTTGAAAAAGATCGGCAGTTTCAACTGCTGGCGGATGGAGATGTCGCCCGTCAAGTATTCATGCAGATCAAAGCCACGATTGAATCTTTCTCCGGTGAGCGCCGTGAGGAGATTAAGCACCAGATTGAGCAGCTGGCAGCGAATATTACAGATAGAACTGCCGCATCCTCCGCTGAAGAATGGCGGAAGGATTCTCCGAACTTCGATACCACCGAGTATCACAGCTCCTTTGACGGGGTCGATGTTACAGTCAGCTTCACCAAGAAAAACGGAATCGATAACTACCGTCTAACTTTCTGCAAAGACAAGGTTGCTGTGAAAACGGTAGATGCCGCGGTAGCTAAATCAATCTTCGAGGCAGTTGAGGAGAAGCAAGCTCAAGCGGCTCTTGAAGCGCTGAGTAAAGTCCTAGACGGAGCAGGCTTCTAAATATCGCACTGAAAATTCCCCGATACTTCATTCCACAGCCAAGTTTTCTTCTGCGGCATATAATTGGTATGGCCTCGTCTTCGGAAATTTTGAGTGCGATATTAATATTACTCGTCAGTTACGCAGCCCAAGCTGGCCGAGCTAACATTTTTTATATACTTTCTGAGAGTGCCGCGCTGAGCCTTATAGTCGGGAGCGGTCCATCTGTCCCGCCTTCTCTTCATCTCCTCATCGCTAACGGACGCTGATATCTCCCGGGTCGAGGCATCGATAGTGACGATATCTCCATTTTGAATCAGCGCCACGGGACCTCCCTCCTGCGCTTCAGGCGTAATGTGTCCCACTATAAAACCGTGAGAGCCGCCGGAAAACCGTCCGTCAGTCAGAAGGGCAACATCGGAACCGAGACCGGCTCCCATTATAGCGGATGTTGGTGTAAGCATCTCCGGCATTCCCGGACCGCCTTTTGGGCCTTCGTAGCGGATAACTACTACATCTCCTTTCCCGATAAGCTTTTTCTCAAGTGCTTGCAGCATCTGCTCTTCCGAGTCGAAGACCTTGGCGGGCCCGGAAAATCTTAGCCCCTCCTTGCCGGTAATCTTTGCAACTGCGCCCTCGGGAGCCAGGTTGCCGCGCAAAATCTGAATATGCCCCGTTTCCTTTATGGGTAGTGAAAGCGGCCTGATGATCTGCTGGTCCGGTTTCAAGCCGGGAAGATCCTTCAAATTCTCCGCCATTGTCTTCCCGGTTACCGTCATGCAGTTGCCGTCCATCAGCCCATGCTGCAGAAGGTATTTAAACAGGGCCGGTGTACCGCCCACTTTGTGCAGGTCTTCCATTACGTACTTACCGCTTGGCTTAAGGTCTGCTAAAAAAGGCACCCTATCACTGACACTCTGAAAATCATCCAATTCAAGTTTGATGTCACACGCACGGGCTATGGCTATAAGGTGCAGAACTGCATTGGTAGAACCGCCCGTCGCCATTACCGCAACCATTGCATTCTCGAATGCCGCGCGAGTTAAAATATCCCGCGGCTTCAGGTCTAGCTCGAGCAGGCGTCTCATTGCGGCGCCTGCTTTGAAACACTCCTGCAATTTAATAGGATCCTCTGCCGGTGCCGAAGAACTATAGGGGAGCGTCATTCCTAGAGCTTCGATGGCTGTGGCCATTGTATTGGCCGTATACATCCCGCCGCATGCTCCTGCACCCGGGCAAGAGTTATGAATAATAGATTGGCGCGTCTCTTCATCAATGCCGCCGGAAATGAACTCCCCGTAGCTTTGAAAGGCGGAGACCACATCCAACTTTTTATCTGCAAAACACCCGGCACGGATTGTGCCGCCATACACCATCAGCGAAGGCCTATTAAGACGGGCCATGGCGATCAAGCAGCCAGGCATGTTCTTATCACACCCCGGCAGCGTTACCAGCGCGTCATACCACTGAGCCGACATCACTGTCTCAATAGAGTCCGCTATTAGATCGCGCGACTGAAGAGAATAGCTCATGCCGTCGGTGCCCATGGAGATGCCGTCACTGACTCCAATTGTATTGAACCGCATTCCGACCAACCCGGCCTGCACAACGCCCTTTTTCACCTCATCAGCAAGGCGAAGAAGGTGCATATTGCATGTGTTGCCTTCGAACCACATGCTGCAAATGCCGACCTGCGGCTTTTTCATATCTTCGCTGGTGAGGCCGGTTCCGTAGAGCATGGCCTGCGAGGCCCCTTGTGACTTGGGCTCGGTGATTTTGGAGCTGTATTTATTGAGTTTCATTTGCTTAG
The DNA here is from genome assembly GCA_024102635.1 of Deltaproteobacteria bacterium. Lineage (GTDB taxonomy): Bacteria > Bdellovibrionota_C > UBA2361 > UBA2361 > JAGFJO01 > JAGFJO01. Next base: position 8,809 of record JAGFJO010000006.1, read on the forward strand.
AAAGGTACATATTTTGACGTTTGCTTACAAGATCGCGATCAAAGAGCGGTTAAAGGCAGGGATCGTCTCGCTCTGGAGCAATGGCGCTTTATGCGCTATAATCCGGCGGTTGCACTATGTCTCGCATATCAGAATTAAACGGAGAATATAAATTTTCAGAGCTCGATCGGCTGGAACTGGAGCGCCACCAGATTCCGCTCGAAGAGGCGCAGCGGCAGCTTAAGCTGCTTAGGGAGCCTCACCGTTTTCTCAAGATTGAGAGAGCTTGCGCAGTAGGCGACGGAATTTCGCGTTTTAGATCCGAAGAAACGGGTTATCTGCTCTCGCTGCACGAGCAAGCAGCTACGCGCGGACGCCTGCAAAAATTCGTTCCGGCATCCGGCGCCGCCAGCCGCATGTTCAGAGATCTACTGAAGGTGCTGGACGATTCCTGCGCTCCTGCGTACGAAGAGCTGCGAAGCGGCAAGAACGAGGATTCGCGGTTCGTTTGCGATTTTCTTAGCAACCTTCCACGCTTTGCGTTTTTCGATGAGCTTTTGCGCGCCGCTGGACGAAGCCCGGACGATCTGGATTCGCTCCTCGCAGGCAAAGGGTATGTGGAACTTTTGAAACTTTTGCTGACGGAAGATGGGTTAAACTATGCTCATCTTCCCAAGGCTCATCTTCTCTTCCACCGCTACAGTGACGGCGAATCCCGCACCGCCTTCGAAGAGCATTTGGTTGAAGCTGCGCTTACCGTCAAAAGTTCCGATGGCCTTTGTCGCCTGCATTTCACGATCTCCCCAGAGCATGCCGAAGGGTACCAGCGCCTAATTGAACGTGTGCGCCGCAAGTATGAGGAGCGCTTCAATTGCCGCTTCGACGTAACGTTATCAATGCAGAAGCTCAGCACCAATACTTTATCGATTCAGCCCGATGGTCTACCGTTTCATGATGAACGAGGAGTGTTGCTGCTCAGGCCGGCCGGCCACGGCGCGCTTATAGAGAATTTGCATGACCTTCAGGGTGACATCGTATTCATAAAGAATATCGATAACGTTCAGCGTGATAGAGATAGAGAAGATTGCCTCCTTTATAAAAAGCTGCTTTGCGGGAAATTGATTGAGTTACAAAGCGGAGTCCATCGGCATCTGACGCTGCTTGAGCAGCAGAGTGACGAGACTATATGCTGGCAAGCGGAGGAATTCGCCGCTGGGCAGCTGGGAATTAAGTTGCCCTCTAAACTCATAGATCTAGCCGGCAAACGGGCTGCTCTACTGAGGATACTGAACGCTCCAATCAGAGTGTGCGGCGTTGTTCCCAATACCGGCGAACCGGGAGGAGGCCCTTTTTGGGTGCAAAGCGAAGAGGGATATATGGCTCCGCAAATCGTCGAGTCTGCGCAGCTTGACCTGCAAGATGACGAGCAGCGCAAAAGATTCGAGAACTCCACTCACTTCAATCCCGTCGACATTGTTTGTGCGGTTCGAGACCACAACGGCAGGCCGTTCGATCTCCACGCTTATATTGACTCTAGAGCGATTATTAGGACAGTTAAGTCACACGGCGGGAGAGACCTGATATCATGCGAACGGCCGGGACTTTGGAACGGTGCGATGGCCGGCTGGATCACTGTCTTCATGGAGGTGCCAGTCGAAACATTTACTCCGGTTAAAACAGTCAATGACCTATTAAGATCAAGCCATAGGCCCGATTAACCCTAAAATTTCACGAGGGGACGGGTAGGCAGGGGAAAAATGCCCGGCAACAGCCGCCTGCTTAGGCAGTTTGTCTGATTTGGTTGGGCACGCTTTCCTCTCCAATGATCAACAGCTTCCCGCATTGTTCCTTGTTGTAGAGAACGTACAGATAAAAATTGGGGTTGGCTGCGCACTTGCCCGTCCACGCCTTAAATCCGCTCAAACCAAGGAAACTTTTCCTTCGCATCTCCGAAAATATGATCTGCAACCGGATGTAAGAAGCCGATAAGGAGAAAACTGTATGTTAAGCTGCAATAACCTAAACTATATAAATCACTCTAAAGTTAAACTTCCACAGCACCACGAGGCGGGCAACAGACGCTGCTCGGCCAGCACGGGCTGGAACCAACCGTGGCCTCGGCCACCCCAGGGTGAACCGTGGAAAGGAGCTGATTCTTCGTTACTCGATAAAATAGTCGAGAGGTTCGTCCAAATCGTCGAAGGGCTAACTGGAATACTTGAGCGGGCATTGAACGTTATCGGCACTGCTCAAGCTGAAGAAGCCGCCCCCGCAGAGGCCCCAGAGGCTCCAGCGGAAGCCACCGCTGAAGTGTCTCCTCCGGTTCAGGAGCCTCAGGACTCATCTGTGGAGGCTTCCAAGCTCAAAAAAAACGGTGAATTCCTATGGAAGCCGCAGTCCGATAAGGACGGCAATCTAGTAATACTTCTTCCCGGCAACATATCCGGTAAAGTCAAATCGGTAAAAGTACTTGATCCCGGCAGCGGAGAGGTGCTCGCCCGGGGAAGGGACTCAGGTTTGGGAAACCCAGTTAACGGCAAGGAGCGTAGGCACTTTCGATTCAATAAGCCCGGGAACTCATTTCCTGACAGCTCTATAGTTGAAATTCAGCTCAAGGGCGGGAAAAAGTTCAGGGTCAAGGTACCGGATACCGCGCAGCGTTTCATTCGGTAATTCGGCTACCACAACGATCTCACGCATCTCATGCACACCGGGCCGTCCGCATCCCACTGCGGGCGGCCATTTTTTACTTTGTTAATTCTGGGAAGTGCTAGTGAACGAGCTTTCTGTATTTTATGCGGTGCGGTTGGTCGGCATCCTTACCTAATCTGCGCCGCCTATCAGCTTCATACTCTTGATAGTTTCCTTCGTGCCATACGACCTGGCTGTCGCCTTCAAATGCTAAGATGTGCGTGGCAATACGATCAAGAAACCACCTGTCGTGGCTGATGACTACTGCACAGCCGGCGAAGTTGAGCAGTGAATCCTCCAGCGCGCGCAGCGTGTTAACATCGAGATCATTCGTGGGCTCGTCGAGCAGAAGCACATTGCATCCCGACTTCAAAACTCTAGCCAGGTGCACGCGGTTTCGCTCGCCGCCAGATAGAGAGCCAACTTTCTTCTCCTGATCCGTGCCGCTAAAATTAAAGCGCGCTACATAGTTGCGCGCATTAACCTCGCGGGTGCCTAAACGGATAATGTCGTGACCCCCTGAGATCTCCTGAAATACGGTGTGCTTGGGATCTAGCGCATCCCGCACTTGGTCAACGTATCCCAGCTGTACTGTTTCCCCGACCTTGAAGGAGCCGTTATCGGGTTTTTCTTGTCCGGTAATCATGCGAAAAAGTGTCGTTTTGCCGGCGCCGTTTGGCCCGATTACGCCGACAATGCCTCCCCGCGGCAGGTTGAAGCTAAGGTTTTCAAAAAGAAGTTTATCGCCGAAAGACTTCGCAACATTCTGAGCTTCAATAACAACGTCGCCCAGACGCGGCCCCGGCGGGATGAAAATCTCAACCTCCTCAACCTTTGCCGCAGACTCCTGGGTTAAAAGATTATCGTAGGCCGTAATTCTCGCTTTAGATTTCGCCTGCCGCGCGCGAGGACTCTGTCTTATCCATTCAAGCTCCCGCTCCAAGGTCTTTTGGCGCTTACTCTCGGCTTTCTCCTCGTTGGCAAGCCTCGCCTTTTTCTGTTCAAGCCAAGATGAATAATTTCCCTTCCAAGGTATGCCTTGCCCTCTATCCAGTTCCAAGATCCATTCGGCAGCATTATCGAGAAAGTAGCGATCGTGTGTGATGCAGATTACGGCCCCCGGATACTCTTTCAGATGCCTCTCCAGCCACGCCACGGATTCCGCGTCCAAGTGATTGGTGGGTTCATCGAGCAATAGAATGTCCGGTTTCCTGAGCAGCAATCCGCACAGCGCCACGCGGCGACGCTCACCCCCCGAAAGTTCCTTTACCGGCTGATCCGGCGGTGGGCAGCGAAGCGCCTCCATCGCAATTTCAAGTGTGCGATCGATATCCCATCCGTTGCACGAGTCAATCTTATCCTGAAGAGCAGCCTGCTTTTCAATCAGCTTCTCCATCTCCTCCGGCGAGATGTCTTCCGCCAGCGCCATACTAACCTTCTCAAACTCGCTTAGAAGGTCGGCAACCTCCTGCATCGCCGTCATGACGTTCTCTTTTACTGTCTTAGAATTATCAAGCTGCGGCTCTTGAGAGAGGTAGCCGATAGTGGCGCCCTGCCGAAGGATGGTCTCTCCGCGAAAATCCTTGTCCTCCATCGCCATTATTCTTAGCAGAGAAGATTTTCCGGACCCGTTGAGCCCTATGATTCCGATCTTTGCCCCCTCAAAGAATGAGAGAGAGATGTCTTTAAGCACCTGTTTTTGCGGCGGATGCACCTTATTGATCTGCTTGAGCGTGTAGATTATTTGCGGCATTGGGCGAGAATACCAACAAAATCCCGGCCAGATCAACTAATTAGAGGCAGCAGCAAGGTTGAGGCGTTTGAGCCCCTAGTATTAAGCCAGGAGTTAAAGTGATCGATCCATCTACTATGGTTGATTCAATACTCGCTGCCGGACTTCAAGGCATACAACGGGGCTTGGCCGGAGCGGCCGAGAAAGCCGAACAGATCTCGAAGGGGTTCTCCCCGGAAAGCGACAACGATCCGACATCCGCAATCATCGGTCTCAAGCTTGATGAGCATCAGGTGCAAGCCTCTGCCAAGATTGTTCAGGTGGCCGACCGGCTAAGTCAGTCTGTTTTGGACATCCTAGCCTAAACCCGAGCTAGAAGTCCGCCCTTAATCCAAAAAGAAAAGAGCGCCCCTTAAGCGGTGCTAAATCCTTCAAGAATGAGGTGTGAACTCGAGCCTCTTCATCAGTCAGGTTTGTGCCCCGCACAAATAGCTTGAGCGCAGCTCCTTGCCAGGAAGGAAGCTCTAACCCAAGCTCTGCATTAAGAAGGGTATAACTATCTGTTGGTATCTCGAAGGCAGCCGTATCGTCCTGTTCGTTCACTATTACCCCTTCGATTAACGCTTCCAACCTTTCAGCATGATTGTAGCGGGCTCTAATGACATTGCGAAGCGGAGATATCCGCGGAAGATGATCCTTTTGATCCTCATTTCTGCCTTTCACATAATCAAGCTGGTGCTCGAGCACCAGTTCATGCGGTCCCGAATCAATGAACTCGCCGAAATGCAAACTGCTTTCCCACTCGAAACCCCAAAAGTAGGCGTCAATCTCTTCATACTGAAAAAGCGGAAGGCTCTCTCGCTCTTCCCCGGTAGAGGCGAGATTGAGGTAGTTCGAAAACTGCTGATAGAAAGGAGTTAATGCGCCTTGAAAAAAGCCTCGATTCTTGCGGATGACTAGATCCACTCCCCAGGCAGACTCTTTATCTAAGCCGCTATCTCCCACCTCAAATATTTGGCGCGCCAGATGCGGCCCATCTGCAAACAACTCAATTGAGCTGGGAGCCCGCTCCGAATAGGAGCTAGTTAAGCCAAGCGTGTACTCTCCCTCACCGCCCAGATCGAGCACAGGTCCAAAGGAGAGACTGAATGGTACGAAGTTTTTAGGGTTAAGCAGTTCCGGATCGTGAGTTACCGATTCTACTCGGCCCCCTAGATGAAGATCCAACCTTTCGCTTAAAGGGAGCTTTTCAAATAGGAAAAGTGCCGGAGCCCACGTCTCAGTCGGTGTAATAAAGGCCTCATCACCGATAGCCGCCAGATCGTCATATAAGAACTGAAGCCCCACCGCGCCTTGAACCCCGCCAATCGGAGCATGCAGCAATTCAAGCCTGCCCTCCATCGTGTCTCTAACAAAATGAGTGGCAACCTGCCCCCCTTCTATCTCATCGTGCTCATAGTCTGTAAAACCGAACCGGAATTTTACACTATCGATGGCCTCATTAACTCCATCGGCCCGTCCCCGCAGGTCGATACGTTTTTGATCAGCTTCAATTCTAACGCTCTCACTGTGCTCCTCCTCATCTCCAGCCTCCTCTTCGTCATGATGAACGTGCCCGGGGATTCCGTAATCGGAACTAAATCCGCTAAAAGAGATGCCGAAGAAACCGTAATCGCTCACATAGGAAGCCCCGCCAGTCGTACCCCAACTATCCGTCGCCGTATTCGGCACCTTGCCCTTAATCCTCTCGTCATGTCCGTCACCTTCATGTCCAGCCTCCTGCTCCTCGATCGCCATTAAGGCCGACGACTCTGCAAAGCCGGGTATCTCATAGTCATCACTCTCACGGGAAAAACTGGAGAGGTACCAATTGAAAGGCCCGCTCTCGGCACGGAGCTTAGCAGCAAACGTTCTCTCATTATCAGCCGAATTGCCGAATTGAGTTAAAATCTCTCCTTCGAATGGCTTACCTAACGGAAGTTCTGCAATCGACTCCTCAGTAACATTTACTACCCCCCCTATGGCAGAGCTGCCGTACAGTAATGTTTCGGGACCTCGCAGCACCTCAATTTGATCGGCCTGCAGAGGATCGGCGGCGACCACATGATCGTCGCTGATGTCCGAGACATCGCCTGTCGTTATTCCATTCTTAAGAACTCGCACCCTCTCACCTGCAAACCCGCGGATCACGGGCCGGCTCGCTCCCTGACCAAAGGAGGAGGAATGGACGCCGGGCTCTAACCCCACCGCATCCCCGAGAGTAGTACCGCTGCGGCGCCCGATCTCAATTTCATCGAGCACGCTAACGGGCTTTCCGTAATCAAGCAGTCCGGTGCTTAGAGGATCGGCCGTCACTGTAATTTCAGGCAGCTCCTCAGGCGTGCGTTCTTGGGCACTGACGTAAAGAGGTGCTAACGTTAATAGAAAAGCGGAATGCAAAAGTTTGAATGAAAATGAAAAGTGATCTTTCATCACTGACTCCTAAGATTTGAAAACGTACAAGTGCTGGATAGAATGTACACAACAGTCGGCGTAATTAGCGCAGCGACAGTAGTGCACTTTCAATTAAAGAGCTTAAGCAGCTGGTGGAGCTCTAGGCCGGGCATCTAGCAGCGGCCGTTTGGGAGTGATATTCAGCGTAATAGAGAATTTTGGAGTTACGAACTGCCGAGAAGGCAACAGGACAGGCGCAGGTCTAACCGGACAAGCCTTCGAATGGTGTGTGCCAAGGTCACATAATAAGCACTCGCTCTCCTGATGAGTGATGGTCGGCTCGCCGAAATTATCTGCGGCGTGGGAGTGGGCGCAAAGAAGGACGGTGCTGCTTATGACTGCAACGAGGGTGAGAAAGGAAAGTAATGTGCGAAATGCCTTCGCTGATTTCATAAGACTCTGGTCTCTATAACAGAGTTGGTCTCTATTTGGAAGACGGGTCCGCCGGTGCTACGGCGGACTATGCAGGGCCAGATAAACACAGGAGAACTCTTGAAGATCTAAAAACCAGGAATACTCATTCTGGTGTTTGCGAGTTTTAGGGGAGAATGTTTCCTCATAAGCATCAAAAAGGATATGAGAGTGCTCTTTCAGCAAGCGGCTTCAGTGATAAAAGAGCTCTCGTTAGACTTGGTATACAGATTCCGCCAGTTTCCGGCATTTCCTAAAGAACTCCACATAGTAGTTACTGAGGCACTTCCCAATGCACGGTGTTGCTTTGTTGATGGCCGGATTGATTATCCAGATTGCTATAAAGGAAAGGATGTAACTCTTGATTTTATGAAGCGCGATAAAAGAGAAGCCTTCTTTTTCGAACGGCTTAATCGGAAAGCCTACGGACTCTATAGCGTGTTTGATTGGAATGATGTTTTTTTGAGAGAGGAGGGCGTAAATCTCGGGCTTTCAATACCTGAAAGTGAATATGGTGCGTTCTTCAGAAGGATTACCGAGCATTGTTCAATTTATAATATGCTCTCAGAAGAATGGAGAAAGCCTCTCACTATAAAAATTCAGCTAGAACGCTTTAAATCGTCGATTCCTCGAATGGAGGAACATTTAATTACAGACATTTCTTTCAGCGGAGGAGGGTCTATCGAGGGGCCAAGAACAGAGTGGCCTCAGTAGAGTCAATTCACCTATCCCTGCGCCTGCCTTGGGCAGGCTTGGTTCGAGCCCGTTCGGCAGGCTCACGGCAAGCCGGCCCGCTTCCACCTTCGCCCGGCTCCGCCGGTGCTACGGCGGACAGGCGCGCTTGCGACGATGTTCAAACTGCTTTGGGGTGAACGCCCGTTTAGGGCGAGAGGGGCAAAGCCCCTGGGCGAGAGCGCCAAGCGGAAAAAACTGGCTCCCCGGGCCGGGCTCGAACCAGCGACAGGGTGGTTAACAGCCACCTGCTCTACCTACTGAGCTACCGGGGAACTTCTTGAATAGTAGAGGGAAATTTTTGAATTTCTAGCCGGATAAGTCAAGTCGGCTTGAATCGAACGGAAAAAGCCGATTATAAATTGATAACATTCCGGCCTTTAAAGGCGCGCGAAAGGGTAAGATCATCGGCATATTCAAGCTCGCCGCCTTTGGGAATTCCTTGAGCCGGGCGGGAACAGGTCACTCCGCGCTCTCTTAACACCCTGGCGACATATAACGCTGTAGCGTCACCTTCTACTGTCGAGCTTGTCGCCAATATCGCTTCCCGGATAGTGCCATCATCTAGCCGCTGCGTTAGTTCATTTAGCCGCATGTTTTCTGCGCCCTGTCCGCGCATCGGAGCCCATACGCCATGAAGCACATGGTAAAGTCCTTTGTACTCCTGCATCCTTTCTATTGCGACCACATCCATCGGCTTTTCCACCACGCAAATGATGGACCCGTCCCGCGAGGGATCGCTGCAAACGGTGCAAAGGGTGCTTTCCGCTAAAAAAAAGCAGCGCTCACACAGCCCTATCGATTCGACGGCCTCATGAATGGTCTTGGAAAGAGATGCCGCAAGCTGACGATCGTTTGCGAGAAGATGATACGCCAAACGAGCCGCTGACTTCTCCCCTATCGAAGGAAGCCGCGAAAGCTCGCGCACGAGTCTTTGCATGGCGGGCGGGTACGACACCATGGCGATGGATTTAAAATAAACCGGGTATATTCATTCCGCCGGTTGCTTTAGCCATCTCCGACTTAACGGTCTCTTGCACCTTCTGAAACGCCTCGTTCACAGCTGCGATCACCAGATCCTGCAACATATCAACGTCGTCGGGATTTACAACTTCCCGCTCAATACTGAGCGAGGTCACCTGATTTTTCCCATTTGCCACGGCCTTCACCATGCCTCCACCGGCGCTGCCCTCGGCGGTCAAATTAGCAGCCTCTTCCTGTGCTTTTAGCAAACGCTCCTGCATTTTCTGAGCTTGCTTAAGCATCTCCTGCATATTGCCTGGTATCCCAGGAAATCCCTTACTCATAGTGATACTCCCCTAATTTATGGGTTGAAATCCGACACATTAACATCCGATTCTAACTTCGCCTTAGTCCCGTATCTTAATATCCTCAATGGCGCTGCCGGGAAAGGCCTTTTGCAGCTGTTTAAGCTGAGGATGCTCAAGAAGTGACTTCTTCTTTTCAGCTGCGCTCGCCACTAACTGCTGCTTTTCATGATCAGCCACACTAACGGCCTGTGCAGTGCCCTGGGCAGGGCCGCTCTCCTCCTGAATAGTAAGAGTGATCTCCCAGGCTTTATGAGAAAAGGTAGCTGCTAGAGCTTCTACAAGCTTATCTTTATATGCGCCTTGCTGCAGCGAACGCACCGTAAACTCGGGGCCTATGGCTACAATTTTGCCTAACGAGAATTCCAGGACCGCCAGCCGCTTTACATACTCGGCAAGCATCTTTGAGCTGCCGGCAGTAAGCCCCTTTACGAATCCCCACCAATCAAGTTGTTTCCCGCTTCGGGCCGCAGCTTTTGCAGGCTGCTCCGCCTTTTTCTCGGATTCAGCCGGATGGGCCCGTGCCGTTTTCAGCTCTGCCCCGGACGGCCGTACGCCCGTGCCTGAAGCAGGGCTCGATAGGACACCGCGGTCCGCATCTAAGCTCTGCTCATCGAGCGTGGCCATCTGAACGACTAAGGCTTCCAGCGCGTATTTGGGGTGGTGGCTGCGAAGGGCCAAATCACAGCCCTGCCGGGCAAGCGCGTAGAGCCCCCGCAGATGCTTATCATTCAGCCCCTCTACCTGACGCTTCAGCTCGACTAGATCTTCTTCCGGAACTCCTATCTCCTCAAGGCTCCGGGCAGAGGTAAACTTAGCCAAGAAAAGGTCGCGCCAGTGAGATACGAACTCCTTCAAAAATATAGACGAGTCAAGCCCGCCTCCAAACGCTTCAATCACGATCCGCAATGCCGCTGAGGAGTCTCGCTGCACAATGGCAGCGGAAAGCCCGAATAGGATTCTTCTATTGACTACCCCCAGCACTCTGCTGGCATCATCAGCTGTGATAGAGTCGCCGCAGAATGATTGGATTCGATCCAGCAAAGATTGTGCGTCGCGCATGGAGCCGTCGGCTAGCCGCGAGACCATCCTTATCACCTCCTCCTGCACTTCGAGTTTCTCGCTTGAAACTATCTTTTTGAGCTGCTGTTCGATTTGTCCGGCACTGAGCGCCCTAAGATCATGCCGCTGACAACGAGAAATAACGGTATCGGGGATTTTATGCGGCTCAGTTGTAGCAAGGATGAACACAGTGTTGGGAGGCGGCTCCTCCAAGCTCTTCAAAAGAGCATTGAAAGCAGCCAAACTGAGCATGTGAACTTCGTCTATAATGTAAACTTTGTAAGTATAACCTGGAGCGGGCAAGCTCCTAAACGACTCGATCAGCTCTCGAACATTATCGACACTGTTATGAGAAGCACCGTCGATCTCGCGCACCGCCAGACTACTGCCTAGTGCTATCTCACTGCAATTTGTGCACTTAAGGCACGGCTCGGCATCCTTCGGCTTTTCGCAATTCAAAGCCTTTGCAAAAATTCTGGCGATCGAGGTTTTACCGACACCTCGAGGGCCACATAGCAAGATAGCATGTGCGACCTTCCCTCGCCGAATTGAATTTTTTAAAGTGCGAGTAACATGTTCCTGTCCATTGACAGAAGCGAAATCCGCCGGTCTATATTTTCTGGCAAGAACTAAGTAGGACATACGCCTAAAAACTTCTTTCGCTGAACTAAAGCTCAAGAAATGCTACTACACAACCGCCGCACGGCACCAACGCCCTGCATCGAACTATCGCACGGCTGCCAGGGTGGAACTATATGATTACACACGCTTTTTAAAGCACCAAAAAGCGGCTGGATCGAGTATCACAGAAGAAATCTGTTACGGCTGCTCCCTTCCAGGCCTGACCGGGTTTACAGCTCCTCTCGCACAGACCCAACCGCGCACCTATTATACACAGATCTCGCAGATTTGCACGGTGAACCAGAATGAAGATGTGGGGGAATATCCATCAGGGGGTGAGGAAAAGTGCACCATTCTTCCATCTCTCAAATCAACTGATCCTATTCATATTCGCGAGTTACAGCGGTACTCGAACTGGCATGCTGATTGCCCTGCTTGAGTGCATGAATCACAATGCAAGAATTCTAGCTGAAGCGGCAAAGTATATTGATTTCGGCAAGCCGATCTGGGCGATGGTATTCATAAATGAATATCTCGATGCCCAGGATCCGTTGCGAATTGCTATGGCCAGCAGCGCCGCCAAAAGGGCTTGCCTATCAGAAGCAAGCGTTAAAAGGCTTTTTATCCGGGCGCTTAATGGAGAGCGTCTTTCATCTTTCACCACGGCAGAACAGCTGTTACTCAAAACGGCAGAGAGAGAGAAGCGGCAACGGGGCTTTGACCGACAAAAAATAGTGTTCCCGAAGCGCAGATTCACTTTACGCCGGCAGCCATTAAGAAGAGGCGGCTTGAATGAAGCTATAGCTACTCGCCGCCGCCCGTATTCTGTTGTATACCGAACATCCTCTGCAGCTCGCGAATACGATCGTAAGCCTTGGTAAGCTTGATGAATCTTTCAGAGGCTCGCGGGTTATCATTTTTCGCGTTTAAGTCCGGGTGGATCTCCTTCACAGCACTACGATAGGCCAGCTTTATGGCGCGGACGTCCGCATTTACGTCAAGTCCGAACACTTTAAGGCACTCGAGGTACTCTTCGTAAAGAGGATCGAGCTGCCGTCCCGCACGATTCGACACAAATGCCCGTCGCCTCAGATCCTCCGCACTTCTGCCGGAAGCGTTGTGCAGCAGCGTTGAAACATCGATCTCCTCCATCTCAAAGCCAGTTTCCTCCGCGGCCTCCGCTCGGCCTGCCCGGACGACACTTAAACCAATCTTTATTAAGAGAGGGATGGATAATAACAGAATGTAGAGTACGACCGGCCCGTATAAACCGGAAAGAATCAGTTCCATTCGGTGCCTTAAACTAAGCGCTGTCTTAACCGATTCCAGCACAACCGCTGCTCCGGCACGATCATCCCTGCCGAGCAAGGTAAGCGCAATCTCGACACGTAATTTATCATTTGCTGCATTAGGATCCGGCCGGATCTCCACCAAATCGGATAGTACCAGCCGGCTTTGCTCGAGCTTCCCGTCTGAGGCCAAATGGCGGGCCTTTTGCTCATAGAAAGACTGCAGCAAGCCAGAGAAAGCTTTGTCATTGACCGCAATTGTATTTATAAGCTGCTTAAGCTGCTTAGCTGACAAGACGTTTGAATCTAGAGGCAGTGCCGAAACTGCCTTAGACGCAAGTTCATGAGTGGTTGGAGTGCGGCGCTCAGGAGCGATGTGCGACAAGGTCGCTAACGCCGATTCCGGCTCACTCCTGCTTATGGAGCGCTCTACCAACAGATGAATTAAAGAGTCGACGACAGGGTTTAGAGCCTCCGAGAGAGCCGGGTCGGTGTTGCGAAGGGAAAGTAGTGGAAGCAGGTCGCTGTTCGATAACTGATTCCCTTTCGCCCTGGTTGAGCGAACTAGATCGGTGGCTAATTTTAACTTTTCTACGAATCCGCGCTTATCCTCGGCAATGACATGCAGGAACTCCCCCAACTGCTGGGCTACCCCAAAATCACCAGTTCTTAAGAATTCGCCCCACTCCTCAAGTGCAGCTTCAAATAACTGGTCTCTCAAGTGATAACCTTGCGCGGTCGCGTTGCTGCGGTACCAACCCAAGTCCTTTCGTCCAACGTAAACCAGCAAGCGGAGTTGGCACGAGGTGGGGTACTCCGCAGCTTTTGCCGACTGCAGCAATTGTTTAGCGAAAGGCAGAGCACCGGCCCCTCCCAGCCATTCCGGCAGTTCTCGACAACTCTCCTCCCCATGATGTTGAATGAGCCGGTCAGCCACCTGAGCAGCTAGGAGACCGCGGCGATCTTCGATAGAGGTTATGACATAGCGCTGCCATGTCTCTACGTTGATCGATGCAAAACGATCTTCGGTTTCCAGGTACGCTGCAATTATAGTGCTCTCCAGATCCTCCTTTGGTACTATTTTTGTCGCACTAAAAATGGAAATTTTGACATTTCGGGAGTCAACGTACTGGATCAGGTCTACAGGCAGAGTAATTCCGCCGGCGGTGAATGATTCGGCCTCGGCCTTAAGTAAAGGCTGAAGAAGTATGACGCAGAAATTGAGAAGCAGCCACTTATTAGTAAAAATGCGCATCCTTCAATAAAACAAGCCAGCGTCGCTCAATCCGGCAGCTTTTACCCCTCTACTTTGGGTGGGAGGACTCCATAAACGTTCAGCAGCAGCTCCTCCTCGCCGTGCGAATTGCTGGTGTTAATGGAAATCGCTGCACGAAGATCTTTTTCAACCTTGGTCGGATCTAAAGTGACATCAATCCAGTAACCTTTTCCGTCTTCAGCGGGCACAACATTGGCGCTAAGCGCGGGATGGTTGCTCCTTACATCCTTGACCTGCGTCTGGGCATCCGCCGCCACAAGCTTTGCCCGGCGCTTTACGGAATCCACGCCTGCGAGAAGCCCGAACGAGAGCACAGCCGGCTCGAGAGAGGTATCTGACTGGACCGAGGCATAAACCGGAACATTTACAACGCTCCTCTTGCCACCCTTTAGCTCAATCACAATTCTCTCTCTGATCTCACCAACCGGAACTTCGGGTGAAAGCGAGATCGATAGCAGCCGGGATGTAGCATCTGCTTCTAGTTCCCTGACTTGTAACGCTTTGCTGAAGGTGCGAACAGCGGCGATGGTCGCCGAGCTTCCCGGAGCGATAGATACCCTTACCTGCTTACTCTGACCGCCCACGTTCGAACGGGCAACCTTATCAAAGACGACCGTCTTCGGTTCCGTAGTCACTTCTGTCGCCACAGTTCCTATAAGCGATACTGTCGTTATCGGCGCATCTGGATCATTGCTGTATATCCTTACTGCCTTTTGAACGGGTCCGGAAAACCCTGCGCTGTCAAATTCCACTCCAATATCTGTGCTGCCACCCGGAGGAATGGGAGCGGTACTGGCATTCGCAACGGTACATCCGCACGCAGCCACAACCCTTTGAATCACCAGATCTGTTCTGCCGTTATTTGATATTTTGAAGCTATGTGCCACCTTGGCGCCTTCAGAGACCTTTCCGAAATTGAAATCTTGCTCTTGGACCGAAATTCGCGGTCCCTGCTTGGCCGTCTGGGCCGTGGCCGCCGCATAAAGGACAAGTACTACCAACAGCTGGGCTACAAGGAGGCGCTTAAAGGCTCGCTGCATTTATCCTCACTCCTTAAAAAAAAATTTGTATTATCAAGAAATTTTGTATAAAAGTCCCCGCTTTGAAAAGATGGGTGCTCCAAGATCTTGCGGTGCAGATCGATATTTGTATTGATGCCCTCGATGATGAATTCATCTAGCGCGACAAGGAGTTTTTGAATACATGAACTACGGTCAACGGATTTGACTATTAGCTTGGCGATTAATGAATCATAATACGGCTGCACCCTATAGCCGCTATACAGCGCCGAATCCACCCGCACTCCGTGCCCGCCCGGAGGATGATAACTTACTATCTTTCCGGGAGAGGGAATAAGAGTCCGGGCATCCTCAGCATTAATTCGAGCCTCTATTACATGCCCGGAAAACTTTACATCTTTCTGTTCGATGCCGAGCTCAAGTCCTGCCGCGATCCGTATCTGCTCCTTCACAAGATCAGTATCGGTGAGCATCTCAGTAACCGGGTGCTCCACTTGGAGCCTGGTATTCATCTCTATGAAATAGAATTGCTCGCGCTCAAGGTCGACCAGAAACTCTACGGTTCCAAGGCTCGAATAATTAACTGATCTTCCCAGCTCCACTGCGGCCTCTTGAATTTTTTCCTGCAAAGAGAGGGGCAATCCTATAGAAGGAGATTCTTCAATGATCTTCTGGTACCGGCGCTGGATAGAGCAGTCGCGTATGCCCAGGTGAATCATGTTCTGAAAGTGATCACCCGCGATCTGAACCTCGATGTGACGGACCTTCGGCAGGTACTTTTCTACAAGCAGATGTCCGTCGCCAAAAGCAGCTTCCACTTCGCGCTGGGCGGTTCCGAACATCTCGCGGAACTCCTCGGCGGAATTAACAATCTTCATTCCCCGGCCGCCGCCCCCGGCGCATGCTTTAAGCAAAACAGGGAACCCTGCCTTTTCCGCCACCTTTATGGCCTGGCTAGCCTCTAAAAACCCCTTACTATCCCCCGGTATAGTAGGCACTCCCACTTTGTCCGCCGCCCTTCGCGCGCGAGCTTTATCTCCCATCACCCGCATGTTGCGGACTGTAGGGCCGATGAATGTAATTCCGCAGCTTCCACAGATCTCGGCAAATGCCGCGTTTTCGCTTAGAAACCCATATCCGGGATGAATAGCATCTGCACCCGTAGCAACGGCAGCAGCCATTATACTGGCGATATTCAAATAGCTGTCTTTAGCAAGCGGGGGGCCAATACACACACTCTCTTTAGCCAGCTTTACATACAAAGCCTCTTCATCGGCCTTCGAGTGTACGGCTACCGTTCTAATTCCCAGCTCGTGACATGCACGGATAATGCGCAGCGCTATCTCACCTCGATTGGCGATCAAAATCTTCTTGAATGGAGGCAGTGAGGCCATGTGCCCGTCCATTTAATCCGGATTAATCAAAAATAGAATCTCGCCGTACTCTACGACTTCTCCGTCAGAAAGAAGAATTTTTTCCACCCGGCCGCCTATCGGCGAATCGATCTCATTCATCAGCTTCATTGCCTCTACGATACATAGAGTATCTCCCTTCTTGACCGTATCACCGACCTTTACAAACGGCTCGGAATCGGGCGAGGGCTTGCGATAAAAGGTTCCCACTATGGGAGACTCCACCTTCACGAACTTAGAGTTAATTTGCCCTTCAGCAGGCTCGGCAAGGGGAGCGGCCGTGCCGTTAATGTTACTGGAGACAATTGCAGGCTCAATCTGCGCCACTACAGGCCCGCCGGATGCTTGCGCCAACTGTACCGCCCCTGCTCTCGTCAATTTTATATGCGTCTCTCCTTGTCGCAGCTCGAAGTCCACAATGTCATTGCGCTTGAGAATTCCGAGGATCTGCTCCAAATCGTTGATATCCATATTCGAAATAGTCTCCTTAATTTCAATCGAGGCAGCTCTCACGCACCTAATAAATAAGAGAAGCAGCATGTCCTTGACACTATATGAGCGCCGAACTCAGCGCCGCCCCACCCCCAATTCAAGGACGGCTCGTAAACCACGATTTTCGCGCACTATCTTGCCACAACTGTTACTGTATCTCCACCCGGGATAAGTAATACTGTTAACCTTCTGGAACTTTTTATCGAGCAATTTCACCACTTTAATGCCCTGTTGGAACCGAGTTCCCGCTCTAGCGAGACTTCTTTTCCTCTTCCAGAAGGTCCATGTCACCGATATCGAACTCAGCTTCCGCCATAACGGCCTCTCCCGGACCGGAGAACGCCGAATGGTCACCGGGCTGCCAAAGATACACTGAAAGTTTATTATAGAGCTTTTGAATAGGCAGGCTCTCCGGTGCCGACTGGGCCACCACCTTCATTTGCTCGGCGGCGAGAGGCATCATTCCAAGTTCGTAGTATGCCCGGGCAAGTAATAATCTTCCTCGGAGTTGCGCAGGTGATTTGGAGACTCCACGGAGACACACCATTAACGCCTGCTCAAACTTAGCAGACTTCATAAGCTCTTCGGCATACTTCAGAAAGAGCGGATCACCTGGATTCTCCAGCAAAATGCGCTCAATCTCGTTCTCATCCATCAGCCCCACCTATGAAAAGGCCGGCGTGCTAGCCGGCCTTATTCCAATCAAACTCACTGCTGGTTACGCTTAAGATGAGCAGCGATCGTAATTTCCGAATGACAGAGTGATTGAGCCGGTAGCCGTCACTGCTTCGCCCTGCGCGTTAGTTCCAGTAATTGTTATTCGCACACTCCTGAACCCAAGCGCCGTGCTGATTCCTACGTTACCAGTACTGGAATTTACGAAATACTTGTCGTGCGTATCCGCTTGCCCAAGGGTCGGATGCACTGAGAACGCAAGCACCTGTCCGGTCGCCTCACCGCCGTCCTGCTCAGCTACCACCTCACTTATGAAAGCAAGTTGACTGGACTGAAAGGTTCTTCCCGTCGAGTCGGATTGTGGCACGGTGTAAGATAATCTATCGAATCTGATGCGTGAGCCGGTATTATTCACTATAGAAACTTGTAAGAAAGTGTCGCTAAAGGGTTCAGCTGTAACGTCCGGTGCGGTTCCACAAGTACCGAAACCGGTATCCACTTGGAAGGTAGTTTGTCCGACGTCGATAGCCGAAGCACCGACAACACGCACTCCCTCGGTTCCTTCTTCGTTTTCACCTACACCGCCACCAAGCCCGCCACCGGCAACAGGGCCAGGGAAGCCGCCGAAGCCAGCAGCCTCTCCTTCACATATAATTCGCACAAGCTGCCGCTTATTGGCGCCAGCCGGAAGGCGGCATCCGAACTGAAAGCTTCCTGGCTGCTCGCAGCCAAGCACTCCACTTACAGTTCCCTCGCTATCTGTAATCTCTCTTCCAGTGTTGGGCTCAAGGATTGCCACGCCCGCTTCGGAATCGCAGCTTATTCTTAGACCGGGAACCGGCCCGCCATTAGCATCCCTTACAGTAACAAAGAAGCCCGATGTTTCCCCGATCTGCAAGCGATCGTTGTTGACTTCAACCCTTATGCTGCCGGCCGCGTCATCCGTAGGTACAAATTGAGTACCCTCAAAGTTCTGGTCGCCGGCCGGGCCGCCGTCTGTGTCACCTCCGCCCGTACAGGCGTTTAGCCCCACGACCAATCCTATTGAGAAAACCGATTTACCTAAGATGTCTAAAATACGCATGACTCACCCCGTCCCTTTTAGTCACTCCCCTACCGTAACAACTCCCTAACCAAAAACCCGTACCTTAACAGGTTATAGATCTGCACTGTCGTCAGTTCCTGCACCCTCGGAGCCTGTGCTGTCTCCGCCCGTGTCTCCAGTACCATCGTCAGTTCCGGCACCACCATCATCACCCGTTCCGCCATCTGTGCCGCCGTCAGTTCCACCTGTCGATCCACTCGTGCCGCCGTTGATGATTATGTCCGGGGTAAACTGAACCAGATAGTTTACCTCATTGGTATCAAACCGATCACCTGCTGAAGTTATACCTGTCACAAACCCTCGCACCTCCATAGTGAAGGGAGGCTCGGGCAGAGACTGCCTATTGAGGAGCATCCATGTTCGAACTTCGGCCGGAACAACGAAGGTTTCACCGCAAACTATCGGCTCGCTAGTTACTCCGCTTCCTGGATCGGTGCCACCCTCTTCCTCTTCACCCCCCTCGGAAATCGGCTTCTTGCCGACCACAAAGCCAAGCGGACTGCTGGTTGCGGGAGGCTGCGCTGTGGCTCCCGGTACGTAGTACTCGAAGAAGGCATTTTGCAATATGACATGCTGATGAGAAAGGTTGTTCTCAACTACCAGCCCCGCCACTATTCCACCCGCAAAAGTGGCTCCGCTGGACTCGTCTGTTGTGCTAAAGGGCTCTGTTGTTCCTGTCTGATTAGGCACAGCCTCGCTGCAATTATCGCTATCGGCGCGATAACCGAGAAGGGTCAGCGCTAAACCTTGGTCATTATTTGTGCCACCTCCGCATCCGCTTACAGCGGCAAACGATAGCAGTAGAAGCGCACCCGAAATTCGAAGCAATCTCATAATAAAACTCCTTTAATCTCTCTTACGATGAAACCTTCATTGTAGCGTCGTCAAAGCTTCCCTCAATTATTCTCGGCGTAATGAAGAACAACAGCTCCTCATCGCTGTTTCGCAGCTGAGTGCGCCTAAAGAATGTTCCGAGGAACGGGACATCTTTCAGGAATGGCACCCCATCCACAGCGTCATTGTCGATAAGCTGATAGATTCCTCCCACTGCGAAGGTCTCTCCGCTCGAGACCAAAACCGTTGAATTAGCGCTTCTTTCGATCTCCGAAGGGATACCGTCCACATTCTGACTTCCGAGGTTACTGGATTTGGCTCTGATATCCAGAAGGACATAGTAGTCAGGCGATGCTTGCGGGATAACATCTAAGGTAATACCTATCTCGATTGTTTCAGTAGCCACCGTGCTGCTTCCGCTTGCGCTCGCCCCCTGTCCGGTGGCAACCGAGAGGCCTCCTTGTGGAGTTCGGACCCTAATTTTTTCAACACTCCGGATACTGGCAGCCCTATTGTTAGTTGTTGCGACGGCAGGCCTGCTCACAACTCTAGCCCTTCCTTCACTTTCTAGAGCTGAAAGGCGCGTCGAAAGTGACTTACTGCCGTCGGCACTGCCGAGAAGCAGGCTGATAGCCGATCCGCCTATGTCAGATGCTGCGACTGGAAAGCTCGATGCCGCCGGATCACCGCCTTGTACAGGAACTCCGCCGCCAAAGTTTACGGTGTTGGGGAAGTTCATGCCTGTCGGATTTCCGGTTGCCGGGGAGGCTATGTATTCAAATCCAAGCTCCGATCCTAGCTCACGAGCAAGGTTGCGGTTTGCCTCGACGATCTGAGTTTCAAGAAGCACCTGCGGCGTGCGCAAGTCGATTCTTGACACCAGCTCCATTACATTTCGGATACCAGCGGTGATATCTTTTACAATAATCTGATTTGTTCGCTCGTCGTAAGTTACTACGCCTCGCTCAGAAACTACTGTCTCGACGAGCGGCTTAAGCTCGGACGCTTTTGCATAACTTACACGAATATAGCGGACCTGGAGCGGTTCAAGCTCTGCCTGGCTAAGCTCGAGTTGTTTAAGGGCCTGACGCTCTTGGTTAAGCTTCTCAATCGGCGCAATTCTTATTACGTTTCCTTCCTGAACTTTATCAAGACCGTTAGTCTTCAGAATAACGTCTAGCGCTTGATCCCACGGAACGTCGATTAGGCGAAGGGTTACTTTGCCTGTAACGTCATCGCTCGCGATAATATTGAGGTTTGACACCTCTGCAATAATTCTCAGAGCGTTATCGATGTCCGTGTCTTGAAGATCGAGCGATATCTCGCGCCCTTTGTACTTCTTCGGCATTAAGGCAGCAAACTCGTCATCAAACGGCTCATCTGCCTGAGCATCTCCATTGACTCTTACTTCGGCGGGCCCTTCCTCTGCTGCAGCGGCCGGCTTCGCCTCTTCGCCAGCCGCATCTGCGGCCTTTTCAGGGGCAGCCTGCGCCCTCATATCTTGCTCATAAGCTGCGACTTGTCCCGGCTCTGCCGCCACTATTATTTTGTCGGAGCTTACGCGCGCCGAAAGCTCGGTCCCAGCCTGCGCAAAAATTCGAACCAGCACGGAGTCACCCTCTGAGACAGTGCGTGCCGAACGGATCAATCCACTCTCAGGAAGAGCAACAACCGGTGCAATCAGAGGCTCCGCCTTTGAGTTTCTCAGCGTCAACACGTACTCGGACGGTGCTGTTTTTTCAAAGCTATAGACTCCTGGGTTTGTTACTTGAGCCACAAGCATATTTGAGCCGGGGCCAAGTTGCTCAATTGAAAGCTTATGCAGCTCCGTTACTGGAGGCGCGGCTAAAGGCTCTTGATCGGCCACCTGAATCATAGGATCTAGTTCGGTTACTTCTGAGCTTGGCATTCCGGCCTGGGGTTCAGGCGCCAGCTCAATGACTCCCTCCCCGGTAATAGCGGGTTCGGAATCAGCAACGAGAACAGCTTCGGGCTGAACAGCTTCAACAGCAGGCAGCTCCGCGCTGGGCTCCACCTCTGCACTCATCGCACTGTTTAAGTCCATTGCGAGCTGCGCACTGTCGCTTCCTGGATTCAAGCTTACAACAATGCTCCCTTCCACCAGCTCAACCTGGTGTTGGACGTTCCTATCTTCATTCAGATCCAGTACAAGTCTTGTCTTATCAGGATGTGCCCCTACACGAACGCGGGACAGAAGCTCAGTGTCACTTGCATCAAAATTACGGGTAAGCCCAGATGGCTGGCCACTCTTGAGATCTATAACCAGTCGCTCAGGAGATGAAAGGCGAGTGACCACATAGTCCGGCGACTCTCCGGCATTTATCACCAAATGGTTCGATCGGCCGCTCTCAAGAAGCTCAATACCGATTGAGTCCTGCTCAACTGTCGCAAGGATGCGCGTAGCGGCGCTCTCAACCGGCAGCTCCACTGCAGCAGTGTCGGCCATAGTTGCTCCGTCACTTACCGAGGAGAAGTTAGCTTCTTCGCCAACTTGCCTACCGTTAACTCCACTTACACAAGAGTTGCTCGATATCAAAAATAACACCGAGAGTACGAGCCGCCGTAACACTGCGGAGACTTTCATGAGATCCCCCTTTAACGAACAAATATAAACACTGGACAAACCAACCAAAAGCGCTGCCGAGCTCTAAAGCTTGGCGTAAGGAATTTTAGGATCCGGGATAATAAAACTGCTAGCTTAAACCAAAAACCCTTCCTCTCTCACTTAAGTTATGTCCCTGTCTACTGTCAATAATGATTTTTCCGAGGAAAAATCTTCAACTATTTCTCAAATACGATTTTACCACTTTCTACAGCCCAAATCTCGTTCTACCTCCGCCGACGCTGCCCCTGATTCTTACCATCCCCCTCACCGGCCACTTTAGCCCGCTCATTTTCGTCCAGGTAACGGAACGTTGTGGCAACACAATCTACCTTCACGGTAACTTGGCTCTCTCCTAACTGCGGGTCATGAATGTATATCTGGTTAATATTCACAATTCGGTCCAAGTGGCCCACCTCATCAAAAAAGGTGGAGACCTGGTGGAATGTCCCGGTAACGGCTATAGAAACCGGAACTTCGGCATAAAAATCTTTAAAATTTTGCTCGCCCGGCCTAAACAGCGTAACTTCCAGACCTGAATCACGGGCTAAATTGGACACCGAATCGATCAGATCAGGGATTTCCCGCCTGTCAGGGAGCTCTCGAAGAGCAACTTTAAGCTTTTCTTCAAGCTCACGAACCATCTCCCGTAGTCGAGGCAGGTTGGCCGCGCGCCTCCTTTCGTCAGTCAGCTTTTTGTCTAAATCAGCGACCTTCTGTTTTGCTGCGTCATACTCCTCCATCTGAGGAGCCAGCATGAACTGCCATAGCAGTAACCCGAATACTGCCAGCGAGCCGATCCAGAAGGCGATCTTTTGCTTCTTGGGGCGGCTTAGAAAGTTTTCAACTATCGGGTGCATTATCGTACCTCCCCGCTTTGGAATGCGTCTTCCAGGTTGAAAACAAATCTCTCTCCAGAGAGAGAGGCGCGCCTACCGCTACCAGGCAGATCGTCCTCTTTAATCTGAACGTTGCCGGCGTAACGAACCTCAGCTTCAAATGAGAACTCTCTAATTTTCACTCCTTCATGCTCAGCCAGCTTGATAATCTCCCTTCCAACTTCGCCGAAGTAGTCGGATTTATCTAGCTCCCTGATAAATGAAGAAATTGTCTGGTTGTCGAGAGCTTTACCGCTAACTTTGAAGATTCCGTTGTCCTCTTTTATTTCGGTAACCCATGCGCGCTCCGGTATTGCTCCGTTCAAGTCGTCCATGACTCGCACCGGCCCCGTTTTGTTCTTCTTGAGCGTGGCTATTACCAGCAGCTTTCGGTTGTAATCGTCCTTTTTTGCTTCATACTCTCTCACTTCGGCCGTTATGCGCTGCTTCTTTTGCAGTTCGGCCTGCAACCTAGTAGCCGTATTGTTGAGCTCCTCAAGTTGCCCCGAAAACCAGTAATTAACTCCGAAGAACACGGCGAAGCAGATGGCAAGCGAACCAATAAATAGCCCTATCTGCAACTGCGCCGAGCTGTTTGCAGATTCCTGATCGCCTAATAGATTAATCTTTATCATCGCCGCTCAATCTACTCGAATTCTGGAATTATTCTGTCGCCGGGCTGTCTAGTCGCCATTCCTACGCCTATTGACATAAACGGCGCTATCTCCTTCAGATAGTTCTGATCAAAAGTATCGCCGCAATCGAGGCCCCTGAAACAATCCATCACTTCGCACGGAATCTCTGTCTTAGCAGCGAGGTCCTTGTCCAGGCCACTGGTCAAAGATGCTCCACCTGCCAGGTAAATTTTTTCTATTCCCCCTTCTGACCCAGTTGCACTCCAGAAGAAGCTAAGCTGCCTGTTCAACTCTGACGCCATATAGTCCACGTTGCGCGCGATTATTTCGCGCGCTGCGTCGAATTCCGGCTTATCAAGATCCTTTTTACGCTTTAGCTTCTCCGCCTCATCAATTGAAAGGTTAAGCTCTTCGGCTAAGGCGTCGGTGATTGCTTTACCGCCTAGCGCCAGGTCTCCGGTAAAAAGAGACTCCCCGTTACAGCAGATGTTGATGCTGCAATACCGCGATCCGATGTTTATCAGGGCAATAGTCTTAGAGACCTCCTCCGGATAACTCATCTCGAACATGTTCTGCAAAGCGAAATAATCGACATCCACCACGGCCGTTTCTAGACCGCAAAGAGAGAGGCTCTCTATGAAGCTATCAACAACCTCGTTCTTGACGGCCACCACTAAAACGTCCATCTGATCGTGCTCGATCTCACTGGATACGTGATAATCAAGTCGAACCGCGTCAACGCTATGTGGGATGAAATTGCTGGCCTCCATCTGGATATAAGATGAAAGCTCGGACATCTCCATCAACTGCATCTTGATTCTTTTAGTGAATACCCCCGGGCCAGGCATTGCGGTTACCACTCTGTGGGCGGGAATAGAGTTCGCTTCAAGGATGGCGTGAATTTGCTGGGAAACCTTTTCGGTCTGACTTATTGAGTTATTGGCGAAGCAATCGGCGGTAAGCGGCGCCATGGCCAGGTTCACCAGCTTAGGTGTTCCTGAGCGGCGATCAAGCTCAATTAGCTTAACGCTGGAAGAGCCGATATCGATCGCCAAAAAGTTCTCTTTTTTCTTAAACGGTAGAGAGATTCCCATTTAAAAACCTGGCTTTATTGAAGTAGGAACTAACTCCCTTTAAAGGCGAGAAATTCCATATAGTGTTGGATGCAGCTGCCGCCAATTGGTAACAAAAATACTTTGAAAATTGGATAAGATAACGACGTTTAGTGCACTTTTGCGGGAAACAGTGCTTTTGATCGGAGTCATTCAGCGGGTATATTGGGCGTCTGTCCCGTGGTTGGAGGGGCAGCCAGGCCCGTCACTGTATTTGCACTGGTGTATTTTCACTGGATTTATCACCTGATTTAGTGACAGATCGGGAATGCGCAGCTCTGGCCGATGAACTGCTGGCCCTTACTAAGTAGTATTCCCCTTATGCGGTTTATGGGACGATGTCGAAGTATGTAAACGTTGTTATACCCCCGCTCCATTCACCCTTTACTTATGGGTTGGAGGAAGGTGACCGAGAGCAGGTTCAAGTGGGGGACCGCGTCCTTGTACCTCTTGGCAACCGGCAAACAGCTGGGTTCGTTGTTGAACGGCATCATCGGCCGCCGCGCCGTAGCTCTGGTGAGGAGGTCGCCGTCAAACCGATAAGCTCTGCCGCCGAGCCGCAGCCGTGTTTCCGGCAGGAAGATTTAGAGTTTTATCAGTGGGTGGCGGCGTATTATGGAGATTCTCTTGCCAGCGTTATCGATCTCGCTGTCCCAAATTCGGTACCGAAGAAATTTAATCTCTTTCTAAGCGCCAATCCGACCTTGAAAGTGGAGAATTTGCGAGGCAAGTTGCAACGAGAGATCGCGCAGTATGTTTGTAAGCAGAATGAGCCGGTCTCATACTCTACTCTGCTCAAACGCTTCAAAGGTGCTGCCCCCGCAGTCAAGAAGCTAGTCGCGGAAGCCGCTTTTATCTCGTGCAAGGAGGAGATTCTTGATCATCATATTAATCGCTCCACCCCTCCAGCATGGGCTAAGCAACAGATAACTTTGAATGACGAACAGCTAGAGGCTGCTAAGTTTGTGGCTGAGCAGTCTCGTGCCGGCCGGACCTCGACCATCTTGCTTCACGGCGTGACCGGAAGCGGCAAGACCGAGGTGTATATTGAAGCCATAAAGGAAGCTCTCTCATGCGGAAAAGGCGCCATCGTCTTAGTCCCCGAAATTGCACTCACACCGCAGCTAATTGACCGCTTCAGGGCTCGCTTAGGCGGAGAGATCGCAGTGCTGCACAGTGGGCTGGCACGCAGGGCCCGGTGGGACTCTTGGAGGGCGCTACTCGAAGGGCGAAACAGAGTGGCGATCGGAGCACGCTCGGCTGTATTTGCGCCGATGCGCGACCTGGGAGTGATAATAGTTGACGAAGAGCATGACAATTCCTACAAGCAAAATGAAAGTTTGCGCTACAATGCTCGCGATTTAGCTATAGTGCGCGGCAAACTCGCCTGCTGTCCCGTAGTTCTTGGTTCGGCAACCCCTTCTCTGGAGACTTTTCTTCACGCTCTAAGAAAGAAGTACCACTATTTCACTCTCCCATATAAACATCACCGCACCACCAAACTAGCGGTGGAAATTATCGACCTGAACCGCGTTAAGCCTTGGGAGATGGCCAGCCGCAGCGTATCTCCTCAAATGGCTCAGGCCATCCGCGATACCCTTGCACGCGGCGAGCAGGCTTTCATGCTGTATAACAGGCGGGGATTTGCAAGCTACTTGCAGTGTGAGAACTGCGAGGCAGTCATGGAATGCATGAACTGCAGTGTGACGCTGACTTATCATAAACGCGGGAATTCATTGCTTTGTCACTACTGCAGTTCAAGCGTTGTGCCTCCTATTTTCTGCCCCCATTGCAGCAAGACACACCCTCAGCCGGGCAAGCTGGTTCAGCGCGGCGCGGGCACAGAGCGGGTGTATGAAGAGCTGCAACAATTATTCCCTGAGGCTGTCATCGATCGAATGGACAGAGACGCTATCAGCGATTTTGAACAGTATAAGCGCAGCTTAGAGCGGGTGCGCGCAAATACCACGCAAATATTGGTGGGCACACAGATGATCGCAAAAGGTCACGACATGCCCAACGTGACGCTAGTCGGAGTAGTAGATTGCGATGTTGGCCTTCATATGCCGGACTTCAGGGCTTCGGAGCGTGTTTTCCAGCTTCTTACCCAGGTTTCAGGAAGAGCCGGGCGCGGGCTTATGGCCGGCAGAGTGCTGCTTCAAACTAGAGTGCCGAAGCACGCCAGCTTGCAGGCGACAGTATTGCAAAATTTCACGGCCTTTGCAGAAAAGGAACTCGTATTGCGGAGAGAAATGCAGTATCCGCCATACAGCCGCCTGCTGCGGGTGATCGCATTGTCCAGCGTAAAGGAAGAGCCGGGCCAATTTCTGAAAGCCGCAAGGGTTCAGCTCGATGCGCTTATCAAAAGCGAGAAGTTGAGCGTCGCGGTGCTAGGTCCGGCCATTGCTCCCCTTGAAAAAATTAAGACAAAGTGGCGCTGGCACCTTTTGATAAAGAGCCGCTCCGTGAAACCGCTGCAAATGTTAAGAAAGAAGTTGCAGTCGCTGCAGCCCAAATCGAAAACCTTGCGGTTTATCTACGATATTGATCCTCAAGAGATGTTGTGATTCTTAAGTCCGTTTATTTCAAGAAGCTCTGATTTACAACCCCTTAGCCTTTCTTGCTGCCTAGCGCCGCTTCTGCTTCCGAGAATTTTTCGAAAAGCTGCGCATACTCAATATCGAGAGCGTCGTACCTCTTTTTCAGTATAAAGTACTGCTCATTGCCTGCCTCGATCTGCTGTAGCAGGCTGCTAACCCTCTCCTGAGTTTGCATCAGCTCCACCTTCATCTCATCGACCTTCGCTTGAAGCTCCGCGCTCATTTGGATCTGAGACATCAGCTCCTCTACCTTCTGCATTGAAACAGCGATCTGCTCCTTGAGCGCTTCGTTTTTATTATTAAGATCGCGCTCTTTCTTGTTTAAGATTTTGAGCTCTTCCTTGGTCTCAATTCCGCTTGCTTCCAGCTCGCGTTCGATTTCCTCAAGCTCTCTCAGGCGGCCTTCGACGGTCTCAAGTTCGGCATTTGTAATGGTGTTGCGCCCGCGCTCGGCCTTCAACGCCTCGGTTAATTCGATAAGATGGTAACCCTTTGCTTGAATGGAAGAGAAATCAACTAACTGTACCACCACAGACTGCAGGTCGCTCAGCAGCGTCTTACGCTCCTCCAGCTGGCTTTCGACCTGAACAACAGCGTCGCGAACCTCGCTTACGCCCTTGGACGCTTTCACATACAACACTGCCGCGATGGCAATTGCTTCAATCAGCCCGATGATAATGATGATCAGATTCCCCATGTTCCCCTTATTATGACGCAGCTTGTCCGGTTGTAGCCTGTTCGCTATCCTCGCCACCCTCTTCAGTAGAAGCCTCCTGCTGTTCCGCCGGCTCAGCTTCCTGTTCGGAAGCTGGCTCAGCCTCCTGTTCAGCCGCGGATTCGGCTTCTTCTTGTGGCGAGCTGACAGCCGTTAGGTCGGAGCCGGCCTGGTGAACGGGACGGCTTAGAAATACCGGGTTCGAAAGATCAACTTCGGTATGACTCGCCTTCTCCCTTAACAGCGCCAACGCTTGATGCGCTGCCTCCAACGACCCAAACTGCGGCAGGGCCACCGCGGGACCCGCCCCCGCCTTCTGCATCAACATAAACACTAAGCCACCGGCGATAAGATTCATGACAGTCACTATAAGTAACGGGAAAAGCACTCCAGGGGACGTCTCTACCGGCTCTTCCTTCTGCGGCTTCCGGCCCACCACCGTTACAACCGGCCCTTCACCTTCGAGAGCTTTGCGAACATACGGCAGCTTGTCGCTGCTTGCTTTTATTTTCCTTTTGCCGCGCCCCTGTGCCTGCAGGACCGCTTCGAGCTCATAATAGCCCTCCTTTGGAAGCAGCGCAGGATCCACTTCGAATCTCAAAAGGTCCGCCGTAGGCTGCATCTCGATCTCCACCCGCGTTCGATCGCGATCCACGGCGATCAATTTAACGTCCAAATCTTTAAACTCCCTCGCATCAGGGCCGAGTGTCGCCACGATGACCTCCCCGTCAGATCCCGCCTCTGTTGAATGTCCATCCTGTTCGGAATGTTCGCCTGAGTGCGATTCTGGCTCATGTGTCCCTGCTGCTTGTGTGTCCATGTGCTTGTCGCCTTTGTGCGGATGGCCATCAGCAGCATCCGGCGCTGCGGCCGACTGCTCGACACCAAGAGAGATCAGCCGCGGCTTTACCCTGAATGGAATATGTTGATAGCGGTCGAAGGTCGGAGCATGAGCGACGATTTTCAATGCATACTCCCCAGGATCCTTTAGCTTGACCACAGCCGAGAAGATCCCATCATCCTTTATCTTGTCTCCGTTCTTGCCGTCGTCATGCAGTGTTTCTCTCACGACCGGCTCAGATACCTTATCGGTCGGGGTAATTTGAAAAGCGTAAGTAACAGCTCCCGTCATTTCCGGCAGCACCACCGGCTTTTCGTCTTCGTACAATCGGGCCTGCAGAAGAATGCTCTCATCGGCAATGATGGTTGACTCCCAGTCGGTAGCGAGCTTTAAATTGGTAAGAACTGTGGCAAAACTGTCGCTTGACGGCAGGCCAGAGACTTTCCAGTCGCCGCTCTCCGGAGTCTTTATGGTAACGACATCGAAGTTCTGTCCCTTAAACCATCGAACATTCCCTTCACTCAGTCCGGCAAATAGTTTCTGACCTGAAGGAGTCTGAATAGTAAGCTCCTCTCCGCTTTGCTTGTTTATATAGAATGTAGCTTCCTGAACATCTCCATCTATCTTGAAACCCTTGCTGGTTAGTGGAAGCACTTGCGGCTTCTTTACCGCCAGAAAAAGACTGGCGAAAGACTCGTGAATTTTGTCGGCCGTAGGAGCGAACATACTAAGCCCCTCGGTTGCCGCGGCCATCTGTGAGAGCGCTTCGCGGTCGGCTTGGTCGCTGAACGCAAGCGTGTGCACTTTTACCGAACGCGACTTCAGTTCGGGGAGGTCTCCATTAAAGAGCTCGTTATTTAGCAACTGAATCCCGCCTTTGGCAGGATCCGGATCCATCTTACCGTCCGAAAGAAGTACTATAACTTGCTTCGCATCACTCCTTGAATTGTGCTCAAGCAGTTGCTTAGCGCTCTTTATTGCCGAGGCTAGATCGGTGTACACGCCTGAGTTATCTATTTTAGCAATCTGTTGAGATACCGACTTTATTAACTCGGTATTGAAGTCCGACATAGGCCGGACTACTTTGGGCTGTGCGGAAAACTCTATCACTGCTATCCGGTCTCCCGGCTTCAGAAACTGTAGAAATAGCTTGACCCCTTCATCGCGAAGCCTATTCGGATCGGTGAGCCTCATGCTCCCGGAAGAATCGAGCAGCAGCACTGCATCGATTTTTTCTGTAGGAGTATTTTTAAGGGGGCGCTGGTCCGCCAAGGCGGGCACGCTGAGAAGAACTGCACTCAATATGATCGGCAGCGCCGTCATAAGACACGCGGCCCGCACGGCGAGGGCGAGCAACTGAGCAATCGATGTTTTAGGTTGCAAAAAACCTAGGCGCTCTATGAGCATACATTATATGATGCAAAAGGCGGGATAATTTGCCTAGGTTTAATTGATCTGATTCTAGGTTAATCCTATAATAGTATTAGGGAGTTATAAGTGATGATTGGTGCCATAGGGTGTGCCGCCAGATCTTTTTGTGCTCTTTTGCCGCTCGTTCTACTGTTTTTGCTCTCTGCCGCACCTTGCAATGGCAAAGCGCACGCCCAGGCAAGCGGAGTCCCTCCTCCCTTCAAACTGCCTCCAAAAGCGGAGCTTAACAAGCTCAGAAACGCGGTACTGGTCACGAATCGAGGACCGATCTACCTAGAACTTTATCCGGATAGCGCCCCCTGGCATGTTGCAAATTTTAAGTATCTAGCCGACAAGGGTTTTTATCGTGGGCTTTCGTTTCATCTGCTATATGATCAATACATCATTCAGGGAGGAGACCCCTCCGGCACAGGCGGAGGTGGGCCCGGCTACTCGCTCCCTCCCGAGTTCAGCAGCCGCCGGCATATGGCCGGCACATTAGGGATGGCCCGCATCGGCGGCGCAGGCAATCCGGAACGGCGCTCTAACGGAAGCCAGTTTCACATTCTTCTGCGTGAAGCTCCGAAGATGGACGGCGATTACACAGTCTTCGGCCAGGTGGTGAAGGGCATGAAGACCGTACGAAAACTTAAGAAGGGAGATACTATTAGGGATCTGATAGTATATGTCACTCCGTAAGATGGTCGTGTTAGTAAGTTTATCCCTCCGATCTGCTGCAAATTCGTTTATCAGAGATCGGGCGACTGCAAGTAAGTATTCGGCTGCTGCAGCGGCTGTTCAATGCTGCTCTTCGGTTCGGTGCCGCGCATAAAGTATTCGTAGAACGCGCCTGGGCTTCCGGCGGTCGAAAGAAGGCCGCTTGCTTTATCTACCCAGTACGGATCGACTCCCTCCGGCACTTGAAAGTCAAGCGGTTCGAGCGCCTGGGGTGGTACATACTCTATACCCAGTCTCTCCGCTTCGGCACGCCCCTCTCGCTCCAAGCTGTCCATCAATAGAGCGTCCTGAAGGTTCAAAAAATCACGCATAAAATAGAGCCAGATCGGCGCCGCAACCGCTCCCCCTGTCTCTTTCTCCCCGATCTCTTTCTTCTCGTCGAATCCCACCCAGACTCCACACGCCCAGTTAGGGGTGAACCCGACAAACCATGCATCCATTTGATCATTAGAAGTTCCGGTTTTGCCTGCCGCCGGGCGCTTTATCTCTTTAACCCGGTACCCGGTGCCATGCTCCACTACGCCCTTGAGCATATTCGCCATTATGAAGGCGCTGTTATCGCTGATGACCTGATTGGCTCTGCTCAATTTTTGATCATCTACGTTGTAAATCTCGTTTCCGTCGCGATCTACAATGCGGCTGATGAGAACGGTGTCGAACAAGATCCCCTTAGCTGCAAACACCCCGTATGCTCTCGTCAATTCCAATAGCGTCACCTCACTGCTGCCCAACGAGAGAGAAAGATTGCGCCCGAGAGGACTTTCTATGCCGAGCAATTTCGCATATCGAATCACAGCGTCGACTCCTATACCGGCGACTATCTCCGCTGATATTAAATTTCTCGATTTTTCAAGTGCTGTTCGCAGAGTAATGGGCCCCAAGAACTTGCCATCGAAATTCCCAGGTGTCCAAAAGGTTTCTCCCACCCTGAAAGTCTGTGGCGAGTCGTGAACTATAGTGGCGGGCGTAAACTTGAAGCCATCTACGGCAGCAAGATAGATAAACGGCTTGAAGGTGGAGCCGGGTTGGCGCAATCCCTGTGTGGCGCGATTAAATTTATTACGGCTAAAATCATAACCTCCTTGCAAAGCCGTCACTCTGCCGCTGTGCGGATCAATGAGCACTAATGCTCCCTCAAGCTGGGGGGTTTGGTCGAGTTGATATTTCTTCTCCAGTAAAGCCGAATTCTGTTCACTCTTCTGCTTATCTGCGCTTCCTGCGGTATGAAGCGAGATCTCTACAACATCTCCGCGCTTCATTACCTGCTCAGGATTGATCCAGCGGGTTTGATCTTTAGGATCCAATAGCTTTCGCGCCCAAGCAGCTTCTTTCAAGTCGATCACTGCTGACTGCGGTCCGAAGTCTACCCTCGCCTTAGTGGCGGTAATCTCCGTTACCATTGCCGGGACAATTTCATCCGCTTGAGGCTCTCTATCGGTGACCGCCGGGAACTGCCGCAGGAACTCCTGTTTATCCGCGCGCGGAATGTGCGCCAAAGGGCCGCGCCATCCCCTTCGTTTATCGACTTCTCGCAATCCTTTTCGCAGGGCCACTGCAGCGAGCTTGTCAGCCCCAAGATCTACAGTCGTATAAATCTGCAAACCGTCGCGGTCGATGTCCAGATTGCTCCAGCGCTTCTCCGATTTTAAAATCCTGCGTACCTCAGTGGTGAAATACGGCGCGTGATAAATGTTTTGCGTAGAAGCCGGATAAACCGAAAGCTTTTCTCCATATGCCTCCTCGGATTGACTCTTAGTTATGAACCCAGCCTCCGCCATCTGGCGCAGCACGTAGCGCTGCCGCTGCTTGGCGTATTGAAAGTTTTCGATCGGCGAGTAGCGAGAGGGCGCCTTAGGCAGGCCAGCCAAAAGACTTGACTCGCCTAGCGTCAGATCTTTCAGATCTTTGTGGAAGTAAAGGCGCGCGGCGGCTTTGATGCCGTACGCTGAGTTCCCAAAATATATCTGATTAAGGTAAATTTCGAGGATTTCCTCCTTCTTAAATCTCTTTTCCAACCGGTACGAGAGGATCGCCTCTTTAATCTTTCTTTCCAAGCTGCGCTCTGAACTCAACAGCAAATTCTTTACCACCTGCTGTGTTATCGTCGAGCCTCCTTGTCGAGCACTGCCGGCCTGGAGATTTTTGTAGAAAGCGCGAAGGATGCTAATAAAATCAATCCCCGGATGACTGAAGAAATTGGCGTCCTCGGCGGCCAGAAAGCTCTTTATAACAATGTCGGGAACATCAGCGATCTTTACCGGATAACGGCGCTCTTCATAAAACTCCGCAATCGGCGTTCCATCGGCAGCATAAACGGTGGACACAGCTGGCGGCCGGTAATCCTCTATCCTACTGAGCTTGGGAAGGTCCCGGGTTACTCGATAATAGCCCCATGTAAGAAAGGCGCCGCCGGCCAGTCCGGCAAATATTAAAAGAATAAAGAAAAACCAGAACAGTTTACGCAGCATACCTTATTATTATGTACTTGTGCCCACCCTTAAGACAACAAGCTCATCGCAAGGAAACAAGAGGTAGGCGCGAGGCCCACCTGTTTAGAGTCCGTCTTTGCAGCAAAGATGCATTCCATTAATTCTAACGACGAGCGAAAGAAGAGCACGACAAAAAGGGGCTCAGTTCCTAATGCTTTATCGAAACTATGGCTGTTCCGATGGAGACTGCTCGGCAGCGGGGGGCACGGGCACTAGCACTTCCTCCCTGGGCGATATCTTCTTAACATCCTCTTCGGATATAGCAATTAAATACGGCACCTTACTGATTGACGCGAAGCGCAGTGAGCCGTCTTTTTGAACCGCATTGCCGACAACCAGGGTTAGATCCTGAGTATCGGCTCCCGAGAAATGCAATGAAATTTTAAGATGAGGCTTATCAAGCCCGGCCGATGGCGAGTCGGCAGGGAAGTCTTTTGCTTCTAGCCTGCTTAAGTCGGTTAAAAGTTGATTGATAAAAGCTTTATCGCCCGGCTTCTGATTAACTGTCCACGTCTCGCCATCTCTGACCAACGATATTTTTGCCGTATCACGCTTTTCAATCTCCACCCGGGCAACGGAATCAAGCGCGAACTTCAAAAGGCTTTTCTCCCGAATCTCCGCCGGCGTTTTAACTAAGCCCTTTGATGGATCAATGGACAATTCATAAATTGACGGCAGTCCTTTTATGTACGCATAGCTAGTTTCCTGCGACTTATCCGCGCTATCGGCAACTGAGCTAATGGCGAGAGAGATCGGCTGCCGTGCGGCTGTCTCCTTGAAATGAATCTCAACAGAGATTTCGGGATCCTCAAGCCCGTACTTCTTAAGTTCGGTCAGGTCGTTTACAAATCCCTCGGCCCGTAAATTGCGCAAAGTCCGCGTAATTCCCGCAATCGCCTGTCCGCTCGCGGCGCTTTCGATGGGATGAGTGATTCGCCATTCTCCGGGCTCACCCGGCTGAATCGTAATTTCACCCTGCTTCGACCGGATGGAGATCTTCTCCACGTCCGAATCGATAAACTCTATCGGAGTCCGATCACGGAAGTCCTCGGCCTTCTTGTTCGCAGCGGAATATAGGAACTCCGGAACAAGATAAACCGCTTCGGAGTCCCCGAGCTTAAAATACCTCTGATTGAAATAGCTATTTAATTTGCCGAACAGCAGTTCATAAGAATTATCGAGTGTCCGGAGTTTGATCGATAGTTCCGGAGATTTCAGCCCGTATGCCGAAAGGTCTTGCTCAACTTCGTCCTTAGGCAGCGGCTCATCCAGCTTCAGTTTTAAAATTCCGCTTACCAGACTACTAACTACCGCAGGGTCAAGGGTTGAGCCGGGTACTGCTCCCAGCTGCCAGCTTTTAAACACCTCCGCCGAAAACTCATCCACTTCACCGGCGGCGTCGGGCTCCGTCTTGCGTGGCGCGGAGTTTACCAGCTCAAAGCTCTCTCCGCTCGTGGTGATTCCTAGCGACTTAATCTCATCTCTATCAATATTGCGAAATACTACTCCCTTTTGCTCGTTCTCCCGGGTGCGAGGGATTTCCACTCGCCAGATGTAAATCACCGCGGCTGCAAGCACAGCCGCCAGCACCAATGTCTTTTTAAGACTCATTGTTTTTTCTTATAATACTATGTTTTTTTAACGGTTATGCCAGCGCGGTCTTGCGGCGCCACCATACCGCCAACCCGAATAGCAGGATCAGCTCCGGCACCACCAGACCCCATCCGAGAAGCGCTACAAAAACGTCGCTTTCGATCGGATCGCGGGCCCCTTTGCGGGTTTTCGAGGGAAGCGATAGACCACCCTCTTCTCCCACTCCCCAGTTAACGGCCTTTAACGCGAGATCGCGGTTGGCATAGACTCCGATATTAGCGTTTAAGATAAAGTCAGAATCTCCAAACACCACAACTCTGCTGTGCTTCGCAAATCGAGCCTGTTGAGCGGGATCGGTTTGCGAGTCCTCCTGCTTCAAGGTCTTCTCGTACGATGCAGCAAGCGATACCGGTCCTCCGACATCTTGGCCGGGATTAAACTCGGCCTCAGCTTCATTCTGATCGAACAACCGCGCAAGATCTGACTCCGCCCAAGAGCTTGTCCCGGTCTTGATAAGTTCGGTAACGGTGGCTCCTTGAGGGACGGATGAAGCAGGCTTAACGGTCGACGCAATGTTAAACACCGTCAAATGCTTCGTGGTAAGGCCTTTAGTGACAGGGTGCGCCGTGTAATCGCGCACGTACGGCTGCGCTCCGAGTACAGGAGCGGCAAAAAGCCGCTGCACCTGATCGATAACTACATCATTACCTACTTCAATATGGAAATGTGCTGCGAGCTCCTTGATGTCACCGGTAGTACGTGGATCCGCGAACATAATGAGACGTCCACCTTCCTCAACATATTTAATAAGAACTTGCTTTTCTTCCGGCAGCAAAGGCTTTTTGGGGGAAACGAGTATTACCGCGGCTGCGTCTTGCGGAACTGAATCTTTATCAGCAAGCAATAGACCCGCCATCTCGAGGTGCTCATCTGTGATTGAATCGGCAAACCGCTTGAGCCCATCAGCGCCCATTCCCTCGAGAGCCGGTTCATCATGCCCTTCTATATAATATATCTTCTTTGCTGCTCCCCGCTTTAGCTTAAGAATTGCATTGCTTATCTCTTGCTCTGTCACGTCATTAAGCCGGCTAACAGCTTTGGCATCTCCCTCACCATACTCGACATATATCTTATTGGGAGCCTTCATCTCGTACTGGTCGATTAAATGAGGCTTCGATCTCGGGTCCACCACTTGCGCCTTCACCATCGAAGGATTTGCGTGTTCGTATAGCTTGAAAAGATCGGCCAAGGCCACTTCATCGACCTGAGGTGTGCCTTTAAATGCCACCAGGAGAAGTGGCTTGTCCAAACCCTCAACGATCTCTTCTGACTGCGGTGAGAGACTGTAAACGTTCTCCTCGGTCAGATCCCATCGAACATTGAATTTGCCTGCAAGATAGTTCAGTACCCCTAATAAACCGGCAAAAACCACAGTATAAGCCAGCGCATTGGCTCCAAAGCGGGCGGTGCGGCCTCGAATGGCCTGGCCTGCCTCACTCATGTTTCGCAGTCCGTAACCGAAAAGCCAAGTCAGAACAAGCGCAAAGCCCAGTGTCATGTGCAGCACTAGGAACGGATTAAGAAGGTCGCCTATTAGGAGCCCTCCTATAAATCCGAACCCGAAAACGACAAGCCCGACTACTCCGCTAAATCTAATCCATCGATCCATTTCTTACTATTCCATGAAAACATCACACATCTTACCGCCAGCGATAAGCCTCTAAAGCCCGCTGTGAAAGAAACAACCCGAGAGTTATCATGCTGAAAAAATACACTAAAGACTTAACGGTGATTACACCGTTAATTAGATCGCGCGCCTGCATTATGGGAGATAGCCATTGTAGCGAATCTGCCAGCAATCCTCCCCCCAAAGCTTCTGCCGGAGAGTGAATGACATACAACAGGAGCAGCGTGACCATGCTTGAAACGCCAGCTACTATTTGATTCTCGGTAAAGGAAGAGACAGCCATGCCTATGCTGGCGAACATCAACGCACACAGCAGAACTGCCAACATTCCAGAGAAAATAGGCATAACCTCCGGATTGCCCAGCCAGCAAAGCAGTAGCGGATAAGCAGATGCCGCAAGAACCATAACCAATATTACAAACGCCACGCCGCTGAACTTGCCGAGAACAATTTCAAAAACGCTTACCGGCGAGGTGACTAACAGTTCAAACGTTCCGCGCTTTTTCTCCTCGGCGATAACCCGCATAGTGAGAAGTGGAATAAGAAATACTAAAATTACAAGCAAAGTTTGAAAGTACCCCTCGATTACCCACTGATTTAAATTCGGAAGGTTCATCCCGGGGTTAACCGGCATGCTGAGATAGCGCTGTAGAATGATATTGAAGATGCCCAGATAATTGAAGAAAAAATATCCTCCCAGCAGAACGAATCCCGTAATCACGAAATAGGCGATCGGTGAAACAAAAAAGGATAAAATCTCCCGCCGACCGATTGCTGTAACATTGTGCATATTTTCAGTGCCTCATCTTAAAATCTAATTGGCCAGTACATTTCAAGAGGCTTACCACCGTCGTCTATGCTAGAACCACGGCGAACAAGCCGTTCACCGAAGTTAGTTAGCCGCTACCTGCAAAGCGGCGCTCTCTTCGGTGCTTACACACTCTAGAAAAACTTGCTCGAGCGACTTACTTTTAACTACCTCGCTTAAGCTGTTCTCTAATACGACTCGTCCTCGATTGATAATCACCACTTTGTTACAAACCATGCTTACTTCAGGCAGAATATGGGTGCTCAGGATGACGGTATGATTTTTGGCTAGCGATGCAATCAGCTGACGGATTTCAATGATCTGCCTAGGATCCAGCCCGCTAGTCGGCTCATCGAGAATGACGACTCCAGGTTTATGGATTATCGCTTGAGCCAATCCGACCCGTTGCCTGTAGCCGCGGGACAAGTGCCGGCACAGTTTATTCCTAACATCTGCAATAAAGCAGATCTGCAACGCATGATCGACGCTCGCCTTGATCTCGGAGCGCTCAATCCCTTTGATGCGCGCAACGAAGAGCAGATATTCCTGTACCGTCATATCCTCGTACAAGGGGGGCGTCTCGGGCAGGTAGCCTATCTGCTTACGAACCTCATTCGACTGGGAATTGATATCATACCCGGCGATTGTCGCCGTACCGGCAGAGGGCGGCAGATAAGTAGCCAGCATGCGTATGGTGGTGGTTTTACCGGCTCCATTGGGCCCTAAAAACCCAACGACCTCTCCCTTGGCAGCGGAAAAGCTTACATCGGAGACCGCCAAGAATTCCCCATATCTTTTAGTAAGATTCTTTACTTCAATCATCTCTCTACTCGTGAAAATTCAGGGCCCCGAATGAATTTTTCGGGCTAGCTCGGATCGAGAGATACAATAACTATATCTCAAGAACAACCCTTCTTTGGATATCGCTATAGACGCGTTATAGGCAACTGGAATTCGCAATTCCGGGTGAAGTGGGCTCTATAAATACGGATCGTGCCGGCAAGAGGTGCCATCCAATGATCTGGGGTCTTGAACAACGGGCCTGTCTAACGCCGTTTGATCTCCAGATTAAGAACAATCCAATGCCGCCCTAAACATGAATGCAGGTCACAGCTCACCGACAGGCACCAGCCCCAGCAGGGCAAATCATGCGGCTCTCCGGTACTGGCAGTTAACCGGATATAGCGATCAGGACGTGGACGCAATTTGCGAATCTCTTAACAGTACAGAGATGATCGCCAGATTACGCTTCGATGGGGAGGGAAGCGTAGAGATGGCGATCAGTACTCGAACATGGGAGCGTCAAGAAGGTCACTTCCCGGCCATCATGAAGTTCTTTAACGAAGTTGCTCAGCAGCCGTCACTCCGTGATCTTCGGGGATCAATGGTCGTATGGCTGGAGGATGGCGTCTGGGCTTGGAATCAGCAACATCCAAAAAAGGCGCCAATCCTATCCTTCGGGCGGCAGATTACCGATTTTCACACTTTTCTAATTCCGGATCCTGCCTTCTTGGATACCCGAGGATACCAAACGGACATCGCGGAGATTCGGCAATGGGAGCAAGAGATTCATCCGCAACATAAAAAAAGAACTGCCTTCTGGCGCGGAGCTGCAACGGGCCTTGGAATAGAAACTGAAAATTGGAGAATGTCAGCTCGCGGGCGGCTGGCCCTGCTTGCCAGAGACCTAAACGATCCCTCAGTTTTGGACGCAAAGATCAGCAAAGTAAATCATCTCTCGGAGAGCCAGCAACGGATCTTCATCTCCGAAAACATTGTGGGAGAGAGCTGCCCTTTCAGGGAATTCTTGGACTACCTATATCTAATAGACGCCGATGGCCACTGCTGCGCCTGGCGTTCCCTTTTCTTAAAACTGGCAACATCGAGTGTCGTTCTTAAGATCACCAGTGACTATGAGCAGTGGTACTTTCACGAGCTTGTACCGTGGAGGCATTACGTTCCCCTAAAAAGTGATCTCTCGGATTTTATGGATGCCTATCGGTGGCTGGAAGAAAACCGAGAAAAAGCCCGCGAGATTACTGCCGGCGCCCATGAGTTATTGAGAACTATCACTTACTACCGTGCTCTTGAAGAAACCGGCGCGCTTTGCGCAGCAATTCTGAAATGCAAGCGCTAATCAACCGGCCGGACAGAGTATTGTTGGGCGAATCATTACCGGCTGGTCCTGTAAGGCTTGGTTGACTGCCTGGCTCATGCTGCTATCGACGAAATTTTTCGTTTTGGGCAGAACAAGCACCGCGCTGCCGCTGCCACTCATTGACACGATTGCGTCCGGGATGCCGCGAAGCTTGGAGAGAATGCTGTCAAAGACGCTCGAACAAGCTCTTGCGCTGTCCTCAAGATCGTTCATTATGAGCGCCTTCAACTCTTCCCGAAACGATTTGAATAAATCCCCGGGCATGAAACTGCTCTCACGCACTCCTTCCACCCTGCTTACCGCATCGCAATAACGCGCTACAAAATCCCGGCCCGGCTCATCTCGCATGGCGGACGAAGCGGCCGACAACCTCTCTCTAGAGACCGAATAAACCTTGGCTGTAGAAATCTGCTCATCC
The DNA here is from genome assembly GCA_024102635.1 of Deltaproteobacteria bacterium. Classification (GTDB taxonomy): domain Bacteria; phylum Bdellovibrionota_C; class UBA2361; order UBA2361; family JAGFJO01; genus JAGFJO01. Next base: position 48,665 of record JAGFJO010000006.1, read on the forward strand.
GGAATTACGAGCAGAGCGGGGTAATTCGTTATGATTCGAGGATGCAGCTGCTGCACCTGCTCGCCTACTCCGCTAACCCAGGCGAGTCCGCCCGAAAGGAAATAGGGCACGTCCGCTCCGACAGCAAAAGCTATTTTTTCGACTTCGACCGCGGCTGACTCTAGAGGCAACCCCAGCCCCTGCTGTATATGCTCCCTGAATGTAGAAAACAGCCAGGCCAAGAGCCGTCCCGCATTACTGCTGCCACCCCCGAGGCCCGCGCCGGTAGGGATTCCCTTGCGCACTAGGATCGAAAGGCCGAGCGGAATCTGAAACCTCTCAAAAAACTGCGTCGCGGCCTGCCACGCATGATTGTCCTTTTCGTTACTTAAATTTTGCCTGATCAGACCCCTTGTGCGGGGCGAGACCCACTCGCCGAAATGCTCGTCGATCTTGGCCTCGATTCTTCCCTCGCCGTCTAACTTTAAGAAGAGTTGATCTGTGAGATCAATCGGCGTGTTTATCATGCTAAGCAGATGGTAGCCGTCCTCGCGCAGCCCTTCTATCTTGAGGCGCAGATTAACCTTAGCGGGGCATTCAACGGCTTGCTGGCGGCCGATCAAATCCTTGTATCTGCTCTTGAAATCAAAAGCCATTGTCAAAATCAAAGCTATTGCGACTGACCTGTCTCGGAATTCCTCTTCGGCGAAGCTAACACACCAGATTCAACTCTATCAATGAAGTTCCGCGGGTGACGCAATCTCTTGGAATAGGCAATAAAAAAGCCGCGATAAAACGCGGCTTTCAATTGAGTCCTTTCTGTTAGAAAGGAGCTACATATCGTTGTCGAGACGGGTTATTCTACCGCCCGGACCGCAATTAATTACTACGTCCATATCTCCGACCTTGGCGGTTCCGCAGATCGTACGATTACTTTCACTTTTACCTTTGCCGTGCTGGCCTGGCTTTGATACAGCCTCCTCCCGCACTTCGTTATTGTCGAGGATCTTATTATCCTCAGCCGCTCTCATCATCAGAGACAAAGTCCCCAATTTACGAGCCGTAAGGATAGTCATTGCATCGTTAGGCGTAAGATCGAGGGTAGCGGTATTGAATAGTTTCGGCCCTCCTGCCTCAAGAAAAGGGGTTCTTGGATTTACTTGTCCGCCGTACGATATTACGCGCGCTTTCTGGACAATCGCCTTAGTGGTTAACTCACCACCTTCGTTGTATGTCAGAGCGACGTCCACTAAACTTCCGGGGCGAATGTGCCCTTCAAGTCCGGACACTGCATCCACCTGAATTGTCACCGCCCTATTGCCAGGTGTTACCGGCAAGCTGGTTGAAACTTGGTCTTTACTGGTCATGGTCCTGGTTATCGGGCTTCCGGCTTCGATGTTTCTGGCGGCAAAAAGATTCTGCAGCTCGCTACGGTCTCTAATGGCGCCTGCCGGCACCTTGTGCATCGGCCAGTACATCTCGGTTAGTTCGATGTCAGAGAGCTTAGTTCCTTCCGGCACAGGACGTTTGGCCGCAAGAATCGTTGTCGTTCCTACCGAGGCCGGAATGTTGCTTTCTATGCTTAAATTCTGTCCCGCAGTTGCATCTGCAGCAGGAGTTCTAAAATTGAAGATTACGACGGTGATGATTAATAGCGAGAACGCTAAACCGGCTGCGGCCACGAAAAATAGTCTTTCGCGCTCGTTCTTTTTACGAAACCCCGAATTGTTTCCAGAAAACCTGTTATTCATAAAACCAACTCCTATACAACCTTCAACTCCGTTCAAGCACCCCCGCGATCGAAGGTCTTTTCATTCAGATGTGAAGATTCGAAAATCGATAAGCACAAAACCTAAAAAAGCTCCGCAAACATCTGCGATAATCCTATGCACAACATTCCGCAAGTTTCGTAGTACTGCTTCTGAAACTTTCAAAAACTCACCCTGGAAATAGCACATGCAATCTTCGGGCCCGCATAATCTCAGAAATCCAAAATTAATGTTACTGAACCCGAGGAATCCGCCTACTTTCAGGAACTTATTACAACAATTGTAACAGCTTCTCTGAAAGTATCCAAAGATGGAGTAGTTCCCTAGAATAGGTAATCGGTCGCTCCGCGCCTTAACTGAAGAGCCTATTTCTGGGGGATGGCGCAACTAGCTAGAATCATTAAGCTCCCTCCGGGACAGCTTCAGCCATTCTTGGCAAGTTGTCAGGGGGCCGGGTGAATGTATAATTCCCATCCATGAGAAATTCTTGGCTCAAATCATTCCGGGTACTTTTTAGTTCATTTCTTTTGCTGCTTCCTCTTGCCTGTTCGGTTTCGCTGAGGGGCAACGGCACGAGCGGTTCTGCATCGCCATCTTCATTGGAGCCATCACGTAATGGAGATAGCTCCGCTGCTACAACGGCACGCGTAGACATAATGCCGCTAGCCGTCGATAAGAAAGCTACTCAGAGCGACGTTGAAATTATCTGGCGGGTGCCGGTCGAACAGGTGGAAGGTTTTGAAGTAAATTTCGGATTTGCGCGCAATAAGATGGACGAAAAGGTGCGTGTTTATGCACAGGATCTTGAGCAGATTGAAGATCCTTTACACGGGCCTGTATACCGATTTGTGCTGGGGAACATCCCTCTCAACCAGCCCCTATTCATTGCCATCGCCGCTTTTACCGAAGAAAAAACCTCGCCTCCCAGCGACATTTTCGAAGTCAAAGCTCAGTAGGCTCGTCCTAAATCTTTCACTCACTTTGGCCTGCACCCCGCACTTTTCTGCTACAGGGTGCTGATCATATTGAATAGTAACAAGCTTCGGGATGATGAACTATGATCGCGGATGTGGATTGCTCCGGCACGAGCTGATACTCAGAACTTAGCGACACCCCTATCTTTTCGGGCTGAAGAAGCTGAAATATATACTTCTGGTCTTCCAGGTTAGGACAAGCCGGGTAACCAAAGCTGTACCGCTCACCGTGATACTGCTGACGGAATAGGTCCTCTATCTTTTCGCTATCCTCGCCGTCAATGCCTAGCTCGCGCCTAATTTGCTTGTGCCAATACTCCGCGAGCGCCTCGGCGGTTTCAACCGAGAGGCCGTAGAAATGAAGATAGTCGGTATACTCGTCGGATCTGAAGAGCTCTTGGCACTTTTCTGATGCAAGCGAGCCGATAGTTACCACATGGAAGGCGACGACATCACGGTTTCCGCTTTCTTTAGGCAGGAAATAATCCGCGATACAACGCCGCACGTCAGCGACTTGACGTGGAAAGCTGATGCGGCATGCCTCACGCTCAAAATCGGCAGGATCCCATATAATAAGATCGTTCTGCTCGCTGTTGCAGGGGAAATATCCATAGGCCACCTTGGGCTGCAGCCAACCGAGCTCTTCAACTCTTTTGCGCCATTTTTGAAAGAGCGGGTCGACATGCTCTACGAGAAACTGACGGTGCTCGGCTGTTGACCTGCTACCCCGGCGATACTGCCACTGATTGGCATAGAGCGCCTTCTTGTTTATGAAATTGAAAAGCTCACTAAGCTGAATTTGATCGCTATAGACGTGACGAACTCCCCAAAAAGGCGGAGCCGGGACACTGTCTAGCACGGGTATGTTCGAGCGCGCATACTCACGGGCTTTTTGAGCCAAGCGTTCCTCTCTCTCGGCTCGCATCTCACCCCTGCGGCGAGCCTTTTCGTCGCTTGCCTCGGTGATGGTCTTCACCTCGGTCTGCCCTGTAAGTTCATCCATTATTTGAAGGCCGGTAAAGGCGTCAGCACCATAAAAAACCTTGCCTGTAGTGTATGCTTGCCTAAGATCGACCTCGACATAAGCGCGATTCAGGGCAGCACCGCCGCAAACGACAGGCACGTCTAAGTTTCGCCGCGACATCTCCTCGAGATTTTCCTTCATTACGACGGTGGACTTCACCAGTAACCCCGACATTCCGATAGCTTGTGGTTTATGCTCTGCAGCAGCCGCCAGAATGCTCTCGATGGGCTGCTTGATCCCGAGATTGACAACTTTGTAGCCGTTGTTGGAAAGAATTATGTCCACCAGGTTCTTCCCGATGTCATGCACATCTCCTTTCACGGTTGCGATGACCATGCACCCCTTCTCTGCGCCTTCAACCTTCTCCATAAAGGGCTGGAGGAAGGCAACCGCTTTCTTCATCGTTTCCGCCGATTGCAGCACGAAAGGAAGCTGCATCTGCCCAGAACCGAAAAGTTCGCCTACAACTTTCATTCCCTCGAGCAGTATCTCATTTATTATCTGGAGCGGCTTATAACTTTGGAGAGCTCTTTTCAGCGGCTCCTCAATTCCTATCTTCTTGCCGTCGATTATGCGTTGCTTCAGCACGTCCTCGATTGGACCGTTCTCGTTCTCCGCTGACGCCACCGGCTTTGAAGCGGCGCTTTGCAGCTTTTCAATGAATACGAAAAGAGGATCGTAATCTTGAGTACGCCGATCGAAAATCAGATCGGACGTTACTTTCAAAAGATCAGGCTCAATCTTGCTGATTGGCAAGATCTTCTTGAAATGCACGATGCATGAATCAAGACCGTTCTTTATGGCCTCTGCAAGAAACACGGAATTGAGAACTTGCCGTGCAGCAGGCTGCAGCCCGAAAGAGATGTTCGACAGTCCGAGAATCGTCCTAGTCCCCGGCAGATTCTCTTTGATTAACTTTATGGCCTGCAAGGTTTCCAAGCCTGCCTTGCGGCTATCTTCATCTCCCGACCCTATAGTAAACGTCAGCGGATCAAATATAAGAGTATGCGCCGGCAACCGGTGACGGCCGGTGCAAAGATCGTAGATTCGCCGGGCGACCTCTAGTTTGCGCTGGGCGGATTTAGCCATCCCCTCCTCGTCTATCGTGAGGGCGATCAGCGCACTGCCGAACCGCGACGCCAAGCTGCATATAATGTCGAATTTTTCCTCTCCATCTTCCAGATTTATGGAGTTGATAATGGATCTTCCGCCGAGCAGCTTTAGCGCTGCCTCCAGCACATCGACCTGCGTTGAATCGATCATGATCGGAGCGGTAACTTGAGTGGCGAAACGCGATATAACCTCGCGCATGTCGCGCGCTTCATCGCGCCCTACATAGGCCGTACATACATCAAGTATATGTGCACCATGCCCGACCTCCTCTCTTCCCATCTCGACAATCGCTTCCCAATCTTCCAGCAGCATTAGTTCCCGGAAGCGCTTGGAGCCGTTTGCATTGCAGCGCTCGCCGACGATCAAGGGAGAGCTGCCTTCCTGATCCAGCGTCACTGCGCTGTATGTTGAAGTAAGCTGAGGGGGAAGAGGATCTATAGTGCGAACAGGCGAGTACCCATTAAGTTCGTCGGCCAAGGCCTTGATGTGCTCGGCGGTAGTGCCGCAGCACCCGCCCAAATAGGAGGCGCCGCACTCACGGGCGAATATCCCGTGGTAGCGGGCGAACTCCTGCGGCGAGAGGTCATAAACTGCCCGGCCGCCTTCATTTCTCGGAAGCCCTGCGTTAGGAAAGATCGCTATGGGGTTCCTGCTGTGTCTACCCAGATAGCGCACATTCTCCTGCATCATGTCGGGCCCGGTCGCGCAGTTGAGTCCTACTACATCTACCGGGAGAGATTCCAATATTACGAGAGCCGCGCTGACCTCGGTTCCTATCAATAGTGTTCCGGTGGTCTCTACTGTAAATGTGACACAAATCGGGACCTCTCTTCCGGACGCTTTCATTGCATCGCGAGCGGCAATTACCGCGCATTTAATCTGCAACGGGTCTTGGCAAGTCTCGATCTGGAAAAGATCCACGCCTCCATCTAGCAAACCTTGAAACTGAGGTAGATAAGAGGCATGAAGTTGGTCAAAAGAAATATGCCCCAGCGTTACGAGCTTTGTGGTGGGACCTACCGAGCCGGCAACGAAGCGGTGGCGGTCAGCTTTGGAATAATCGTTGGCAACTTCCCGCGCTATGGCGGCGGCCTTTCTCGAGATCTCGTACGCCTGATCTTCAATTCCATATTCCGCAAGCACAATTGCGGCAGATCCGAACGAATTAGTTTCGATTACATCCGCGCCTGCCTGCAGGAAATCGGCGTGGATTTTTTGCACAATGTCCGGACGGGTTTCGACTAAGTACTCATTACAACCATCCAGGCCTGCGAAATCGTCGGGCGTAAGACAAAAAGCCTGTATATTAGTGCCCATCGCACCGTCACCGATGACCACTCTCTCTCTTAACAATCTCAGAAAATCGCACTTCATAGTGCAGGAATGTTAACAGATAAGAGGTGCGGTGGAAATGCAGGCAGGAACTAAGCCACGCCTTTCTGAATGAGCGCTTCACGCATTTCGTCAGCCTCCTCAGGCTGAGCCAGCCTTGGGTTCTCGCCGCCGGCGACAATGCGAAAAGCGCGTGAAAGTTCGCGCAGGATATCGTCCTTCTTCGGGGGCTTCACTAGAAAGCCGCTTGCGCCGGCCTTCAGGCATTCAACTAAATTCTCTATGGTTCCAATCGCCGTAAGAACTATAATCGGCATCGCCTTTAATTTCTGGTTGGACCGCATGTACTCTATTAGATCCCTTCCCGTCATCTCGGGCATGCGAACATCAGTAAGTACGCAGTGGTAGCCTTCAGGCGATCCGGTGAGTTCGGCAATGGCCTCCTTTGCTGAGGCAACACCTTTGATGTGAGAGAATCCTAAGCCCTCAAGGTAGAAGCATATTATATCTCGCGGCGAGTCGAGATCTTCGACTACCAAGATCCTAAAATCGTTTTTCAGCACCGGCCTTTGATTGCGGATCCTCTCGAGCAATCTCTTAAGATGGGCCATGCCCTTGTTTCCATATATGTAATCGGCTCCGCTGAGCCTGACGTGCTGTGACTGCCTGCCGTTTTGATTGCTTAAGTCGAATACTATGAGATGCGCGCTCTGGTTTCTAGACCACAAGATTTCCGCCATCTCCTGTTGATCGTCCGCGCTTATGGAGGAATCGATGATAAGGGCGTCAAAACCGCGCAAAGTTAACCATTCCTTCGCTATGTCCTGTTCAAAAGTGAGTTTGCCGCGAAACCCATGCGCCCGAACCTCTTGCTCGATCTCAAAGCAGTTCTTGTCGTCTTTTCCTACAATAAGTATGTCTCCCATCGGCTTCCGCTTAAAATCAGTCTTTGCCCGGCAGTGTCTTCTCTATCTTTTCAAGCTCTGCTACCAACTTCGTCAGCTCATCGCACTGCTTCAGCACAGCATTTAGCGGCTGTCTAAGGCGCGCTTCCAGTTGTGCCGCGATCCCCGCAACTTCAGAAAGCCCGAAAAATCCCGCGCCGCCTTTTACCATATGAACTGCTCGCGCCAGTTCATCCCAGTCGTCTTGCTGCTCTCGAGGTGTGGAGACAAGCTCTCTGGCAAAGGCTAAATGGCCAGACAGTTCTTGTAAAAAAAGATGGTAAGCTCGCGTTGCCTGCGGGCCGGACTTGTTATCAGCTGGCAAGTTACCCCTCTATCTAAGTCTTTGTTCTATATGATCGGGCGGAATCAGTATGCGCTAAAGCAGAATTGTTCCGTCTACCGACCATAGATCGTAAAAAATTAAAGTAAAAATAAAAGCTTAGCTAAGAGGCCCTTGATTCTTAAGCGGCATTGAAGCGTAACTTAGGCAACAGAGGCGAGATGGAATGCGGGCCCGCCATCCGTTTAAGGCCTCTATATGGCTTGGGCTTTCCCCCCTACCTTCAAGATAGCTTTGTCTTTCCATATAGCGGCATATATTTTAAAACTATAGGAATTATTGGGGCTGCTTAACGTCTAACTCGATAATTCGTGTGTAAGCGAGGTTTCCATTTGATTAAGCGGAAGTAAGTTATGAAAAAGATATTGCCAGTTCTTTCAATTGTCGTGATCGCCGGTGCCATTTGGTATTTCGTAACATCCGGGGGAACTCCACCGACTCCGGCCGGCACCAGCTCGGCAGCCGCAGTGAACTCTAATGTCGATAATGATCCTGCCGCCGGTGCAGCAGCGGTCGCACCGCAGCAAAACTCTTTCCCTGATCTAGTAGGAACCCCTGACGAAGACGACGAAGAGGACATAGAAGGTCTTGAGGAGGAGGATGTTCGGCCCGCAACGGAGATTTACAAAACCGCAGACGAAGCTCTATTGGCGGTTAAGAACGCTTCGAAAAATTATGACGATATAGTGCTCGAACAGTTCTCGGAGATGAGCCCTAACTGCAGCTGGTGTCCGGCCTTTTACACCTCTCTTGCCGAGATGATGACCTCGCAGAATAGTACACAAGATGAGCGCAGCTATTACGCCGAGGTGCTTGCAATCAGCGGACGGGTTGATAACGTCAAAACCTTGGTCGAATCAATTAAGAACGCTGCCAAGCCTGACGATGCCGACCTATATGCTGAAGCTCTTGAGCTTGCATCCGGTAAAGATGATGTCACCACTTACCTAGGAAGCCAGCTCTCCGGCTCTAATGACACTTTGCGCGAGGCGTTGGTTGCCGCAATCACCAACCAAAGTTCACGTTTGGCTGCAGACATTCTTTATAAACATACCGTTGAGCGGGGCGATGCCGACGGATACTACTCGGAAGGCATCGGCCTTGGAGAGTTCATTCCCGACGAAGAGGCTATGCCGTTTTTGCAGGAGCTAGTTCTTAAACGCGACCAGTATTCTCATCTTGCAGCCAAAGCGCTGCTCAATTCAGGGATTGACGGACTTAGGGTTCTGGCCGACTCCCTCGAGAATTCCAAAGACTACGACTTTGATGACAATCTTCTAAAAGATGCCGTAGACCATACGAACTTCGATCCGGAAGTAGAGGAGTACCTGAAGACTTTGCTCAATACCACCAAGAACCCCAGCGTGAAAAAGTTCGCGCAGGCTTCCCTTGACAGCTTCAGCGAGGAAGATTTCGGGGATGAGGAGGAGGGGGATCTTTAATTCCTGCCGCCAATCTATTAAGCGCATCCGTTCAATACTATTCGGATAGAGCGATCGGCTGACACGGACTATGATTCCAAAGAACAGCTCGCCAGCTGCCGCTCGAAGGGTCGAGCTGCAGCGCGCAAAGATGGCCGGTCGATACCTTTCCTAGCTTCATGCTTGGCCCGCGCTCTTCGGAGACCAATTGCGATATCGCGTTCAGCACTCCGTTGCTGGTAACCGCCAATGAGTCTTGGTTTAGTGCTCTTACCTTATCGAGCCACCTGCGGCGCTCCTCTATGAAGTCTTTTTCTCTCACCGGAAAAATCTCCTCCGGCCACTTTCTGGACTCTTGCCATTGCCGATAACGCTCCGGCCACTTAGCTGCTATGCTGTCGGAGGTTAGGCCTTCCCACTCGCCGTAATCCAGCTCATCGAGCGCAGAGCACCGTTCAATCCCGATGTTAAGGCCGAGCCGCTTTACTATCTCGCCGGCAGTCTCGGCTTGCCGCTTCAGATTGCCGCACATTACTGCCTGCGGCTTGAAACCGAAATCACGCAGAGCATCACCGGCCTCGATAGCTTGCTGCCTCCCACGCGCTGTGAGAGGAAGGTCGCTTCTTAAACCGGCCATCCTTGGCGCTTCATTCTCCTCAAAAGTATTGCCGTGGCGGGCTAAAAATAGCAGCACTATCGTCCCTCAACGCAGATCATTCAATTAATAATCTCGCCTTCAGTATCGATGATCTTCTCCACTATGGCGATATCTTCCGGATTATCTACGGAAGCATGGGTTCGTCCCCGATAATCCACCTCCACCACCCGTATCGGTATGCCGTTCTCTAAAGCACGAAGCTGCTCGAGCTTTTCAAGTTTCTCAAGCCGGCCTTCCTCCAGCGAAGCGAATTTTTGTAGAACTTCCGGACGGTAGCAGTATAGCCCTATGTGACGCAGCAGATCAGTTCTGGCATTTTCATCCCGGCAGTAGGGAATTATCCCCTTTGAAAAATAGAGCGCGTTGCCCTTTGCGTCGGTCACGACAGTAGTACCGGTACTGGACCCTGAGCGCTTATGCGTCACAAAGTCATGCAAGGCCTGGCCGTTCAGCCGCACCGCAGGGGTGGTGATTTGGATCGCCGAATCGGCAGCAAATGCCGTGAGGACTTCATCAATTACCCAGGGAGGAAGCAGCACAGCATCACCTTGTAACGAGACGACTGCGTCAGCCGGGAAATTGAGCGCTGCATAGGCCTCAGCAACTCGATCAGTGCCGGTACGGCAATCGGGGGATGTCATTATGACCGAAGCTCCGAGCGATTCGGCGAACTGCGCCACATCTTGGCTGTCGGTGGCCACTGCCAGCTTCGCCTGGTGTGATATGGACGAGGCAATGCGCCACACTCGCTCAAGCATTGCCACTCCCTTTATATGAACCAGCGGCTTACCTGGAAATCGCGTGGAAGCAGAACGGGCCGGCATGATAATAGCGGTTCTCATCATAACCGGCTATTAATAGCACTTTTGGCTAATCTTATACAGTGAGATATCCGTAACGGGCTTAACGGGCATTAATGCCCGTTGTAACGCAATCCGCCTTTGCAGGCATATTCGCTTTTAATCTTGATATAGATCCGCCTTCTCCGGATGCGTCCCGCTTATCATGGATGAGATGATTGATTCGCTATCGAGCTGTATCAGCAGGCTTGACCCGCGAATCAAATCGACATGACGTCTGACTTGATCCCAATTCTGATCAGCTAAATGCCTGCTCAAAGCTTGCGCCAGAACTTTTTGCTTATGCAGCACTTCTTCATAACACTTAAGGCGCTGTACTATATCATGACGCGGCTCGCTGCCGTGTTGCAGTGTTTTCTTGGTCTCCTCAATAACCTGCTCCAGGTTGGTGAGAGACGAGAACAGCTCGTCTATAATTGGATGTGGCATGACAACCTCTTCTGCATTAGCGCGAACTTTTATGACACCAGTTAAGCTCTGCGCCGTAGTAATATAGTATAGTCGGAGCTGCCACACGGGCTGCTCCTGATGAATTTTAAGGTAATCCTCATTGCTCCCTCGATTAGGTAAGAAAATTTCGCAGGAACTGCGGGTTTCTGTTGGTAAGCTGGACCTTTAGTTTCGTAGGAGATAGTTTAATAAGATGATTATAGTGCGGCCCTCCAGCGAACGCGGACATGCCAATTACGGCTGGCTAGATACATACCACTCGTTTTCATTCGGGTCATATTTTAGCCGCCACCATATGGGATTCCGCTCCTTGCGAGTGATAAACGAAGATTACGTGGCACCAATGTCCGGTTTTGAAACCCATCCTCATCAAAATATGGAGATATTCACTTACATGGTGTCGGGCACTCTTCATCATCGAGACAGCATGGGAAAAGAGTCTTATTTGCAGCCGGGGCAAGTTCAGCTCATATCTGCCGGAAGTGGAATCACCCATAGTGAGCACAATAGTGATCAGCATGAATCAGTCCATCTACTTCAAGTTTGGATTAAGCCCGAACAGTTGAATATAGAGCCCAGCTATCAAGAGAAGAAGGTTGATGTAGCGGATAGACTATCACTGATAGCTTCTTTCGATGGCAGAAATGAATCTCTAATAATTCGGCAGCGCGCTTCCATTTACGCCGCCAACTTCCTCGCTCCGCAAAATATTCAGCTCGATCTTGAAAATGGAGAACACGCCTGGGTGCAAGTCATTTCCGGAGAGATAGAAGTTTTTGAAACTTCGCTGCACGCCGGAGACGGCGCTGCCATTTCAGGCGTGCGGTCCATACCACTGAAATGCCGGGAAGAAGCTCACTTCTTGCTCTTTGATCTTCTTTAGCTTAGTGCGATTAGCTTAGTGCGAACCACTGATTTCTATTTCATGCACTTTTGATTGATGAAAGCAGCGCGTCTAAGAGACGTGTTAATTAATAACTTCTGCCTGCGGCATCTCCAGCGGCGCTGCCGGTGGCGCACCCTCCCCGGATTCAGGTGATGACGGCTCCTTCATAATTTCACTCAAAATCTCCTCGACCACAGCGCTATCGGGGCCGGGAGCGGCAGGCGCCTGAATCCCGACTCGCGGCAATGCCAGTTTTTTATTGTCGGCGCCCGACATAACTGCACCCGAACGGTCGTCATACCAAGAAAAAACCTTGCCTTCATGAAAGGTAACCTGCGACTTTCCATACCACCAAATCTCTCGTCTCTTTGATTCTTGCTCTTCAATCTCCTTCGGGGCACCCCATAACCGTATGACGTCATGATGGCCGATACCGATTTCCAACGGTGGATTGCGCGGCTCAGCACGCAACGCACCGTAGCTCGCCATAAGTAGAGCAACGGATACGCAGGCAGCTATGCAGGGCATAAACAGATCTGCAAGCTTAGACATAATAATTTCTCCATTTCCACATGCGGTGCTTGGAGTACAGCTACGTTAGCTATACTTTAGCCGAAGGACTTATTGACGAATTTTACAATATAGCCAAGAGTGTAAGCAATGACTAATGCCTTCTTGCGAGACATGAGCCGTCTCTACTTTGATCACCGCTTATTCTTAGCGTGCGCTGCAGCCTTCTTGCTTCCGCTCAAGCTTTCCTGGGCCTTAGCCGTAATCGTTCCGATCTGCCTTTTAGAAATACTATCCGGTTTTCCGGCCATGGCGGAGTTACTAAAGACTCCAGCCATGTACCATGTAAAAGTTTTCGTGGCCTGGTGCGGATGGGCGGTATGCAGCTCAATTTTCGGAATAGATCCTTTCAATAGTCTGCATGGAGCTCTTTCACTGGCATTTTTCTCGGTGTTAATATTCTTCACTTTCAGCGTGGCGGCCCAGTTTGGCCCCGACAGAATTCTATTTGCGCTTCTGCTCGGACAGTCTATAGCTGCAATGCATTCCATCCTAAATTCGGCTTACCCTGGGCTTGCTCCGAAATTGTTTGTCGGTAAGGTTACGGAATCCGGGCAATTGGCGATAAGCGTTGTGCTGGCGATCGGAATGCTTTGCTATCTAAATCAAAAAATCATACGGAATAGCGGAGCTAACGGCAGTGGTCTTCTGATATTCAGCGACCTATGGAGAATATCGAAGCGAAAAGCGCTTTTCGCTTTCATGCTGCTCAGTGCGCTTCTGACTGCTTTTGCCGCATACTCGGATCGTCTCGCCGGGCTGCGCGCCTTTTTTGCTTTGCTGCTAATAACAGCCCTCGCAATGAATCTTATAAATCTCCGCAGCATCTACAAACGCACTGCCGGCCTCGACTACGCCAGGGTGTTTGCAATATCTAATATAATCCTGCCGCTGTGCATAACCGCACTACTGGCGAATATGAAACGCGGCCCTTGGGCCGGAGCAGCCGCCGGCTCTTTGATTTTGCTATGTCTCTATTCACGGAAATTAATAGCACCTAGTTTAGTAATCGCAGTAGTTCTTTTCGGCACTCTCGCACCGGTGAAAGAACGGCTGGAACAGTCCGCTGAGCATTTTTATATACATGGCGGGCGTAAAGCGATCTGGGACATCGGCGCCGAGCTCGGCTCCCACTATCCCCTCGGCATAGGGTATGAAAACAGTCCTGTGTTGCGCGACTTTTCTACCGAAATTCCGAACGAGCTGCGGCATTTCCATAATAACTTTCTGAACATCTGGGTCGAAACGGGATGGATAGGACTTTTCATTTTCACCTGGTGGCTGGCCGTCGTAATTCGCCAGGCTTGGAAAGATTACGGGCCGGCCCACTACTCGGTCTTATCAAGGGGGTTAGCATGCTGCCTCATCTCTTGGCAAATCGCCGGGCTGGTTGAATACAATTTTGGAGATTCCGAAGTTTTATTGGTGGTATTTTTGCTGCTAGGAGTTCTTGCTGCAATTGAGAGGCGCGGCAAGGCAGCGACCGTGATACGTGAGAGCAGCGTGCCTGCCTTTGTCAGTGCTCCGGAGAGGGCTCCGGCCGCATCGGCATAGTGCCTTCTAACGCCCGGTTTTTTTGCAGTTTCACAAGCGTTACCCCATATTCCAAGATGAACTACCTAACGACGCGGCGCATCATTGCTATCTCCTGCTGCAGCTGCCCGCGGACGATATTAATATCCGATCGGATATCAGAAAGTTCATGCACCATAACTGCAGCCCGCACCCTCGACCTTAGCTCGGCAATTTTTTGCTGAACGCTGCTACTATCCTCGGGGTTGAGTTCGGCACCGGGCGCCTGTCTTGTATATTTTTGATACAAGGCATTGCGAGACGCCAGTAGGCTCTCGAGGCTGGTAACATCCCGCAGGATGCGCGCGCTCAATGCACGGACCGCGTTTGAGCGAGTTTGTTCGAGATTTGCAGGGATACGCGGCGCGCTTTCGGGCGCAATGGCCACAGCCGGCGCAACCAATCTGTCTTGTGTAACAAGCGAGCGCGACTGAGAGGCAGAAGCCGGCCCCGCTGATGATACTACCACGGTTTTTTCCTGGCTCTCCGCGGCCTCAAGCTTGACTTGCAGCGCCTCGATTTCCTGCTGTTTTTTCTCTAAAATCGACTTGAGACTACTTATCTCGGATTGTGCCTCTCCGAGGGTCTTCTGCATGGAAGCCAGTTTTACGTCATAGTCGGTTTTCTGATCGTCTAAGCGGCCTTCGCATGCTGTAACCCGCCGCTCACACTCCTGCTTGGCGGCCAAGGCTGCGGCACTTGAGCTGCCCTCTGCGCTCTTTGACGGTATATCTTTCTCACTCAACCGGGGCGCTTGACCGCTTTTTTGCAGGCTGGCCATTACTGCCTGCCGCTCGCGAGCTTCACTTTCTAAACCCTGCACCTGGCGCTGCAAACTTTCGATAGTAAGCTCCAACTCGGCTACATAGTCGACAAGCTGCACTCCATCTTCATCAGTTCTATAAGCCCGACCGTCAGGCAACCGGCCGCGAGCATCATCTTCAGCTCGAGCAGCCGGCAGCTGAAATAACAGCGCCGCAATAATTCCGAAACACAGATTTAGTTTTTTTAATTCCATACCGAGCTCCCTTCAGCGCCGCTCATGGGCCGACGAGTTACCGGCCCTTACGACTCCCCTTCTTTAGGATATAGCAGGTCAGAGGGTATGGAAAAAGATTATTCTGAAACGCCGTTCAGCGCTGCGCATCCGTAGCTTCAAACAAAGCCGATCCCCAACTCAACCCTGCTCCGACAACAGCTACTGCAAGCCGCTGCCCGGGCTGGATCTCATTCCAGTGCATAGATATGACCGCTGGAGCTCCGGCGCCCGCCTGATTCCCTATCTGGGTAACGTTGTGCCAGTGGTTGCTCTCGGGAATCTCGCGATTATTTGTGATCTGGTCAAGCATGGTCTTGTTGGCTTGATGTCCAACGAAAAGGTCTTTCGTCCAATCTATTGAATGCTTTACCTCAAGAGCTTTAATAAGACGTACCGTCTGCCGAACGGAGAAGTCGCGCACTGCCCGGCCGTCCTGCTTGAAATGTCCGTAAGTGTTAACTACCACTGCATCTGCCCTGCTTGGATCAGCTGCGAAAAAGGTCTCAAGCACCTTCAGCTTTCCCCTATGTCTTGGAGATACCACCCATGCAGCGGCGCCATCTCCCCAAATCGCTCCATCAGAGCGATCATTATAGTCAACGTGCTGAGTTAAAGTGGCGGTCGAAACGCATAACACAAAATCGGGGAGCATCTCCTCCTTGAAACTGTTAAGCAAATTCAGGTGCAATGCAAAAGCCGGACAAGCTGAAAATACATCATAAGCTTGCCCGCGAACGCCAAGGCGTTGCGCGATTCTTTGTGCCTCCGAGGGGGTGGTTTGATTTGGAGCGCAACAGTTTGTAATTACTAGCCCTACCTGCTCGGCTCCCACTCCGGCCTGCTTAAGAGCCATCTCGCCGGCCTTCGCCCCCAAATCTGTTGGGGACATCGATGCTACCTCAATGGCGGCGCGTGGGTCCTGATTTCGCGTTTCCTTGATGTAGTCGAGAGGCAGAGTCGAAAGCCGGGTGACAATTCCGATTTTTTCGAGTATCCAAGCCTCATTGGTGCCGACATCTAGCTCTTCAATGAACTTGTTGTCGATTACTGTGTCCGGATGAGCATGACCCATCCCAAGTATGTGCAAAGCCACTTCTCCTCCCTGTAAATAATTAGGGAAATAATAGGGGCCAGATGCCGTTTATATCTATGAACATTCATCCGGCTAAAGGCAGCTGAATTATAGCACTTTTACTTAAGTTATCCCAAATCCGCCGGCCTCCGTTCTATACCGCCTTCCAAAAGTGCCCGTTTAGCGTCTAAGTCTCTTAAATGGCAGCTGTTTCTTCTTGCTGGTGAGATTTGAATCAGTCAGTTCTTCTGCATGCATAATCAATTTCCCCCTTGCCCGGCACACAAACCAAGCGCGGTATTCGGTTACGAGTGCCGAGCCGGGAGAGATGTCATATACTATCGCGGCCTCAGATGGCGAAACTGCGCAGATTCAAAAATGGCTTCATTAAAATTTAGATTTTCCTGGCGGGTCACTATCGTATGCGGAGTTTTGGCGGCCTTAATGGTGCGAGCATCCTTTTGGCAATGGGATAGGCATCTGCAAAAAAAAGCGTACATTGAGTCCATCGAAAACCGTTTACAACTTCCGGTTGTAGACATACATGAGCTGTTCCCGGTGATTAATCGCGCGCCGGACGAAGTAGCTTACCGAAGGGTTACCATTACCGGCCGCTATGACTTCGAGCATGAAATGGTACTACGAAACCGGCGGCATGATGAGATGCCGGGGGTTTTCGTAATAACACCGCTTAAGATTGACGGAACAGATAGCTACCTACTTGTTAGCCGGGGATTTCTGCCGCTAACCTATTCCTCTCCTGAAAAAAGGCGTCAGTTCCGCCACACGCCATCGGTAAGCATCGTTGCTCTCTTAAAAGAGGGGGCGAGCAGGAAGATTTTCGCTCCGGCGGACCCGCCGGCGGGCGACGGGAATCCTTGGGTAGACGCTTGGCTCAGAGTTGATGTCGAAAACATGTCTAAACAACTCCCTTATCGGGCCCTGCCTATCTATGCCGAAGTGATGAGCGACGTACATGGAGAAGATGCTGCTCAAAAGATCGTTTCGTCAAAATCTGGGCGCGATGAGATCTTCAACCTGAGCGGACGGGTTGATATCAGCCGCCCCCAACCGATTGAAAACATAAGCGACTATCCGATTCCGGTGTTCGATACCGTTGTTCCTCCCGGGCGTCATTTCGGTTACGTCTTTGAATGGGCGATTATGGCTTTGATTACATTGGGGATTGCAATTGTTTTGCAACTTCGGCGCCCCCTGCCGGCATCATAACTGAGAGTGGCGCGAGAAATAGTATGAAAAAAGCTAAGAAAAGCCCAAAGAAGCAGGTAGCCCGGGAATCTCTCGATGTAGAGAAACAGGTAGACAGCCGCGATCCGGATGTCGAAGAGCATGTGCTTCCACTTCTTCAATCTATCGGCAATCTAAAACTAGAGCGAATCGATCTCTCTACCAGACAATCGGCTCTCAATACTATTCCCGCAATTAACGAGGTGCTGGAGAAGATCTCAGTCTATCAGAGAGCCGCTTCTACATTACGATCGCTCTTGGAAGAAAAGCGCGATTTCATCATCAAGAACTCGCAGTAGCGGCCCCGGGTTCTGCCCATTTGCTAGTTCTCATGCTTCCCCTTTTTGAAAAATTCGATTCACAAAGCAAATTCGCTCCCTGCTCCAGCCTTATAATCCGGATACTTCAGAGCTATGCCGAGCGAGTCTTTCATAAGCCGATTTGATACCCGTTGATTGGATAGAAGCGTGTACATGCCACGTTCGGCTGCCTGATCGTAGGTCATAGACGCGGGTCGAGTTAATGAGAATGTGTCGCAGTAGTAGGACACTACCTCACTTGTCAAAGCCGGACAGTCGTCAGCGACGCATATTTTACCGGGGAGCGGTTTCACGCGGATGGCTGCCGCGATCGCCGCTGCAAGATCATCGACCTGTATTCTGTTACTCCACCTGTCTCGGTCGGCTATCATTCGATAGCTGCCGGTCCTTAAAGCAGTTCCTAAACCGCGCCCCGGGCCGTAGATGGCAGGAATGCGAAGAGCTATCGTTTCATATGGCGATGACGAATACGCCTCTTCGCATTGCAATCTGGCCCGCCCCCAGGCGTGCCGGCAAAGCGCGGGCGTGTCTTCATTCACCCAAGAACCATCCTCCACGCCGAATACCCCTGTTGTACTTAGATAGATTACTCTTAACAGTTTTGACTTGGAGAAGGCCCGCAGAAGATTACGCACGCCACTGTCCGCTTCAGCTGTCTCAGTTCGCGGCGGAGGCACGCTATCCACCACGACCTCGATATCCGGGTAATCGTCAGCGATAGCTTGGAGCGATGCTAGAGAGGAGTTGTCAGCGACCGCCCCCGTCCATCCCGCGTTTGCAAAGCTATCGAGCTTTAATCTTTCCCGCGATGTGATGATAAAAGTGGATGGATCCAAAATAGCAGCCACGCGGCTAAGTGTGTAGCCTCCTCCAAGAAGCAGTACTGTCTTACGGCTAACCGTCACGTGAGCATTTCACCTTCATTATACAGATTACCGGACACGCTGTTCCTCGATTAATTCTCGGGCTATGGAGCGAGGCGGCATATCTGCCACTGGGCCCCTTTAAGGGTATAAAGGAGGCGGTCATGAAGTCGATTGTCTCGGCCCTGCCAAAATTCATACTTATCCGGCAGTAAAATATACCCTCCCCAATAGTCAGGGCGGCGGATATCCGCCCCGGATCGAGCAAAGTAATCCTGCCACGCCCTCTCCAACACTGCCCGCGACTCGACTGCCTGGCTCTGCCTTGAAACCACCGCAGCAATCTGTGCTCCCGCCGGCCGGGTTTTAAAATAGCGGTCGCTTTCCTCTGCGCTCACTTTTCTAACTGCTCCAGCTACACGCACCTGCCGCACCAGAACCGGCCAATAGAATAACGCCTCGGCACGCGGGTTAACATCCAGGTCACGGCCCTTCGCGCTGCCATAATTGGTATAAAAGATCATACCCTCGCGCGAGTAATCCTTTAGCAGTACGGTGCGAACGCTCGGAATAGATTCCGATGCCGTTGCAAGAGCCATCGCATTCGGTTCTTCGGTTCCGCACTGAATAGCTTGGTTGAACCATATATCGAATAAATCGAATGGATCTGCAGCTGCGCTGCTTACATCCAGGGATTCCGCGCCATATTCGCGCCGCAGCCGTTTCAATTTCCCGGATACGTCCTGGTCTTGATTCGCCATAATTAAAAGCCGTCCCTCAGGGCAGCACATTGCCGTGCTCTATTTACTAGCACCGAAGACTCCTCGAAGTTCAGAGTTTGATCAGCATCCGACAATGCATCTTCCGGAGCAGGGTGAACCTCATATATTACGCCATCCGCTCCCGCCATCACCGCTGCGAGCGACATCGGCTCGACGAATCTTCTAATGCCGATGCCGTGTGAAGGATCGACTATCACCGGCAGATGAGACTTCTCTTTTAGGACCGGCACCGAGTTGAGATCCAGTGTGTTTCGATATGCCTTTTCAAAAGTTCTAATACCTCTCTCGCAGAGAAGCAGAGCCTCATTGCCGTTGGAAAAAACGTATTCTGCCGACTGCAGCAGCTCGTCCAGAGTTCCGGACATTCCACGCTTAATCATAACCGGCTTATCAATGCGGCCTAGCTCATGCAGTAGGTTGAAGTTTTGTGTATTGCGCGTCCCAACCTGATAGATGTCGACATAATCGTACATTGCTTCAATATCCGCAGTCGCAACCACTTCGGATATGACCTTCATCCCCGAATCACGTGCAATGGCATGAAACATTTTAAGGCCCTCCAGTCCCAGGCCGCGGAAGGTGTAGGGAGATGTGCGCGGCTTAAAAGCGCCCCCTCGCATGATACTAACTCCTGTTTCCTTCAGGTGAGCAGCAATGGATCGAACCTGCTCTTCGCTCTCAATTGAGCACGGTCCGGCAATGATTGTAAAACCTCCACCGGCGATCTCGATGCCGTTGCCGAGCTTGACTGTGCTCGGAGACACCTTCCATTTTTTTGAAACCAGTTTGTAGGAATCGGATACTCGATGTACATCCTTTATGCCTGGAAGCGAGCCTATGGAGCGGATATCTATCTCGCTGCTCCCGATTGCTACCAGGTAGCGGCCGAACTGTGTTCGAACCTCCGAAGCGCTATACGAACCGGCAGAAAGTGCCTTACATATCGCTTCTATATCTGATGAGGTTGCCGATTCGGAAAGCGTTATGATCACAGAACCACTCCTTTAATAAAATCGCGGGCCGAAGCAGCGGCGTCGCTCGAAGCATTAATTGCCCTTATGAAGGCACTGCCAATGATCACTCCACTGGCATACTTTCCGATCTCCAGGCAGTCCTCGCGGCTGGACACCCCGAAGCCGACCAGTAGCGGATTCTTAAGTTTGAGTTGCGAAAGACGGAGAAGATATGCGCTTCTTTGCTGGTCCACGGCTAGACGTCCGCCGGTTATGGCAGAGGAAGAAACGGCATATATGAATCCCGTGCTGATTGAATCGATCCATCTAATACGCTCATCAGTCGTTTGTGGCGTTACTAAAAGGATATTGAGAATATTGAAGCTACGGAAAAAATGTTCAAACTCCCTAAGATACACTTCCGGGGGAAGGTCAGGGATAATAACGCCGTCAATGCCGGCCTCAGCCGCATCACGGCAGAAGTTTTCGGCTCCATACTGAATTATCGGATTAACATAACCCATTAGGAGCGCCGGAATGTTAACTGCGGGCCTTAAGTCTTTAAGCTGCGCCATCAGTCTCTCTAAAGACATTCCGTTACGCAGAGCCTGCTCATTTGAGCCTTGAATCGTGGGGCCGTCAGCGACCGGATCCGAGAACGGAATCCCGATCTCTACCATATCCGCGCCCGCGCTCTGCATGGCTCCCACAAGCGGCACAGTATCGTTTAATGATGGATACCCCGCCGTGCAGTAAACGCTCAGAATGCCGCTGGGCTTCCGTTTAAAAAGTTCGGTTATACGATTATAGGATAAAGTCATCCAAGCCTCCCAAGATATTCCAGGTAGGTTTGCATATCCTTGTCGCCCCGTCCGGATACGCATACCACTACCGTTTCAGACCCCGAGAGTTCAAGTTTGGAAAGATGGGCCAGTGCATGCGCCGATTCGAGCGCCGGAATGATCCCTTCGATCCTAGCCAGCAATAGGCCGGCTTTTAACGCCTCTTCATCTGTCACGTTCGCATACTGCACGCGCCTAACCTCGAATAGATGCGCGTGCTGTGGGCCGATTCCGGGATAATCAAGCCCCGCTGAAATGGAATGTGCTTCTTCAATCTGCCCGTCCGCATCCTGCATGAGAAGGGTCATGCTGCCATGGAGCACTCCAGGCCGGCCAAGCGCGGTGGTGGCGGCCGAGTGGCCGCTGCTCACTCCCTGGCCCGCCGCTTCCACCCCGATAAGCCTCACCTCTGGTGCTTCAAGAAAATGGTAGAATGACCCTATTGCATTACTTCCGCCGCCTACGCACGCTACCACTAAGTCGGGTAGCTCCTTGCCTGTTTTATTTTGAAGCTGCTGTCTTATCTCTGCGCTTATTACAGACTGAAATCGGGCTACCATGTCCGGGTAAGGATGTGGTCCGACAACGGAGCCAATGATGTAATGAGTATTCTCAGGATTAGCGATCCAGTCCCTCAGAGCCTCGTTTGTAGCATCTTTCAATACCTTGCTGCCCGAAGTTACGGGAACTACTTTTGCCCCCAGCATCTTCATACGCTCGACGTTAGGCGCTTGGCGTTGAGTATCGAGTTCTCCCATATAGACCACACACTCCATTCCCAGCAGCGCGCACACCGTAGCAGTTGCAACCCCGTGCTGGCCCGCGCCGGTTTCGGCGATAATCCTCCTTAGCCCGAGACGCTTTGCCATTAGAATCTGGCCGATAGTGTTGTTGATTTTATGAGAGCCGGTATGGTTCAGATCTTCACGCTTAAGATAGACGGACGCGCCGTAGTGTTGTGAAAGCCGCGATGCGTAATACAATGGCGAGGGGCGGCCGGCATAGTCGCGCAGTAAGGTATCAAACTCCTCTTGAAACGAAGGAGACTCTAGAATCTTAAGGTAGCTTTCACTCAGCCTTTTGATATTAGGGTACAACATCTCCGGGATATATGCTCCGCCGAAGCGCCCATAGAATCCGTTACGATCCGGAAAATAACTCATCTCCTTACCGCCTCAATGATTCGCGATACCAATTCCGGCGACTTAACGCCCGGAACCTTCTCGGCCTTGCTATTTATATCCACGGCTATAAGAGAAGCCGCCTTTCTCTTGAAACGCAGAGCCTCCGAAATGTTCCCGGATCCGATGCCGCCTGCCAAAATGAAGGGGCGCGGATCGTTATACCGCGAGATCAGTCCCCAATCAAAACTTCGACCGCTGCCGCCGAACCCGCTTAAAGGTGAGTCAAATAGAAATGTCTCGGTGACATCGCTATATAAGCTGATGCTCTGGAGATCGAAATCCGGGCCTACCGAGAATGCTTTCCATATTTCAATGTCCGGCAGGGCCTCTTTTAATTGTTCGCAGTAAGCGGGCTCTTCGCTGCCGTGCAGCTGCACCGCATGCAGATTGGCGTCGTCGACCGCTCGCCGCACAACGTCAAGCTCATGATTAACGAATACGCCGACTCTGCGGCAGACGCCCCAATTAAACTTATCTTCAGAAAGCTTGAAACCGTCCCCGACATAACGCTTGGAAGGCCGGTAAAAAATAAAGCCCATAAAATCGGGTGAGAGCTGCAGAATCTCTTCTATATTATCCCGCTCTCTCATGCCGCAAACTTTGATCTTAAGCCCAGGGTCCATACTGAAAACAAATTCACTATAGTGAAAGATATGCGTCCAACTCTAATTTCCTCCGGCCCTTAGCGTGTCTTTTAAAATCTCGGAAATCAGCCGCGCGCATGCGCGCTCCGGGTGAGCAGTCTTCATAAAGCTCTCGCCTATCAAGAACCCGTGATAGCCGGCCCTTTTCAGATCTAGAATCGTCTTAGCATCGCTGATTCCCGATTCCGAGACTTTGCATATTGATGACGGAAGAAGAGGGGCGATCTCGAAGGAAAGCTCTACCCTGGTCTGCAGTGTATCGAGATCACGATTATTTACCCCAACCAGGTCAGCTTCCGGGAAGAGTTTATTGTCAATCTCCTCTCGTGAATGCACCTCAAGTAGCACCTCCATCCCGAGCTGCTTTGCTGTACGGGCCAGCTGCACAGCTTTTTCCCGCTCTAGAATGCGGGCAATGAGAAGAACCGCATCAGCGCCGATAGATTTTGCCTCTATAATCTGATACTCATCGATGACAAAATCCTTTCGAAGTATAGGGCAAAAGTTAAATTTGCGGGCAGTCGTCAGATCTGCTTTGCTGCCTCCGAAATAGGCATTGTCTGTCAGAACCGATAGCGCTGACGCCCCAGCCTGCATGTATCCGATAGAGAGAGCCTCGACGTTGACCGATCTTTTCATAACTCCGCGCGAGGGAGATTTACGCTTTATCTCGGCTATCACCCCGCACTTGTCTTCGCGCCTTAAATACTCCTTTAGGGACACCGGTCTTGTATCAAAGTAAATGCTCTTCTCGAGCAGCTTCACGGGATAAAGCTCTTTAGAGGCGCTTACCTCGCGTTTTTTGTCGGCAACTATTTTCTCTAAAATATTCATCAGCTATTCCGTCTTACTCCAATGATTCGCTATTGATGCTGCAAAAACTTCGCAAAGAGAGCGGCTGTCCGCCCCGAAACCAGTGCCTCTTTGCACTCTTCAATACATAGGGATAACTCTGCGGTTCCGCTGTTGGCGAACCGCGCTGCGTGCAGTGCAAATGCTGCATTTGCGGTCACTACGGAGTTTTGCGCCGCGGTCCCCCGTCCTTGTAAAACATCAGTAAAGATCCGTGCGCTCCCTTCGATATCCGGCCCGGACTTCAATTCATCTTCACCAAGCCGGGCAAATTCTAACTGTTCGGGTTGGTATACGGTTTCCCCCTCCGGCGTTAAGACTTTGAATGCCGAGGTAAGTGAGATTTCGTCATAGCCGTCTAACGAATGTATGATAGTGAGCCTCTTGCCGATTTCGGGTGCTGCATAAGAATAGAGCCGCATGATCTCTAAGTTATACACGCCGCAGAGCTGCACTCGGGGAGAGGCGGGGTTGGCTAGAGGACCTAGCAGATTAAAGAAGGTCTTTACTCCCAACTCCTTTCGCACCGGAGCAATCGCCTTCATGCTCGGATGGAACAGCGGCGCATGCATGAAACATATCCCACATTCTTGAAGCTGGCGTTTTATAGCCGCCGGATCGGCGGTAAAGCGCACCCCCAGTTTTTCTAATACGTTTGAAGAACCGCATGACGAAGAAACGGCATAGTTTCCGTGCTTTGCAACCGGCACACCGCAAGCCGCAACCACAAGCGCCGCCAAAGTCGAAATATTGAAACTGCTCTTGCCATCACCCCCTGTTCCGCAGAGATCAATCGCACCGATATCCCCTAGATCGACACGGACGGCGCGTTCCATCATTGCATCCCTGAAGCCGACAAGCTCTGCAACAGCGAGCGGACGCATACGAAAAACCGCTAAAAATGCTGCGGCCTGCGCCGCACTGAGGCTTCCCTGAAAAAGATTTGCAAGCGCCTCGCGCGCCTCCTCCCTTGAAAGAGTTTGATGTGCAAAGAGCCGCTCAAGCAGATCACGCATATCGTCCCCTTACGTGTTTAACCCAATTATGGATAATCTTTGGGCCGTCCGGTGTCATTACCGACTCCGGATGGAACTGAAGCCCTTTAATATCCAGTTGAGTGTGACTTAGTGCCATTATCCGGCCATGCTCATCGGCCGCCGTAATACGAAGACACTCCGGAAAATTATCCCGTGATACCAGCCAGGAATGATACCGGCCAACATCTATAGTCTGCGGAATACTATCGAAAAGATAGTCTAAGGGATCATCAATGGCAGCCTTAGATGTTTTGCCGTGCATCGGAACCTGCATATTCTCCAGGTTTGCTCCGAATATCTCGCCGATACACTGGTGTCCCAAGCATATCCCCAGGATCGGCAATTGCGAGGAATAGCGCCTCACTAAATCGGGCATTAACCCGGCCTCAAGAGGGATGCCGGGTCCGGGTGACAGCAGAACGGCGCTGTAATCTCTCCCGACACGATCCAGATCCACTTTATCATTACGCAAAACTTCATGACGGCACTGCAGCTGTTCGAGCAGGTGCGCCAGATTGAAAGTAAAGGAGTCGTAGTTGTCGAGCAGCAATACCGGTTTCATCTCGTCTCTCCAGCAGCAAGCTCGATTGCGCGCCGCAGCGCTCCCAGCTTATTTCGCACCTCGGCCACTTCCTTGGCAGGCTCAGAGTCGTACACCACTCCGGCGCCGGCCTGGTAATGCAAACAGTTGTCTTTCGCCAAGAAGGAGCGAATCATAATGGCCTGATTGCAGTCACCGTTTATACCGATGTACCCGATCGTCCCGCCATAATATCCGCGATTGCCCCGTTCGAAACCATCGATAAGCTGCATGGCCCTATACTTAGGAGCACCGCTTAGGGTGCCGGCGGGAAAAGTGCCGCCTAAGATCTCGATAGCCGATGTTCCATCTCTCAGCTCTCCGCTCACCTTGGAAACAAGATGTATTACGTGGGAATAAAACTGAACCTCTTTGTAAGTCTCTACCGTAACATTGCGGCAGTGCTTGCTAAGGTCGTTGCGCGCAAGATCTACCAGCATAACATGTTCGGCATTCTCCTTTGGATCCTCCTTCAAGGCATTCGCCAGCTCCTGATCATCCGATCGATCGGCGCTGCGCGCATAAGTTCCGGCAATCGGATAAATAGAAGCCTTGCCTCCCTTTATTTGAAGCTGTGCTTCAGGGGACGAGCCAAAGATTCGGAAACTGCCGTAGTCAAAGTAAAATAGATAAGGAGAAGGGTTGATAGATCGTAAGGTGCGGTAGACGTTAAAATCGTCCCCTCGATAGGGTTGAGAGAACCGGCGTGAAGTAACTATCTGAAACACATCCCCTCGAAGGATGTGGCGCTTGCAGGCTACTATCACTTCAGAGTGCGAGTGGTCATCGAAATTAGATGTTTCAGCTCCGCCTAGGGTAAACGGCGTACGCCCCGGGTCACTAAGCGCAATCAAGGAAAAAAGCCGCTCGCACTCCGCGCGCCGCCGGGATTCCGGTTCATTGCACTCCGAACTAGTCATTATGAACATTTCGTTCTTGAAATGATCGATGGCAACCACATTGCGGTAGAAACCGTAAATCAAGTCGGGAATCTCCCGTGCGGGCTCCCGCGCTGCTTCAAAGGTAATTTCCTCGAAATACTGAATAGCATCGTATGCCATGTAGCCGAAGAAACCGCTGAGCAGCGGCTTCTCTCCCGATGTGTTCTCTATAGAGATGCTGCCGAAAAACTCTCTCAGCAGTTCACCTATACGCCCTCGCGAGCATTGCTCCCTACGAAAGACTTTCTCACTTGGATACTCGACCGAGAACTGGTCCTGCGACGCGGCAGCAAGGACCAGAGGATTGAAGCAAAGAAAAGAGAAACTATTCTCCGATCCCCTGTAATCGGCGCTCTCAAGAAGAAGGGTATTAGGATAAATGTTACGAAGCTGAAGATAAGCGCCAACCGGGGTAATAGTATCAGCGTTAAAGCGGCTGACATGTGTGCTGACCTTTAGCTTTTCAATAATCATGGCGTGGCCATTTTGTACTATAGTGGAGAGCTAATTTAAACGAGTGAAGAGAGTTTAGGGAGAGAGGACAATATAAGGGCCTACGCCCAGATGGAACGCCAGCAGCGAGATAAAGCGCCAGCATGAATCAAAAGAGTCTTGCTAATAAGACCAATCATATAAATAGACTACACGCTTACACTTTTGAAGTCAAAATGATGTTGCAAAACGCCTTCCCCTTAACCGGCGGCCTAAAGGGGCCCGACTTCGTTTCCGATAGTAACTGAGAAGCGTCTTCTGGACTGCTAGAGCCTATCCCGGAACGGCCCTCCATGGCTATCTCGGCGAACGCTCCAAGCTTTGCGCGCGCGACGGGTCGCTTCATTCCGGCCGCAATCGGCCGGCTAATAATGGAGAGCATGAATGGCTTGTTATCAATGCGGTTCGCCTGAAGGAAATGAGGCTAGGCTATGTCCGGCGTGCACCGAGAAGCGGCTTGCTCAGAAGCGGCAAGACCGCGAAGCCGAGATGCGGCCGCGGCGTCCCGACACCTATGAGCCCGAGCTTCCTCCTGAACCTTATTCCCTCACTCAACGCGCGTTATTTGCCGGCGGCTCCTCGCTTTTTGCCGGGGCCGTTGTCTGGCTTTTCTTTTTTTCTGTTTACGGTCCCGGTTGGGGAATGTCACGCGCGGAGCATGCTTATAAAAAGTGCCTTCACGCCGTATCGGGCATGAACGCGGCTCCCAAAGACTCAGGAAATGAGGAGGTAGATAAAGCCTTCGCTGCGTTCGGAGAGTCTTTGATGCAGGGGCTAGGCACTGCAGTATGTGAAGGTTTGCGCGACGAATGCAGCAAGAACCCGGACGGAGAAGCGTGCAGCGCTATTGCACGCGCACTGTGAAGTGAAGATTTCTCGCCCGCTTATCTCACCGGCTAACGTCTAAGCGGATTGCTCACTGCTTATTGCCGTTATTCTTCTGGCCCTGCTTACCGGCTCCTTTATTGCCGTTGCCTTTTTCACCGGACTTTTTTCCTTTTCCGCCATTAGGCTTTGCCGCGTCCTTATCCTTGGGCTTTTTAGCCTTCTCCTCTTTCTGGCCTTTCTCTCCGGCAGGCTTTTCGCAACTGGACTTGCATTTTGCTTTGACACACTTATTCACGCAATCAGGTGAGTCCGATTCGGTGCCTTCGCATTCTGAAGCGCACACCGATTTATGATCCTTGCGGCAGAACTCACACTCCTCGGATTTAGCCAGGACCGACGATGGAATCAGCATAAGAAGTAAAAGCAGGAGAAACGGGGCGGCTTTATTGATCATAAAAATTCCTTTTAAGGCGTCATTGCTCTGAGAATCATCAAATCTTACAGTATTTTATAAAATTTTTTTTCAAATCAAGCAAATCCCTGCCGATTAGTACTAATGAGATGCAATCATCAGCAAAACCTTACTATAACGCCAATGGTGGTTTCACGATAATAGAGCTGCTGGTTGTAATAGCAATCATAGGCGTTATCGCCGCAATCGCTTTTCCCGCCCATCTTCGCTACCGGGCCACAGCACTCGACAAACAAGCGCAACAGGCCCTACGAACCGTCGTTATCGCAGAAGAAGCCTATTTCATTGAGCACTCAACCTATGTTTCATGTGATGAGACTACATGTGCGGCATTGCTTCCAAGTGTTGGCCAGATAGTGCCGAACGTCACGCTCACGTTTACCTCCACCGGGACAGCTTGTAGCGGGATCGCATCACACCGAAGCGGAACCGGCGCGATCTTTGAATGGTCGAGTTAAATTGAACGCCGATTGCACATTCGGACAGACTCCCATCTCAAATTTGACTTTTAGTCATCCCCCTCATACCATCCACTGCTGCGCTTCGTGAAGTAAATCTAAAATGCAGATTCCGCAAACCATCAGCGACAACCTGCCGCTGCTAATTCTTGTGCCGACCATCGCGGCGCTGATCGGTTGGGTAACCAACTTTCTGGCCGTAAAGATGATCTTTCGTCCGCGGCGCCCATTCCGTATTTTTGGGCTTAGAATTCATGGATTGATTCCGCGGCGGCAAAAGGAGCTGGCAATCAGCATCGGGGAAACCGTTCAACGCGACCTTATCTCGCATAAAGATGTACAAAAGGTTCTTAGCAGTTCAGACGTTGAGGCTCGGATACGCAAACTGGCAGGAGAGCAGATCGATCTTTTCATCTCTCGCATTATTTCCGAAAACCCGATGGTGGCTATGTTCATCCAAGGTTCGCTTGCGGCAACCATCAAGGAAAGGCTGGTAGACCAAATGTCAGCCATCGCTCCTACATTTCTTGATCAGGTAATGCAACAGGTAGAAGACAATCTCGACTTTAAGCACATTGTGCAGGAGAAGATCGAGGGTTTCGACCTCTCCAAACTGGAGGAGATAATTTACCGCATTTCGAGCAAGGAGCTCAAAATGATTGAGGTCCTTGGAGGAGTACTAGGGTTCATCGTGGGACTTGCTCAGGTAGCTTTGATGCTGGTTATGCAGTAGGGCGCCATTGGACGGCGGGTCCGCTGCGTGGGCTTCTTAATCTCCACCGCCCAATGACGATATCAAAGTCTTATCGAGAGCGCTCCCCATTGGACTGCCTTTGTGCTAGTGTTGCAACGTCCGAGGCCAAATGTTGCAGCATCTCTGGAAACATAGAGAATTAACCTATCAGCTAACGAAGCGCGAAGTATTGCATCGATATCGCGGCTCGCTTCTCGGCGTCTTTTGGTCCTTCATTACCCCGCTTTTCATGCTGCTTGTATACACCTTCGTATTTGGAGTTATCTTCCGCTCCCGCTGGGGAGCCGGCACTACAAGCCAAACAGATTTTGCTTTGATACTCTTTTGCGGTCTCAGTATCTTCAGTATCTTTTCCGACATAATCGGAAGAGCTCCGGCAATTATCCTTAGCAATCCCAATTATGTGAAGAAGGTGGTTTTTCCGGTTGAGATTCTTCCCGTCACCATACTCGGCTCCAGCCTGATCCACGGAGCAATTAGCATATTAATTCTGCTGGGAGCCGTGCTGATTATTCACGGTTCTCTGCCGCTCACGGTGCTCTTTCTTCCGATCGTCATCTTGCCGCTGCTACTGGTGTCAATCGGCCTGGCATGGTTTCTTGCCTCGTTGGGAGTTTATTTGCGGGATATAAATCAGATCGTACCTGTACTCGTTTCGGCCCTGATGTTTTTGAGCCCGATATTCTATCCGGTATCGGTGATCCCCGAGAACCTACAGTTTCTATATTTCATAAATCCTGTGAGCTACGTGGTTGAAGACGCCAGGCAAGTGGTGATTTGGGGTAACGCCCCCAACTGGCTCTGGTGCATGATCGGAACGGGACTCGGCGCGGCAATTGCGGGGCTGGGATACGCCTGGTTCCAGAAGACTAAGAAGGGGTTTGCCGATGTCATCTAATTCGGCGCTGTCACTGAATTCCATCAGCAAGTGTTACCGCTTATTTGCAAAGCCTCAGGACAGGCTTAAGCAGATGATATTCCGCGGACGCCGCACTTACTTCCGGGAATTTTGGGCGCTAAAGGATGTGTCTTTTGAGGTTGCACCCGGCGAATGCATTGGAATAGTAGGAAGAAACGGCGCCGGAAAGTCAACCTTACTGCAGATTATTACCGGCGTAATTCCGCCGACAAGCGGGTCAGTACGCGTAGCAGGCAAAGTGGCTGCCCTTCTTGAACTAGGCACCGGATTCAATCCTGAATTCACCGGCCGCGAGAATGTGTTTCTAAATGGGTCTATACTCGGCTTCACTCAGGAGCAAGTCCGCGAGAAATACGACGACATAGCAAGCTTTGCTGATATAGGAGCATTCATCGATCAGCCTGTCAAAACCTATTCAAGCGGTATGATGGTGCGGCTCGCTTTTGCGGTCGCAGCTCACGTAGATCCGGATATCCTTATTATCGACGAAGCTCTATCGGTCGGAGACGCTAAGTTTCAGGCTAAGTGTTTCAGGAAGTTTCAAGAGTTTAGGGACAATAGGAAAACAATTCTTTTTGTTACGCATGCTGTTGAACAGGTTATACGCCATTGTGACAGGGCGCTGTTAATAGAAGACGGCTCACTAATAACGCAGGGAGAGCCGAAACAGGTAGCTAATACCTACTTGAGCTTGCTCTTCGACACCAAGCCCATAGATAAGCAAGAGAGCCAGGTTGATGCAAAGCCTCAAGGGAGCGAGGTTAACGGCCTACGTGCCGGCTCCAACGGAAGCGCTTCTGCATCTCAGCTTGATTTGTTTCTCTCAGGAGCGGCTGGAGACGATAGCTTTCCAAGTCGCCCAGGATACAACCGAGCGGAGTATCGCTGGGGGTCACGGGAGGCGGAACTTGTAGACTATATGCTGTGCAACGACAAACAGTGGCACATAAACCATTTCTCTTCCGAAGACAGGATCACATTGTACCTAAAGGTGCGCTTCAACCGTAATGTGGCCAAACCGATATACGGCCTTACACTGAAAACACCTGATGGAGTTACGATCTACGGCTCTAACTCCCGGGATTCGGCGGGAGACCGAATTTTCAGGCACCAGAGCAGCGGGGCGGTGGCTGTAGTGAGCTTTTCCCTGCGAGCCGGCTTGACTTCAGGTCATTACTTTATATCGCTCGGTGTCGCAGAAGAGGTTAATGACGAGGCCCTGCCGCTCGACAGGCGCTATGACGTTCTGGAGATATACATCACTAATCCCCACAAAGTTTATGGAATTGCTGATTTAGGCCTGAAGTTTTGCGAAATTGAGAGCCTGTCCCCCGAATAATCAGCGAGATCAGTGAGGTGGTTAAGAAAATATCTCACCGTTCTTGCTGAATTCTTTGTTTAGTCCTTAAAGTATTTATTGCCGGCCTAAAACCCGCTATTTTCTTAGTGTGACGAGCATAGAGATAAGCAACCTATCAAAAAGCTTCGGCTCCGCACGGGTGCTCGCCAATGTCTCAATAAAGATCGCCAGTGGAGAGTTTTGCTGCCTTGTTGGACCGTCCGGTTGCGGCAAGACGACTTTACTGCGGCTGGTTGCCGGATTCATCACGGGCGAAAGCGGCGATATTCTTTTCGACGGCAAGTCGGTGAAGGACCTGCCGGTGGCCGATCGAGAGATCGGCTTTGTATTCCAAAACTATGCGTTATGGCCGCACATGACCGCTTATCAGAACGTGCTCTTCGGCCTGGAAGCTCGCAAGGTTTTGAAAAACGAACGAGCACCACGGGCTCACGCTGCTCTAACCTCCGTGCAGATGGATTTATTCAGAAACCGGTACCCGCATGAGCTTTCGGGCGGGCAGCAGCAGCGAGTAGCTATCGCAAGAGCACTAGCGCTCAAGCCGAAGCTGCTGCTGTTGGATGAACCTTTATCCAATTTGGACACTAAGCTTAGGGAGGAACTTAGAGGCGTTATCTCTGATTTGCAGCGTGAGCATTCGATTACCACCATTTATGTAACTCACGATCAACATGATGCTTTGGTTTTGGCGGACAAACTGGCGGTGCTGAGTGAGGGGCGGATAATTCAAAGCGGTACTCCTGAAAGCGTTTATGAAAGCCCTCTCAGCGCTGCAGTTGCCGGATTCATAGGCAGCGCCAATTTTATCCAGGGCGAGATAGTTTCCATTACGCCGCTCAAGGTTCGCTGCGCCTTCGGTGTGCTCGATGTTGCCAGCTCAATTAGCGATGCAAAGATTGGACACGAAGTAAAGCTGGCTATCAGACCGTCTTACGTTTCGCTTACTCCCACCGGCGAATGCAGTAATCGTCTCGAGGGTATCGTAATGGAAAATCGCTACTTCGGGCCCACCAGAAGAATCGTACTTGAAAGCCAGGCCGGCGCTCTTGTGGCTGAATGTCCTGCCGAACAGGCCGCGCATATACAAACTGGGCAAAAGATATCGATTGCCCTTCCGCCCCACCGCCTAGTGGCTTTAGCGGCATGAAAATTTCGCATGCCCTGATAATCCTTGTTTGCGCCGCGTTTCTGGCAGCCTTCCTGTTCTATCCGCTTATCTACTCTCTTCGGGCAGCCTTTATATCGGGAGGAGATATATCCTTTGAGCCCTTCGGATTGCTGCTGCAAGATCCGGAGTTCTATCATCTGCTTTTCAATTCGATAAACCTTGCATTTCTCTCTACCTTCTTGGCGTGCTTGCTGGCACTCCCGCTGGCAGTCGTAATGGAGCGCGTCTCCCTTCCGAGAAAAAAGATATTTCATATCATTTTATTGTTTCCCTTAATTCTTCCGCCGTTTGTCGGAGCAATCGGCATTCGCAAACTGTTTGCTCGATTTGGGCCGATTAATCTCTCCCTCATGCACTCCGACATCATAAGCGAGCCGATTAATTGGCTAACAGAGTCCGGGCTATCGGGAATAGCAATCGTCGAGGCGCTACATTTGTACCCAATTGTGTACTTGAACTTGCGCGCGTCATTACGGGCGGCCGATCCCGCCCTCGATGAAGCGGCCATAAGTGTAGGAGCCGGCAAGCTGCGCCGCTTCTTCAGAATCACGGTACCTATGCTTGCACCCGGTTTTTTCTCGGGAGCGGTGCTTGCTTGGATTTGGGCCTTTACCGATCTCGGCACTCCTCTTGTTTTCGACTATCAACAGCTACTCCCAGCGAGGCTCTTTCAGATCGCTGACGAGATACACTCCAACCCGCTTGGATTCTGTATTGTCATTATGATGCTTTTGGTAATTGCTGCCATGCTGCTCCTGTCAAAGGCGGCAGTTGGGATCGAACTCTACCGGCCTTTAGCAAATTCAGGGCGACCGGCACAGCAAGCTTCGCTATCACCACTGTTACAAGGAGTGGTCATTTTGCTGCTCTCGGCCGCATCGCTCATTGTCATTCTACCGCACGCGGCGGTAATACTTACATCTTTAGCCGATAAGTGGTTCATTACAGTAATTCCTGAGGAGCTTGGGCTCGAAGCATATGTCAGTGTGGTGTCTCATCCCTTAACGGCTAGCAGCATTAGAAATAGTCTTTTCCTTAGTAGCGCAAGCGCCGTTCTCGACTTCATTCTTGGAATATGTCTCGCCTGGCTCATAACCAGAAGAAGGCGTAAATGGACAGGGTGGCTCGACGCCGCAGCGATGGCCCCACTGGCAGTACCCGGTATAATTATTTCTTTTGGATACCTGGGCGGCTTCTCTAATACCTCTCTCGATCCGCGCCTTTCTCCCTTCCCGCTTCTAATTATCGGATATGCGGTGCGGCGCCTGCCATTCATGGTTCGTTCGGCGGCGGCAGGCTTTCAGCAGGCCTCCCCTCAGCTCGAGGAAGCCGCCTATAGCGTTGGCGCTTCTGCCGTTATGACGGCAAGACGCGTAACGTTTCCTATCATGAAGGCACATCTTCTGACCGGAGCGATTCTTTGCTTTTGTTTTGCGATGCTGGAAGTGAGTGAGAGCTTGATACTTGCGGTCCAAGAGCATCACTATCCGATGACGAAAGCCATGTACTCGCTCCTCTCCCGGCCCGACGGCGAGAGCACTGCCAGCGCGCTTGGAGTGATAGGCATGCTCGTGTTAGCGGCCGGAATGCTTGCTGCGGCAAGGCTAACTGCCAAGAAGGAAAAGATGGAGCCATGAAGAGCTTTATATTGCTTTTGTGTATCTTGGTGTTTGGTCTCCAGCCTAGCCATGCCGAAGACAAGTTGATAATCGTCTCACCCCACTGGGAAGGAATCCGTTACGAAATGGGGAGGGCTTTCAATGAGCACCGCCGAAAGATCGGAGCACCGTCCGTAAAGATTAGCTGGCTGGACGTTGGTGGTACTTCAGAGATACTGCGATATCTCCAATCGGAGTACATGCAGACGCCGGAGGGCGTGCAGATTGATATGCTTTTCGGCGGAGGAATCGAACCGTTCTTGCAGCTCAAAGCCAGCGGCTTACTGGAGAGACCTGGGCTGCATGGTGAGGAGTTGGCGGGAGTAGCGCACATGCTGGGAGGAGTTCCTCTTCATGACCCTGATGGTTACTACTATGCTCCGGTGATATCGGCATTCGGCTTGCTCTGCAATCTCGAGGTACTGAGGACAATCGGCGTTTCGATCCCTGCGAAATGGAGCGATCTGACGGGTGCCGAATACCGCGGCTGGCTCAGTTCCGCCGACCCGCGTAAGAGCGGTAGTACTCATATGTTCTATGAGATATTGCTGCAAGCTTACGGCTGGGAGCAGGGATGGAAAATGATTTTTAATATTGCCGGCAACATCAACTCGTTTTCCTCTCATTCGTCTCAGGTTACGCAGGATGTTATTGGCGGAGAAACAGCATGTGGTTTCGCCATAGACTCGCAAGCCTGGGCGCAGATCGAACGTTTCGGCTCGGACAAACTTGCTTTCATAGTACCTTCTGATGCCAGTTTCGCTAACGGAGATAGCGCCGCCATACTGAAGGGAGCACCGAACTATCAGCTGGCAAGCGATTTTCTCTCGTTCCTCCTTTCCGAAGCGGCTCAAAAGGTCTGGATGTATCGGCCCACATCACCGGGAGGACCGTCGAAGTATGAACTGGCAAGACTGGGGGTAAGGCCCTCTCTGTACTCTGATCTGCAGCAACAGTCATCCATTTTACTTAACCCATTTTCGTGGGATAGTAGCCTGCCTTATGATCACAAACTTGGCGCCGCCCGCTGGGGGCTTCTTAACGAGCTGTTAGGGACCTTTGTGCTGACCGCCAAGCACTACAATCTAGCTTACTCGGGAAAGTTGCCGGTAAATGAAGAGCAGGCAATGAGTCTCATAAGCTCCGGAGATTGGCACGATCAGGGCCTGCGCCGCAATATCGTCGCCGGTTGGCGATCCGGCATTTTTAGAGAGATTGATGAAGGTTCGTTGTTTTGGCTCAATGCCGCTCCAACAATAACATTCATTCTATTATGTGTTCTTGCCATAGTGGTTAGGGCTCGCCGTTTTGGCCGTTAGCTTCACAAAAAAATCATATCCCGATCTCTCCACCGCTTGCACGCTTCAAGTAACCCTTTGCCAAGATAAAGCATAATACAGCCAGTGTTATTAGTGACACGGTCTTGGTGACGTAAAGAAACGAGGGCTGGAATGCCAGCAGCACTGTGCTTTCACCTTCGATTAAAGGCACTCCCAAAAATGCATAATTAAAGATGTAGGTAGGAACTGGTTCGCCGTTGACGTAAGCCCTCCATGCTGGATCATAGGGCTGCAACAGCACAAGATACGAGCTTCTTTCAGTGTGCACGGATATCTCATAGACGCCCTCGCCGGCACGGCGAAGATCCAGCTTCAAACTGTCTCCTTTTGAAGGTCCTTCGGGTAAAAGCGCGCGTTGATCCTCGATTAGCACCGCCTCCTCAAAGTCCATGTTCTCAAGGCGTTTGATTGCATTTGAAGGGTGCGGTTCATACACCGACGATGCGGCAAGAAATGCCGGCCGAAACTGGAGCGATCGTTTAAGCACAGACACGCCTCCCGATAACACGACTTTCCACTCTTTTCCGGCTATCAACTCAGCGACCGAGCGGGGGGCGACAATATGAGTCACTCTTAGAAGATCTAATAGAGGTGAATTATATTCAAAACTAGCCGATGAAAAGCTATTACCAGAAGACTTAAGCCGAGCATCGAGTGCCTCGACAATCTCCCGCAATCTGGCGGGAAGCGGATTCGCAGGATCAATAGTGGATATGCCGTACGCTTTTGCAGCGTGAACTGGAAACACGCCGTCCAAACTGACGAGCCTAGAACGGCCCTGCCCGTCACTCTTGAGAGCCGAGATCAGTTCGGTCTGGGGGAAATTGAGTGCATTCGGCAGGTAAGGAATCAAGGGGCTGTTTACGACTAGGAGATCCAGAAACGAAGCAAGGACTATCATCTTACCGGAAATACCTCCCCCTTCCCTGGCAAAGGAAAAAAACCCGATCAATAGAAGAGATGCTAGGATAAGCGCCACTTGTACCATGAAACGAAATCCCGACTGCGGGTGATCGCTATCCATTTGAAGAGCCGTGGGATCAACAAAAAAAGCAGTGGACGGCAAGACCGCCAGCAATAAGATTAAAATCGGAAACAAGATTTGGCGCTTTTCGGCACTCCCATTTAGCACTGCATCAAGGCCAGCACCCGATCCTATCGCCAACAAAAAGGTAAGGAGTCCAGCGATGAGCTGAGAATCCCCCAATCCGAGAATTGAGATGACACGCGAGTTTCTCGCTCCACCAACATCAAACGCAAGCATGCAAATGATTGAGAACGCAGCCAAGAAAGAGATAGAAAGCCGCCGAGGCCGAGATAGAAGCGCTGATAAGAAAAGTACGAGGGGAATAATTCCAATGTATATGGTATTGACCTGCGGTCCGCCGTCCAGCTGAGGGAACACCGGCATGGCCGGAGAGAAGTTGAGCTGTAGAGACTCCCCGGTAAAAGCAGCAATGTTCGCTCCCGCATGCACCGCCGGCCCTAGGGAAGGAACGATCGCTGCCGCCAGCAGCAACAAGGCCCCACACAGGCCGGCAAACAAATAGCCTGCATGCCTAATACGCGCCGCCCAAAGCTTCTGCGCCGCCTGCAGCCGCCACAAAGCAAATACTGCCGAACACAGCAGCATGCCCCACCCGAAGCGGGGCACACAAAGTGAGAGATAAACCGCCAGGGTGAGCAGCGGAACTAAATAGA
The DNA here is from genome assembly GCA_024102635.1 of Deltaproteobacteria bacterium. Taxonomy (GTDB): domain Bacteria; phylum Bdellovibrionota_C; class UBA2361; order UBA2361; family JAGFJO01; genus JAGFJO01. The sequence goes on from JAGFJO010000006.1 coordinate 86,067, forward strand.
CCGTGCCCCGCTTGGTGCACCGCTCAATCAAGAAAAGAAGCATCGGCAGGAAGCAGATCCCTGTGAGCGCAAGGTTAAACAAAGTAGCGCATGAAAATGCAAAGGCTGTTGCCGCCAGAAGCGATGCCACATGCGAAGCTCGCCAGGCGCGGGCGAGTAGATAGGTGAAAACCGCCGCCATTAGCGCCTTTGCAAAAAATGCCGCCGTCAAGCCCCAACCCGGGCCGAGCAAGACCGCCAGCCATGCATCCGGTGAAAAGGAGTGCCTCATTAGCTGGTCCGGGTATCCCGATAAGAAGAGCGCAGTATCAGCAAGAGTAAATACCCCGGCCTCGGTAACTTCGTTGAAGAAATGATAGTAGCTCGACCAAAGCTGCGACAACTCATCGGTCACTAGGGGACCGGCAACCGCTTGATGCACACCCTGTGCCGCGAATGCCGGGAACCTATAAATATATGAAAGAGGACTTATGGTTTGCCCTTGAAATACCGGATGAAAGAATAGCGCCGCAAAAAGAAAAATCGCCCAAAACGCCCATGGTGAAGGTCTAACAGGCAGCACATGGCGCCATAGCTGCATTTCGAAAATGCAGGCCGCTATAGTAAAAAAGGCAACTAGCCAAGCGCATCCTTCCAACAGCGACTCGAATGGGATCAACAACGCCGCTATAAATGCTGCGCTCAGGAAACGGCGCTCATAAAAAACCTCAAGAAAAGAAGCGACGCCGCGGCGGGGCGAGACAACATGCAGCAGTCCGAAGGCATAAAGGGCGGCTGTTCCGATTGGAATTAAGCATAGCACCATCAACAAAAGCAATCGCTGGATCAGATCGGGAGTTCCAATAACCGGTGCCGGCAGCAAAACAGATATGGCTCTAATGGCCCAAGGAAGCCCGCACAAGAAATAGAGCAGAGAGGCGGACGGAGAAGATCTTTTGTCCATGTTATTCCGTTCAATCTACCGGCGTTGAAGCGATCTATCAAGTTAGGAAACTGCCGATCTAACTCGGCAAGACCATCCATCGTGTCTCGCTCAGGGGCCGCGAGAAACACCTGTTCTTGTTTGACAAACGCCTTACCTCAGGCTACTGATTATGCATGCCTGCCCCTAACGCTTCAAAGCACTTGCCATTAGTAAGCATAATAGTAAGAACGGTCGACCGTCCCTACTACCTGCGCGAGTGCCTCACGAGTTTGCTCGTGCAGGACTACCCTAATATTGAAATCATCATCGTAAACGACGGGGGAGAGAGCGTGAGTGCCCTGGTCGAGGAATTGGGCCTCCCGTTCCGGCACCAACTTATCGAGCTGAAGGAGAATCGAGGCCGATCGGAGTGTGGAAATATCGGTCTTGATCATGCGAGCGGAAAGTACATCGGCTTTATCGATGATGATGACATCTTCTACTCTTTTCACATTTCGACCCTTGTATATAAGCTGATCAACTCCAACTACAAGGTGGTCTATTCCGACGGACTGCAAGCCCGGCAGATAAAATGCCCATTCAACGATAAGATGTACTCGACGGTGGAACTTACCTTGGTGTTATCGGAAGAGTTCGACTTCCAGGATCTTCTTACGCGCAACTACATTCCGATTCTTTGCGCCCTTTTTGACCGATGCTGCATTGAAGAAGGCATTAGGTTCGACACCTCAATGGACGTACTGGAAGACTGGGATTTTTGGATACGTATAGCAAGGCACTACGACTTTGCCCATTTGAAGCAGATCACCTGTGAATACCGCTATCGCTCCGACGGCTCGAATACGGTAGGCCAGCTGGATCATGTTTGGGAATGGTGCCGCAATCACATAAAACATAAGTATTCCATCTTAAGAAAGGGGCGGGTTAATATGGAGCTGGCAAGCTAGGGAAGGACTATGGGGGATGCTAAAGTTGCATTTGACTTCAACAAGATGACGGTCGAAGAGCAGGAAGCTGCTATTCAGAAGGTTGTTCAACTGCTTGCAGGTAAGTCGAGCGTTCTATGCATCGGAGCTTCCGCATTAAGGCTTGCCGAGACGCTGGCGGCCTACGAGTCGCGCCGAGTAACGTTACTCACTGACAACAGCGACTTCATATCCACCGATCAAAGCAGTTCGGTGCGTATCCTAGTTGAGCCGCTTGCTTCAGACAGCTTTCTATCACGCTTTACGCCCGATGAATTTGATGCGGTAGTGCTAACCGATCCTCCACTTAGCAGCAACACCGTCACCAGCAAGCTCCCGTCGCTACTGACCTTCTTCACCGGGGCATTGGTCGTATCTATTCCGGAGCTAATCACCGAGGAGCAGGCAATCATAAGAGAGCAGGCACTAGAGATTGAGAGACTTAAGAAGGTTCTGCGGGTGCGGGAGGAAACGATCTCTTGGTACTCGAAGCGCTTAAGGGAGCATCTAGTTAGTCATTACAAGCTTGAGGGCACACATGCAGAGCGCAAGCGCGAACATGAATTAAGCAGTGAACTTGAACGAAAGAACCAAGAGTACTCTGCGCTGCTCGCTGACCGCGATCGCATCAAGGACTATGCCGACCGGCTGTCGCGATATTCCGCCGATCATCTGCCTTTGATTCTGCGCTATCCTGTCAAGGCTCTCATTGCTCTGTGGGCATACGGCCCGCTAGAGCCGATTCGAATCATCAGAAAAAAAAAATCTATAAAAAGCCAGCCCGGCAGTTAGAAGAACATCCCGCCATAGAAGTTCTCACCCTGGCTTACAACTCCGAGCGCTTTATCGATGGCTATTTCTCAGCCTTTTCTCGAATTAACTACCCCTTTGAAAAGATAACAATTCGCATCCTGGATAATCACCCGGAGCACGCCTCGTTTAGGCTGATAGAAGATCGAATCGTTAGACCCGGAACATATCCTATACGCATTGTACTAGAAAAGTCCGAGCGTAATTTGGGTTTTACGGGAGGCAATAATCTGCTTATGGAGCGGGCGCTGAATGAAACCGATTCTCCATTCGTTTTCCTCCTTAATATGGATACTCGCATCGATCCGGAATGTCTTAGCGAACTGGTTCGCTTCATGCGTGAGGATAACTCTGCCGGCATGGTGGAGGCGCTACAAGAGCCGCGGGAACATCCTAAAGCCTATGATTTGCGGACATTCGAGACCCACTGGTGCTCCGGAGGGGGCGTACTAATTGATAGACGCGCTCTCGAGGAGGTCGGACTATTTGACGATCGCTTTTTTCTATACTGCGAGGATGTAGACTTAAGCTGGCGGATGTGGATGAACGGGTGGAGGTGCAAGATAAATCCCAAGGCCAAATATGTGCACCTGACCGAGTCAGATGACACCGGCAAGGATCTCACTAATCAGCACTACTACAGTATGCGCAACTGCTTCTTTATGCACTACAAGTACGATTCCCGGCGTGGCATCAAATCTTTGGAAGCTCTGCTGCGGGAGACGCTTGCGAAAGAGCCCGACCCCAAGCAGCGCGCCATATTTGAACGGGCATATAATGACGCCCGGCAGCGGCGGCTTAGCTTTTTCATGGATAAACTTAAGCTTTCTCTCCTTCCTCGCAGTCAATGGATGGTTTTTGAGGGCTTTTCGTTCGAAAAACGGCGTGCGTTTATTGATGAAGCGGATCGTCGTATTATACTATGAACAGCTAAAGCAGCGAGTCTAAACACAGTCATGTCAGCGGGGCCCACACTCAACCTTAATTCCTTTAACCATGACATGCACTATTCGGACGGCGAATCCGAACAGCGCCTGCTCGCCCATTTTAAGGAAGCTAAGAACCCCGAAGACATTCTTTCCCTTTTAACAGATAAGCCCGATTGGCCTACTCTCTATCACCTCTCACCTGAAAGAGAGAACCTTCTATCTTGGTTCGATTTCAACTCCGACTGCGAGCTGCTCGAGATCGGCGCCGGCTGCGGAGCTTTAACGGGGCTATTTTGCAGGCGGGCGAGGAAAGTTACGGCCGTGGAGCTGACCCGTCTTCGCGCAGAGATAATACTTCAACGGTGCAAACACTACAGCAACCTCGAGATCATCGTAGGAGATTTCAACCAGATAGAGTTCGAGCGGCCCTTTGACTATGTGACTTGCATAGGAGTGCTTGAATATGCCGGGCGTTACGGCAGATCTGCCAGACCTTACGATCACCTGCTTGCGCGGACCAGGTCACTGCTCAAGCCGGGGGGGTGCCTTATTCTTGCAATAGAGAATAAGTTCGGTCTGAAATACTGGTCCGGCTGCCGGGAAGATCATACGGGTCGAATGTTCGAATCCATCGAAGGCTATCCCGGCAGAGATGGCGTCCAGACTTTTGACAGGGGTGAGTTAGAGCGCATGCTCAACACGGCCGGATATTCCAATCTGCAATTCTACTACCCACTGCCCGACTACAAGCTGCCGGTCGAGATCTTTTCCGACGCCTATCTTCCCTCGCCCAGACACTCGGTCAGGCCTGGCTTGCTACCTACGCCCGATCCTTCCGGCGAAAGAGCTGAACTTTTCGATGAAGCGCTTGTAATGGATAGTATTATCGGAGCCGGGCAGTTCAGCTTCTTTGCAAACTCATTTCTTGTCTTTGCAAAGGCTGTCCCATGATAATCTATTCAAGATTCAACTCCCGGCGAAGACGGCGCTTTCAGCTGCGAACCAGTGTTGAACTGCGAGGCGACACGCTGGTGGTAAGCAAACACGCCATGCAACCAGAAGCTGTGCCGTTTTTGCAGGAGATATTGCTTGCCTACAGCAAGTTGAGCGAGCTCAAATTGCCATTTGAAATCAATAAACCTTACCGCTCCGAAAAGAATCAGATAAGTTTTGATTACATTGATGCCGACTCACTGGAGTCGCTGTTAATTGGGTGTTTGAGGCGCAAGCAGAAAGACTCATTTCTTAATATGATAGCGCACTACTGCGAACAGGTACGTTCCTTCCCTCAAGTCCCGCAGCAGTCCGACCGGCATTTCAAGTCTGTATTTGGAGATCATCCTGCATCCGAATGCGACTGCCTCTCCATAGGATGCCTTGACATAAATTTCGACAATATTCTGGCAAAAGACGACGGCTTTGTTCTTATAGACTACGAGTGGACTTTCCCTTTCCCGATACCGGCGGACTTTATAATTTTCCGCGCCATCCTAGGTTTTTACGGCAACAACAAAAGATTACGCCCAAATTCGCTGGTACCATTAGAAGAGGCATTAAGGCATGCCGCCATAGCACCAGAAAACTTCGAATCTTTTCTGCGGATGGAGAATCGATTCCAACAATACGTCTATGACGATATTCCAAGCACCGATACTAACGGTACAAGTGCACTGAGTGAACTCGGCAAAGATCCGCCAACCGAAGGGCCGGCCAGCCGCCTCGTTGCCATGAACGCCTACCTTCTCTTCTTGGAGAAAGAGAACGCTCTTAAGCAATCTTGGATTATGAAGCTGGAAGACAGCATAAGGGCAAAGGACTCTTGGACCTCGAAGTTGGAGCAGGACAACTCCAACTTGCGGCACTCAACCGAGGAGCTCAGTAAGCAGCTAACCGAGATCAAGGCCGGACAAGCGGCTTTATCGCCGACCAAGGTGTACGACTCGCAGCTCCAACCAGTCAAAGATCGCCTAGCTACTCTTGAATCCGAGCTGCAGCGCAAAGACGAGCTTATAGAGGATTTAGAAAAGACCGTTCTGTCAAAAAGCGAATGGATTTCAAAACTGCAAGAAGAAGTTCTGAGTTTTACATCCTCTCTTCAAGAGCTTCGGCAGCAGATGGAAGAGTTAACCAAGCGTTAACCCAGAACCTTTGTGAGTAGCGTAATGGCCCGCGATGGCTCCTTTGATATCCAGAGAGGGAGAATATGCGAATAGCATTTGCTCCATCCTCAATGCTACAGGTCTCTCCACAATCGCTCGAGAGCCGCCCTTTGGGCGGAATGGAAACGGCTCTTCTCCGGCTCTCGGAAGCCATAGGCCAGGCCGGTCATGAGGTGATCCTCTTAACAGAAGAGCGCAACCCCCGCCTCACCGAACCGCTCCTACTGCCATATACTATGGTGGACCGATTAGGGGAACTTGATGCTGTCATTAGCGTGCGTGAATGGACTCCGCTTCTGTTGCCCTTTCAGAGCAAGCTCCGTCTTTTCTGGACCGGTGATTCATACGACCTGGCTCAAAATATAGGGATCGGAGACGCGCGGGTGATTAATAAAATTGATCACTTGCTATGTGTAAGCAATTGGCACGCGCATACCTTGAGCAGCCACTCAGGCTTTCCTGCTGAAAAGATCTATATACTTCGGAACGGCTTACATCTTCCCTATTTTGAAGGTAGCGAGACACGCCTCAGGAAACGGCTAATCTACTCTTCAACGCCCTATAGGGGGCTCAATCTGCTTAAAGATATATACAGTGATCTAGTAAAGAACCATTCTGACCTGGAGCTGCATGTATTCTCAGGCTATCAAGTGTACTCGCAGAATGAAAAGAATGACTTTCATCCAAAGCTCGTTCGGGAATTTGAGGCACTTTCAAGGGAAATGAGCCAACTACCCGGATGCGTAATGCACGGCAATGTAATTCAGAAAGCACTGGCGAGAGAGATGATGCGCTCGAGCATATTGGCGTATCCAAACACCTTCGAGGAAACCAGCTGCATAACGGCTATGGAAGCTCAGGCAGCAGGCTGCGTGGTTGTGACTTCCGAGCTAGGAGCGCTCCCGGAAACAGTAGGTGACCGCGGCGTGATAGTTAAAGGGAAGCCCGGCTCTCCCGAATACATGCAGGAATTCAAGTCGCAGCTGAACCGGCTGCTGACGGATGACGGCGCCTGGAACGCCCTTTCATCCGCCTCGTTAGCAGCCGCTAAGCAGTTTTCATGGAAAGCGATAGCCGAAGAATTTATTAAATTCATCGGCCATAAAGTGGGCGCCTAAAGCGCCCGGCTCTCTGTGGCCATAACTGTTCAGCACGGGGGAAAATGCTTACGAGATTCTACCCCCTACACGCTACCAGGTCAGTGAAGCGGCCGTCTGATACTCAGTCACGCGCGTCTCAAAAAAGTTCTTCTCTTTCCCAAGGTCGATCGTTTCGCTCATCCAGGGGAACGGATTCTTCGAGCCGTACTGGCTCTTTAGTCCGATCCTCTCAAGCCGGCGGTCCGCAATATATTGAACATAATCTCTGAACATCGGCGCTGATAATCCGAGTATCCCGCGCGGCAAACAGTCTACGGCATAGTTGTACTCCAGCTCGACAGCCTGTCTGATACGATCCACCATCTGCTGCTGAAACTCCGGCGTCCAGACCTCCGGGCTCTCTTCCTTTATACCGTTGATCAGATCAATTCCGAAGTTAAGATGAATGGTTTCATCCCGCAGAATATACTGGAACTGTTCCCCGATGCCGGTCATCTTGTTCTGGCGGTGGAACGAAAGGATCATCACGAAGCCGCTATAGAAGAAGATGCCCTCCATAATGACGTAAAAGCCTATCAAGTTCTCGAGGAACTTCTGCTTGCCTTCGAAGGTATCGGTGGAGAACTCCGGACGAATAACGTCCGCGGTCAGCTCCATTTCGAACTTGTCTTTATCGTGAATTGAATTCACCTCGTTGTACATGTTGAAGACCTCCTGCTGATCAAGCGAGAGGGACTCAACTATGTAGTGGAAGGTATGGGTATGAACTGCCTCCTCGAAAGCCTGCCTTAACAAATACTGGCGCGCTTCCGGGTTGGTTACGTGCTTGAATATCGCAAGTACGATATTGTTCCCGACCAAACTCTCGGCAGTGCTGAAAAACCCAAGATTGCGCATGATAACACGGCGCTCATCCGCGCTAAGCCTGTCGGACTTCCAAAGCTCTATATCTTTGCCCATTGGCACTTCAGTCGGCAGCCAGTTGTTTGCGCAGCCGTTAAGGTAATGCTCCCATGCCCACTTATATTTAAGCGGCATTAGCTGGTTTACATCCACGGTTTGGCAGTTAATCAACCGCTTGTCGCTCTGGTTGACGCGGCCCTTTCTACCTATCAGATCGGATGAGTTCTCTTGCTCATCGCTGTTTGAACCATCGGCTTTCCCCCCGGGGATATCATCAAAATTAAGCATCTCGACCTCCTAAAAAAACATAAATACTCGGTTATTGGCAGCTCTCGCAATCTCCGTCCAGATTGCAAACTGCCTTAGGTACAGCAATGGCACGGTTTTCAGCGCCGGCGGATTCTCCGCCGGCCGGCGCATCACCGGAACGAGGCTCTTCACCCTCGGACTGCCGATCCACCTTGATGTTGCTGGATGCCGACTTACTCTTCATCCAGCGCGGCTGCAACCCGCGGCGGTTGATATCGGTGGTGGATTTCTCGATCTGAGTTGCTCCTAGCGACCGCAGATAGTAGGTAGTCTTAAGTCCCTTGCGCCAGGCATGCAGATACATGTCGTGGAGTTTTTTCCCGCTCGGCTCAGCGATATAGAGATTAAGCGATTGACCCATATCTATCCACTTCTGACGTCTCGAAGCGCACTCAATCAACCACTCGGGCTCAATCTCGAATGCGGTGAGGTAAATGCGCTTAAGGTCATCCGGAATTCGCTCAATCTCCATAATGGAGCCATCAAAATACTTCAGATCATCCACCATCTCATGATCCCAAAGTCCGAGCGCTTTCAAGTCATTCACCAGGTACACGTTGTACACGATGAATTCACCGGACAGGTTCGATTTGGCGTATAGGTGCTTGTACGCGGGCTCAATCGACTGAGTGATTCCGGTAATGTTGGAGATCGTCGCCGTAGGCGCGATAGCCATCGTATTGCTGTTCCGCATGCCGTTCTGACGCACGGCCTTACGTAGCGTCTCCCAATCTAGAGTCGAACTTCGATCTACATCTACGTCACCTCCACGCTGCTCCTCCAGCAGTGCGATGGTGTCAATCGGCAGAAGGCCCCGGTCCCACTTCGATCCTTTATAGGTCGAGTAAGTTCCTTTTTCCTTAGCCAAGTCGCTGGAAGCCAAGATGGCATGGTAGGAGATGAGCTCCATACTCTGATCGGCGAAGTTAACCGCTTCAGGGCTGGCATAGCTCAAGCGCTGCTCGTAAAGAGCGTCCTGGAATCCCATTACTCCCAGCCCGATTGGGCGGTGTCGCAGGTTGGCATTACGCGCTTCAGGCGTCGGATAAAAGTTAATATCAATAACGTTGTCCAACATTCTCACCGCGGTCCTTACGGTCGCTGCAAGCAGCTTTGCATCAAGCTTACCGTCCTTTATATGGGCCGGAAGATTAATAGAGCCGAGATTGCAAACTGCGGTCTCCTCTTTGGAGGTATTCAGCAAAATCTCGGTGCAAAGATTCGAGCTGTGCACCACACCGACATGATCCTGCGGCGAGCGGATGTTTGAAGGATCCTTGAAAGTCATCCAAGGATGTCCAGTTTCATAGAGCATGCTGAGCATTTTTCGCCAAATCCCCATCGCCTCGACTCTCTTGAAAAGCTTGATCTCCCCCTGGTCAACCATCTTTTCATATTCCTCGTAGCGCTTTTCGAATGCCGTACCGTAAAGATCATGGAGATCGGGCACATCGCTCGGGCTAAACAATGTCCATTGTCCATTTGATGCTACGCGCTTCATGAACAGGTCTGGGATCCAATTCGCGGTGTTCATGTCGTGGGTTCGCCGGCGCTCATCGCCTGTGTTCTTCCGAAGCTCAAGAAAATCCTCGATATCCAGATGCCAGGTCTCGATATAGGCGCACATCGCCCCTTTGCGCTTGCCGCCCTGGTTAACTGCCACAGCGGTATCGTTAGCAACCTTAAGGAAAGGAATCACCCCCTGACTACGTCCGTTTGTACCCTTAATGCGAGCACCGGTGGCACGTACATTCGTCCAGTCGTTCCCGAGTCCGCCGGCCCATTTGGATAGCTGAGCGTCATCCGAGATGACCTTAAAGATATGCTGCAGATCGTCCATTACGGTGGAAAGATAGCAGCTGCTCAGCTGCGGGTGCATCGTTCCGGCATTGAATAAGGTAGGAGTACTCGAGACAAATCTGAACTGAGAAAGAACGTTATAGAACTCAACCGCTCTCTGGTTTTTCTGTTCCCCTTCGAGAACGCTCAATCCCATTGCGACCCGCATCCAAAATATCTGCGGAGTTTCAAGGCGGATATCGTTACTGTGAATGAGATAACGATCGTACAGAGTTTGCAAACCGAGATATGCGAAATTCAGGTCTCGCTTAAGATCCAACGCCTGAGAAAGAAAATCGAGATCGAATTCCAGCAGCTTGGGGTCAAGGCGCTCGAGCGAGATCGCCTTGCTTAGATAGCTCTTGAAATATTTGCGGTGCTCCTCTTCCAGTTTTGGGTTGTGCGCGTCGATGCCGAAAGCCTCACGATAAATCACATCTAGCAGCAACCCGGAGGCGACATAGGAGTAAGCCGGCTCCTTCTCTATTTTGGATCGCGCGGCCATAATATTGGCCTGATCGATCTCTTCTGCTTTGATGCCGTCATAGAAGTTGCGAAGAGATTCCTGCAGCACCTCTTCGCTTGAAACCAAACCCTGCTGCTCAAATTCTTTGCAGGCAAAGGATATGCGGGTGCGAAGATCGCCCTCCGATATAGTAGCCGCGCTGCCATCCCGGCGAGTTACCGAGTAGCGGACCTCAACCTTCTCTTCCTGCTCTTTCTCTCCGGTAATCTGAGGTGCAGGCCGGACCTCTTCGGCGGCTGGCTGGGTACGAAGGGCGCTGCGCTGAGCGCGATAAATAATAAAATCCTTGGCAACTTGATAGAAGCCTTCCGCCATCATTTGACGCTCAACTTCGTCCTGAATAAGTTCAATCTCTATTGTCGCGCCGCTCTTGGCCCGCTCAACCGCTTTGGAGACGACTTTATTCGTAAGAAGATTTACTGCGTTAATGATCTCCTGGGGTGAAGGCCCGTCGACTTTGAGCGAAGCGCGGAAAGCGCGCTCAATCGCCGATGCGATCTTCATTGGGTTGAAACGCACAAAAGTCTTGCCGTCACGGCGCAAGACCTTAAGATTGCGAGGGGAATCGTCTCTTAGCTGCTTATGCTCGTCTCTGTAAATTATATAGTTTCTGGCAACCTCGTAGTGACCGCTTTGCATCAGCTTTACTTCAACAAGGTCCTGAATTCCCTCGACGGTCAGCGCAGCACCCTGCATGGCTTGCTTGCTTAGTTCGTCCGCTACAAGCGCCGTAACCTCCTGAACGGTACTGTAAATCTCTTGAGGAAGTGGAGATGTTATCGCGATGCTGTTTGTGGCGCGAAAGGCCGCTTCGATGGCAGAGAATATTCTATCGCGCCGGAAGGGCACCAGCATCCCGTTGCGCTTCACAACCGCTATCGTGGTGGGCGGCGATTTCGACGGACGCTCAAGGTCCACATTTTTTGCGGACCCATTTTCCTTGGCCTGCTGTGATGTGAGGCCACCGTTTAATCCATTATTGGTTGAAGATTCGTTCGATCCGATGCTTTCCATTTCACCCCCAACAACAACTTTACCTTTTTACACTAGCAGCCACACCAACCCGTCAAAGGACATAAAAGCCCCTCGGCCCGCTGGAAAGACCCAAATCAGATGGTCGTCCTATGGTATTAGGATTCTATTAAGGATCCCGCAGAACCACAATATATTGTGGTTTACGAGCTTCTTACCCACTATATATAGCCCAGGACTGCATGTGTCTAGAGCAAAAAATTTTGAGCTGAAAAAAATAACAGGCGCGCTTCGTAAATGATAGCAAATTCTCACCCCGCCCATATCAAATTATTTTTTAAAATCCCCGGAATCGGCCTCTCCAAGGCGATCTCAGAACAGACAATCTTGTAAGCTCTTGAAAAGTTTCATTGAGGGTCCGCAGCTGTCTTTTCGATCGACTATCGGCACAACGCAAAATTAAAAAGTGTAGATCACCTTCGTTCATTATTGCAGAATAACATAGTGAAGCGTTTTGATTTTTCGCGGGTTTTTTTAGGATATCTTCCCTATGAATTCCAATCTACAAGCAGACTGCGACCTAAGTCACGCGATCATCAATTACTTGAATGCTCTGCTGCGGGGGAAACTTGCATTTTTAAATGCACTACGCCAGGCCGCGCATCCCGACTTCAAAACCGACGACTTGATGCGAACGGAAAAGAGTCTGGAGACGGTCAGCCGCTGGTCGGCAGATCTTGCAAAGCGCGTCCCACTTATGTCCACAAGCTGGAGTATGCCAGAAACATTCGAGGCCAAGCGGGCTCTCGACCTGTTTTCAGAGCGTAAAAAGGAGCTAAATCAGCTGGCTGAGAAGCTGGAGCGGATATTATCTCAATCGCCGGAATACCGGTTAGGGGAGGATGACGCATTGCTTGTCTCTACCTACGTTCAGTTTGTATACGGGCAAGAAAATTTCATTAAAGGGTATATAGAGTATGGCCGGGAGTTCGGACGGCCCGACTTTGTGGAGCAGTATTCATTGCAACTACCATCGGCAGCTAACGAGATCGCACTCGCAAACTGGCTTCTCAAAGAGCTGCGTCAACGCGCCACAATAGGTCCCGAATACGATGCGAGGCTTCATAGCGCCACATATCTTTTGCCCGGATACTTGCGAATGAACGTCAACGATATAAATTCCTTTCTCGCTGTCTTTGAGCCCGAATTTACTTATGAGATGGCTGACATCTCGCGCGTCGAAGCTCAACGTTGGCAAGAGGCAGGCTTCGCTCCTAAATTAAGCGGATACTGGAATGCTTTCAGATTTGCCCCATCTGAGGCGCTACAGTGGCTCAATGCCGGCTTTAACGACGTAGTAATCTCAGCAAGGTGGCGGACTGCAGGCGTAAGTCCAGAAGCGGCGTTACGCTGGATTGAATGTGGGATTGATCCGGAAACCTCAGCTGTGTGGCATAAAGCGGGGTATGAGCCCTCGCAGGCGGTCTTATATATTGAACGGGGAATAACCTCTCCTGAAAAAGCTCGACAAGGCCAATAGCCGGCAGGCAAGATTTTGGCCTAAAAGTCTCGAATAATCAATAAATTAACTCCCAAAGCCTGTACATGAGTAATTTATTCGATATACCTAAGTAAAATTACCGTTAGCTTCCGATTGACAGCATACTGAGATATACCGTAGGCTTATATATGTGGCGCTTCATAGCGCTCTATTTTTGCCATTTTTAATTCCAGCAGAATGGATCGGACTCTCACACTAAATAAACTCGGCGCCGGCAGCAAAGCTGTAGTGTGCTCTGTATGCTGCAAAAATAAGAGTGTCGGCGGAAAACTTTTAGCAATGGGAGTTGTGGCAGGAACCATCATCGAAGTGCTGCGCATTGCACCATTGGGTGATCCTATGAAGATTAAAGCATTGGGCTATAAACTATCCCTGCGCTTATCCGAGGCAGCACAAATCGAAGTAGTGCCCTTCAGCTAGACTTCTTAGATTGGATCTCAACTAATGCCTATAATTTAGAAGCCTCGTGGCGCTTGAGGTGTCTCACTTAAAAATCTCAGCCGAACATTCGCTGCCTAGGATCGTACTGGCAGGCAACCCTAATTGCGGCAAAACTACTATCTTCAATGCACTTACCGGGCTTAACTATAAAGTAGCCAACTACCCTGGAGTAACGGTCGAGAAGAAAGAAGGGAAAATTTCATTCGCTTCGGGAGAACAAGCCGTATTGGTGGATCTACCCGGTACATACACTCTTTCCGGCCACTCGATTGATGAAGCGATTGCCTCCAAAGCCCTCCTAGGTAAGCTCCGCTCCGAGCCTAGGCCAGACCTCATCATTTCCGTAATAGACGCCAGCAATCTGGAGAGAAATCTATACCTGACCACTCAGCTGCTGGATCTCAATGTCCCGGTAATCGCTGCATTGAACATGAAGGACTTGGCCGACAAAGACGGAATAGATATAAAGGGCGAGCTGCTGGCCAAAGAGCTCGGAATTCCGGTAATTGCACTCTCAGCAAATAAAGGAAAAGGAATTTCGCAGCTAAGAGAACAGGCCGGAAAGCTGCTCTCACGTCCCGGTTCCGCTCCTAAGCAATACTCCTGGCTTCCTCCGTCCTCTGAATATCGCGCCGCTTGCGAAGAACTCGGCAAACTAGAGTTGAACGGAGAGGGCGAAATCGATTCTTCCCTTGCGGTCCTGCTCGGAAGCTCCCTTTTTTCTGAGGCCTCCGCACCGTCAAATGCAGAGTCGCGCAACAGACTTAACACACTGCGCGCGCAGCTCGAGGGAAGCGGGATTGACCCCTTCAGCTTCGAGGCCACGAGCCGTTACACCTGGATTCACGAAATAGTAAAGCGCTCGTGTGTTATTCAGAGCGAGGCCCAAAAGAGACTTTATGACCGTATCGACGGGGTGATCACCCACAAGATTTGGGGATCGCTGATTTTCCTTTTGTTAATGGGAGCCATTTTCCAATCGATTTTTGCCTGGGCAAGCTACCCAATGGATGCAATCGACAGCGCAACCCAATCGTTCGGCACTATGCTGGGCTCACTGTTGCCCAGCGGGCAGCTGAAGAGCTTGGTAGTGGACGGAATAGTTGCAGGCGTCGGCGCGGTGATTATATTCGTCCCGCAAATAGCAATTCTATTTTTCTTTCTTGGTCTGCTAGAGGATAGTGGATACCTATCTCGGGCGGCATTTTTAATGGATAAAATAATGCGTAAGTTCGGCCTGCAGGGCCGTTCGTTCATCCCTCTCCTGAGCTCTTTTGCTTGCGCCATTCCGGGCATAATGTCGACACGGTCAATCCCCTCGTTCGCAGATCGCATGACTACAATTCTTGTGGCGCCACTCATGAGCTGCAGTGCCCGGCTCCCGGTTTACACTTTGTTGATTGCAGCATTTATCCCGGCCGGAACCGTGGCGGGCTTTCTTTCTCTGCAGGGCTTGGTGCTCTTCAGTATGTACCTGCTCGGTGTACTGGGTGCGGTGGCAGTGGCTTGGCTGCTGAAGCTCAGTCTGCTGCGCGGAGAACCGGCCATCTTCGTGATGGAGATGCCGCGATTCAGAGCCCCCTCGCTTAGAAAAGTTCTGCAGGATGTATGGGATAGAGTGCTAATTTTTCTAAAGAGCGCGGGAACGGTTATCCTGGCCTGCTCGATAGTCTTATGGTTCCTAGCCAGCTACCCGAGGGGCGAAGTGAAGGAATCGTATGCGGGCCAGATAGGAACGGCTATGGAGCCGCTGATAGAACCTTTAGGTTTCAATTGGCAGATAGGTGTAGGAATCCTAAGTTCCTTCGCCGCCAGGGAGGTTTTCTTAAGTTCCCTCAGCACCGTCTACAATCTGGAGCAGCAAGATGACGAGGGCGACACTCTCTTGCATGTTCTAAAAGAGAAGCGTGCTCTTGGAGAATTCACCCTCCCAACGGCGCTTTCACTCATGGTCTTTTACGTCTTTGCATGTCAGTGCATGTCCACTCTTGCGGTATGCCGCCGCGAGACCGGCTCGTGGTGGTGGGTGGCATTTATGTTTACTTACATGACGGCAATGGCATACGCCGCGTCATTCGTTACCTATCATGCGGCGCTGCATTTTTTCGGGACGTAACGAGAGTCTCAACTTTACTACCTTATCTTGATCTTGATCCTGTTATTGCCCCACCCCCGGCCTGGGAGCGAAGACTACAAGAGAGATCTCGCCCTTCAGTGTAGTTGTAAATTCTGGGTGAAGTAGAGAAACTTTTTTTTCTGGAAGCAACGCGGCAAGTGGAAAGATATTTTCATCCAAGGAAGACACTCCTTCTTGGGGCATAGGGATAGTACGGACGCGATATCCATTATCCCACAACTCTTCTATCTGATACCAAGTCAGTCTGCGCAGCCCAAGAACCTTACCCTGTGCGGGGGATAGATAACGATCCGATTCTCCTTCGTAGGGTGCGACCTGATAAGCATTTGCCCGCCCAAGTATCCTCTCGTACTCCAAAACAGAAAGAGAGTTAGCTTCGTCGTTCGGGGTCAGAGCGACCATTGCGCCAATGCCTTCCAGATCCAGCTCGTCTTGCACATGTTCGGAGAGAGCGTTCCCGTGATGGCAAGAGAGGCCTAGCTTACGTCCCTTCCAGATATTTCTAATGTTATTATCGATAAGGGTTACCTTTACTCCGTGCTTCGCCAAAGCTTGAGCAAAGGCGCGTACAAAGCTCGACGCCCCGACGAACATTACTCCCTGTGGATTGGCCTGGCGCAAAGACAAGGTCCACGCGAGGATTGGAGCGATACTTCCATATAGTAGTACGGTGCCGATAATAGTAAAAAATATTACCGGCAGCACGTACTCGACACCCGGGATGCCACTTTTGCTCAGGTTAAGAGTGAGAACGGATGCCAGTGATGCAGCAACTATTCCGCGCGGAGCAATCGATGAAAGCAAGACCTTTTCACGGATCGAGAGCTTGGAGAGGCTTGTAGAAACGAACACGCTAAAAGGCCGGACTATCAGAATTAATGCGGCCAGAAACAGTAAGCTTTCCCAGCCCACAATTGCAAGGTGCTCGGGATCGAGGTTCGCCGAGAGCACTACAAACAAAAATGCGACCAGCAAAGGTTGCAGATTGGCAGCGAAGTCTAGGATGTTACGGCACGACACTCCACCCTTTTCAGCCACTATCATGCCCGCAAGAGTGGCGGCAAGAAGCCCGGATTCATGGTAAAAGTAGTTCGAGGCCCAAAATGAAAGCAATACCGTGCAAATAAGAAACGGCAGCTGCAGATGATCGGGAACGAGGTAACGCCGCAACGCTAATACTATAATCGCTCCGCCTGCTACCCCTAGAACAGCGCCCACCGAGAGGCTGGCGAGCATTCCGTAGAAGATGTGAAGAGGGGTAGCCGCCATCGCGGTGTCAACGAGCCCTTCGGCAATCAGGATGGCAAGAATGACCCCGATCGGATCAATTAGAATCCCTTCCCATTTAAGTATCGCCCCGAGCGGCTCTTTAAGCCGAATGGAGTGCAGCAGGGGTATGACGACTGTTGGGCCGGAGACGACCAAGATAGAACCAATTATCAGCGATCCTTGTAGAGGCACGGCGAGAAGATAGTGGCATGCGGCGGTTATCCCGATAAATGCTACCAACGCTCCGATAGTTATCAGGGCAACGACCGTCCCGCGTCTTCCGCTAAGCTCCTTAAGATGTAGTGTAGTTCCCGCTTCAAACAGAATAAGCGCAACCGACATCGACACAATCGGAGTTAGAAGGTCGCCGAATATGGCGCTCGGCGAGACCGCTCCCATGAGGGGTCCAAGCACTATCCCGATCAGCAGAAGAAAAACGATGGATGGAATCTGTAAGCGCCAGGCTAACAGCTGCGCTGCTGTCCCGCCCGCGAGGATAATTACAATCTGACTGGCGTTATTTAAATTCATCGTTTGAATTATATAGTCGTCCGCTCACAGCGAGAGGCATCCCGCCCGCATAAAGATCCTGCAATTTTTGCTTTCATAATGAAAGATACTAAGAACCTCCCTTAGGCAGCGCCAGCCATGAGAGGGTCGTGACTTTCCGGGTATTTAGAGCCTGTCCCCGCAGCACCCATGCACAACTGTTGCAGGGATCGATGTGGAACCGCGCGGCGTTACTTTTTACTTCAGCAATGGTATGATTACCGCACCCAATGCAAGATTTACTGCTATTTTTAGCCGTGGCCTTAGCCGCCGCATACCTGCTTTATAGGGCGCGCCGCTCTCTCAGCGGAAAGGGCGGTTGCAACTCATGCAGCCGCTCTCCTGCGAACCAGCATCTCATAAACGAAATAAAAAAGAGAAAATGAGTCTCGACGACCTTCAGCTCGGAAAGCATGTAGACTATCCAACTGAATATGATGCCGGGCTCCTGCGCGCGATTCCTCGAAAGCGCCCTACAAAGGGTGGAAGCGGTGCGCCCGGCGGTTTTGACCTATGGCGCTGTTACGAGCTTTCTTGGATCGCTCCCAATAACCTTCCTGTTAGCGGCGTGGCGGAGATTACCTATGAGAGCTCCACTCCTAATATCGTGGAGTCCAAAAGCCTCAAACTGTTCTTGGGAAGCATGAACGGGAAGACCTTTGCAGAATCCGGCGAAGTAACTCGAGAGATTAGCTGCCGCCTGGCGGAAACGGTAGAGGCAAAGGATGTAAAGGTTAGAGTTTTGTCTCCAGGTCAATGGGGCCTGCTGCTACCTGCGCCGATAGATGGAACATGCCTTGACGAAGCTGATGCGAAAGGCGGCATACTTTCGGAGGATGGTTTACCAGAGGAGGCTTTCGCTTCAGAACGGAGCGAAGAGACTCTTTACACTAACTGCTTCCGGGCGCTATGCCCGGTAACTCGCCAGCCTGACTGGGCTACCGTCGAGATCTCCTACCGCGGCCCCAAAATTCGCCGCGAAGCACTGCTGCGCTATCTCATCTCATTCCGGAGTCAGAAGTGCTTTCACGAAGATTGTTGTGAGCGCATTTTTGAGCAGCTGCACAAAAGAAAGGATGGCACGACACGAATGGACGAGCTCAAAGTGATCTGCCACTTCATGCGGCGCGGCGGAATTGATCTTACTCCCGTACGTTTCACTGAGGGCTATAAAACAAGCGGGATTATCCGCACACTGCGACAGTAGAATTATGAAAACCGTGGTCTGCTTCTCAGGAGGAATGGATTCTACAGTGCTTTTATACCACCTGATTGCGGGCGGACACTCCGTTAAGGCGATCTCTGTTGATTACGGCCAGCGGCACAGGAAGGAGCTTGAGTCGGCCAAATCCATCTCGCAGAGTCTGAAGATAGACCATCGCATCCTTGATCTTGCCGGTGTGGGAACACTGCTCAAAGGAAGCGCCCTCACGGACAGGTCTGTCACCGTTCCGCGCGCGGAATACGACGAGCAAAGCCTTAAGGTGACTGTGGTCCCTAATCGCAATATGATCTTTCTCTCGATTGCGGCATCATGGGCTCTCAGCTCGGGCTGGGACAGTATTGCGATCGCCTCTCACGGCGGAGATCGCGCATTGTATCCCGATTGCCGCAGCGAGTTCCTTGACGCAATGCGGAAGGCCTTGAACTTATCCGACTGGAATAATTTGGAGCTGCTGTCGCCATTCACAGGCCTAAGCAAAGCCGAGATCTGCAAACTGGGGAGTGAGCTTGGCGTGCCGTTCGAAAAAACCTGGAGCTGTTATGAAGGGGGGCCAGCTCACTGCGGGAGCTGCGGCACTTGCCGGGAGCGCCGAAGCGCTTTCAAGGAATGCGGATTATTGGATCCGGCCCCCTACCACAAGATGTAGCTTCGCTGGAGTAATATAGGCATAAGTGATAGACTTTTGCGCTTAACGGGTGATATTCGTTGCTTTTCTTATGAGCGCAAATCGTTCGGTGCGCCTGGCGCACAACATTATAGATCGACCGAAGCTGGACCTCCCCGCTGCGGGCCAGTTTGCAATTAACGAAATCTTCTGTTCCCTGCAAGGAGAAGGTGCGCAAGCCGGGCGCGCTATGGTTTTCCTCAGATTTTCTCAGTGTAATTTGCGATGCTCCGTCAGTAACTCCGGGTTCGACTGTGACACCGACTTTTCTGGGAAGCGCGTCATGACTCAGTCGCAGATTTTCAGTGAGCTTTCAGCCATGAAGCTTCAAACCGATTGGCTACTGCTAACCGGCGGCGAACCGGCGCTTCAAGTGACACCTGATTTCCTTGGCGCCTTGAAAAACGCAGGATGGAAGATTGCTATCGAAACAAACGGGACTATAAGGCTGCCGGAGGGTTTCGACTGGATAACACTTTCACCAAAAAGCGCAGAACACACCATTAGGCAGCGGCACGCCGATGAAGTGAAATATGTATTAAGCGAAGGCATGTCACTTCCTCGACCGAGCATTGCCGCGAAACATTATTTTGTATCTCCCGCCTTTCAGCCGGACGGCACCCTGCGCAGAGAGGACCTGGAGTGGTGCATAAATCTCGTAAAACAGGCGCCGGACAAATGGAGACTCTCGATTCAGCTTCACAAATTGATCGGAATCCGGTAGCTCACGCACCTAAGCCTTGTATCAGCAAGCCGGCGGCAATAGTCCGAAAGGCTCTGCGAGCAGCGATTCTGATTGTCGCCGTCGATATTGCGCTTACGGCGCTTTACCTTCCGTTCTCTGCCTATCTCATCTCGGCTCATAAACTAAGTGGCACCGTAGATGCAGCGCTAATATTCTTCGGCGAAAGCGGGCCTTATGAAGGTCTATCAGCGGACACCTTGCGGGTTGTCGAGCATGCAGCGCAGCTGTATCACCAAAAGAAGGTGCGCCATGCTGCCTGCCTGGGGGGTGGAAAGCTGCCGGGCCCGGTTAGCGGGGCGCAATTAATGTGCCGAGCGTTAGCCGCTCGCAGCGTTCCAGCTGAAGCGTTAAAGGTGGATAAAGGCTCTTGGGATACCATAACTAATATGAACGAAGCGCGGCAGCTGATGAATGTCCACGGATGGACGAGCGCTGCACTCGTCAGCTCGCCCTATCACCTGCCTAGAATATTGTATCTTGCAAATAATCCGAAATGGGCTTTCAGCACTGCACCGCCCCATTCTCCACTTTCTATTAAGCTCTCCACTTTGCTAAGGAGGTGGCGCGAGGTGAATCATGAATTTGCTGCATGGGGCGCAATGGCGCTGCTGCCGCGCGGCTGGTATGAAGCAGCTATCGCTTGGTACAGGGATAGAGGGCTGAATATCATTTAGGGCGCCTTATGGTTATACCCCTTAACGAACAAAATCTTCGAGGGAAGATCCCCACATTAGCTGCGGGAGGTTCTCGGCGCGTGAGATTTGTTGGAAAATTTTAACTCGATCAAAAATCGGATCGTTCAAAGTCTTTAAAAGACAGGTGAAATCTGCTTATTATCTTCAGAAAGAGTTCCCACCCCTCCTATTTGTAGCGACGGGATATTTGTGTATATTATCAGTTCATCCCGGAAGGGACCGGGTTGTCCATTCAATGTAACAATATGAAAGTTCCACTACTTGACTTAAAAGCTCAACTGACTCCGCTTGAAAACGAGATTAAACAGGCCGTAATGGAGGTGATCGACTCGACCCATTACATTATGGGCCCTAAGGTTGAAGAACTCGAGAAGAAGGTGGCCGAATACAGCGAAGTTAAGGAAGGCATCGGGGTCTCTTCTGGTACTGATGCTCTTCTGGTGGCGCTAATGGCCCTGGACGTAAAGCACGGCGACATTGTAATTACCACTCCCTATTCGTTCTTCGCCTCGGCCGGAGTGATAGCTAGATTGGGAGCCACTCCCGTATTCGTCGATATCCTCCCGGACACATACAACATCGACCCGTCCGCACTCCAGGCATGGTTCGAAAAGGAAAAAGAGCTACGAGCAAAGGTAAAGGCGATAATCCCCGTCCACCTGTATGGACAGACCGCCGAAATGGATCCGATTTTGGAGGTGGCAGAAAAATACAACGTTCCGGTCATCGAAGATGCAGCGCAAGCGATCGGCGCCACCTATCCGTCAAAAAGCGGCACAAAGAAGGCCGGAAGCATGGGGCTTATGGGATGTTTCTCATTCTTTCCCAGCAAAAATTTGGGGGGCGTGGGTGACGGCGGAATGGTAGTAACTAATGACGGTGAGCTGGCGGAGAAGCTCCGCAAGCTTAGAAACCACGGGGCCAAGCCGAAGTATTATCATGCAATGATCGGCGGAAACTTTAGGCTAGATCCGATTCAGGCCGCCGTACTGCTTGTAAAGCTGCCGCATCTTGAGAGCTGGCATATGCAACGCAGGGAAAACGCTCACAGATACGATGAGCTGATTTTATCTCCGAAGGTTAAAAAGCCGGTGTCGCGTTACGGACGGCAGCACCACATATTCAACCAATATGTTTTGAGCGTTGACGATCGTAGAGATGAATTCCGTCAGTTCTTAACCAGTAATAATATCGGTAACGAGGTCTACTACCCGGTCTCCTTTCATGAGCAGGAGTGCTTCAAGTATCTCGGATATGCTAAGGGCAGCTTTCCAAACAGCGAGCATGCCGCGCGTCATACCATAGCGCTTCCAATATATCCGGAACTGACGCGCGAAATGCAGGAATATGTTGCAGGAAAGGTGAAGGAGTTCTATGGATAAAAAAATATGCGTAGTCGGCGTAGGCCGTTGGGGTAAAAATCACGTTCGAACTCTCGCCGATCTCGGCGCGCTAGCCGGAATAGTTGACACCAACACCGATTCAATCAAGTGGTTTAAGGAGAAGTACCCCGGTGTTCAAACATTTGCTTCTTTAGATGAAGCTTTGCAGGCGCCAATTGATGGATTTACCGTCGCGACCCCCGGAGAGACGCATTTCGCTATTGCAAAGAAAATTTTGCAAGCAGGAAAACCGGCGCTGGTGGAGAAACCGCTGACGCTTGAACTTTCACAATCCCGCGAGCTACGAGACCTGGCGAAAAGCAAGAACTTAACGCTGATGGTCGGCCATGTGATGCTCTTCCATCCCGCTATCAGAAAGATTCGGGAATTAATCAAGTCGGGCAAGATCGGCAAATTGCAGTATCTCTACAGCAACCGCCTTAACTTGGGAACGGTCCGTACTGAAGAGAATATTTTGCTGAGCTTGGCCCCGCATGACATCTCTATATTCCAGTATATAATCGGCGATGAACCGCTCGAGGTCATCTCGCAAGGCGGAGCGTTCGTTCAGCCGCACATACATGACTCAACCCTTACTATCCTCAAGTATCCCAACAATGTCGTTGCTCACATTTTCGTGAGCTGGCTGCATCCCTTTAAAGAGCAGCGTCTCGTGGTGATAGGCTCCAAGGGAATGCTTTCCTTTGAGGACTCCACCAAAGAGAAGAACATCCTCTTTTATGAAAAGGGAGTGGACTGGGTGAACGGTGAGCCCGTTAGCCGCGATGGCACAACAGATATCATTCCTTACGATAAAGAGATGCCTCTCACGGAGGAGATGCGCTACTTTATTAATAATTTAGACAGCGGGAGCGCTGAGATCGCCGGGCCCGATAGCGCTGTAGAGACAATGGAGATACTGGCGCGAGCATCCAAGAGCCTGCTTCATTCAGGCGAGAGATCGCTTAATAACGTGTCATCTCCTGCAGCTAGCAGGGAGTTTTTTGTTCATCCAACGAGTATAATAGATAACGACGTTGCTATAGGCTCAGGCACAAAGATATGGCATTTTTCCCATATCCAGCCGAACGTCTCGATAGGCTCCAACTGCTCTCTTGGGCAGAACGTTAACGTTGGAAATAACGTTAAGATCGGCAACCACGTGAAGATTCAGAATAATGTCTCCATTTATGAAGGAGTCGAGCTCGAGGACTATGTCTTTTGCGGCCCCTCCATGGTTTTTACCAATATTCTTAACCCGAGAAGCAAATATCCTCAGCGCGGCGCAAAATTTTACAAGCGCACGCTGGTGCGGGAAGGCGCCTCCATAGGGGCGAACGCGACCATCGTGTGCGGCACAACTATAGGGAGGCACGCATTCATAGCTGCCGGCGCCGTAATTACCAAGGATGTTCCCGACTATGCGCTGATGGCAGGCGTTCCGGCCAAACAGAAGGGATGGATGTGCGAATGCGGCGAGTCGCTAAGTCTGAATTCGGATAATGCAAAATGCTCGAAGTGCTCAAGGAACTATCTGCTCAAAAACGGTGCTCTAGAAGAAAAGAGCCCGTCCGCCCATGAGTCGGGCAAGGCAGCTTAGCGAACATTTAAACGCAACCGTTTAAGTAAAATCGCCATATCTTTTCATGGGGGGAGTTACAGCACCCCATGGGGAGAGATTTAGTGCCGGCCAAGCGAACAAAAGCGAGTTTCCGCTTCTATCTTCCGCTACTTGCAGCGGCTGTTCTAATCCCGTTTGAGCAAAGCAGGGCGCAAAGTACCATCGTTCCACCTGGATTCCCTAAGGGCCCTTTTATCGATCAGAACATGCGTTCGGCCAAAAAGGGCGAGCTGCTGGTTACCCTTTCATCGCGCACTAAATCCAAGCTCACCAACATTTTTAAAAAGAAAAATAAGGGGCGCTCTCCCTCCCCCTATCAGCTGCAAAGCCTGCTTGCAAAGCAACTTGGCCTTCGAGTGTCGGACAGCATAAACGCTGAAACCGTGCTGCTCAAAGGAAAGAGAGTGAACTCAGCAAAAGTGAAGCGCGCTGAATCAAACGGCCTGGTGCGCCGGGCGCAAAGCAACTACTCAGTCTTTGCGTTCGATAGCACCAATGATTTTTTCTATACATTGGGCTTGCTATGGAACTTGCATAGCAGCGGCGGGTTCCTGAGTTCAGAGGACATTGATGTCGATGCCCCGGAAGCGTGGCAGATTACAACCGGCAGCAGCTCACTGGTAGTAGCAGTCGTTGATACCGGACTTTTTTACGGACATCGGGATATCGCCGATAACCTCTGGATCAACCCAAGGGAGGAAGCCAACGGGCTAGATGACGACGGTAACGGCTACATTGACGATTTCAACGGCTGGGACTTCGTCAACGAGGACAACGACCCCGACGACGATCAGTTTCACGGCACACATGTGGCAGGAACGATAGCCGCGGTGCGCAACAACGGATACGGAATTGCAGGGGTAGCTCCTAACGTAAAGATTCTGCCGCTTAAAGTGCTTGGCTCCGACGGCAGCGGCGACACAGCAGGACTTGTAAGAGCAATTGATTATGCTGTCTTGTTAAAACAAAGCGGCGTTAACGTGGCTGTCATTAACGCGTCGCTCGGAGGGGGCGATCGGCTCGATGCGCTGGAGAACGCCATCCGGCGGGCTGATAAGGCGGGAATCGTATTTGTTGCTGCCGCCGGCAATGACGGCTCGGACAACGACACTTCACCGGTGTACCCGGCAGGCTACGATCTAGCGAATGTCATCTCGGTCGCGGCCCTTACAGGCCATGGGGCGCTAGCCGACTTTTCAAACTACGGCGCTCGATCGGTGCATGTGGCCGCCCCTGGCGACGGCATATGGAGCAGTATAATTTTAAACTTCTATCTTCCCTTTAGCGGCACCTCTATGGCTGCGCCCCATGTGGCCGGAATCGCCGCTCTGCTGAAGTCCAGAAATCCATCTATGTCCCCTTCCACCGTCAAGTCGCGAATTATGAATTCGGTGAAGCCGCTTTCGGGGCTTGAGGGAAAGATGCGCGCGCCGGGGATTGTGAGTGCATATAGAGCGTTAAGATAGAGCTGCTCAGGCAAAACCTCATTACGATCCGTATTCTTAGCTACTACCGGAAATATTTCTCTGCTATAAGAAATCCTGTATGACCCTTCTCAGCAAAAAATCTGCTGCCGCTACCCTACTCCTACTCTTGCTCCTCGTTTCATTACTAGTTAACGCTTACCAATACATACGGGTATCTATGCTGAACTCCGAAAGCAGTGCTCTCCGTACCCAGCTTAGAAGTACGCTGGAAGAGCGCGCCAGGATAAAGAAAATAGACGAATTACTCCCGAAATATTTTCTTCTTAACGGCCTCTCTTGTGATGGAGATACAGCAAGGTGCCTTTCGAACCTCTTTGAGATGGGGAAAGTCAAAACTTTGGTGTTTCCTCCCCCTGAGCCTTCGCCAGTGACCTGGACGGAGGATGATATACAGTATTCGTTAAGACAGGCTTCTCTGGGATTCTTTACAGTTCGTACCAATCCAAACCAAGCACCGCTTGCGCCCGGGGTATACCCAACCAAGGCGGAAGATTTCAATGTGCCCTCCATAAAGCTTCCTTACGGAAGTTATCGTGAAGGCCAAGAGATTTATGCGCTCGCTTTAGATTTTTCAATAAAGGTCGGGAAGTGGGGCGGCCATGTGCCGTTCGATATTAAAAGGGTTGTGGATAGGAACGGTAAACTTCTTGAGCCTAATAGCTTGCGGCTCACGTACCAAGATAAAGGCATGGTTCCTACATTTAGTGAGTTGTCACACAACATGGTATGGTTTGTCGTGTCCCCGAAAGAGCGCGAGTTTTTGTTAATAACCGGCGGTAAATCTAAGCTCTATTTCGAAATCTTTGTAGAGGATACAGGTCAACTGACGGCCAGGATGGCAACAAGGACTAAACTTTAGCGAGCATCATGCGGGGAGCCCTTCTTCTCTCCATATTAGTTATCAGCTCCTCCCTGTATGCCGAACCGCACCACCTTTGCGATCGATGCAGCCAAGCCGCCCTCAACGAATGTTTCAAGGAGTGTCACGCCAGCAGGCCTCATGTGGACCATTACTGCCACTTATATTGTGTGTCTAAACGGTGCATCGACAAATGCAGTGTAAATGCAGAGCGATGTATTTCCGATTGTGAACGAAGCGCTGAGGTGGTCTCTGCATGCCGTAAGGAGTGCAATATCGACGGTTCAGATAACTTCGGTGACTGCCGGCAGATGTGTGATGCGCTGCACTGCGCCCATAAATGCAGCGTGCTCAACCTTGATCCGCCGGTTGCAGGCGGTGAGAAATGAAACAGATAGAATTTCACCATAGTGAACGAGACCACCGAGGGGACTAAATTACTGGGAACGCCGAAATTGTGTCCTCTTTTCTTCTCTCAATCCACTTAATGATGGCTAGAGATAGCGGCTCTCTACTGCTCCTTCGAACCGGGCTTCTGAGCATGACGTCGCTCCAATTCACCGATGATCTCCTGGAAACTAACTCCGCTCTCTATAAGCAGCGCCATCAGATGATAGATAAGATCGGATGCTTCGCCTATAATCGCATCGCGCCTGCGATCAACCGCCGCAATTACAACCTCTACAGCCTCCTCTCCTACTTTCTGAGCTATCCTGCTAAGCCCCGCTTTAAAAAGCTCTGCGGAATAAGAGCCGGAAGGGAGCGTCTCTTTCCTTTTGAGCAGCAGCTCTTCAAGCCGCGCGAGAAATAAGCCGCTTTCATTTTTATCTTCAAAGCAGGTTGCTTGCCCAGTGTGGCAAACAGGGCCAGCGGGCTGCGCTTTTATAAGAATTGTGTCGGAGTCGCAGTCAGAGAGAACCTCTATTACCTTCAAAAAATTGCCGCTTGTCTCGCCTTTCACCCAAAGCCTTCCTTTTGAGCGGCTAAAAAAAGTTACCACTCCGTCCGCTCGCGTGCGCTGAAGCGCCTCTTCGTTCATATAGCCCAGCATCAGTACAGCCCTGGTCCTATGATCCTGAACTATTGCAGGCACAAGGCCTCCTGCCTTCTCAAAATCGATCTTCATCATAGCCTCACGCATAATCCGCTCTCCCGAAGGTTTCTTTTAAGCTCCGGGATCGTTATCTCTTGATAGTGAAAGATACTCGCTGCAAGCGCCGCATCGGCGCCGCCTTCACTTAGAACCTCGACAAAGTGCTGCGGCTTCCCGGCGCCGCCCGAAGCGATGACCGGGATATCAACTGACCGGCTCACGGCTCTTGTGATCTCGAGCGCAAATCCATCCTTAGTGCCGTCATGGTTCATCGATGTAAGCAGTATTTCGCCCGCACCGAGAGACTCCGCCTCACGCGCCCAATCAAGGGTCCTTCTCTCCGTTTTTGTGCGGCCTCCGTCCAGAAACACATACCATTCGCCGTCGATACACTTGGTATCTATCGCTACCACGACACATTGGCTGCCGAACTCGCCAGCCAGCTCCTTTATTCGCGCCGGGTCGCGCACAGCCGCCGAGTTTATCGAAACCTTCTCGGCTCCGGCTTGAAGGAGACGGGAAACGTCAGCTTTCGAAGAGATGCCGCCTCCAACGGTAAATGGGATATTGAGCTGCGCGCCTATCCTCTCCACTAAGTCATAGAACAGCGTGCGTTTTTCCACAGTTGCCGTAATATCGAGGAACACCAACTCATCGGCCCCCTGCTCCGCGTATAGGCGCGCCAACTCCACCGGGTCTCCGGCGTCTCTTATACTCTCGAAGTTAATACCCTTCACCGTACGGCCGTCTCTTATATCGAGACACGGTATAATTCTTTTAGTCAGCATAAAAATCTTTTAAGCTTGCCGAGCTCAATTGTCCCTTCATAGATCGCCTTGCCGATTATTACGCCGTGCAAGCCGGCCTCCTCCAGCTTCTCAACATCTTCAAGGGTAGTTACTCCGCCACTTGCGATAAGCTTTATTCCTTCCACCTCCCCTAGCACTTTGCGGTAAAGTTCGTGCGCCGGCCCTTGCAGCGCGCCATCCTTGCTGATATCTGTGCAGACAACGTATTTAATGCCGTGCTCTTTATACCCGTGGAGGTAATCGATAAGGAAGATCTCCTTATCGCTCGTCCACCCCGAGACGGATACCTTCTCATTGCGAACATCCGCTCCTAGAATAATCTTTTCAGCGCCATGCTTGCTGAGCCATGCAAGCATCAGCTCGCGCTGCTCTACAGCGATACTGCCCACGTTTACCTGCTCTGCACCGCACTCGAATGCTATCTGCATGTCTTTGTCTGACCGCACACCACCCCCGAAATCAATTTTCAGCTTTGTACGGTTGGAGATCTTTTCCAAAACCTTGTAGTTAATAACCCGTCCCTGGCGCGCACCGTCAAGATCAACCAGGTGCAACCTCTTAAGCTCTGCGTCCTCGAAGCGGAGCGCCATATCGAGCGGATCGTTTGAATACGTTTTCTTGGTTGAAAACTCCCCCTGGGTAAGCCGCACGCATTTACCCTCGATAACGTCTATAGCCGGAATTATATCAATCATAGCTTTAAAAAATTACTAAGAAGCCTTTCTCCCGCCGGGCCGCTCTTCTCCGGATGAAACTGCACGGCGCTGAAATTTCTGCTTGAAACGGCCGCACTAAAGTCGATTCCGTGATTACAGACGCCGCACGTATCATCTCCGATCTGAGCGTAAAAGCTGTGAACAAAGTAAAAATTTGTGCCTTCAGGAATGCCTTCAAAAAGTGGACCTCGCGTTGCCGAAACTGCATTCCACCCCATATGGGGCACTTTAATGCCTGCCGCCCTATCCGCATCGAATCTCAATACCGGCTCGGGGAAAACGCCAAGGCACTCAGTATCGTTCTCCATTGAGTGAGAGCAGAGCAGTTGGAGTCCGAGACAAATGCCGAGCACGGGCTTCTCAAGACTTCTGATTACCCCGTCCAATCCGTGCTCACGTAGATAACGCATTGTAGAACTCGCCTCTCCCACCCCTGGGAATATCACCTTAGCCGCTGAAGCCAATCTCTCCGGACTGCCGGTTACCTCAGCCCGTACACCCAGCCTCTCAAGTGCGTACAGCACCGATCTCACGTTGCCCGCGTTATACTCTAAGACTGCGACCTCCATACGCGTTATATCACTCCCTTGGTAGTGGGAAGGCGGGCGTAGATTTCGTCTCTATTCAGTGCAGCTCTAAGAGCCCTGGCGAAGCACTTAAAGATAGCCTCAATTTTGTGGTGCTCGTTCTCGCCGTAAGCAGCAATGTGAAGTGCGCAGCGGAAGGAGTCGCTGAAGGATTTAAAAAAATGCGAAAACATCTCAGTCGGCATCTCTCCTACCTTCTCCCTTTTGAATTCAGCCTTCCACACCAGAGAGCTTCGCCCCGATAGGTCAATCGATACCGAGGCCTGTGACTCGTCCATCGGTAATACAAAGCCGTACCGCTCTATGCCTCTTTTATCGCCGACTGCTTCTAAAAAACACTCCCCCAGTGCTATAGCCACATCCTCAACCGTGTGGTGCTCGTCCACCTTCAGATCTCCCGCGCACTCCAAGGTAAGATCTATTCTAGAATGTCTAACAAGCTGCTCGAGCATATGATCAAAAAATCCAACTCCGGTCTTGATAGAGGCCCTGCCACTGCCGTCAATCACAAGGTCAATACAGATGTCGGTCTCGTTAGTTTTACGGCGGCGGCTTGCCCGCCGCTTCTGAGATGCGGAGTTGAGAATACTGGCGGCCCGCAAGGCCGGTTGAGTTTCGTTAAGGCTGGAAAGGACTTCTTCGTTTTCATCCTTTGTTCCGACGGTTATCCTAAGGCACCCTTCGCAGCCGGGAGTCTGCGAGCGGTTTCGCACCACTATTCCTTTCTTAAGCAGCTGCTCGTATATATTGTCTGCTCCCTCGCACTCAACAAGAATGAAGTTCGCATCGGAGGGGTGCACCTTTCTTACTAGCTTGCAGTTTCCAAGCGCCTCAATAAGACGAGCGCGCTCATCAAGAATGCGCGAAACCAGCTCATCTTTACGTTCAGTATTTTCGAGTGCAGCGGCAGCGAGCCTTTGGGTCACACCATTCACGTTATAAGGCGGCTTTATCTTGGCAAGAAGCGCTGTCAGCTCGGGAGAAGCGTATGCGGCCCCAAGCCTAATCTCAGCCAGCCCCCACGCTTTAGAAAAAGTTTGAAGAATCACTAGATTCTTGAACTCGCTCAGTCTAGGAAGAAAGCTCTTATCGGGACAGAAATCGACATAAGCTTCATCGAGCGCCACCAAAGCCCCGGCCGCTTCCGATGCTTTGATAACATCCTCAACAGCTTTCGCTTCGAACGCGTTGCCGGTGGGATTATTTGGAGAACAGATGAAAACTATCTTAACTCCGCCGCCGAGAGCGTCCATGACGCCTTGAGTATCAATTGCAAAGCCTTGCAACAGGGGAACCGCTTTGACCAGGGCTCCTTGGATTGAAGCACACACTTCGTACATGCCATAAGTAGGTGGCATTACGATTATAGAATCTTTCTCCGGTTCACAGGCCGCCCGCACCAAAAGGTCAATTGCCTCATCACTTCCATTGCCGAGAAAGATGCTGCTTTGAGGCACTCCTTTGAGCGCGGAGAGTTTCTCCTTGAGCACTCGTTGCAGCGGGTCGGGGTAGCGGCAATATGTACTGCTCAGCGCCGATCCAAAAGAATTCTCATTGGCGTCTAGATATACTCTTGCCTCTCCCTCAAATTCATCACGAGCCGAAGAGTAGGGCCGGCATTTTAGGACATTCGGCCTTATAACTCGGCTAAGTTCAAAGCTCATGCTATCTCCTCCTCATTCTTATTCGAACCGCATTGCGATGAGCCTGCAGCCCCTCTGCCTCCGCCATCGCTTCTATCACAGGCCCCAGCGCTTCAAGGCCGGCGGCTGATATCTCCTGAAAAGTAATTCTCTTTACGAAGCTATCAAGAGAAACCCCGCTCCATGCACGCGCATAGCCATTAGTAGGGAGAGTGTGATTTGTGCCGGAGGCATAGTCACCCGCGGACTCCGGAGTATAATTTCCCAGAAACACTGAACCAGCGTTAATGATTCGGCTCTGATAAGAGGTGGCGTCAGCTACCGCCACAATCAGATGCTCGGGCGCGTAGGAGTTGGCAAAGTCGAACATCTTATCAATCGAATCGAAGACGACCGCCTTGCTGCCCTTCAAAGCCTGCGCAGCTATCACTTTCCGCTCGAGCTTCTGTAGCTGGAGCTCAAGCTCCTCTTGAACTTGGCAAGCTATTTTCTCTTCGGTACAGACCAGCATCACCTGGCTATCGGGCCCATGCTCGGCCTGCGACAGAAGATCCGCCGCGATAAATGCCGGGCTAGCTGAGGCGTCCGCCAACACCATCACCTCCGATGGTCCAGCGGGAAGATCAACCGCTATGCCGTCGGCGCTTACCAGGCTCTTAGCTTCAGTTACATACTGATTGCCGGGACCAAATATCTTATCGACTTTAGGCACCGATTCCGTGCCGTACGCCAGAGCCGCCACCGCTTGCGCGCCACCAACACAAAACACGGTAGTAATTCCCAGTAGAGCACAACAAAAGCTGATTGAGGGGTGTATGGTACACCCTTTGGTTATGAGCTCCCCTGCCTCGCTTGCCGATAAAGGGGGAGTACAAACAATAATCTCGGAACACCCTGCGATGCGTGCCGGAACTCCCAACATCAGAAGGGTTGAGAATAGCGGCGCACTGCCTCCTGGGATATAAAGCCCTACCCGCTCTATCGGCACAGTGCGCCTCCAGCATCTTACGCCAGGCATAGTTTCGACCTCGCTCTCGGTGCCTGACTGTGCTTCATGAAATTTGCCGATATTCTGCGCCGCCGTCTCTATGGCCTCCTTAAGGGAACCATCTAGGAAACGCTCTGCTGCTTTAAATTCCTCTTCATCAACCCGAAGTGGGAATTGTGTCCCGTGGAACTTGTCGTTAAGCTCGAGCAAGAACGGATCTCCCTCACGGCGTACAGCCTCTATTATTTTCGCAACCTGCAAGCGGAGAGCTCCGCTTTCGATGAGCGGACGCCTACAGATTGCCGGCCAATCACTTTGAGGCGGGTTGAAAGTTACCTCTAATAAATCTTGTTTAGATATCATGGCGCCGCCTCAGACTATCATCTTCTCGATAGGAACTATCAGAATTCCTTCTGCTCCGGCCTCGCGCAGAAGCTCAATCTTCTCCCAAAACTCATCTTCGTTCATCACGGAATGAACTGAGCTCCATCCCGCCTTTGCTAGAGGCACAACCGTGGGGCTCTTAATGCCCGGCAACGTAGAAATGATCCGATCAAGTGCCTCATTGGGGGCGTTAAGAAGAACGTACTTATTATTGCGAGCCCGCTGAACGGCCCTTACGCGAAAGAGCATCTTATCAAGCAGTTCTCTTTGGCCCTCATTAAGAGAAGAGTTAGCAGCCAGTACCGCTTGAGAGTCAAATACACGCTCGACCTCCTTAAGCCCATTGCTTACCAGTGTGCTGCCCGAACTGACGAGATCGCAGATCGCCTCTGCCAGACCAAGGCTAGGCGCAATCTCGACGGAGCCGCTGATTTCGTGAATGTGAGCGTCTATCTTCAATCGCTCGAGATATGCGCGCAAAATATGCGGGTGAGAGGTGGCGATTCTTTTTCCTCTAAGATCTTCGAGAGATTTATACTCCACGCCTCTTGGCACGGCGATAGCAAGCCGGCAGCGCGCGAATCCAAGCTCTTCAACAACTTCAACACACTCGCTGGCGGTACCATTTGACTCAACCAAGGTGTTTTGACCCACGATGCCCACATCGACTACTCCATCGGCCAAGTAGCGCGGAATATCGTCGTCACGCAGAAAGAGAAGATCCAAGGGAAAGTTAGATGAGCTTGCTCTAAGCCTGCTGCTTGCCAGCCCACCGTTGAACTCAAATCCGCACTCTCTTAAGAGTCTAAGAGAATCTTCGCTTAACCGGCCCGATTTCTGAACGGCGAGTGTTATCCTTATATCAGTGGTCATATGCTTCTGTATTCATTTAACCCGCTAGATCATGGGCAGTGGCCGATCTTAAACGGTAATTGGGTGAAAATAAATTGATTGAAGAAAAAAGGTTTATTGCGCAGCTAGGCGCAATGATGGTGCGCTGAATGCGGATGCACCGGATATACCGAGGCTGAAGGCAATATACAGTTCATGGAATGCGTACAAAGCATACCCGACTCTACCAAAACAACCTGCCATCGTCAAACTCCCCCGGCGGCTCAGTTTTACGGTGAATTCTGCAACCTCTCTACTCGTTGAGACGATTAAGATCGCAGGAACATAGGTCGCGAGTACTTGTTGGAGATCATGTCAGGGGCCCCTCTCATTATGGGACATGATCTCGATCCTTGGGTGGCCGCTGTCCATCCGATAAAGTCGCTGCAATGGATCGGCAGATCGATTTTGTAAGTAAAAGTAAGAAAATAGGAGGAGATATGAGAATATACACGAGCGCTCTTGCTGTCGTTTTAGCAGGAACACTTTTCCCGCAGACATCTAACGCGCAAACGCAAGAGAATATTTTCGAGCGTCAGAAGCAGTCCGCCCAAGATGAACTTGCACAACAGGAAGACGACATGCGTGCGGCTATGAGGCCGGGCGAATCAGATGAGAAGAAGATAACCTTGCAGACCCGTCAAAGCAGCCAGTACGGCGCATATCTGACGGATGAACAGGGAAGAGCTGTTTACATTTTTGAAGCTGATTCGAAAGGCAAGAGCACCTGCTACGATGATTGTGCAGAGGCGTGGCCGCCGGTGCTGTCGAAGAATCCGGAAGTAGGACAGCAACTTAAAAAGGATATGCTCGGCACCATAAAAAGGCGTACTGGTGAGCAGCAGGTGGCATATAACGACCTACCGCTCTACTACTATGCTAAGGATAAAGGAGCCGGACAAGCCTCGGGCCAGGGCGTGGAAGGGTTCGGAGCAGAGTGGTACCTGTTGTCACCTCAAGGAGAAAAGATTAAAGCAAGTGGCGGCGAAGGCAGCTCTAAAGCT
This sequence comes from Deltaproteobacteria bacterium, assembly GCA_024102635.1. Taxonomy (GTDB): domain Bacteria; phylum Bdellovibrionota_C; class UBA2361; order UBA2361; family JAGFJO01; genus JAGFJO01. The sequence continues at coordinate 120,254 of JAGFJO010000006.1, forward strand.
GGAAGGGATAGCCAGCGAAAACAGTAACGGCTTAGCAGTGACATGCGCCGTCAGGAGCCTTAAGGTACTTAAGGTATACTTAAGGTAACTGACGGCTGTGCCAGCTTAACCCTTGCCGGCTTGGAAGCCGGCGCTCCACTTAATTATCTTAATTTCAATCATCCCCTTGCCGGCTTAGAAGTGCCGGCTTAGAAGCTGGCGCTCCACTGAATCAGCTTACTTTTGAGTCAATACTAAGGGCGCGGCGAATGCGGAGCAGCAGCCACTCTATTGTCACTGCTTCTGTCACTGCTTCCTGTTTCGGCACTAATAGATGCCTTGCGTCCTATTACGTCACCGATTATCCGCGCGGCCTTAAGGTTGCCGTTCGTCTCCATATGGATACTATCCATGAAATTTTCTCTTTCAAAGACGTTGTTGAATTGATGCATGTCCGTGACTGCGACGCCGGCTCTCTGTAATCCGTCTTTTGCTAACTGTGAAAATTGGAGATACCCTTCCGCGAATTCCCGGTCCGCCTTATTGAGATCGGTTCTCCCTCTCAATAACTCTACTACCCGGATGTCGGGCTGTATAAAAACGAAGTAAGGAATGTTCAGGGCGCGGCAAATTCGATCAAGGCGCGCATGATTCTCTACGTACTGCGCCGCCGCCTTCGCAACATCTTCTCGGCCGTCAGCTTCTGAATCGTTGGCCACGTCGAAATATTCGGAACCTTTCTTAACCGCACGCGATACAAGGTTGGAAAGGGATGGGAAAAGGGAGGTGTGAACCACTCCCGTTAGCCTGTCAAATATATGACCACTGCTTACTCTTGTAAGAGCTAAAAGCTGCTGCTCGATCTGATAGAATCCGGTATCACCTGTCTGCACAACGCGCTCTTTTAGGCGGTTCTCGCGGAAGTCATTCCACCCGTCAAACGCTATCAGCACATCGGGCGAGTAATCAATTAACTCGCTTGTGAAATACGCTGCCTGTTGAGACGACTGATGCCCAATAACAGCGGCGTTCAGCACCTCAGCTTCGCTCTCGTTCTGAAGATGCGACGATATCGTTTCACTGTCACCTTTGACCCCAGTGCCGAAAGCGGTAGATCCCCCTACCAGTATGAACCGGCGGCGCGAGTTTCTGGCTTTCTCAATAGGCTCCCCCCGGAATCCTTGGTTGTTAATTGTAAAATAAGGAGTTCGCTGATCTGGATAGTTACCGTATGTGATGATGGGCCGAAGCATTAGTTTGAGGAAGCCTCTCTTACTCCCCACTCTCTCTCCGGAGCTCGTATAGACCGCCCAGGGATAGTACGAGACTACCTTCTCCGCCCACTCTCTCTCGTGGTTGTCCCGCCTCCAAGAGAGGAATACCTCTGCTGCGAAAATGGTAATGACGAACGTAACCAGAGCGATCGCCGCACCCTGAATAATCTTCATGGACTCTGCCCGCAATTTTTTAACGTTTGGGGCAGAATTATAGCTGCGCACTTCCCGGCATTGAACGGTTAGATCGGGCTGGGCGCCGCTTTCAACAGACAAGCTTGATGAAGATCATCCAGAGAGCAAGCAGAAGTCAAAGCGCTCCCATCAAAGAGCGCTCTGAGGCAGCTCTCCGGTTAATGCCTTTAGGAAGGTCACTATGTCGTTAACTTGCCCGTCAGTTAAAGTGCGGCCCAACTGATGCTCAGCCATTAGGCGCACTGCTTCATCCAACGTCTTTACGTTGCCATCATGAAAGTATGGAGCGGTTTTTTCGATATTTCTAAGAGAGGGCACTTTGAAGAAGTACTTCTCCGCTTCGTTCTTGGTTACTTCATACCTGCCGAGATCTTTTGTCTCATACGGCTTAACAAGCCCCAGTTTTTGGAACATCTGCCCGCCCACGGTCGCTCCAGCGTGGCACATCGTGCACCCTGTTTCATGAAACGTCTTCAATCCGCGAATCTCTTCCGCGCTCAGCGCCTTCTCGTCACCCTTAAGATAGGCGTCAAATCGTGACGGAGTAAGCAAGGTGCGTTCAAAAGCCCCTATAGCTTTGCCCACATTTTGAAAGTTGAGCGGTTCCTTCTCTCCCGGAAAGGCCTTCTTGAAAGCCTCTATATAGCTCGGATCTTTTGAGAGGCGTTGAATCACTTCGACTTCCGTAGCCATCGCCATCTCTACCGGGTTCATCATAGGTCCGAGGGCCTGCTCTTCTACGTCTTTAGCCCGGCCGTCCCAAAACTGCGCAATATGGAGAGCGGCATTGTACACAGTAGGAGAATTTCTAGTGCCTCGCTGATTATTATGGCCTAGCGAGGTAGCCTCATTGTCCACGCCGTAGTTTTTTAGGTCATGACAGGAGTTGCAAGATAACCCCTCAGCTTTAGATAGCTTAGTTTCGCTATAAAGCCGTTTCCCTAATGCAATCTTTTCCGGAGTGCCGGGGTTGTGAGGGCTGTCTGCGCTTTTTGGAAGCGGAGGGAAGAGCGCCTTAATGACCGGGTCAATCTCCGCAGAGGCAGTGCGAATTGCCGGGAGCTGCAATGCAAAAACTGCCGCAGCGGTCGTTATAATATTGCGTAAGGTAGTTCGCATACTGTACTCGCTCTTTAAATAAAGATACTGCCGCTGAACTAAAATAGTACACGGTCATCTAAAGTTCAATTGCGGGAGTTTCTGCTCTAAGTAGAGATAAAAAAGAAGGGCGGGAGTGCTGTCCCGCCCTTATATGTTGAGAGAGAATGCGATAGATCTGAAAGTTTTTTTGGGTGTATCCAAGCGAACGGCGGCAGCCGTTCGCTTGAAGTTCAACCTCAGGACCGACGGTCCCCCCTGCGTCCCCATTAATCTGCGGCGAGTATGCTCCCTTGGCACATCTTCTCTGCCGCGCGCCAACTGAATAGGAAGTAGAGCAACTACTGTGCCGCTCGTAGGGGTGTGATTGATGAGCTAAGTGGTTGATCAGAGGCTCAACGGGAGAAGACAATTTTTGTCCGAGGCCTGTCAATTTGCGGCACCGCGATAGATCTTCCTGTTCTGATTAGTTTTTTGTTGGAGAGACGCTTCCTCCATCCACAACTGGTTGCCCGAACGTTCATTACGCGTTTCAAACGGCGGTAGGAAGAAGTGTAGCGAATGTTTTGTCTATTTTGATTGTATATAGAATAAAACTAGAATAAGCTGGTTTGTTGTTATCGAGTAACCGTTTAACTGCGGGGACAAGTAGCGTTTACCGAAGATGGCGGCAGAGATGAATTCTTCATTAACAAATTCTCCACTAACAACATGCCTTAAAGATGGGCGGGTATGGGTTGCAGAATCGCCTGGTATTACCTTACCGCAGGTAAAAGAATCTTATAGCGCTAACTTTACTGAAAGAGCACCTTTTAAAATTTCAGCTATTGATAATGAACTTCAAGGAGGCGGCATTCAATGCGGGCAGTTACATGAATGGTTCGGAGCAACAGCTTGGGGTACTAGCAGTTGGGATACTAGCAGGCCCCCTCTTACTATTCTCGCTTCTCTTTTCGGAAACTTAATTAGTAATTGCACAGAAGAGAGAAAAGGATTTTCCAAAGTAATTTTATGGATCGGCAAAGAGTGCTGGCCCTCCCCCTACCTTTTAGCGCAATGCCATGGTTCTGCCCTTTTTCATAACTCTCTGCTTCAGAGCTCTCTTTTTATAGATCCTGCGGGTAGCGAAAGCAGGAAGTGGTGCTTTGAAACTGCGCTTCGCTCTCCTGCTGTAGCGGCTGCTGTTTGTTATCTAAAAGGAGTCAATCTGACATTAAGCAGGCGATTTGCAATAGCCGCAAAAATGGGCGGTGCTTTAGGGGCTCTTATACGCCCTGAGAAAGAGAGCGGACTGGCGAGTGCAGCCGCAACAAGATGGATCGTCAGATCTGTTCGCTCCCCTACTCCGCACCCCCGCTGGGAGCTAAATCTTTTAAAACAGAAAGGCAAGCAGCCTAATCGAGCATCTTGGATTATTGAGTCGCATGAGGAACAAAAAATATCTCTGCATATACCTTCCGATGTGGCCGATCAATCTCGCGCAGAGGAGAAGATTAAAAAGTCTGCTTAACACTTCATTGGAAGCGCACTCTTTAAGCGGAGAAATGCGCAATTTAAATGAAGCGCGGCGCAAGGAGGTATTACGGCCGGTCTTATTGGCGGCTAAGGCAGCTAATCAAATAGTTGTGAAAAGGTGCTGCACGCGCAGCAGAATCGCCGGAGTGCGTCCCGATATGACACTGGCGCTTGCCAAAGCTCTTGTGCCTGAGGCGCATGTGGGCTTGTTCGACGGCACGCAGGACTTTAACGCTCTAAAAAAACTTGCTTCCAAATTGCTTTTTTTTAGCCCATTGGTGGCAATTGACACTGAGCTATGGCTCGCCAAACGGCAAAGCACCTTAAATGAAGCCTCCCCTCTCTCTTATGGATTGCTGCTCGATCTAACCGGCACTGAAAAGCTTCACAAAATGCGCCTGCACTCAGCGCAAGAGGACCCATCTGAGGAGCTGCTAGAAGAGATCGCTTTGAAGTTTTCGGCTGCTTCCATAGAGGCCCGACTTGCAGTGGCTCCTACTATCGGAGCGGCATGGGCGTTGTCACGTTTCAGCAGGCAAAAAATCACATCTCTAAGCGGCTCTCTATCAAAAAGTGAATTATCGGACGCCTTGGAGCATCTCCCCGTTCAAGCTCTTAGGATTCCCGATGAAATCTCCCTGGCTCTTGCCAAGATCGGCATCACCGCCATCGGACAACTTCTTAAACTCTCGAAGAAGTCCTTGGGGCTGAGGTTCGGCATACAGCTTGTAAGAAGGATAGATCAGGCGCTGGGTTCAGTCTCGGAAAATGCCTATTATCTTAAGCCGCAGAAAAAAGTTATCCACCGGCAGGAGTTTGACACCCCTATTACCAAGCAGGAACAGCTCCAAAGTGTAACCCTCAAGGCGCTGCAAAACGTGCTGGGAAAGCTGGCTGAAAGAGATGAAAAGCCGCTTACAATTTATATCCGCTTTGACGGGTTCGGCGTTGAAAGGCAGGTAATAGAGAGGGAGATCTCATTATTATCTGCAACTCGCGAGATAAAGCAGCTGCAATCTATTATAAGCCCCATCATCGAGAAGGTGCGCTTTAGAGAGGGCGCGCGCTCAGTTACTCTTCTGGCGCCCCAGACTCAGATGACCAGAGACAAGCAGGTGCCGTTTATACAAAACGGGCCGGGATCCTCAGAGGAGTTTTCCGAGCTGGAAGAGAAGAGAAACGAGCTTCTAAACAACCTTACCGTCCGCTTAGGAAAGAAGCGGTTAAAAAAGGCCGTTTTCAATAACTCTTATCTACCTGAGAGATCTTTCTCCTACGTTCCTATAGATCAAAGCGACAAAAATGGAGCTTCAGTCCCGCTCGTTTTCCTTAAGAATCAGGCGCCTTACCTCCTTGAAACTCCAGAGCCCATTCAAGCCATCGCCATGCTGCCGGACAAGCCGCCTTCCTGGATCAAGTGGCGTGATGAAAAGCTTTTCGTCGTGAGAGGTTTTGGCCCCAGCCGAATAAGCGACGAATGGTGGCGCAGCACCCTCCCACGGCAGGATGACGCGCGGGATTACTTTAGAATTCAGGATCAAAACGGGCGCTGGCTGTGGGTATTCCGCAACGGAACGATGCAGTGGTTCGTGCATGGCCTGTGGATTTAAATGAAATGAAACTCCCCACCCGCTTTGCGGAGCTGCAAAGCACGAGCAATTTCTCTTTTCTAACCGGCGCCAGTCATCCGGAGGAACTGGTTCAGAAGGCCTCGGAGCTTGGCTACCACGCTCTAGCGATAACCGATCTAAATTCGCTTGCCGGAGTTGTGCGCGCACATGCCGCAGCAAAAACTCTTGATATGCGCTTTCATGTGGGATGCAGGCTGCGCGTGGGCTGCGAAGAAGCGATCCCTGGCGCTAAAGACCTCTGCCAGGAGCTTGACTTACTGGCATATCCCACCAGCCGAGAGGCATACGGGCGTCTCTGCCGCCTGCTAACGTTGGGCAAGCTGCGCGCGGAAAAGGGCGGCTGCCTATTAACCCTTAAAGATCTCTATCAGCACCAGCAAGGGCTGACCGTAACTATCGTGCCTCCATTTTTTGACACCAACTTCGCCAATGCCGCGGCCCTTAATTTCATGGAGACCTGCAAAGAGCTAAAAGAGTCTCTGAATGAAACAGCCGCTCTTTCGCTTTCGATTACCCGTAACTACTCTCACAACAACTTTCACTATACAAACGTAGTCACTCAAACTTCCCGCTACCTCTCACTCCCGCTGATAGTAAGCAGCGATGCCTACTACCACTTTCCGGGGCGGCGCGCTTTATGCGATCTAGTGACCTGCATCCGTGAGGGGTGCACCATTCAACAAGCGGGCTTCCGCCTCTTTCAAAACTCAGAGCGATACTTAAAGCCGCTGCATGAGATAGAGCGCCTTTATCGTGATCTGCCGGAAGCCATAAGCCGGACAATTGAGGTCAGCGATATGCTGAACGGATTTTCCCTTAACCAGCTGCGCTATGAGTATCCCGACGAGAGCCCAGAAGGAATAGAGCCGATTCAGCACCTCACAGAGCTTACCTACCGCGGAGCCGGCGAGAGATATCCCGGCGGCGTTCCGGAGAAAGTCTTGTGTCTAATAGAGCAGGAGCTGGCTCTGATTCATGAATTAAAATACGAAAAGTATTTTCTTACCTGCTACGACATCGTGAAGTTTGCCCGCAGCAAGGGGATACTATGCCAAGGACGGGGAGCGGCCGCGAATTCAGCGGTTTGCTTCTCGCTCGGCATCACCTCCGTTGACCCGGACAGAATCGATATCCTATTTGCCCGTTTTGTAAGCAAAGAGCGTGATGAGCCCCCTGATATAGATATCGATTTCGAGCATGAAAGACGTGAAGAGGTAATTCAGTATATATACGGTAAGTATGGCCGCGAGCATGCAGGGCTGACCTGCGAGGTGGTTACCTATCAGCCGCGAAGCGCCGTGCGTGATGTAGGTAAAGCGCTTGGCCTATCGCTTGAGATAGTGGATAGGCTCGCCAAATCAATTCACCGCTGGACGGCGTGTGAATTGTCCCGCGAGGCGCTGGAGGGCATAGGCCTTAACCCTGATGATACAACGATAAAAAACGCCCTTCATCTTACATCCCAGCTTCTTGATTTTCCGCGCCATATCTCACAACACGTCGGCGGCTTTATTATCTCAGCGACCCCTCTATGCGAAATAGTTCCAATCCTGAATGCCGCCATGCCGGATAGAACCATCATCGAATGGAATAAAGATGACATTGAAGCGCTCGGCATTCTTAAGATCGATGTGCTCGGGCTCGGCATGCTAAGCTGCATACGAAAGGCGCTGGCTTTGATAAATGAGGGGCGCAGCGCGGCGGGGGCGCAGCCGCTCGAGATGCACGCCATACCGGCAGAGGACTCGGCGGTATATGACATGATTTGCTTGGCGGATACCGTCGGAGTATTCCAAATAGAGTCGCGCGCGCAGATGTCGATGCTTCCTCGCCTTAGGCCGCGCTGCTTTTACGATCTTGTAATCGAAGTAGCGATAGTAAGGCCGGGGCCGATTCAGGGGAATATGGTGCATCCCTTTCTTAAAAGAAGAAGCGGGCTTGAAAAAGTAAGCTTCCCCGATGAAAAGGTAAGAGATGTACTCGGAAAAACCTTAGGAGTGCCTATCTTCCAGGAGCAAGCCATGCGGCTCGCCATAGTGCTTGCAAACTTTACCCCGGGCGAGGCCGAGCAGCTGCGCCGGGCGATGGCAGCTTGGAAGCATAACGAGGGGCTGATATCGAGATTTAAAAAGCGGATCGTGAAAGGGATGCTGGAGAGCGGCTACACAGCGGAGTTCGCTGAAACTTGCATGCAGCAGATCCGCGGCTTCAGTGAGTACGGTTTTCCCGAGTCCCATGCCGCTTCATTTGCCCTCCTGGTTTACGCCTCGGCTTGGATTAAGAGGTATTACCCTGCACAGTTTGCAGCCGCTTTAATAAACAGCCAGCCTATGGGGTTTTATGCTCCGGCGCAGCTGGTGCAAGATGCGAAAAACCATGGGGTCAGCGTGCTGCCGGTGGATGTAAACTTTAGCTCTTGGGATTGCAGCATTGAAGATAGCGATTCACTCAGGCTGGGAATGCGGCTTGTCCGCGGCCTTGAGGAGAGCCAGGCGGAGATGATAGCAAAGACAGCAGAGCTTTGCGGCAAGGCGAGCTCAATCCGCGAGATCTGGATGCGCTGCCACCAGCAGGGCCTGCGGCTGCGAATTCCTACTCTTAAACTGCTCGCCAACGCGGATGCCTTTGCCTCCATGGGGCTCTCAAGACGTGAAGCATTCTGGCAGATTGAGGCCCTTCCGCCGCAGCCTCTGCCGCTTGATAGCTATGATAAATTTCTCGATAAAGAAGGGCCGAGTCTTCCGCGCAGCACCGTGCAGCAGGAGATGTTCGATGACTACACCGCAACCGGGCTCTCCCTTAGGTCACACCCGATTCAGTTCATTCGCCCCGCTCTGCAGCAGCGCAGAGTACAAAAAGCGCTGGAGCTTAAGGAGATAGTGAAAGCGAATCTTAAGGGAGAGAAAGTAAAAAAACGTGTGGCAATGGCGGGGATCGCTATTATCCGCCAACGTCCCGGCACGGCAAGAGGTGTAGTGTTCATTACGCTGGAAGATGAAAGCGGTGTGGCAAATCTTATAATCCGGCCCCAGGTATTTGAAGCTCATACTAAAATAGTGCTTACAAGCTCATGCCTTCTGGCTCACGGATTTTTGGAGAATATCGGCGAGGTGGTTTATATAAATGTCGAGCGCCTTGAGAGCCTGGATAAAGAGATTTTGGCGGCAAAGCGGAGTCCTCTGCCGAATCGAAGTTTTTCGTACTAGATTGGGAGCGCCTGTCTTAAGTCAAAGATTGATTGCTTCCAGGACATACAGAGTCTACATCAATCAGCAGCGGAGGCTCTTTATGAGGAAGGGCAGCTATTGAAGTCCATGACAGGGTCTAGAGAGTAGCATTTACCACCCAAATATCCCCTAAAATCAACGCTATACAGCTCTTCAATTTTCTCCGAATCGATCAATCCCCTATTCTCAACTAAATACCGGCTTTGCAAGCGGGGGGAGGCTGCCAAAGCAGGAGCAAAAGATGGTGGCTTTCACCGAAGAGATTCAAAGCACCCCGCAGAGCGGCGCGCACAGCTCGCTCAATGCTCTGCTATCCGATCATCCGGCTCGCGAGATTCCACGGCTGGTAGAAGCGCTCGGCCTAGCTCCGTACTATCTTCACCACGAAGATGGAATCTACATGTTTCAGGCCAAAGACATCTCGCATCTACCAAAGCTTCCGGCCGACTATGCGTTCAAAGGCGGGGCGGCTAGAGAGGCGCTAAAAGCGCTGCTCTTTCCCGGCCATAAAAGCTATCCAGCTCGCGACCTGGATGTGATCCGCTTCGGCGACAAGCCAAGCGAGCTGGATCAGAAGATAGCCGCTCAACTAATGGACGAGGACTCACTCCACGGACACGGAGTAGAGCTGGTTAAGTCATTTAGATCCTATTTCTCTTCACGTGACCTGACGGTAAATCAGATTTTGCTGGATAACGGTGTAATCGTATGCACCGAGGGTGCGCTCTTCGATCTGGCGGCAGGGATAGTTCGCCCTGCCAAGAATGAGATACGAAAGAACGGATGGATAAAGGGGAAAATATTCATGAAGGTATTGCGCCTAGCCGCCGAAGAAGAGGCGCTGGGGCACGAAGTGCAGATTGAGGATCTTCCAGCCAGCCCCGATGTTCATCCGTTTCATATCGCTCTGCACCTCGAGCGGGCGCTTCAAAGAGGAGAAGATGTTGCGTTGAAGTATCTCCAAAAGGCCGAGGAGTTTGGAATAATTTCGTCGCGCTGCAAAAGCCGCGATGATCTTGCAGCATTCGTTAAGGAGCTGAGCGGAAAGATCGGCGAAGGTCTTGAGTTCTTCAAAAGCCTTCCTTATGCAATTAAGCAGAAGATCGCCGACGATCTTGAGACACCTTCAGGCTCAAGGGACTGGAGAGACATATATGACAGGCACGTTTTTAATGACGCAGAGTAGAGAAAAGATTTAGAGTTGCCCGCGAAGGCAATCTGGCAAGCGGAGAGAGGAGAACTTCGGTTCTGATATCACTCCGCTTGCTTTTTACCATCAGTACGCATTGCGCTTCCTCGATAGATGCCAAATATGACAAGGGGTAACAACGTAGGTAGTCGGTAACAATTAAAAAGAGCAAAAAGTTAGGACGGCAAGCGAGGCCCCGAACGTTCCCTTAGATGCAGCAAAGCGCCGCATATGGAACCTCGATGGGCCTCGCTTGCTGGTGAGCCGCCTAGCAGGTTTATGACCTACTGCGCGCGGCAACTCGTTCGTAGAAGAACGACATGATCGTGCCGAAGCAGATCATGACGACGCCTCCCCATGCGAAGGCCTTCCCGATCAGCAGCTGTTGCGGCGTGACAGCGCTGCCGGCATCAGCCAGCCCCGCATAACCAGCGCCATAAACTGCTGCCGTCAAACCGAGAAACACTACGACCGCCCAAAAAATGCGAGCCCAAAACATCTCTTTCTCCTTCAAGGTTAGAGTAAGGGGCCTCACTATGCCTATCCAGTGTTATGCCGAAAATTAGCGTTTGGTGGCATTCTCCCTTTAAGCTCAATAGCCAAGCGACAGGCAGTAAGTGCCAGGATGCACTTGTGATTCTTTAGCCCCAGCAAGGTCTCCATTGTCATTGTCGTGCATTGTAATGCCGGTGTGATAGTATCCGGCCCAACGCTCGAATCGCTAGTTAGACCTTATGATTTTTATAGTTTCCGACACACACGAGAATGTTCCAGTTATCAAGAAGGCGGTAAAATTCATGCTGTCTAGATCTCCGGAGCTTGTAATACATTGCGGAGACATAATCTCACCTCCTGTTCTTACACATTTCAGCCCTCTTCCAATGCGTTTCGTATTCGGCAACAATGACGGCGAAAGAGCCGGTCTTACAGCAAAGTGCAGCGAACTTGGCTTCGGAGAAATCGACGACACATTGGAGCTAGAGATGCATGGGAAGAAACTTTTTGCTTATCACGGCACCTCATTTAGAACTTTAAGCTCCTACATTGAGTCTCAGAAATACGATTATATATTCACCGGCCATACACACGAAGTACGAGACGAGGTGGTAGGAAAAACGCGGATTGTAAATCCGGGAGCCCTTTTTGCAGCCTCTCGATACACGATCGCCGAGCTCGATGTGCCCACCGGCGCCATCGACTTCATTGAGATTGAAAGGTGAGCGCGTATCGGATTCTTTGGTTCCCGTCTGGTAACAAGCGATAGTACGGGGTTCCCGTCGAAAAAATCATTCAAGATTTCGCAGACATCCTTACTATTTCATTAGCATGCGCCGGCTTTTGGCCTAACCCGCCACTGGCACGGTTATTGCTTCCTCTACCCCGTTAAGTTTTCGCACAGGGCCCGGGGGTAGGCGCGTCACCAAAGAATGCGTTACTTCGGCCACCCTAAGGTTTTTTCTCGGGATGTTGTTGTATGGCTTTAGAACGGGATGGTCTCAAAAGTAGCGCAGGCCGACGGCTCTGCCTTAATACACTGCCGGCGCTCTTCCTTTTCATGTTTACGATTCTAGCCTTAGCAGATGAGGTGACGGCAGCCCCATCTCCGGCTGGAGAGTTAATGGACGCCATTCCCGTTGAAAACGACGAAACTCGCGTCTGTTCGGTATATCTGCATAAGAAGAAGGTCCAAACAGTTCTCTCCCGCATTGACGGCAAACGAATTCTAAAAAAGAAATTCTGGACGAAACAAACGGTAAAGAGCCAGCTTAAGCTGGTTAATCAATCCATTAAGACGCTCAAGCGTTCCCGTTCCGTAGCCAATATTAAGAGCCTCAAGAAAGTCGCGAAAGAGAAGAAAGAGCTGACTGCTGCAAAACGGCAGCTGCTTGCCTGCTCTAAAGATGATGGATCGGTTCGTGTACGATTCTCACATGTAAAGGGAATCATCGAGAACCGTTGCATGAACTGTCACGGCGTCCTGGGGTGGGAAAACAAAGAGGAATTTTTTATATCTACAGGCCGCGTTATTCCGGGAGAACCGGGTGCCTCCACGTTCTATACTTTCCTTAGCAATAATCCAGAAGGCTTTCTCCCGGCATATATGCCAAAAGGCGAGGCGCCGCTATCGGACCTTAATCTAGTTCTCCTGAGCCGTTATATTAGAGACCTAAAACATGGTCAGCTAGGTCCGCGTCCTACCCCCACGGGTGAAGAGGGCGAAGGCCGCGATCTTTATCAGAAGTACTGCGCCTCCTGTCACGGGCCGGTTGATGTCTCCGCAAAATGGGGAAGAACGATAGAGCAGATTATAGCCGCGATGGCTGAGAATCCTCAGATGCATCATTTGAAAGGGATTCTCTCTCCGGAGGACATTCGTAAGATTGCGCTTGCTCTGAGCCGAGTCAGCCCTCCGCTTGAAGGAACTGTCTCGGTACAGAACGTAGGACCGGTGGTAGAAGGCGCGCCCGGCACTACTTCGATGATGGAATTCCAGGTGGTTTTCACCGGCACCGCTTCACAGCCCTTCACGGTGGGATATGTGACATCAAACGGCTCCGCATTCGCCGGAAGTGATTTTGAATTCTCTTCGGGAACTCTCGCTTTCCAAGGCGTAAATGGTGAGAAACAAATTATAAGGGTGCCGGTTTACGGCGACAGCTTTGAAGAGTCCGACGAGATGCTTTTTGTCGATATCGGCGGCGTCTCCTACGGCGGAGTTAGGGTCAATACCTCAACGGCATCTGGAAATATAATCAACGACGACCTCTTACTCTTGAATCCACCGCCGGTTCCGGGACAGCTAAGGATGGGATATGGATTCAACGGCAGCTACCAGGATGTGCTCGGAATAGCCGAAGCCGTTCCGCAAGGCGATGCCGCTTTATCTCCCCATGCGCATACCGGCACCGGCTCTGTAGAGTTGGATGAAGGCCCGGACTACCTCTTGCTGCCGGGCAATAATCTACAGGGAATGAGCAGCTTTACTCTAGCCGCATGGGTAAACTGGCAGAATCCAACCTCAACGGCGGCCCGGGTTTTCGATTTTGGAAGCTCTACAACTAATTATATATACTTCTCGCCGCGTGACGGCACCAATCGATGCCGCTTCGAGCAGCGCATCGGCGGCGCCGTCTTCACACTGCAATGCCCGGTCAATCAAGTGCTGCCTTCTTCCCAGTGGGCGCACGTTGCCGTTACATTCAATTCGGCCGGCGACCAAATGAAGATTTTCATAAACGGTCAGGAAGCAGCTTCAAGAACCGGCGTAACTCTTGACCTCGCTTCTATGATCTTCTCCGATAACCGTCTGGGTGAGGGGCGCACGGCAGGCACCGGATATCGTGGACTAATCGATGAAGTTCTGGTTTGGGATGCTGCGCTTTCTCAAGCAGAGATACAAGCGGCAGCTGCGATGACGGCGACACCACTTATTAACTCCGGCATTGAAGTGCGGCTGAACGGCCAGGTCATTGCTAACGGCGCAACCCTGAACCTGGGCCATTTAGTTACCGGTGAACAACTTACCCACTCTCTATTTATTCAGAACAGAGGCCCTGCCGGCCTAGCGCTTGCCGGACAGCCTAATGTCCAGATTTTCGGCCGTGACTCCGAGTCATTCAGCATTAAGATTCAGCCAATGCCCTGGCAGCAGATGCTCGGCATCAACAACCTATCCTCGTTCGCCCTACGGTATGCTCCCACCTATCCGGGAGAGAAATGGGCTACTCTAACAGTGACGAACTCCGACCTCAAAGACGGTAATTATGCACTTGATCTCAATGCAACCGCTTCGGGCGATCCGATTCTGGGGCAGAGCAGTGATGATCCTGAGAGCCCATTATCCCAGGGCCGTAATCTTTACGCTCTCAACTGCTCGAGTTGCCATGGAGCGTTAGCAACCTCAACAAAAACCGGACTCACAATTGAACGCTTAACCGCCGCGCTGAATCCAACCTCCGGTACTCCAGAGATGCGTGGAATAACACTCTCAGCGGAAGAGATGAATCTTATTATATTGGCGCTTAACTCGCCGGCCCCTAAAGCCGAGATAGAAACGGCTGACCACGTTATAAACATCTCCACCGCTAATCATGTGGTAGAAACATTGAAAGATATCTTCCTTCCGCCCGGAGACGTATCCAGCTATACCGGAAATAACTTAACTATCTGGTCCTTCATCACTGAGGGCGTTTACGGAGTCCGCACAAACGGCAGTTTCATCGCCGGCCGGGTGGCTTATTTCAATAGGAGAGCGCAAAGATTCGATTCGAGCTTTCAGGGCGAACAGGCTCTAAACCTATTGCGGCCGATACCCGATACTATACGCACCGGTCTGCTGAACAGAACGTGCGACCTAATAACGGATAATGACGGGGCAGTTGCCAATGCGCTAGGCAAGGTAGGATTGACTACCTCCTCGCCGGTAACGCCTCAAGCCGTAAAGAACATTTATGAGACTCTATTTGCTCCCGGCAGAGTACTGCCTCAATACCTTGCTGATGTCACTTCCACCTTCCCGAATGGTGCGCCGGGTCTTAGCGATACCGACAAATGGCGCTTTGTTTTGAACCTTTTCTGTACATCAGGCGTCACGGAGGGAATTTAAATGAAGCAGCAATTAATCAGATCTCTCTCAATAGCTTTGTTACTTACCGCCCTATCTCCTGCGATTACAGCGGCGCAGCAGACACTGAGCGAAGTAGGCCTATTTTACCGCTGCTATGCTCATCTAACTCAGCTTAGGCCGCGCCTCGAAGATCCTTTACTGGCACAGGTAAAAGCAGGCTCGAAATCAGCCGTTCAGGCATGCAGAGAGATCTTCAGTCGCGCAACCTTTACAGCCAACAGCGGCACTACTATTGCCGACCCGGCCGATGCTGTCGCCAAGGCGATCGTACATACTTTTAATGAGCTGCATCGCTCTTGGGCTAGAGAGCAGGTGCTTTTTAATCCGAGCGATAACAATGCCCGAATAGGGACCGAGCCATGGTTCGAAGACAGCCCGATGGGTCCTTACGTTACGCGCGCTCTTCTCTCCCCATCACACAACGTTGACTCTGTAACACAGGGAACAGATTTTCTTCAGCCCGTCAGGGAAATTATGGATCCCCCTCGTTCATATGGCGGGGTGCCAAGAACTGTTGCCGGCAGCGAGCGCGATTGGCGGCTGGGAGAAGATCACCCATTTGCGCCGCGCGGAGATATCTTAGGAATTAGAAGAGTATATATTCCTCCGATCCCGTTTTTTGCCCCCGTAAGATTCACTAACCTTGGCGCCATGCCCGATTTTGCCAATATCGGCGCACCGGCTGCATCACGCGCAATTGCAGAGATAAACTTTGCCGACGTTACAGCAGTTCAAGGGCCTATTGCCGAAACGGAGCAGTTTGCCATCAGAATCCGCGGAAAGCTGCGCGTTCCTACAACCGATAATTACACCCTGTATCTTAATGTTGATGACGCGGGGATTATATTACTAAATGGCGAACGGATTGTTAACCGCACCTCGAGCGGTGAGGGATCCGCCACTCTTACCCTCCCCCAGGGCGACCACGATCTCACCGTAGAGTATCGTCAGCGAACGACCGGCGCCCGGCTTATTATGAGCTGGCAAAGCTCAACGATTGTCAAACAAGCAATTCCAGCCGCTTCGTTTGCCGGTTTAGTTGCCGACTATTACACCCATTCACAAGCCCGTCCGGTACAGCTGACCGGCAATGAAGGCGGAGGATTTTTGGGTAATCACAACTACCTTCTTACAACTTACGCAGAGCCCAACATAAATTACGTTCCCGACGGCGCTCTATTAACAAATCGCTCCTGGGCGAGGGCCGTCTTCGCAGATGCTCTTTGTAGAGAGATCCCCGTAGTGAGAGAGAGCGACGTCTACCAGTTCGTCGTTGCAAACAGCCAGACTCCTTTCCGCGAAGCAGCGGCATGCGTCAGCTGCCATGCCTCCTTGGATAGAGGGCTCTCCGGCGTAATACGGGGACTGAGGTGGAATACTCTCGGCACTGTCACACAGACCAGTCCTGCTCCCGATCTTTTCGGCATTAACCTCATAGATATGCGTGCTCCATCGCTCGGTGAAGATAGGAGCTGGTCAGACGAACCAAGCGCAGATTACAGCAAGCGTGCCCCGTATGGACACTTCTTCTTCCGTAATTACAAGGGGGAGCTTGTCGATCAAGAGATCCGCTCAATAGAAGAGCTCGGCAGCGCGATAAGACAGCAAGATGATTATTACGCATGCTTCGCCAAGCGGTATTACTACTATCTGACTGGAATCGAGGTGGAGCTCGGCGACCCTGGCAACCCGAGCTATCCTCAGCTTAATGACGTTCAAAAGTACCACCGCGCCAAGGTTATAGAGTATGGGAACCGGCTCAAGAGCAGTAAAGATCTATCACAGCTGCTCTTTGATATCATCGGTTCTCAGGAATACCGTATGACAGACTATGGAGTTACTTATAAAGGGCCAAGCGCATGAGCTCTATGAGAAAGAAAAGATCCGGATCGATTGAACTAAGCAGACGGCGATTTTTAGGCTCTATCACCTCGGCGCCGCTCCTTGGACTTAGCGCCTCTCCGGCCGCAGCTTTTTTTAGCACCCTATTGGCCGGACAGAGCCAAAAGGCTTGGGCCGCGGAGCTTGGAATAAAGCCGATGAATCTGGTGTTAATGCATTGCGGCGGCGGCCCTGCACACTGGATGTACGGCTTTCTTACCGCTTATTCATCAGAAGGCTTCAACCGCAATCCGCTTGTCGGCACACAGTTCCGCAATGTCGGCGGAAGATATGTCGGGGTGGATTATGTGACTCACTCCATAAAGGGCATCGAGGCACCTACCATGTGGAGCCATCCCGTGCCGGCGCCGAACGGAGGGAGCCGCCCGATGGCGGACCTTTTGGACAATCTCTTGTGCTTTCAGGGTATCGATACGAGAAATGCCGGTCACGGCGAATCGACAGCATGGGCGCACCTATCTCCCGGAGCCAAACAGGGCGCTACAAATCTTGCCGGCGATGTTGCAGGTACCCCTTTCTCGGTTCTCAATCTTGGAGCCTCTGATTTTAGGTTCAAGTCAAAGGCAAGTAAGAGCTTTGTCTCGCCCTCGCTAAACGGCAATGCAATCTCTAACCTTCTTACCCCGTTTGCTCCGGCCGGCTCTGCACCTTTTCGAACAGACAAAGCAGCCATTAAGGCCGCCTACGACGGAATATTCCCTCTGCTGGATGAGCTGGCTAAGCAAGGGCATGTAGGAGCAGAGTCACTAATACAAAATAGAAACTCAGCCTTGGCGCTGGTTGAGACCAACTTTGCAGATCTCGCCACTGTATGGACTTCTCTAGTTAATAAGTACCAAGATCTAATAACTAGAGCGGTTACTACCGTGGGACTTCCCGGCCTGAATGATCTTCCTATAGGAGAAGGAGGATCGGGGGCAAGCGCGCTCTATCAGGTAAATGGAGATCCCAACTTAACGCTGCATTTGGCGACCGATCTCCGAAATTCAGTAGTACCCGGAACTAACATCGGCGGATTGGCAGCGAGATTCGCACTAACTGAGTATGTGCTGACAAACAATCTTTGCGGCTCGGTAGCGTTCAGCATCGGCGGCCTTACCGGACTAGTCGATCCATCAACCAACCGGGGATTCGGAATCGGAAATGACCAGCACCAGAGCGGATTATATCCCATAACTTACTACAATATCTTGCGTTATCGCGGCATTTCCGCCTGCCTTTTAGAGTTGATTGAGCAGCTTAAAGCTGCCGGAAAGTGGGAAGAGACGGTTATACGATGGGGCGGCGAATTCACCCGTAATGCACGTACCGATATGACAGGAGCTGATCATGGATTCAGGGGTGCATGCTATAAGCACTTTAGCGGCGCCTTCAAAGGTCCTCTTGTCGTCGGCAATCTCACCAACGATGGAAGGCTTGGATGGGGCGCAGGCGGTACTGTACCGGAACTCGGAAGACGCGCCAATCTTGTAGACCTTGCGATTCTACTCGCGCACCTTCTCCGTGTGCCGCCTCCATTTACCTCGGAGCCGACTGTAGTAACAAATACTTCGAATGGATTTGTCTCGAGAATCGGCAAAAGCCGGCACGTTTAGAAGATTCTCATCTTTCTAAAATGTCTAACTCTCTGTCAACAAGCCGGACCGGCATATCCCATTCAAGATTAGGGAAAATATTAAGAGGAAGATAAGGAGGAGGTGCAGGAGGAAGATACCTCCTCTTCCTATTCTTCTCTTAATCCTAATCTTCATCTTGCACGGTATCTCCCTAATATAAGTTTACACCCATTGGGCTTAAAAAGACTTATGGGAGGGGCTTATGGTAGAGTTTAAGGAGGGAGCGGATAAGTGCAATTTCGAGGAGAAACCAAGCCGTTCTAGAGTGTACGGTCTCAGGTGAGACTTTACAGGATTGATGGCCGACTGCCCCCTCTGTGTTCCTCTGTTCCGCGTTAAATTAAAGAGAAGGCAGCAAGCCAGAACTCTCGCTAGTAAACCGATAAGCACCATTTGGAATTTTTTTGATTATGCGAGGAGTAATTTTTTAACACGGAGGAAAGGAGGACGCAGAGGAGTTATTAATGAAAGATGTAAACTCAATCTAGGGATTGACCATCGCGACGTCGACAAAAATGTGTGACAGTCTGATTCCCGGTAATCCGCAAGAGGATGTGATCCTGACTAGTTGGAGCCAGTGGCTACGGCCTTCGAATCAGCCTGTAAATCGGAAAGCGTCGATGCAACCCGCTCGGCATCAGCCGCGGGATCGACATCACGTTCAATAGCGCGAATCTTTAGATCCGGATCAATAATGAAGGTCCACCTCTTCGCTATGCCTACTACCGGCATTTTTGCCCCGTAGTCAGATATTACCTCCGACTCCGGATCGGAGAGCAGATCAAACCTAAGCGCGTGGTTTTTGTGAAAAGAGCTGAGCTTGTCCACCTTGTCTGAGCTTACTCCGTATACTTCCGCATTCAACGTACGGATTTTTTCTATCGAATCGCGAAATGCACATGCTTGTTTGGTACAGCCGGGCGTCTCTGCTTTCGGATAAAAATATAAAACAGTCCACCCCTTTCCTTTCCGCGACTCAAGCGAGAACTCTTCTCCCCGGTGATTTTTTAATTTAAAAAGCGGAGCAGGATCTCCGGGCGAGAGGGCCTCCGCCACCAGCGGCAAAGGGATGAAAATGCAAACGATCAGCAGCAGGCTTATAAGATATTTTGGCATCATAACGAGACAAGATATTTAAGTGCGCCTACAAGCACAACCTTCCGGCTCATACCCCTTCCTAACAGCTATTAACTTCAAGTAGTTAGAGATTTTTACCCGCAATTTACCGATATGATTTGATCTTAAGCTAAGCATTTTTGTATTCTCCCCTAGTTCAAAATTATCAAGCGCTATGCCGCGTTGGTGGAGAAAGGAAAGCAATGGCTAGAAACAAACTGGCGAGACCCCGCTCTAGAAAGGGATTTACACTAATCGAATTACTGGTCGTTATCGCCATCATAGCGATCTTAATCGGGCTCCTGCTTCCGGCCGTGCAAAAGGTGCGTGAGGCGGCTGCCAGGTCGAAATGTCAAAATAACCTTAAACAGCTCGGCATTGCGATGCATAATTTCCGCAATGCAAACGGCTCCTACCCTCGTTCCCTCGAAGGACTAGGTGTTGGTGGAGAATTCCCTAATAGTCAGAGAGATGGCTATACGTTTGATATTTTCCTGCCTAATCCCGAGAGCTTCGTAATAAGCGGTGTTCCCGCTTTCCCCGGCCGCACTGGTGCCGATAATTGCAAGATTGATGAGCGCGACCGCCTACTATGCTTTCCGCACCCAAGTGCCGATGTCTTCCGGCGTCAGATGTTCACTAATATTCATAACCGCGCCGCTGAGGTTATCGGCGGGCTAATACTCCAGATGCCCGATGCATTCGGCGATGTCTCACGCGTCTTTGATTCTGCGAAAATATCGAATGACGCGATGATTCAGGTTGACCTGAATGGCGACGGCTCCGTTAGCCCATCTGAACTTGTCACACCGAGGCAGGATAGTACGGGTGCACTAAGTCAGCTCCTGCCATATATCGAACAGGAGATGCTTTTCGGCGCAGCCGGAGAGGGCTTTGGCTCATTGCCGGGTGTGAAGATAAATACGCTATTTAAGGGTAACTCTCAGCTTCTTACCCCGGTTAAACTTAACAGCAGCATTACCGATGGGACTTCTAACACGGTCAATTTCGGCGGAGTTTCCGGAATCCAGCTTTTTGCCTTCGGAGACGGAAGCGTGCGCTCGATTAGGGAGTCGGTGGGAGCAGGCGCCTTTAATTTTAGGTTTCAAGACGCCAAATTCTTTGCTAATGCGGTGCCGCTTAATCCTGGAGATACAAGCGGCTCTCCTACCGTATATACCGGACCGTTTACTTTCTTTGAGCAGAGCGGAGGAAGCTCGATAGCCGGAGCTCTTATCGGCCTCCTGCCCGCGGTACAGTCGGGAGAAAGAAGAATGGATGCTCTTCTTATCTCAGGCCAAGGCACGGGGCTTCTAGCCGGTGCGCTCGGAACCGGGGTAGCCAAAATTACCTTTGAGGATTCCGATCTGGATGGTCCCTTTGATGCCGCACTCGCCGTCCAGCCTTTCTCCGACACGAAAAGCAAGGTGGGAAAGAAGGGCAAGCGGGAAAAGAACAAGAATAACAAGAAGAAGAAAAAGGCCCGCAGTTAGGCCAGCGCTAGCAACGAAATTCGCCGGCTGTCCTTGCGCGAACAGTCACTTTCTTCCGCCTAGTGATTGGTAGCAGACTGATTTTCAGTGGCAGCAGGAACCTCATAGTATATCTTGGGATCCCTTCTAGTCGGATTATCCACGAAGATTCCTCCCATCATCAGGAATAAAAGGATGATGGGGAAGAGAACGTAGATCCAGATGATCGGATTCTCATACTTAAGGTGCATAAAATAGGCCGCAACAATTCCAGCTTTAACGGAAGCAATCGCCATTGCCACGACGATATTCAGCACTCCGAAATCAACCCGTGAAACGGCTACAGTAATAATTGTTAGAATTAGAAGGATTATTAAGACATTGCGGTATACGGCAAACGGAATGATGTGACCTAGCTCCGAGTGATCTGCTGCATGGCTAGAGTGAGAGTTATGCGCCATTTCGATTGCTCCTTACCTTACTTATCCAACCAAATATAAAAGCGGAAAGAGATAGATCCATATCAGATCTACCAAGTGCCAATACAAAGCGCCTATTTCAACCGGAGTGTAATAGTCATGCGAAAAGCGATCTTTCTTTGCTTTAAGCAGTACCCAGGTTAAAAGCCCCATTCCGATAATTACGTGCAGCGCATGCAATCCTGTCATGCAGTAATAAAGGCCGAGAAAATTCTTGAACTCAAGATAATTCGCCTGACCCGGGAAATATCCGTGATGATACTTGGAGCTATATTCGAAGTATTTAATGATCAAAAAGATCGCCCCGCAAGCGATGGTAACTCCGACCAGCTTTACCACGGCTTTGTTGTTACCTTTCTGGCCGGCATCGACCGCCAATGCAGCGGTGAAGCTGCTGAATAACAGTACGGCGGTGTTTGTCATTCCAAGAATCCAGTTTAGATGGTGACTTCCGGCGTGAAACTCTTCCAGGTTGTACCAGCGATAAATTGCAAACGCAGTAAACAAGACAGCAAAAAGAAGTATCTCGGTCGCCAGAAAGAGCCACATCCCAAGCTTGGCGGCGTGGTAGGCTGTCACGCTGTCCATATGATGGATGTGCGGCGGGCCTTTTAACGGTTGTGCTGATGCGTGGCTCATCTCAAAACCTCTCCTCAGAAATATTAACTAATGATTCTCATAGGACAGCGGCCGTCCATAGGCGTAAGGATAATCCGTAACCTCAGGCACGGTATGGAAGTTTTCGTGCGGCGGCGGTGACGAAGTCTGCCACTCAAGGCTGAGCGAATTAAACGGATTCGCTGGAGCCTTAACCTTCCCGAACAGCGCCGCGAACGCGAGATTTAATAGAGCCCACGTATATCCGATCCCGTTTATAAAAGCGCCGATTGTAGATATAGTATGAAGCGTCTGAAACTCGGGCGGATAGTCATAGTACCTACGCGGCATACCCTCCATTCCTAGTACGAACTGAGGAAGAAATGTTAAGTTAAAGCCAACTACTACAAGCACAAAGGCGATCTTTGCCAAGGTCTCGTTGTACATCTTGCCTGACATCTTAGGGAACCAGAAATGAAGTGCTGCAATCAGCCCTATAACCGCTCCCCCTTGAATTGTGTAGTGGAAGTGGGCAACAACAAAATAGGTGTCATGATAGAAAACGTCGGTAGCTAGCGTGGCCAGATATATTCCAGTGGTTCCCGCAATCATAAACAAAAAGACAAACGCAATTGCGTAGAGCATAGGTGTTGCAAAAGTTATCGACCCCTTGTACATCGTGCTGACCCAGTTAAAGACTTTCACTGCGGTCGGAATCGCTACGCCGAAGGTAAGAATTGAGAACACCTTTGCAGCTGTATCGGAGATACCGGCCACAAACATGTGGTGGGCCCAAACGATAAAGCTTACGCCTGCGATTGCGACTGAGGCAAAAACGACCGCTTTGTAGCCAAACAAGGGCTTCCGGGAGAAAACCGGGATAATCTCGCCGATAACCCCGAACGCGGGAAGCACCATAATGTAAACTACCGGATGCGAGTAGAACCAGAAAAGATGTTCAAACAGCACCGGGTCGCCCC
Organism: Deltaproteobacteria bacterium; assembly: GCA_024102635.1. GTDB lineage: Bacteria > Bdellovibrionota_C > UBA2361 > UBA2361 > JAGFJO01 > JAGFJO01. The sequence continues at coordinate 143,151 of JAGFJO010000006.1, forward strand.
CCAAGTCCGGATTAAATACACCCACGCCCATCACCCGCTCCATTAAAAGTAGTACCAGCGTCATTCCGACAACCGGGGTGGCTAGAGTTTGGATTACAGCAGTTGCGTATGTTCCCCATACAAAAACAGGGAGCCTGAACCATGTCATTCCGGGGGCGCGCAACTTATGAATCGTAACGATAAAGTTAAGACCGGTGAGAATGGAGGAGAACCCGAGCACAAATGCAGCGGCCGTCATCAGCACCACCGAGGACCCGGACTTAATGCTGTACGGCGCGTAAAAGGTCCACCCGGTATCCGGCGGATGAATTAAGGCAAAGCCCGCCATTACTGCGCCGATTACATAGATGTACCAGCTGAATAGATTGAGCCGCGGGAAGGCAACATCCTTTGCCCCAATCATAAGCGGGAGCAGGAAATTTCCCATCGTTGCGGGTATGCCGGGAACTATGAACATAAAGATCATCAACACCCCGTGCAGAGTGAAATATACATTGTATACTTCGGGGTTCTGGATAATATCGGCTCCCGCACGCGCAAGCTCGGTGCGCATAAGGAGTGCAAACACGCCGCCGGCCAAAAAGAAGGTCAAAATCGAGTAAAGATAGAGAAGGCCGATACGTTTGTGGTCCGTGGTGGTGAGCCATGACCAAAGCCCCCTTTCGTGATTAAGATAATTTTTTCCTTCGTGATGTGCAGTGTCGCTGTGAGCGTTCATTGTTTTCGCTTGTCTTACTTAACAGTTTTTAAGAACTCTATCAGATCTTTCACGTCCTCTTCGCTAAGCTGGCCTTGGAACGAAGGCATGGCCGGAGCAAAGCCTTCCACTACCTTAGAAGCAGGATCATACACGGAGTTTCTTATGTACTCCTCGTCAGCTACGTATGTGCTGCCATCCGCGAGCTTGCCGCTCTTGCCATAGAGCCCCTTGAAGGTGGGCCCTACAAGTGGCGAACCGTCGAGCGAGTGACAGGTGATGCAGAGCTTGGTCTCATATATGCGCTTACCACGCTGTTCGGGAGACATTGCTGCAAGCGCGGCGGCATCTTCTTGTACGACCGCAGCGGGAGCGGCCTGCTGCGGCTCTTCGATGCTCTTAATAAACTCAATCATTGCAAAAAGCTCATCGTCGGTCACCTGTCCCGCAAAGCTCGGCATCATATTGGGAGGAAATCCGGCCACGATCTGAGCATTCGGGTTGGTAATCGAGGACGAGAGATAGTTCTCGTCCACCTTGACAGTAGTACCATCTGCAAGCGCTTCCTCCTTACCGTATAGCTTAAGGAAGCTCGGACCCACCAACCGGGACCCGTCGAGGGAGTGACAAGCGTTGCACCCTTTCTGGGTATAAAGTTCCTTGCCGAGGTCCGCCGGCTTCATGCGGGCGGCCTTGGCCTCATCGCTCCTGTCATTTAGCCACCTTTCATAGTCAGCTTTCGAGAGCACGCGCAGCGATGCCAGCATGGAGGAGTGATCGCGCCCGCAATACTCGGTACAGAACACGCGATACTCTCCGGTCTTGACCGGGCGAAACCAGAGCGAGGTGAATTGCTTAGGAATAACATCCATCTTCACTCGCATGGCGGGAATAAAGAAGCTGTGCAGCACATCCCGCGATGTCATAAGGAGCTTGACCGGCTCATCAACAGGCACAACCAGTTCGCCTGTGGTTTTCTTCCCGTTTGGATACAGAAAGTCCCAACGCCACATCTGCCCTGTGACATTCACTGTCGGCGCGTCCTCCGGGATGTCCCTCATCTCATCGAAAATTACGTATCCATAGGCGGCAACATAGATGGAGATAATAGTAGGAACGATTGTCCAGACAGCCTCAAGGAAATGGCTGCCCTCGATGCGCGGCGTCTCGTGGTCTTTGCCGTCGCGCTTCCTCCAGATGATTGCGAAGGCAATCATGCTGCCAACTATGGCAACCGTGAAGAAAACCGAGATATCGGTTATGAGATTGTTGATCCAGTCAACCTTATGCGCAAAATCAGAGGCCTGTTCTGGTAGATAGCGAAACATTCTGCATGCCCTTCCTAAATCCTATCGCTTAGCGGACCCCTAACGCCTGGCGGCAAAATATACTAAAGAGATCAATCCAAGCACCGACAAGATAGCACCAACACGAACGAAATTAAAAGCCGCCCATGTATACTTGCCCTGCAAATGGTCGTAGCGAAAACAGAAAAGCAAAACTTGGTCGAACAGTGATCCGACCTTTCCGCGCGAAGCCTCAACCAGAGCTAGCCTGACATCCCAAGGGGAGAATTCAATTCCTGTAAAATACTGCGAAATTTCGCCTTCGGGAGTCAATATAATAACTGCAGCTGTGTGAGCGAAGTCTTTGCCGTCCGGTTTATACTGGAACCCTATCTGCCGCATTAAAGCGTCTATATCCGCATCGGCCCCCACGGCAAAATGCCAATTTGAACTGTTTTCACCCCCCTTCGTTAGTTTAGAGCGGTACTCTGCGGCTCGTTTTTGCGCAAGCTTAGGCCCCTCAGATGGGTCAAAGCTGACGGTCAGCACCTGAAAATCTTTTCCCAGCTCAAGGTCCATATTATTTAGGAGCTCCAGTACTCCGCTTAGAAGGAGACCACAAAGCCTGGGACATTCGAAGTATACCGGGACCAGCATTATCGGTTTTCCTTCGTCAAGAATCGACTTTATAGGCCTGCTATCCCCATCCGCCGATGTTAGAGGGAGCGAAAGGTCGACTATTTCCCCCAGGCGCTGCTTAATGCCGACCTCCTGAAGCTCCTCGCCAGGTTTTTCAATCGCGGCCGCACCGGAGTAAACACATATCACCCCCAAGAAGCCTAAAATAAGTAGAAAACAACGGACAAATTTGCTCATTACTGCGCCTTTTAATAGCACTGCTCAGGAGAAATCATAGGATCAATTACCAAAAAGATAAACTTTCTGAAGAAGTTTAGAAGAGTTATAGGCGTGCATTGTTTAATGCACGAAAACAGTTTATCACTCAGGCAAACAAATATTTGACATACCATGCAAGTCTAATTATGATAAAAAGATTCTACTACCCCAAGCGATGCTAGTTGGTAAATATTCAAGCGGAGGTGCCCTATGGATGTTTGGAAGCAGTTCGAAGAAAACAGCATTACCCACAGCGCGGCCCATCACTTGCTGGCAATAAGGGAATTAAAAGGTGCGCGCGGTTACGCCAGGGTCACAGACGTTGCAAAACACCTTAACATTACAACCGGATCAGCGTCGACCAATCTAAAAAGCTTGAAGGGCAAGGGGCTAATCGAAGAGGATGAGAATCGCTTTCTCTCGCTTTCCAAGGAGGGCGAGGCGCTGGCCGAGGCAGTGCTGGCGCGCAAAACTATCTTCCATAAGTTTCTCCTTGATGTCCTTAAGGTAAGCCCTGATCAGGCTGAGATTGACGCATGTAAAACTGAGCACCTAATCAGCGGCGAGACGGCAAGAAAGCTTCAGGAGTTTGTCACTCGCTATGCCAAGAAATAGTTAAGGCGGATCGAACGATGGCAGGAATCAAGTCTCGCATACAAGAGTCGGTAAAAAGCGCGATGAAAGCCCGAGATAAGGCGCGGCTCGATGCTGCACGCCTTCTTCTCTCCGCCCTGCAGTACGAGGAGATGCAGCGTAAAGTTGATGAGCTGCCCGATGAAGTTTCCACCTCAATTTTGCAAAGAGAGGTAAACCGGCGCAAAGAGGAGCTTGAGTTTGCAGAGAAAGCGGGACGAAAAGATGCGCTAGAAGCAGTAACGCTCGAAATCAAATTCATTGAGGAGTTTTTGCCGCAACAATTGTCAGGCGAGCAGCTCGAAAAAATCATTCTCGAGATGAAAAGCAGAGATCCCGCGTTAAACATGGGTGGAGTGATGAAAGCCCTAAAGGAATCTTATGCCGGGCAGTATGATGGAAAAGCGGCAAGCGAGATCGCGAAGAGGGTCTTGAGTTAAAGCGCCTTCAAATAGTCATGTCTAGAGTTCGTTGAAAGGGATCGTCCTTTTCAGCGCGATACAGCTCCCGAGTCATATCCAAGGTGATCAATCTTTCATTCCAATCAAGATTTGAAGTTTCTGCCGAAGAACTTTTCTCCTGGCACATGCGCCCGGGAGCATTCGAACGGCTTAATCCTCCGTGGGCGCCCGCAACCGATATCATCCGCAGCGGCTCGCTTCAGGATGGAAGCAACGTTAAATTATCCACTCCCATAATGGGCCTCAAAGCGCGCTGGGAAGTCGAGCATTTCGGTTTCATTCAAAACAAGCAGTTTTGCGATCGGCAGTTAAAAGGCCCTTTCAGTTCCTGGACCCACCGGCACCTCTTCCACTCAGAAAACGCTTCGGCCTGCACTCTTGAAGATATTATTGAGTGTGCTCCCTACGGCGGAAAATTGGGGGAGCTTGCCGCAGGGTGGTATATAAAGAGTGAACTGAAGCGGGTATTTGACTACCGGCACCGCATACTGCGTCATGACATAGAACTGCACCAGCAATCTAGCGGAAAGCGCCGTCTGAGAGTTGCCGTCAGCGGAGCGAGTGGACTAGTCGGATCTAACCTCTGCGCTCTCTTAGAAAGCGGAGGACACTCCGTCGCGCGCCTTGTGAGAAAAAGATCGTCGCAGATAGCGGGAGAGATCGCTTGGGATCCGCGGCGCGGGGCCGTCGAAGAGAAAAAACTGGAGGGGCTAGATGCAGTAGTGCACCTGGCAGGAGAGAATCTCGCGGGCAAAAGGTGGACTCCCGCCTTCAAGGAGCAATTAAGGTCAAGCCGTGTTGATGGAACAAATCTAATAGCGTCATCACTGGCTCGTTTGTCGAATCCACCCAGACGATTCATCTGCGCATCAGCGATCGGGTTTTACGGCGATAGGCAAGATGAGATTCTGAGCGAAGAGAGTGAAGCCGGCGCGGGGTTTTTGCCCGAACTGGCTAAAGAGTGGGAAGGGGCGGCCACTCCCCACGTTCCTACGGTTAATCTTCGCATCGGGGTAGTCATCTCGCCTCTGGGCGGAGCCCTCAAAAAGATGCTGCTTCCTTTTCTGCTCGGCCTTGGAGGCCCAATAGGGCATGGGAGGCAATGGGTTAGCTGGATCGCTCTCGATGATCTTTTAGCGGCGATCTATTTCTTGCTTTACTGCGACCTCACCGGCCCGGTAAATGCCGTGTCGCCTCAGCCTGTGCGCAATCTTAACTTCTCGCAGTCGCTTGCATCGGTTGTGAAAAGACCGTGCATCTTCCCTCTTCCAGCGGCCGTGGCTCGGCTTGCCTTCGGCGAGATGGCTTCGGAAACTCTCCTTGCCAGTAGCCGTGTGCTGCCGAACCGGCTGCAAGCTGCCGGTTTCCGCTTTTCCTTTCCTCAGATAGAAAAGGCTTTGCGGCATGTGCTTGGGCGGTGAGTTAGAGGAAACTCGCAGAGGATTTTCACCACTGAGCTGCTCGTTTGTTGGAAAAGGTGCAAGTGCAGGAAGAGGATGAGGATTAAGAGAAGGGGCAGGAAGAGACAATCAAGATCTCTTCTTCGTTTTTCCCTTCTTCCTACTCGGTTCCTCGCGCTTCTTTCTCCTCTTCCTCTTCTTCTCGGAAGGCAGCACGCCGATCCGGATATCATCAGAGAGGCAAAGCGAAACGATCTTCCGCACGCCGGTCTCAAACCGCTCATCTGCACACGAGATATACAGCCACTTTCCCAGCACCTCATGCTCTATCAGTTCGGGAAGCTGCCGCATCAAGCTCTGATGGTGCTCGCGCGCCGTTGCAATAAGTACCCCGTTCCACGGCTCATCGGAATCTGCCAGCACGAGCTTGAGGCGGCCGTGAAGGTAACACGCCAGGCAGCCGAACATGCGCTTTGCAATAAAAGTATCGCTCTCGAACAGAGGCTCAATAAGCCATACATGCTGGTTGAAAGGTACTTTATTCTCTATCAAGACCTACCCGTTTCTTAACAACTCACGGTTCAGTGTCGCGTGGCAAATGAGCTAAAGCCGGATAACTACCAAAACCTCTCGGCCGTTGCGGCTTATCTTTGCGCTGTTTCCGCGGGCGCCGGGGCTCCACTCCGGAGATCCCGCTTTAATGGATGGATATGATTGCAAAAGGACTTGGTGGTATGCATCCAAAAACTCCTTAGCGTCTTCCTCCGAGTCCCAATTAGATCTCCATACTATGATCCTTTTGCCGGCTTCATCATAAAGCGCTGCTTTATCTCCGCCCCATCCGGCACCTACCTGAGAAGGAGTAACGCGTTCAAGATGGTAGCTGCTGAGAAGCGCAGATACTCCGAATTCGCCTAAAGTATCCTGATATACCCTCCTTGCACTCTGCGACACTACGTCGCCGCGCATATGCTCATCTGTAAATTCGATGTAGTCGCGTTTACCACTCAGATATTTCTCCGGATGCAATATCTCCTCGGTCGTGTTTGGGGGGCTAGCATAAGCGTCTTTCAAGCCTGCGAAGCCCTTTTCTTTCGCCAAATGATGAACGAAGCGCAGCCCACTGGTATAAGGAAATACAAGTATCAGCTGCAACGACTTGGGGGCAGAATCAGTACTGGCCTTTAGCGCGGCGTCCAGCACCCCGCCCGCCGTAAAGGCTTGCACCTCAAAGTCGCTAAGTTTTCCTGACCCGCCGGCCTTGCCGCGGGAATAGTCCAGCATCACGAAGGTGGCGTCTCCCTCCACCAGCGCCGCTCTGGCGAGAAGGTAATCGCCGCTTTCAACTTTATGGTCTATGACCTTCTCAAGGTTGTAGTGCTGATCCTGCAGGGCATGGGTGAGCTCATGAATCGTTATGTCATCCTGCAGCTCAGAAGAGAGCCACGAGGCCATGACGTAGTGATTACGCTCAGGATCATAATAAGCGCCTATCTGAGAGAGATAGAGCTCGACTATGCCGTGGGCATAATCATAATCGCGTGGAAGCAACCCGATCTCCCTGTATACAAGCTCCTCAGATTGCAGTCTCTCTGGTGGAAGCTGCTTGGAGATAGTTTCAAGCAGATAGCGGCGAACCCCTTCGCGGTCCTCTATTTTGCATGGCACCGAGTTTAAAACTGCCAAACCACGAATCACGCTAGCCTTTTGCAAGGCCTCCTCAGCACCTTGGCATTTTGACTCTCTGGCGAGCGCCGCCGGCATGCAAAGCAGTACAATAAGTGCGGCCATGGCCGTGAGCCCCCCCAAACCCCTCATAACTTCAACCTATGATTGCTATTTTCTGCCATCGACTTTACCGAATGCTCCCTATTTTCAGCTAATGGCGCCCGCTTAGACCGCCGATCAACGTTGTAAGGACTACAATATTAAAGGGAATTTTAAAACATGTCGTCTGCCGAACCCACTATCTCGCTCTGCATAATCGCAAAGGATGAGGAGGAGTTCATCGGCCAAGCGATCTCGAGCGTTCTTCCGCTTGTGCACGAGGTTATTGTGGTGGATACCGGCTCAACCGACAAGACCTGCGAGATCGCCCGCAACCTGGGGGCAAAAGTAGAGCACTTTCCGTGGAACGGCGACTTTTCAGCTCCGCGGAACTTTTCACTTAAGAAAGCCACCGGCGATTGGATTCTTGTCCTTGATGCAGATGAGGCGATCGACGAAAGCGATTTTCCGCGCATACGAGAGCTGATAAAAGACCGGACAAAGTGCTACCGCCTGACTCAGAGGCACTACAGCAACGACCCGAGGCTAAGCGATTTCAAACCGGTCACAAAAGAATTTCCTAAATGGGAGAAAAATTATGGAGGTTATTTTGAAAGCAGCCTTGTAAGGCTTTTCCCGAACCGCGAAGGAATTGAATATATCGGACGCGTGCATGAACTCGTCGAACACAGCATCGCCAAGCTCAGCCGCCACAAAATAGTCGAGCCCGGAATCCGGATTCATCACTACGGCCACACTCCGGAGGTGAAGGCTAAAAAGAACAAGGGCGAACTTTATACGCCACTCGGACAAGCAAAGCTCGGGGACGATCCGAGCTTTTGGCAGAGCTACTTTGAACTTGGTGTTGAACACAATAATAACGGGCGGCGCAAAGAGAGCATCGCGGCGTTTCTTAAAGCGGTAGAGTTAAATCCGCGCTATGTTCCCGCTTGGGTGAACCTCGGTTATGTTTTCTGCGAAGAACAGATGTACAAGGAGGCGGTGAGCGCATTGCAGAGCGCCTTAAAACTCGACCCCCGCAGCGCTGAAGCCTACTGCAATCTAGGAGTGGTATATCTCCGCATTCCGCACCTTCCTACGGCAGAAAAATACTTTACAGCTGCCGTCAAACTAAAGCCGGACTACGTCAACGCGATTTGCAATTTGGGTAAAAGCCTTGCTTACCAGAAAAGATACGCCGAGGCAGCATTCTACTTTAGGCGCGCGCTTGAATACATGCCGCAGTGCACTCCGGCAAAGCTTGATTTAGGAATTATTCACTTTGCATCAAACAACTTCGAGCAAGCCGAGAAGTGGTTAACGGCCGTGCTACAGGAAGATAAGGCATGCATATCAGCCTATTTTCACCTGGGACAGCTTTATCAAGCCACCAAGCGCTTGGATGCGGCGCTAAATGCAGTGGATCGGCTCTGCAACCACCTTAGCGGCATAACTGCTACTCCTCAGGACGCAGCGCTGCTGGAGAGTGCTCGCATGCAGCGCACAATGCTTAAGAAGAAGATAGAAGAAGCCAGGATGGAGGCATGACTGCGCTGACCACCAAAGATCTTTTTTAAGCTGTGGCAAGATGATAGGCTCGATCTGATGAGTTTTGAAGTCCATTGGGAAGATCGTCCATCCTTTTTATGCAAGCCAATGATTGAGCTTTGCCGCCGCCTTTCGCTTGAAGAGCGTGCGGACCGAGCCGTCTCGCTTACCAATGCAGCCCGGGAGCTGATGTATGAGGGAATGCGGCTGAGAAATTCTTTCTTACAAGAAAAGGATCTTCGACGATTATTCATCGAACAGAATTTGAAATTTTACGCTAATCAGCGGCGCTCGGATGGCGAGTGAGGTATATCAAGTTATCTGCGAAATTGTGTCACTTCTCGAAAAGCACCGCATTGATTATCTTATCGGCGGTTCTCTTTCTAGCAGCGTTCACGGCATTTTTCGCGCCACTAATGACGTCGATATTTTGCTAGAACGGGCGTTACTGGAGAATGATGCACTCCTCCACGATGCACACGAGCGGTTTATAGTGGACAAGAAGGCCTTGGTGGAGCATCACGCACAAGGGAGAAGTTACAACATATTCCATGAACCTACCGCATTCAAAGTCGATCTTTTTCCGGCCGTTAACGAGTTTCATAGACAGGAACTGAAGCGCTCCATTGTGATCCACCCCTCATCAAGTCCGTGCGCATTTAAGGTGGCTACCGCCGAGGATATGATTTTGGCAAAGCTTCAGTGGTTTAAGAAATCGGCGTCCGAAAGGCAGTGGCAAGATCTGGAGGGAATGGTTCGCATAACAGAGAGATTTGATCACGAGTATCTTGAGAAATGGTCGGAAGTTCTCGGCCTACACGCTCTGTTAAGAAAACTCTTTTCGGCTGCTGCAACTTATTAATCGAATGGCACACTGGAATGTATGCACGTCGCTCCACACAAGCAAAGATTGTTCACTGGAGCGCTGCCCTCTAGGCTGGATTAAGAGTCACTAATCAACCTCGTCAGCCACTCTCAAAAGATATTGCCCATAGCCGTTCTTGCTCATGGACTCGCCGATAGTGCGCAGCTTATCGGCTCCGATAAATCCCATACGAAAAGCGATCTCTTCTAAACAGGCGACCATCAGCCCCTGACGCTCCTCTAAGGTCTGAATGAACTCGGAGGCTTGAAGCAGCGATTCATAAGTGCCGGTATCGAGCCAGGCAATTCCGCGGCCGATTTTTTCAACCTGCAAAGTCGACTCTGCAAGGTAGGCTCTGTTTACATCGGTAATTTCCAGCTCGCCACGCGCCGAAGGCTTTAAACCCTTTGCTATCTCCACGACTTTATTGTCATAGAAATAAATGCCTGTAACAGCCCAGTGTGAACGAGGGGCTTTTGGTTTCTCTTCAAGCGAAACCGCTCTTCCCGCTGCATCGAATTCAACAACACCATAACGCTCAGGATCTTTGACTTGATAGGCAAAAACGGTGGCCCCTGATTTGCGCTCTGAGGCTCTCCTTAATGACTCAACAAAGCCGTGGCCAAAAAAGATATTATCGCCGAGCGCCAGAGCAACGGAATCTTTCCCTATGAACTTCTCTCCGATGATAAATGCCTGCGCAAGTCCATCCGGAGATGGCTGCACCTCGTATGTGAATGACATGCCGAGCTCCTCGCCGCTTCCAAGAAGTCTTTGAAATGAAGGCTGATCGTGAGGTGTGGTTATTATCAAGATCTCTTTTATTCCCGCCAACATCAGCGTGGAGATCGGATAGTAGATCATAGGCTTGTCATAGATCGGCAAGAGCTGCTTGCTTACTGCTTTTGTGATTGGGTGAAGCCGGGTACCTGAGCCGCCGGCCAAAATGATTCCTTTCATATTCTCAATCCTATCTTAATCGCAGCAAGGAGTCATAACTAACAAGTGTCGCAATTAATATCCACTATCTTTTAGCTTTTGATTCTTAGCGAGCGCCTCCGCCGGAGTAATTTTGAGCAGAAATAAGTTCATCTGCTCTAAATAATCGAGTTTCTGCTTGGGAGTTAACGTTGCATAGTAGCGCAGATCTTCAATGTCAAACTCCTCCTCTTTGATCTCTTGTGTCATCAAAGCTCCTTTAGTCTTTCCAGGGCCCTTATGTCCACGAGATCTCTTTCTCGTCCGGACTCCTTCTTAAGAGCGATCAAATCTTCGAGGGAAACAACCACGATCGGGATCTCGCCTGCCAATAAAGATTGCGAATTATCTAAGTAGGAATTTATCTTGTCCGGACGATCTATCTTAACATCGACATGCTCCAGCGGATTCGAAGGATTGTAAACAGAGAAAACTTTCATGTTCTTTTCTGATATCCAGCTGTTCCGGCGCTCCTCAAGAGCAAAATCCTCTAGCTTCACAGGCAGCCGGGGAACAAGGCCAAGCGATCTACAAATTTTCACAAATTTGCTTATATTGCCGTTGTCCAGGGGCATTACAATATCCAAGTCTCCTGTAAGCCTGTTATACCCGTGAAGATTAACAGCTATTCCTCCTATAATTGCATATCTTAGACTCTCGTCTGCAAACGCCTTCAAAATTCTCTCAAAAAGCATGCCGGTGATTATAACATATCGGCATTGCGGTTGCGACGGGAAAGGCGGCGCTGTTGAGAGCTACGCGAGGAAGTTTTTCTATGGAGCTCTGCAGGAGCAAAAGTGCCATGGCCCAATATTCCGGGCCGGTTTAGAATGCCTAAGTAAAGAGCAAAGGATAAGGGTATGCCTTCCAAGGTTAAAAAGAAGCCGGCTGCCAAAGAGCGGGATTGGCTTAGAGAGTTCGAAATCGATTCCGAACGTGGTTTTTTGCCGACCAAAGATCCTTTGCGCTCGCTCCCCGCTGCATACCGTATATGGGAAGAGACTGCGGCCGAGCTGCCGAAACTGCTGGTCTCCTACCAGGTAAAGCAGCATGTTTCACGTTTTAAGGAGATCTCTATCGGGGGGCTAAAAAGCAAGGCTCAGCTTGAGCGCGCCATGATGCTGCTCTCTTTTATAGGACACGCTTATGTATGGGGCGAGAGCCCCCCAGCCTCTAGCTTCCCGGCCGGACTAGCTGTCCCCTGGCATGCAATTTCAAAAAAACTAGGTCGCCCGCCTGTTCTCTCGTATGCTTCTTATGCGCTTCACAACTGGAAGCGAATCGATCCCGCTGGACCTATTGCGCTTGGCAATATAGCGCTGCTTCAGAACTTCCTGGCCGGAGTAGACGAAGAGTGGTTTATCCTGATTCATGTCGATATTGAAGCTAAGGCTGCCCGTGCCATCAACCTTCTGATTCCCCTAAGATCCGCTGTAGCAAGTGAAAACTGGAGCGCAGCACTGGAACAACTTACCGCCATTGCGGAAACGATTGAGAGCATGCATGCCACACTGGCGCGCATGCCTGAAAACTGCGACCCATATATTTATTATCACCGGGTGCGTCCCTACATCTTCGGTTGGAAAAACCAGCCCACCTTGCCCGACGGAATGACCTACGAGGGAGTAAAAGAATACGGAGGAACGCCGCAGATGTTTAGGGGGGAGACCGGCTCGCAAAGCTCCATTATTCCGGCTTTAGATGCCGCTCTCGGGGTAGGTCACCGCGACGACCCACTAAAAGCATACTTGCAGGAGATGCGCGAGTATATGCCTCCCACTCATAATAGGTTTATTGCTCATCTGGAGCAGGGTCCGAATGTGCGTGAGGTGCTATTGGAGAAAGCACGATCAGAGCCGACTCTGCTTGAAGCCTATAACAGATGCGTTACAGGAGTAGAGAGATTTAGAAGCCTGCATCTTCAATACGCGATCACTTACATTCAGAGTCAGAAGCAGGTGAACGCTGCTAATCCGAATGAGATCGGAACGGGAGGGACTCCTTTTGTTCCTTATCTAAGAAAGCATAGGGATGAGACGGGGAAGCACCGAATATAGGACATGAGTGAAAGCGAAAATCAGAACTACTGTGATCACTCGTTATTTCACTCGATGTTTGGAAGGTCCATCCACTGCTGACCCTGGGGAGAGATGATTTTAAGATATAGATACCTAAAATCTGCTAAGTAGCTGTATGAGAGAAGCATCGCAACGTCGATCTCCTGCCCTACCTCCATATCCAGATGATAATCGGAGCTAGCATAGTTTCTATTGCCTTGATGCCTAAGGACCTCTTTACCGTTCACCTCTAATGCAGCGTCAAAAATGCTCACAACTCTTATAGTATGCCGGCCTTTATGCGCCGCTTTAAACCTACCTTTCCTTCTGATTTGCAGCGGTGACTGCTTGGGTAAGAAAAGAGAATCCGTAACTTCGGTGAACGAGTTGTTGACCGGAGCTAATGTTTGATACTCCCGCTCCGCCGGCAACACCTCGCTTTCAACGGCATACTTCCTAAACAGCGCCCCGTCGTATACTAGAAGGTCTGCACTACTCGAGCCCTGGTGACTTACAAGGGCCGGTTTATCGGCAGATGCGGCACCGGCGTCAATTGTAAATTCGTACGCTCCCTTCATCAGCCATACGGGTGCCTGCGGGCTAATCTTCACTTTTGAAATTTCAAGGGTTGCATCGCTGCGGCCACTTTTCCATAAATACGGCCCCTCTTCCGGAACAAGCAAGACTTGGCCGCCGATACAATCTGTACATTCACCATTCACTCGCTTCTCAATCGCTTCTTGCAAATTAGCCGTGCGCGATTCAATCGCCGCTCTGGGAATTCGATAGTACGAGGCTACTACCGGACGGTTGCCTCCCGATCGCAGCTCGGCCTTCTTAAGTTCGGGATAATAGTGCTGCAAGATCTCTTCTAACTTCTTGTCATCGATCGTCCATTTAGACCTTAGCCCAAACACACACAAATCCTTTTCGATATCCCCTCCTTTTATTGCGAACGGAAGTTCGCCAAGACTACTGAGCCAACGGGTCGGCTGTACTCTAAGTCTCAAAAAGAATTTGGCCGGAACGCTCCTGTAAAGATACCTGTCTATAAACGGAATGCAATTGAAGTCACGGCTGGTCAATGTTTCTCCGATTAGAGTCACTCCAAGGTCGCCTTCCCTTTCATTATATGAGCGCTTTCTCTGAACCGCCTCACTCATTAGCCCTACATTCCAGTAGCCCACAAAAGCGATACAGATCGCCGCCGCGCCGGCGTGCATAATACCGGACAGTCGATGGTATCTGGGCGAAAGGATGAGTAAGTTGATTACCGCTCGCAGCCCGATGCCGGCAAAAATGAAAATTATCGGAGCCAGCGCGCTTAGCCTATAGAAGCTAGCAGGCCGCAATAAAAATGGCGCATACATAAGAGCTGCCATGGCTGTCAAAAGCAACGGCAGAGGCGTGCCTATCTTTAGCAGGCACAAAAGCAACCCGAGAAGAAATAGTGCGTTTGTCACACGGTCGAACAGTGGAGCCCAGTAATCGAGGTGCAGCTCTGTAAAAACCGGTGTAGCTTGCGCGAATAAGAAGTAATCGGAGAAGTATCGTGCCGCTCCGGCAATCAAATTTTGCAGTGCAGATAAACGAGGGTTAATATCCAGGCCGGCGGACTGCGACAGAGAGAGCGCTTCTAAATGTCTTACTAAGGGAAAGTTTGACTCGTGCATCACCCTCCAGAGGGTGGGGCTAACCGCAAGCAAAAAGGCGAATCCGAATAACGCAAAGCGGCCAGTCGTCACCCACCTACGGCCGGCGCCGGTCCACGCAACCTCCATTAAGTAGACCAATCCTACTGCGGCGATAACCACCATCTGCACATAAAGCATGTTAAATAGAAGACCACAAATAACTCCGCTAAGGCCTAAGTATAAGGCGGTATTAGCACGCCTTGGACCTATCACAAGCGCGGCCACTAAAGCGGCATTGAAGAATTGATAGATGGCAAAATTGCATGCGTACACCCCCTCGTTCACCGTCCAAGCAGCTAGCGCCCAAGCCATCCCAACAAAGACTCCGCAAGCTCGGCTTTGAAGAGTAGTAGCACAGATCAGGTATAGAAGAGGCGCCGTGAGAGCGCTCATTATTAGGTGCGGCAACCGCAGAGCAAGTACCGGATTATCCGGCAAGAGGTACATCGACCACGCCATAAAATAGGTTGGTAAATTAGATGGGAAATCTCCGATCCAATGAAATGGGCTCTCCACTTTTCCATACAGGTATGCCAGTACGTCATTGCCCCACACTGCCTCGAAATGAGTAAGAGCAGGCACTCCAACCAATGCAAAGCGGGTACACAGAGAGACAGAGGTAACTAGGGCTACAACGATTAAATCAAGCCGAGTCAGTGTGACATCGAACGTCGTTAAATTTCGCTTCCTTTGCACCAGAGAAAGGAGTAAAAGCAGCAAACTCAATTGCCATAAAACGAAAAATATTTTCTCGCTTCCCTCCTTGAAGTAGAGAAGCGAAATAGCATTAATAACTGCTGCTGCAAGTAGACCGCAAACCCGAATCGCCGAAGGGTTAGGGTGAGAGCCCTCACTGGGATAGGCAAATATCCGGATCGCGGCAATAGGGTCCCGTCTGTATAGGCTCTGCACTACAAGGGAAGCGCATAAAAACAGGAATAACCAAATCATTTGCTTGGAGTGTGCCTTATATAAAGTGAAGTAGCCAAGCCCTTACGTTCCATTAAGGAAAACTTTATCTGACGGCCGATGCCAAATCGAGCTTACTTAAGTGTTATACGCCCTCGCACAATACACCTAGGAGGATAATGCTTGATGGATCATACTATGAATTAGTTAACCTAAGCTGTCACACCGAACCACTCTATGTTTAGGTAAATAGGTATTGATCCGGCCGCAAGGCGGCCTGCTTAATGACGCAATTACTGCATGAGACTTCAAAGATATTTGACACTAATCGGAATGCTCGCCATAGGAGCGCTGCTGCACCGCTCCATAGTTGGCACCCCGTTTAATCCGTTTCTTAATCGGATAATGATGGCGACCGATCCGGTGAAGCTTCCTGTACGACTGGACCTGCCTCCTATGGAACATCGCCCCGAGGAAGTGGTGCACCGTGAAACCATTAGAGATGAAGAGTTAACTTTAAGTGCTGATCAGATTACAACCTTCTCTTTCGCCGTTCCGGCCCCAGGCATCACTAAGGATCGCTTTTTGGGAGTCACATTTGAGGTTATATCACCGTCCGCCCATGAGAGGCTGGCCGTCCTGACCAACTCTGCCGAAATAACTTACTCTCGGCCAATCTTTGCTTCGAATGAATGGCAAGACATTACAATGTACTTTCCGCACGATAGCGCAGAACCAAATTTTTCTCTTCAATTTCAGCCGGCCGAGAATACCAGGGTAAGAAATCTTCGCTATATTGTGGCCGAATACAAGCATAAATTCAAAGATGACCCCAGTTACATGCGCAACTACTTCCTGAAAGGAAGCCGCAAAAGAATCGCAATAGTTGGCAACTCCACTGTTTACGGCGCGGGTGCAGAGCGAGGGGCCAGCTTTCCGCTTTTGCTTCAGCTAAAGCTGGAAACGCATTTTCCGGGCAAGTATGAAGTCATGAATTTGGGCGTACCTGGCGTCTCATTTATCGGTCATATCATATCGATCACAAACTACGGCATGGTAGGACTCGCTACGTGGCCCAATCCCGAAGCTTACAGGCGTACCCTTCATCGCGCCCCTGCTCTAAGGGACATGCAACCGGTTCTTGTAATTCTGGCAGCACACTGGAACGATTGCCGGCGTTTTCACCCCTTTTTAGGTTACGGAGAGCGAGAGCCAAGCCTTCTCGACTACCTTCCCTCTACCTATCCGGCGAACCGGCTCTATGCTGATATTGCACTAAAATCGCTCTTCAGATTCTTTGACAATCCTTCTCATCAGGCATACACAAAAATGACCTCCGATTATATGGAGATGCTTAGTCAACCGTTCGACCAGGCGCAGGCAATTAGATTGGCGCAACAACATTACGACTTCCTTACGGAGTCCTATGTGGAGCGTTTCAAGAGATACATGCCGGACGCCCAACTGATCTTGATGACCTTGCCGGACGTTGGCGGGGAAATAACCAAAGAACAGGAGTCTTTGGTTCAGCGAAGTGCTTATATCAAGGTTGCCGCTAAGCATGCACTTCCATTGATTGATTTATCTTCAGAATTTCTAAATGCATTTCCAGCTGCCTCGAGAGCGCTGCGGTATGCAGAGTCTTTGATGTTCAGCGACGAGATCCATGCCACCTATTTAGGCAATCAGTGGATTGCTGATATGTCCTTTGCCGAATTAAGGGAACGTCTGCATGGAATGGAGTAGCTAGCTTGAACATTCAGATCGCTTTTTTCCTCGCAACACTCTGGCTCGGCACGTTTCAGGTCGGAAGTTCTCCCTCTCCTACAACATGTGAAGCGATGGCGGAACCAATTAAGGAATTGCTTCCCTACCCAAAATTGCTAGCAATCAGACTTCCTAAAACGTTAGATGGCGAAACAAAAGACTGGCGTTTCAATCTCCTAATGAAGCTTTCGAGCCTAGGCTTAGCAAGCGTCACTGAACACGGCGGGCAGCTGGCATGGTCACCTGCCGGCGGTAACGAAGATAAAATTAGGGCCAACTATGACCGTTTATATAATCTTATCGACTATAGCTTGCTCATGGGTTACAAGGACGTAGAAATTTCTAAATGCCAGGAGGTTGACGCCCGCACGCTTAATGTCACTATTGAAGAACGAATCGAGAAGAGCCGCCTTTATGATGAGTTGATAGATGCAGTGCCTCCCGAACTCTTAGATGACCTGACAGCAGAAACGAGCGCTGCTCGAATCGTCAGGAGTAATGGCTCCGTTTCAATATTACAAGAGAACGCGACTACCGATTAAAACAATGCTTTTCAACGAGCGGCAATATTTCGGGCAAAAGCTTCTCGGCGATCAGACGCGATCCCTCGGCGCTTGTGTGCACAGAATCAGAAAAGTTTGCCAAGCGCCTTCGAAAAGGGATTTCATGAAAAAGCTTATACAGTGGGAGGTAGCTTAATTCGTGCTCGCTTGCCAGCTCTTGCATTACCCTGTGCTCTTCTGCCAGGAGCGTCGGATAGTGCCTACTCTGCATCTGAAGCTCCTTTTCGTCGTATGATCCGAGATAACCTGCAGCCAGTTGTAAGTCGCTCTCTTTTTCGCTGGAAGTAAATAGGGTCGGAAGACTTAGCAGCACAAGCGGAACATCTGCAAGCGCATCAATTGATCGCATCGCCGCGACAAAGTCCTCCAATCTCCTGCGAAACTGCTCTACAACGGAGAACTTCCGTTCCGCGTCCCGGTCACCGGACATCTTGCTGCGAACTTCTAGATTGAACTCACAGATGTAGTGAGTGAGCGCAAGCGCTCGCAAGCTGCCCTGCCGCAAAAGCCATGAACATACCGGAGTTGACCAGTGCTCACCAAGGAAGTAGTCAGGAACGGTGTCATTAATTATAGGAGATAAAATTATTAAATCAGCGCCTAAATCTTTTACTCCAAAATTTGCTACACCTCTCGAGCTTTCCACTCTCGTTGTCCAGTGATACGAGGGCACAAGTGTCAAAGGGAGATTTGTTAATCCGGAGGTAATTTGGCGCAGGTGCCCGCCCAGATAGCCGAGGTTCAGCACTTCCAGATCGCCGCAACCACTGCAACTGCGCCGAAGTTCACTTTGCAGCAGATAAGGCCATGTTCGTTCATACGTCAGGCCCAACCCGTAAGTAGTGCTTCCACCTAAGGTTAATATTGTGCACCGGTCACTTTCTCCGGTCGCTACCGGCTGCCTGTATATTCCTTCTGCTTTTTTAGAGGAGCAGGTGCCGTTCAGTTCCCAATAGTAAAAACATCCACTTGAGATGTAGTATCGAACCTCCAAAATTATACAGGCTACTGCTATCGATAGTAAAAGAGAAGCCAACGCCAGCACACTAGAGGAGAGGCTTAATGAGTTTCGCATAAGCAAGCCGTTACGACTACGATTCTCCCGTTCAGCTGGCTACCAGATTCAAATAATCGTCGTAATTACGGATATAATCGGCCGCATCGTACTTGGCGGAAGCAAGAACCAAAAGCTTGGCGTCCGAAGAGTACTTGTACTGCGTGCTCCACACCATTGGAGGAATGTAGAGCGCGACGTCGGGTGAGTCCAGCACCACTTCCTGGCGCCGCTTCCCGTCATCGAGAACGCAATTTAAACTGCCTTGGATGCAGATCAATAACTGCTCCAACGTTTTGTGGGCGTGCTCTCCTCTTATCTCCTTACTGGGGACATCAAACACAAGAAAGCATCTTTGCGGCACAAACGGCAGATCTCCGTTATCAACCTCGCGAGCTACAAGATTTCCGCGAATATCCTCGACTACGCGCGAGCGAATTAACTTTGCATTTGCTACCAGCACCTGGTCTTTAGCCACATCTTTCGACCGCACGGCAAATGCTTTAGAGCTGGAGTGTGAATCGGTATATCCGACGATTCTGCCGGGATTTCCTGACACAATCGCATTTGGCGGGACTGAACGGGTAACCACCGTCCCAGCTCCGATCATCGCGTTCTGCCCGATGGTTATGCCGGGCAGTACCGTTGCATTCGCGCCTATTGAAGCGCCCTTACGAACGAGAGTTTGCGGATATTTCTCCAGATGTTTGCGGCTGCGGGGAAAAACATCATTCGTGAATGTGACATTCGGTCCGATAAAAACATCGTCTTCAACTTTTATTCCATCCCATAATTGGACGCCGCTCTTCACAGTTACACCATTCCCGATCACCACCTCGTTCTCAATAAAGGTGTGATCGCATATATTGCAATCACAGCCTATCGTGGCTCCCGGTAAAATGTGGGCAAACGCCCAGATACGGGTTCCGGAACCAATTTGCGATGTTTCTACCAGCGCCTGCGGATGTGAAAAGTAAGAATTGCTCATTACTAAGTTCCTTCCGATTTATCGAATGATAGGTGTATGTGCTTGATGAACAAGGGGCGCGACTTGGTGTTCTCATACGAACGCCAAACATACCCTCCGATAACCCCCAGTCCAAGGCAATTGATGCCCCCAAAAAATGCAAGCGCCAACACAATCGGCGTATACCCCGGAACGTCAATGGCTCCTGCGGCTCTCGCCGCAAGAACTATCACACCGAAAACAACACTAAAAACGACCCCTAAAACCCCGCCATAGAGAAGCAGCCGGATTGGCAGGTCGGTGAAGCTCATAAAGCTATCCAGCAGATAGTTAAGCTTCCTTCGAAACGTCCAAGCCGACTTTCCGTGCAGCCTGGGGCGTCTTACATATGGAACATAACTTCTCCTGAAACCGACCCAAAAAAGCAGCCCAATCAACGAACTATGACTTTCGTGGAGTTCCAACAAACGGTCACGCACCTGCTTTGTGCCTCCAAAAATGTCCACTCCACCGTGCGGAACGTCCCGATTCACCAGACGCCTATAAAGCCGCCAAAAAACGCCTGACATTATTTTTGCAATCAGGGGATCGGCCCGCTCAGTACGTTGACCTACTACAACGTCGGCATTACCTTTCGAGAGCTCTCGGTGAAAATCCAAAATAATACCCGGTGGCTCCTGTAGATCGGCAGCCATGATCGCAAAATAATCTCCTTTGGCAGCATCTAGCCCCGCTCTTATGGCTGCGAATGAACCGAAATTCCTGGACAAGGATATAAGTTGTGAAGAAAACGGCGAGGTTGGAAGCCTTTCAGCTAAGATAAGATACGAATTGTCGGGGCTGCCATCCACGACAAAAACGACCTCGAAGTCTCCTTCAAACTCGGTATTTAATTTAGTCAGTTCATCCAGCAGTGCAGGGAGAGATTCCTCGTTTTTACAAACCGGAATAATAAGCGAAATCATATATCCTTCGCAGAATGAAGCTCGCGCAACAAAACCGCTCTTTACCGGGGTTTCCGTTCTGACTTGACGTCAACAAGTAAGATGCTGCGAGCAATGCAACGGCTTAGAAATTCAGTCTAACATTCAGGCCCAAACGGCGAAAATACGTAATTCAAAGTGGGTCACTCGGAAGCGGCCCGTACTTCGACATGAGTCAGAATTCACCGGCATGCGGCCACAAACTGGAGTTCGTATGCAATGTAATGGACCCGCCTTTTCATGTTATGGAGTGAGCCGCAAGCCTCCGACAAATAAAAGAATAAGTGCCTCTAGTAGTAGCCCCACTACGGGGTAATATCAGCTATATAGCTTCGCATTCATGCATATTGCAGCATAAACTGAGAAGGGATAAAACGGCACTACAATGCACCGCTTCACCACCTCTGCATTCATCATGCTCATATTTGCGCTACCCATCCCGGCATCTGCTGAACTATGCGGCGCTTGGGTAGAGCCCATACGGACAGCTATCGCCGACGTATGTCAACGGCAGATTGCATCTGAGCGTTCCACCGCGATGTCGCACGAAGCGCCAAGCCAGTATAGTTTCTGCGCTTGGAGGCTGGCCGGAGGAACGGAGCAAAGCGATCCCGCCTCGAACGCCTCCGTTATCAGGTGGGAAAGCGAGACATCGGAGCAGGCGGAAAAGGCCTATGCCCTCAATCGTGAAGAGTTCGGCAAAATGACTTATCCGAAATCGGGGTCTAAAATCGAGGATATCGAGGGCATCGGCCAAAAGGCTTTCTGGGATCCCATAGCTCAGCGGCTTGTAGTGATAGACAAAAGCACCGTTTTCGTTTTTTCGGGCTGCTCAGCCGATCAAACTGAGGCACGCGAAACAGCGTCTGCTATCGCAAGCTCGTTGTTAGGAGCGAAAAAGGCAGCATGATGAATGAGGCATCTAACAAAAGTGATGTATTTCATTATATCAGCTTGGCCGTCATTCTTATTCTTGCGACATTCATTCGTACGACTAATCTGGGAAGCAATCCTGCAGGATTCTTCTGTGACGAGGCCGATGTTGGGCTTCAAGCTTATCGCATCTTGAATCCTCGTCCCGATGTCGAAAATTGGTTGCCGGTTTTTTTTCGCTGCCCTGGCCATTGCCGCGACCCTGTACCGATATACTCTACCGTCCCTTTCGTTGCCGCTTTTGGTCTCGATGAATTAACTACTCGGATCCCATTCGCGCTGTACGGAAGTCTGCAAGTGCTCGTGCTGTACCTTTTCGCCAACTGCTTGTTCGGCAACAGAGTCGCCCTATTTTCTGCGATGTTCGTTGCCATATCACCGTGGCAGATACAGATGAGCAGGATGGCAATGGATGCTATTCCGGCGCTTTTTTGGCTTACGTTCGGGCTATATATGCTCACATTAGGCCGGCGTAATGTTTACTTTTATGCTCCTGCGGTGCTTGGCTTTATTTTGGCATTCTTCAGCTACCAGCCGCCCAAGATGTATCTACCTTTGGTCTTTGCCGCCTTCTTAGGAATCTTTTGGCCTTCGACTACACGCTGGTTGAAAAGCAAAACGTTTTGGGTGACCTCACTACTGGGGATCGGGCTGATGGCGCTCTTACTCTGGGGTTACATTTCAGATGGTTCAGCCTTTACACGCTGGCGCCAAGTTCAAGGTTCGGACGCCTCAATTAGCCGGATAGTTGAGGGATATAAGAACCACTTTACCCTCGATTTCTTATTCAGATTGGGAGACTCCCAGTTTCATGGTCAAGGCACCACCAGGCATTCAATACGAGGCGCAGGCGAACTTTACTGGTTTCAGCTTCCGCCTCTATTACTTTCGATCTTTGCGTTTTGGAGCCGTGGCTACCAAAAGCGGCCTCTCATATTCGTTCTTTCTCTGCTGCTTCTGTACCCTATCGGTTCCATTTTTGTGACCACAAATCCATTCGCATCACGATCTGTTCTGGGTGTACTTCCATTTACCATTCTCTCCGCCATCGGCGCCGACATGGTGATCAGGACATTTGCTGCGCGAGCGTGGCGCTTTGCAGCTGCTCTTTCCATTAGCGCCATCGCAGCGGCCGCATCTACTAACTACTATCAGCTACTTCGTGATTATCCCTCATACTCTTCCGACTATTGGGGGTGGCAGTACGGATTTCGGCAGGCAATCACTTTGCTAAAGAATAAAGAGGCTCTTAACATTTACGACGAGCTCAGAATAACGCACCGCTTCAATGGACCGGATTGGTTGCTAGACTATTACAACGTGATTTTTGACTGCAAGAAGTGCATCAGTCAGAACAACCCCATTCAGATCGACATTACTCGCAAGCAGTACTTTGTGATGAGAATCGACGATGTAATCGAAGCCCAGATGCGGTATCCGAACCTCAAATTTGACTTAGATGAGATAATTTTTCTTCCCAACGGTAAGCCGGAGCTGTGGGGCGGAACCTTCGTTAGCTCCGATTAAAATAGGGGGTCCTTTGGCTGCGGGGGAGTGTTCATCTTATCGGTACTAGCCGCCTATCCAAGGAACATTAATGTAATAGCCGCCATCTAGCGCTATTAAATGGCTGCTAGACGCGTGGAGCCTCATTAATTCCGATGGAAGTTAAGTTCTGAAAATCTAAGTCAAGGCGCGATATCACGCCTTGATGTTTACCGGTTCTGATGAGTGGAATGGTCTCAACAAACTCTACAGTAATATTTGTGCTTTCTCCCAGATATTGCCGAAGGAGTGCCAATATTTCGCCAAAAGCAGAATCAGTAAAGCGAGGAGCTTTCACGATTTTCAAGGTTATTGCTCCAACTTTTTCCTGTACTATCTGATACTGCGCCACAGCATGGTCGAAATCTTTAAAGAGATGGGCAAAGAATGTCCCGGGAAGGTAGTTGCCGTTGGCACCAACTACAATCGCTTGCGTCCTACCCTCTATCCGTCCGATCCGTGGAAGGGCACGTCCGCATCCGCAAAGGACTGAATCATCCATGGCCATAGCAAGATCACCAAGCCTGTAACGGATGAACGGCACGCAATAGTTATTGAGATCCGTGATTATAATCTCTCCCATTTCACCATCCTTCGCAGCCACCCCATTTTTCAAAATTTCAACTATATAGTTTTCCGCCACAACATGATGTCCTTCGTGCGCTTCGCATTCGTAAGCAATTCCGGAAAACTCCCGGCTGCCATACTTGTCGAAGACTTTGCAGTTGAAGGCGCGCTCGATTATCGCACGGCTCTGCTCAGGAAGAATTTGAGCGGATGACATTATGCCCTTTAATCTGAAGTTGCTGGGTGGCCGCTCACTGAAATATCGAGATAGAAAATTGAAGGATTCTGCGTATCCATCTATAAAGCTGGGTTTATATCTCTCTAGTTTATCAATCATTGAACCTATATTGGCGTCAGATAGCTCGAATGCCGGAATAAAAAGACGTCTGCAAAACAGCGCGTCGAGGCGCTCGCGAAGCACCTGGGTTGTTGACATGCCTAACGTTTGGTGCCAAAGGCGCGCCTGCCGATCGCCGAAGCGATAACCGGCCCACTCCATTGACCGCAACGTTGCTGCCCAGCGCATCTCTAGCTGAAATCGATCAGCGTAGCACACAAAAGGCTCGCCCGTCGATCCACTGGTTGCTACCCGCAGTATCTCCCTTTTGTCATGATTAGAGGAAAAAAGGTCGAAATAAAGATTATCTTTAAATGTTTTCTTATCGAGAACCGGGATCTTTCCCAAGTCATCTACTGACTTAATATCGGAGGGAATCAGGCCGAGGTTATCAAATCGTTCCCTATAGAATGGGACATGTTCGTAAGCATGGCGGATTAACTGCTTCAGCCGTTCGTTTTGATAATCGAGTATTTGCTCCCGAGATAGCCACTGACTCTCCCTTAATTCTTTATAGTAGCGACCGGCCCGCCGAGTGATTTTCCATTTATGCAAGGGCATGCAAAGGACATAGAAAGAAAAAAGTGCCCGGCGCCACCACTCCAGATCGTTCATTACGGGGACCGCCTTATTACGTTTTAGATAACTGGCGAGTGGACCGACCCTTGCGCCCAATCGATATTCTTTAAAACCGACTGCTAGATCCCACAGGCAACGTAATATTACCTTTACCGGCACTTGCGACATGAAAGAGGTGCCGACCTGCCGGCTTTCGAATAATGTCTCGACTTCTGAAACGCGGAAACCTCTTGATTCCGCCGCCACCCGGATAAACGACTGCCAATAGAAATATCGTCCGCTATGACTGAATATCTCCTGGAATAGATCGCGGCGCGCCAGCACGAATCCGGACTTATTATCTTTAGCGCGCATTCCAAATAGAATGTTCAAAAGTAAGTTAAGCCCCTTACTTAGAATGAACCGAGAATCCTTCAACCTTCCTATCGAGCTTCGGCACCCCTGAACCATATCTGTGCGGGTATGTTTAATCTCTCGATACAACCGCCATATATCCTCAGGAGGATTTTGAAGATCGGCGTCTATAAGACAGACGTAATCCCCTCTTGCAGCCTCTACTCCGCTGCGCCATCCATGTTCGATTCCTTTGTTCTCTGCATGGTGAACGGTCCTTAAAATATTAAACCGCCTAGAGAGATCCTCCATCACTTCGGCGGTATTATCCGTGCTTCCGTCGTTAACTAGAATAAGTTCTCCCGGGATCTCGTGCTTCTCGAATACTTTGGCGGTGCGAAGTGTAAGTTCATACAGGTTACCGCTTTCATTGAAGCACGGCGCCACGACCGATATTAGCGGCCTTACACTACCGTTGTTATTATTTACTTGTTGCATTCCAGCCACCGCCAAGTGTGTTCCAGCCCTTCCCGCAGCCCAACCAGTGGCTCCCAATTAAGGACTCGTTTTATTGACGAGTTATCGCCGCAGCGCCATGTTCCGGCGGTCCAATCGGCTGCCGCGTGTTCGATTGAAGCTAACTCCGGCTTAGCAACCGAAATCATTGTTCTAATTAGATCGATGACTCTAACGGCCTGACCGCTGCATACATTTAACAAAGTCCCATCAGCGCTAGGTGAGATCGCCGCCATTAACGCCCTAACGACGTCTGAGATATAAACATAGTCTAGTGCCTGCATACCATCTCCATACACCACCGGCTGATAGCCGCCCTGAAGACGCCGGAAAGTTTTTGTAATTACAGATTCGTAGCCCATTGTTTGACTCTGTCCGGGGCCATAAGTGAAATAAAGCCTTAAGGAGCACACCCTCAACTTTGATTCCCTAGCAAAAAAGCTCATCAAGTGCTCGCCGCACAGCTTGCTAATACCGTACACGGTAAAGGGGTGAGGCAGATCCTCTTCCCTGCTTGCCGGCGGGTCCGTTCGGCCGTTTGCATATAAGGATGAGGTAAACACAACTTTTCGTACGCCAGCATCCACAGCAGCTACGAGCAGTTCGTTGGTACCGGAAATGTTGGCATCAAAATACCTTTCGGCAGGCTTTGGGGTATTCGTATGCTTTTCAGCCGCCAGGTGGAAAAGATAGTCGACATCTTCAAGGGAAGCGCGCAATATCGAAGCCTGCGCAGGGTCTTTCTGACTGCCTAGCTCATAATGTACCGGCACTGCCCCTTTCAGTCGGCGCAGAGAATTGGAGTGCCGGTCAAGGGCTTTAACCTCTCGCGCTCCATTGCTAAGCAGTGCAGCTACCAGATTAGATCCGACAAAACCTCCGGCTCCGGTTACCAGAAACCGCTTACCATTAATCAGCTCTTCCATTCTATTTGCAGCCAGGCGACTAAACTCTCGTATCATACAAAGTAAGTGCCTGTATAACAATTACTGTAACAGCGGATGACCCCGGCTTTAGAAGTGCTTTGTTAGTTTCCGTATATTAAAGCGAGTACAGCATTATAAAGCCCAGCTAGTCTTTCGGCGTTTTCATGAGAAGCCGAATGAAAACGAAGAGAAGGTTTAGGAAGTTATGAGGTTAGGCGACCGCCCTGCGCCCATGCAGCTCCAGGTGGTACTTCATGGCCTCCTCTTTAAGCTCAATCTCGCGCTCGAGGGCTCCTATCCTGTACTGGAAGAAAGTGTTATCCCGCCCTGACCGTTGGGCGATGCTATCTTTAATGCTTCTAATGTCGGCGTGCAGCATCTTTATCTGTGCTTCTATTTTTTCTGCTTCACGGGCATGGTATTGGTCTACTACCCCTTTAGAGACCGCATAAATTATATCCTCCGGCGTCAAACCGAACTTCTTGCTGCTGGTCTCATTGTTGCGCAGCAAATGGTAAGGAACCTTTGTGGGATCGTTGTTTTTTAAAGTATAGTCCTCGTATTCTAAACGCTTGAATACTTCCTCTGAACCTAACCGGCGCATCACGTCTAGGAAGAATCGGTTTAGGGTGTCCGCGGTTTGAATGAGGCGATTTACTAAGGCGGCATAGTGCGCACGCATTGAGGGACTGATGCTGGGATCGGCCGCCAGAATTCCGGCAACTTCCAGCGACACCGGCAGTTCTGTGATAGCCTGCGCCATTTGATCGGCCAAAAACTCGATAGCAGTTGCCCTCTGAAGCGGGCTATCGGAGCCCAGACGCCGAGTAAGCTCCTCCAGCGCGGTTTGATCTTTTACAACGGTTTGCGCCAGTTTTTCCAGCGTCTCAGGGCTCATGCGCTTCAAACGCTCTTGCAGATCCTGAGGAGAGATTGAGCGGTTGGGGTCAATTCCTAGCGCCTGTTTGAACCACCGTTCAGTATCACTTTGGAGCTGATTTATCTCTGTCTCGATAGCTTGCAGTTTCCTCTCTTCCTTTGGATTAAGGACATTTAGTTCTCGCATGGCGCGCATATCGTCCAGTTGAACTGATAGGGCACTAAAGCTGGTATTAAGCTGCGGAGAGCGATCTAGCTCCGGGTTTCGCTGCAATTGGCGATCTGTATCGGGAGTAAATTTCGGCATGGTAAAACCTCTTGTACAATTCGACTCTTACCCCTGTTATGGACCCGTTACAGGTACAATTGCCATAGCACGGGAATCTCATAAGACCTCGAAAGCACAAGTAGATCGGCGGGACGAATAGTCAGGCGGCAGAGGTGGTAAGGTGCGGGCATAAAGAATAGAATAAGCGTCTTACTTTGCTCACTTTCCAAGGCGGCTACTATTGTGACAACCGAACAGACCAGTTTCTTTTTCGACCTGACACCTGAGCGCATCCTTGACGCGGTGGAATCGTGCGGTCTGCGCTGCACCGGAAGAGTTCTCGCTCTTAACAGTATGGAGAACCGGGTTTACGAAGTTGAGGTGGAAATTGAAGATCTGGACTCAATTCGCTCTCCTAGCGATCGGTTTCGAGTGGTGAAGTTTTATCGGCCCGGGCGGTGGACAAAGGAACAGATATTAGAGGAGCACCAGTTTCTTAAGGACCTAAGCGAGAATGAGATTCCTGTCATTGCGCCTCTTGAGTTTGCGGACGGCAGCACTCTTCATGAGGTCAAGGGCTTCGAGTGTCTTTTTACCGTGTTTCCGAAACAGGGCGGGCGTCATCCTGACGAATTATCGGAAGAAGAGCTAAAGCAGCTTGGAAGGCTTATAGCACGTCTTCATAATATCGGAGCCTCTCGCAAGGCTCCCCACCGAATCGCTTTGACGCCGGAGAATTACGGAGCAAAGAACCTGGAGTTCTTGCTGCAAAGCGGACTCATTCCAACTGCTCTTGAGCCCTCCTATAAAGCCAGCGTGGACGAGCTGCTTAAGCGCGCTTTGCCGCTCTTTGAGGGCGTTCCGTTGCAACGCATCCACGGCGATTGCCATCTGGGAAACGTCTTGCACGGACGCAATGGATTTTTCCTGGTTGATTTTGATGACATGGTGCAGGGGCCGTGCGTTCAAGATATATGGCTTCTTAACCCGGCGCGCGATGATGAGGCAAAAAAGCGTCTTGAGAATTTTTTGGAAGGCTACGAAATGATGCGGCCCTTTGACCACCGCACGCTAAGGCTTATCGAGGTGCTGCGCGCATTGAGAATGGTACACTTTAGCGCTTGGATAGCGAAAAGGTGGGAAGATCCCGCTTTCAAAAGGGTCTTTGTAAACTTCGGCAGCGACCGCTATTGGCAAGATGAGCTTATAAATCTTCGTGAGCAGCTCGGAATATTAGACGAGGGAGGTTTCTGGTAGTTAGCTATGGCCAAGAGTCAGAAGCCGCCAAGCCGAACAGCTTCAGCGCCCGATCCGCTCTCGGTTGTTAATGCTCGCGAGAACAACCTGAAGAGCATATCACTCGACATCCCGCATGACGAATTTACGGTCGTGACGGGCCTTTCCGGTTCAGGGAAAAGTTCGCTCGCCTTCGACACCGTTTTTGCCGAGGGGCAGCGGCGCTATGTAGAGACCTTCTCGCCCTACACCCGCCAGTTCTTTGATAAAGTAAAAAAGCCGAATGTCGATCTGATAAAAAATGTTCGGCCGGCGGTGGCAATTCAGCAGCGCACCCGTATCACGAACTCCAGGTCGACGGTAGGAAGCGTCACAACACTTATCGACTATATAAAAATCTTGTGGAGCAATCTCGCAGAGGCGCACTGCCCGGTGTGCGGTATTGCATTTGAAAACTGGACTTCCGACTCATTGGCGCGCCATATGCTGAGCCTAATGCGTCAAAAGCCAAGCTCAACTTATCTAGTCTGCTCGCGCCTCAAGCTGCAAAAAATTTCGGCAAAAGCCGAGCTCACTCGTCTAAGCACGTTAGGATTTGCGCGCATATACGATCAGAAAGCTGAGAAGGTCGTGCGGATTGAAGATCTTACGGCTGATGAAACAGGTGAGCTGAAGGAGATAATCCTTGTTATTGACCGCATTGCAGCGAATTCGGCCTCTTTGGTGCGGCTAAAAGAGTCGATTGAACAGGCTTTCTCAATTGCCGGCGGTTCGTGTCTTTTTATCCAGTTGCATGAGGGCGGAAACACTAACCGGCAGTTTCTAAGAATCACGAACGACTCTCAGCAGGTTAACATTCAAGCTCCGCGCAACAGGGAGCTTGAGTTCTCTTCGACTATGTCTTGCGCGGCGCAAGGAATAACCTTAGAAAAACCTCGTCCCGCCTTGTTTTCTTTTAACCATCCGGCCGGAGCATGTCCCGAGTGTAAAGGGTTTGGAATGGTACTGGCTATAGATCCGGTGCGCTGCGTTCCGGATCCCAATCTCTCAATTAAAGAGAAGGCGCTGCAGTGCTGGTCAAGTGAGAAAGCAAAGGGAGAATACAAAAGGCTTATTAATTTTTGCAAGAGCCAGAAAATCTCCGTAAGCACTCCTTGGCGCGACCTGCCCGCAGAAGCGAAAGATAAGATCTTTAATCACAAATCGCGCGAGTATCGCGGAGTCATGCATTGGTTCAAAAGGCTCGAAAGAAAGGTTTATAAGATGCATGTGCGGGTATTTCTTTCGCGCTATCGGGTGCAGACTACCTGCCCCGCCTGCAACGGAACCCGGCTAAAGCCGGCTGCACTCGCCTTCCGCATTATGGGGCGCACCATTGCGGATATCTTTAGTATGACGGTCAGCGAGTTGCGAAAATGGGTCGAGGAGTTGCGGGCACAATCGCTTTCAAAAGCGGCAGCCGCGCGCGATCTGGATTCTCTTTTTGGCGCCGTAGTAACGAGACTGTTGTACCTTGAGAATCTCGGCCTCCCTTATCTTTCGCTGGATAGGCAGGCCCGCACCCTCTCGGGAGGGGAAACGCAGCGCGTGAATCTTGCGACCGCACTGGGAAGCGAACTCGTTTCGACGCAGTTTGTACTGGACGAGCCCTCGGTGGGACTCCACAGCAGAGACACTTCCCGCCTTATTAAAGCGCTAAATGAGCTGCAAGGTAGACGCAACAGCATGCTGGTTGTTGAGCATGACCTTGAGTGCATCAGTGCCGCCTCGAATGTCATTGAGCTTGGTCCGAAGGCCGGGAAAGAAGGTGGTGAAGTGGTTTTTTCCGGTCCGGCTTCGCAGTGGAAAGGAATTAGTTTTGATCCCACAAAGTATCTTTCTAAGACCACTCTCCCCTCTCCCGACAAAGTTTTAGAGATAAAAAATGCCGGAGCAAGAAATCTTAAAGGGTTCGATCTCACTCTGCCGCTTAATAGATTCGTATGTATTACGGGAGTCTCGGGGAGCGGAAAGAGCACTCTGGTAAGCGAGGTGATTAAGAAAGGATATGAAGATTTCCAGCTGGGAATTGAAAACTCGGAGCAAACGAATAGGGTCACCGGCTTTGAGAACGTAGGGCAGCTGCTGGTCGTTGACCAAGCGCCGCTTGCAAAGAGCCCGCGCTCCAACATTGCAACCTACACAGATATTTGGGACGAGGTGCGTGCGATGCTCGCCGCTAGCGATGATGCCAAGCTGCGCGGCCTAAATAAGAGTTCATTTTCATTTAACGTGGACGGCGGCAGGTGCCCCAACTGCAAGGGCGCAGGGTTTGTAACCGAGGACATGCAGTTTTTAAGTGATGTCTATCTGCCGTGCGAGCTTTGCCTAGGAGCACGCTTCCAGCAAAAGGTGCTGGAGGTGCGCGTTAACGGCCACAACGTCGATGAACTGCTTAAGCTGAGCCTCGATGGTGCGGCGTCGGTTTTTACAAGATCCCCTAAAATCGTCGAAGCCTGCCGGATACTTCAGCAACTTGGTCTTGGGCACCTGACTCTTGGCCATCCGCTCAGCGAACTCTCCGGCGGTGAAGCGCAGCGGCTTAAACTGGTGCCATTTCTGCAAAAGGCCGGACAAGCTGAGTCGTTGCTCATCTTTGATGAGCCTACCACGGGCCTTCACCTTTACGACGTAGAGAGGCTGATTGCTCTTCTTAAAAGCCTGCGTGACCGCGGACATTCGGTTCTCTGCATTGAGCACAACCTCCCCCTAATCGCATCATGCGATTGGATTATCGATCTCGGGCCCGAGGGCGGCGAGGACGGTGGAATGCTGGTGGCTGAGGGATCTCCTAGAGATCTTGCCGGAAAAGACGGGAAGCCCGGCGCCCGATCATACACTCGGGAAGCGTTAAAAGCGTTTCTCACCGATGCCGGTAAAAAAAGAATGCCGGCGGCAGCCCCGAAACTAAGATCCAAGAGAGACGCTGATGATACAGCGCTCATAGTCAGCGGCGCGAAGGAGCACAACTTAAAAAACATCACCTTTTCGGTTCCTCTCAACACCATGGTGGCCCTGAGCGGTGTTTCCGGTTCGGGCAAGTCATCAATTGCCAAAGATATAATTTATGCCGAGGGGCAGCGAAGGTTTCTAGATTGCCTCTCTCCCTATGCTCGTCAGTTCATACGGGAGCTTAAACGCCCGGAGATAGCCGGAATTGAGAATCTTCCTCCCACTATCTGCGTTTACCAGCATACCTTTCAGCCTTCGAGGCTCTCGACTGTCGCCACTATGTCGGAGGTTTACAACTATCTGCGTCTTCTCTATGCCAAGACCGCGGTTCAGCACTGCCCGGATCATCCGGAGGAGCGTATCTCATCGCAGTCTCCTGCGGAGATTGCGGCGGAGATAAAGAAACTCTCCGTTCCCAATGTGCGAATTTTGGCGCCTGTCGTTAAGCTCAAGAAGGGGCATCATAAGGCGGTGCTTACTAGAGCAATCGATTCTGAATTTGGGGAGATTCGCGCCGACGGTCTTTTCGGTCCTCCCTCGAGATTCGAGGGAGCTTTAAATCGAAATACCGCTCACTCCATTGAATATGTTATCGGGAAGTTTAACCCTTCTAATGTGGATCAGGCCCTGATCGAGTCAGCCGTGAGCCAAGCGCTGGCGATCGGCGGCGGCACACTAATAGTTCATCATGCCCACAAGGAAGAGGTTTTCAGCATCGAGAGGACATGTTCGGTATGCAAACGGGGATTTTTCAAGCCTGATCCGGAGGATCTCTCATTTAACTCCCGGCGCGGAGCTTGCCAGGTCTGTCACGGCGCAGGGCGCGACGAGCATGGCCGCCTCTGCAAAGGATGCGGTGGAGCACGAATCAATGCGCTGGGGCGCAATTTACTTATCGACGGCATCCCCATTCATAAAGCTGCCGCAAAGAGCGCGCCGGAGTTAAAAAAATTCCTGCAAAGGGCCACTCCTGATGAACGCCGCAAGAAGATCTCCGAGGCGGTTTTAGCCGAGCTCCTGTCTAGGCTGGATGTGCTTATGTCGGTCGGTCTTGATTATCTTCCTCTCGACCGGGACTGTTCTACGCTTTCAAGCGGAGAGCTTCAGAGACTGCGTCTTGCTACTGCAATGGGGTCTCCATTAACCGGAGTAATGTATATCTTTGATGAGCCTAGCGCAGGACTTCATCCGCTTGATAACGAGCCGGTGCTTGCCCGGCTTAAAGAGCTAAAAGAGCGTGGCAATTCTGTCATCGTAATCGAACATGATCCCGCGAGCATACTCGCCTGCGAGTATTCGATTGATGTCGGCCCTGGAGGAGGAAGTGAGGGGGGTGAAATCGTATACTCTGGACCGATTAAAGGACTTTTAGATAGCGATATCTCGGTTACAGGCCAGTACCTCCGGCGGAATCTTGCATCTGCACGGGAGCTGGCGGTTACCTCTAACGGCTCCAGCGCCGCTTCCGAGAACGCACTTACTATCATCAAGGGACGAAGTAATAACGTTTCTTGCAAGAAAGTTAAGCTGCCGCTCAAGAAACTGGTGACTGTGGCCGGCGTATCAGGCGCGGGGAAGAGCTCCCTGGTGCACGGAATAATCGCCGAGACTATCAATTCCGGCAAGGGCGGCAAAACAGCTTGGTCGCTAGGGGAAAACGAGCTTGAAAGCTCCTTGCCGATTGAGAGAGTGGTATTTATCGACCAAAAACCTATAGGCATTAACTCCCGCTCGACTCCGGCGTCGTATCTGGGAGTCTGGGATGAAATACGTAAGGTATTTGCGAATACGATGGAGGCAAAATCACGCGGCTGGAATGCGGGATACTTCTCTTACAATACCGGGAAAGGGCGCTGCTCAAACTGCAATGGGCTGGGACAGATAAAATTAGAGATGAGCTTTTTGCCCGACGCCCTGATGCTATGCGATCAGTGCCGCGGAACACGCTACGAGCAGGATACAAAATCCGTTCACTATCAGGGGCTATCAATAAGCGATGTTCTCGAGCTTACCTTTACACAGGCCAGGCCGGTGTTTTCAAATCACCGTAAAATCCACCAGGCGCTGCTCCAGGCATGCGAAATAGGTCTCGGCTACCTGACCCTGGGGCAGTCTTCGGTGACGCTATCGGGGGGCGAAAGCCAGCGAATAAAGCTAGTGTCGGAGCTCAGCACTCCTCGCAAGAACCACACACTGTTCATCCTTGATGAGCCCACAACCGGTCTTCACGAGGCGGACGTTGCCAAGCTGATCAAGGTGCTCGATCAATTGGTTGCATTCGGCCACAGCGTGATCGTAATAGAGCATGATGAGCGGTTCATCGCTCAGTCCAGCCATGTGATTGAACTGGGGCCGGGCGCCGGCGAAAACGGCGGCAGGATAATATTTCAGGGAGCACCGGGCGATCTGCTTAACGCGGACACCCCTTGGGGGCGAATTCTGAGTAGAGGCGGCGCAGTGACCGCAATGCAGGCCTCTGAACATGATCTTCATAGCGCGTTATAATAGGTAGTGAGAGTAAGGTTTTAGGAGTTATATTGACACAATGAGAGATTACGAACTCAAGACTGCCGGCATAATGACCGGAAACTCGCTCGATGGCGCAGATACGGTTTTAACCTCGTTCTCAGCGGCAGGGATGCGCGATTTAATGAGCTACTCGCGGCCCTTCCCTCAGTTTTTAAAGCACTATCTTAATGAGCTAAGAAATCTCGTAAACGCCCACAAAGGGAACGTAGCAGCAGCAGAGAAAGACTTTGACTCCGCAGTGGCGCGTAGCAGTAATGAGATGAGGACCGATTTGGAAAAGGAATCGGGAGCTGCCGCTTCCTTTGCAGCGCTCTCCAAGTACTACGTAATGTTCTGTGCCGAGGCAGTAAGGGAGCTTACTAATAACGCCATACAGGTGGGCGCCATCAAAACGTTGGCGGATATAGACATTGTGGGCTTTCATGGCCAGACATGTGCCCACTTTCCTCCCTCTATAGCAAAAACAAAGGATGTTACCGAGCTTTATACGGTTCAGCTCGGCGATGGTCAGCTGCTTGCAGATCTTCTGGGTATTCCTGTTGTATATGACTTTCGCTCGGATGACCTAATGAAGGCCGGCGAAGCCGCACCGCTAGCACCGATGCACCATCTTCATCTGGCGGAGTCAATCGCCACCCATCCCGGTGCCTCTATTGCGTTTCTCAACGCCGGCAACTCAGGAAACATCAGTATCACCAACTTGGATCGCAAACCCTCGGTCATGGGCTGGGACTGCGGTCCATGTAACCACTTCTCGGACCTCTTGGCGCAGCGTGAACTCTCAATGCTTTGCGACCACGATGGAGCGATCGGCGCTCGTGGAAAAATTAATTTGGATCTTCTGCAGATTCTTTTCGAACGCGCGGTAATCACCTCCAAGGGAGAGAATTTTCTTCTAATGCAGCCGCCTAAGTCGTCGGATCCGGAATGGTACCGGCCACCCGCAGAATTAGTGGGCGAAAGCCAAGTCGGTGGAGCGGTGCTTCCTTTGGAGCAGCGTCTTAGAACCGCACAGTATTTCTCGGCATATTGCTTCTTTTATAGTTTATCGTTTCTGCCCGAAGACTTTCCCCTGCCCGCCGTTTTTGTATTGAGCGGAGGTGGATGGAAAAATCCGGTATTACTAAGGCATATGCAGGGTCTCTGCGCCGGCGATTTCGGCGCCAATCCCGTCCTCCCTATGCATCATGATCTTTTTGCAGCATTATCAAAGAAGATCTTATCTTCTGGAGCAGTGCAGTGCCGCCATGCCGTTGATTTCGGCATCGACGGGACGGCAATGGAAGCAAGGCTGTTCGCCGATGCAGCGGTCTGCCGAATAGAAGGAGTGCCGTATTCGCTACCAGAGATTACCGGAGTAAAATCTGCGACAGTTCTAGGAATCGTCAGATTTCCGGGCGGAAATGTTGAATCGGCCTCGCCGCTAGTCCGCAGGTTATGGAGTGACAAGACGAACCTTACTCCTGATGGCGGTGCAAGTTCGAAGGCATGGAATAGAGCGACCGCGGGATGGGCGGTAAGACTGAAAAACCTGCCACCGAAATAGCCATCCATGGCACAAACATATCTAGAAGTGACGAAGTTCATAATCTTATCTTATCTCACCGTTCTCGCTGAACTCTTTGTTTAATTATCTGCCTCACACCTCGATCGTCGCTCCTAATAGTAAGAGTCCCGGGACGGGAGGCGGATTAGCTTGCATAGAAGGAAGGTTTTATTCAAATACCTCGTCGAATCAGGTATTTAACTTTTAGCCCCTGCTTCCCAGCTCCCTTTCCTAAAGCGGAACGTTCTGCATCCGGCTACTTATGCACGCATCCAACATATATATGGAAGATCTCAAATTCTCCGTGGTTACTGTCTCGCTTAATCAGGGCGAGTTCATAAAGGACAATATTGAGTCGGTCCTTTCGCAAAACTACGCCAATTTTGAACACATAGTCGTCGACGGCGGCTCTACCGACGGCACTCTTGATATTCTTAAAAGCTACCCTCACCTTCACTGGACCAGCGGAAAAGATAGAAATCAGTCGCATGCTCTTAACAAAGGGTTCGCAAGATGCACGGGCGATATCATCGTATGGCTTAACTCCGACGACTACCTTGCTCCGGGAGTGTTTCATGAACTGGCGCCGCACTTCAAAGAGCACCGAATCATCCTCACGCCCGCAGCGCAGACCGATCGCGCCGGTAATGTAACAGAAGTAGTGCGCAACATTGATCGCAGTTGGTTCGACCTTCTAAGGTTTTGGGTTCCCTACGCATGGCTTGCGCAGACCGGAGTATTCTTCAGGCGCGATCTCTTGGAGGAGGTCAAGCTCGAGCCGGGAGTGTACGTCAATGAAGATCTAAATTTCGTCATGGACTTTGATCTGTTCATGCGCATGGCCGACCGTGCCGATCTCATTCATCCCACTGAAAAGGTATGCGCCTACTACCGCATCTATGAGACTAACAAGACAGGTGCTGAGGGTGAGGCAACTCAGCGCGAGTTACGGCGCGTTTTTCGGCGCCAACTCACAGCACGTACAAAGCCGGAGAGAACAGCTTCTATTATGCTCCCGGTGAAAGCCTTTGACGACTCTCTTAACGAAACTTTCGCAAGCATCTCGAGGCAAAATCTGCACGATATTGAGATAATTCTACTTAACATGAGCCCGGAGATTGCGCCGCGCGCTTTTGCGAAAACAACTAGATCGCTCGACTTAAGCGCCGGCCAAATGAGCATAAGATGCGCCGCAAAACAGCACGGCACACTGCTCGAAGCCTACAATAGCGGCTTTGAAACCGTGAGTGGCTCCACCATTTTACTCCTTGAGACTGGCGATATTCTCGAGCCAAATTACTGCCTGCACGCCGCAAACATGTTCAGCTCCGAATCTGTAGGCGCGATGTTGGCGGTGTCCGAGATAGGCAACACAGAAGGACTACAAAGGGATATCAATTCGCTTGCATCAATCTCGGAGCTGTTCCAGTTAAAAATTCTAACCCCTCGCCTCGCGTTTCGAAAAGTTCTGATTGATGACATCGGCGGATTCGAACTAACGGCTGACCCTGTGCTGGGAGTGCCGCACTTCCTTGCACGGGCCCTTTTTGAGTGCTGGCATGTCGTTGCTTCAAAGCAATTTAGGCTCACACAAAAGGTATCACGGCCGGAGGCAGAGGAGATGTATTTAGCACTTCACCGCTATCTAGTGGCGCAAACAATTGTAACTTTGGGCCGCAGACTATCAGAGAGCGCCTATGTGCGTGAACGTGCCAAGTACGCGCCGAGCCGCAGCATTGACCCTGCTTCTGTCGTTAACTCGAAAAGGCTCTTGGAAAAAGCGCCGCGCGGCTGGGAAAAGCTTGATTACATCGGAAATAAAGAGAAGCTAAAAGCGCTTACCGAATCTCATCCTGAATTCGAACCGGGCTGGTACTATCTTGGAAAGCTCTGCCGGCAAACAAACGAGAGTGAGTCTGCCGAGATCTGTGCTCGCAGATATCATGAGCTAAGTCAGGGGGCGTAAACTTCACTAGGAATGCAGCGATTGTTTTCCCGCTTTCGCTAAAGCATGGGCAGGTTACTGTAGCGCGAGAACACTTCAGTAAAACCTGCCCCGAAAGGCCCTTCTCCAAGGGGCCCTTCGCGTTAGAGTTACTCAGTAATAGAGCCTGCGGTAGCGCTGGCTCTCCGCTTTCAACCGCCGGGCGTGAAAAACAAGCGCGATGCCGTTCACGGTCATCATTGCGCCCATTCCTATACCGGCTAGGTTGAGAATCGTATGCATCGACCACACGCTCCCCAGCACCGTTGATGCTAGGTAGAGCACGCCGAAAGCGATGGTAGCCCAACGCCTGTTGCCGGCCGCGTACTTAACCCCCTGAGTGCCGTAGTACCACCATGAGATGATGGTAGAGAAGGCAAAAAGGAGCACCGCGAACGGAAGGAAGTATTTCCCGAGAAAAGGTCCGAGCGCTTGCTGCGTAATGTTTACGCCGCCGCTACCCGAATGCCACGCCTCGGTCACACCTATCGTTACTGCAGTGATCGAACAGATCACCACCGTATCGATAAACGGTTCAAGGAGAGCCACATGACCCTCTCGCACCGCTTCCTTGGTCTTTGCCGCCGCATGCGCGATCGCTGCTGAGCCTTGTCCGGCTTCGCAGCTAAATAGTGCGCGTTGCATGGCATGGCTGATCACCGTTCCGACGACAGCGCCCTTGAAAGCACCGATACTATCGGTGCCAGAAAAGGCATCGTGGATGATGCGCAGCACCGCCGCCGGGACCTCCTGGTAGTGACTGGCGATCACCCAGAGACAGCAGCCGATGTAGCCGACCGCCATCACCGGGACAAGCGATCCCGACACTTTGCCGAGGCGCTTAATGCCGCCCGCGATTACCAATGTTGCAAGGAAGCAAAGTCCGATGCCGGTCCAGATGGGCGGCACGGAGAAGCTATGCTCAAATGCGGCAGCTACCTGGTTTGCCTGAAAGGCGTTTGAGCCTCCCAAGCTTGAGAATGCGATCACCAAAGCGAAGGCTATTGCCAACGCCTTTCCGATCCTTCCCATCCTTTCCAGGTAGTACATCGGCCCGCCCAGCACAGCTCCGTCCTTTGCATAGCGGCGGAACATGCACGAGAGCGTGCACTCGGCGTACTTGCTCGCCATGGCCAAAAGCCCGATTAAGATCATCCAGACTGTTACGCCCGGACCTCCCATCGATACGGCCACTGCTACGCCGGCGATATTGCCAAGCCCCACCGTGCCCGAGAGCGCGGTGGCGAGAGCCTGGAAATGCGATACATCCCCGGGATCATCCGGATCGTCGTACTTGCCCAGCGCGACTTTGATGCCGTGCCGGAAGCCTCTGATCTGAACGAAGCCCAAGTAAACGGTGAAGCCTGCTGCCATAAGCAGCGAGACCAGCACCATGAACGACCAGCCGCCGCTCCAAAGCGGCTCCTCCCAGAGCAGCGAGTTCCCCTTGGAGGCCAATTCATCGATAGTTTGAACGATAGGCATATGAAAACCTTCCTTTCTTGGTTGGTTGTTGGATTGTTTGTTGGTTGTTATTTCTTGCAGTTAAATGCTGAACCTTGAAGCTACAGTAACTTCCACCCCGTCGGCCTTAGAGCCGGCGGGAAGGGAGTTACTAGATCCTCTGCCTTATGAAGTGCTTAAAAGAACGGTGAGAACACCTCAGCTTACAGGAATACACCTTTTTAATACACTGAGGGCGCCACAGCAGCAGCGGCATCGATCTTCACCGGGGGCAAGCCCTTACGGTGGTGGGATCTGTCAGTATGAGATCGCAGGTGGCTTTTTCTTAAGATCATTAGTCGCAAAATCGGTGTGAAACAGCACTCAAAGTCAGCCGCAGCCGCAGGTATGAGCGGAGTCATTCACGTTTGCTTACGCAAAATGTAATTGTGCTGAAATGACGACAAATTTTTTGCTGAAAGCCCGGCAGCCTTCGGCCGGGACGATAACTCCAACTTCGCATTTTCGACTGAAACTAACGCATATCAATTGATTAGCCGCAGCGCGGCATGATCTAAAAGGAGAGACAATGCGATTCACTACTGTTCTCGGTCTTATTACTGCCTTCGCTTTGATCAATACATTGTCTGAACATGCAGGCGCCCAGACGGAAAGTGAAGCAGCATTGCCCAGTTCTCACTCAAATTTGTCGACCAGACTCGATAGGGCTTTGCGAGAATCTTCAGATCAGAGCGGCACACAGAATCGAAAGGAAGAGGCCGCGGGTGGAGTCAGCAGAGAGCTATCGTCTTCCAAAGAAACAGCTCTTCAGAATAGTAGTGAGGCCGACGTACAGTTGAGTAAAGACTCGATCCGCACCATAGACGGGGAGATCGTAGAAATGCGTACAATCTCTCTTAAGCATCCCCGCACGGGAGAAGAGCTTCCTCATGTACTAGCAATGGTCAGAACCTCGGGGGGACGGCAGCAAGAGAGGGATATTCTGGTAGATTTGGGGCCGCGAAAGGACCTCAGAGAACGAGGGATCTCAATTATAGCAGGAGACCAGATAAAGGTTTCAGGAGCTGCGAGCCGCTTTAACGAACGTCCCATACTGGTAGCTATCATGTTTAGTAGCGGCGGACAGGCAGTCCTGACAGAGGCGCACAGCAAGTTTAGCAGCGCAGTTCGCCGAAGCGGGGCAAACCTTCCCGGGCAAGAGGAACCTTTGAAGCCAGGAGACGAGCTGACCAGCAAGCCGGACGAACAGGCGCGCGCTCGGTTCAAAGTTGACGCAAAAGAGCGGGAGAAGCAGGCCGGATATAAGTAAATCTTCAAGGCCGCGTATGTGGACTCGAATTTATAAGTAACGGCAAGGGAGAACAATCATGATCAGCATGCAAAGACATCGTAACAAGATATTTTCGGTCTACACTCTTTGGACAGCATTACTCGCTGTCCTACTTCTCATCCCGCTGCAGCTGCTTGCGCAACAACAAATTCTCGAGGACGAGGAGCCGCGATATCGCATGCGCCCTGAAGATGAGGCGGCTCTGGAAGACATCGGTGCGCCGCTTGTCATATACAGGGAGGGGCCTGACCAGGTTAGGGCCGGAGAGCAGTACTCCTACAGAATAACGGTACGAAACCGATCTGACGCTCCGCTTTATAGCGTGACCCTCAAGGAGATAGTACCGGGCCAATTCGAAGTCCAGCGCAGCTCAAAAGTTAGCGCCCAACAGAGCAAAAGGCGTGAGCAGCAATCTTCCCAAAATGATCAGCCACAAGAACGGCAGGCAGCGGACGGCAGCTCGCAATGGACTTTCGATGTTATCCCCGCCGGAGGGGAAAGAAGTGTAGAAGTCCAGGGCGTGGCTCATGGCGAAGGCGCAATGCGCTCCTGTGTGACAGTGGACTACAAGCCAGCCGCGTGCTCGACTATTAATGTCGTAAAGCCCGAGCTAGAGATTGAAACCGCAGTACTGGACGAGCAAGGAAAGCCGGCACGAGAATTTTTCTCATGTGAGCCGATCGTTCTGAATTATGAGGTTAGAAATACCGGAAGCGGCGCCACTCAACCGGCAACGATGCGAATAAATCTGCCGAGCGGCCTAAATGCCGGCTCAAACCGGGACGACGTCCGCCAAACCGATCAAGGGATTGAGATTCAGTTGGGGCGCTTGGAGCAAGGCGAACGGGTTCGAGACTCTCTTCCATTGACTGCCGATAGGTCCGGCACTTACGAACTGGCCGCCACTGCAAGCGCAGGAGATCTCTCTGTCCAAAGCCAGCGCTACGGCATCAAAGTTCTAAAACCGGAGCTTTCGCTGGCCGTAAACTCTCCCGACAAAGCTTACTTCGGACAGCGAGCGCAATATGAGGTAACGGTAAAAAATAGCGGGGATGTCGCAGCACCTGATACCCAACTACTGCTTGAAATGCCTGATGCCATCGAGAACGTTAGTGTTAATAAGCCTAACGATGTACGGGCGAGGAACGGCAACCGCGCTTTTGAGATCGGCGCCTTGGCGCCCGGAGAATCAAAGACGGTCTCCATAAGCGGAAGCATGGAGTCCGATACTTACGAGCCGCGCAACATCACACTTACTGCCGCTGCACAAGCATACTGCGCCGACGAGCAAAGGCAGCGTGTCAGTTCGCAGCTCACCGGCATACCTGCCTTGCGTGTCGAGGTCATTGATAAGACCGATCCAGTTCAGATAGGCTCGAACACAGTCTATGAAATCCGCGTGAAGAATCAGGGTACGGCGGAAGATACGGGTATTAATCTTAGCGCTCAACTGCCGCCGACTTTTGAATTCGTGGATGGAAGCGGTGATTCAAACGTAAGAATGAGAGGCGATCAACTTACCTTCTCGAGAATAGACTCGCTTGCGCCGGGTGATGTCGCATCATGGCAAGTTGAAGCGAAAGCTATCGAAGCGGGCAAGGGGAGATTGGAGCTTCAACTAGAAAGTGATGCAACGAAACGTCCTGTTATAGAGATGGAGCCGACAAGGACATTCTAGATTATCCCTGCTTAAAGGCTGCCGTCAGAGATGGCAGCCTTTAAATTTTTTACACCAAAAGAATAAAGGAGAACCAGATGGCACATTATCGCTTGAACTACCTGTTACTTTTGCTAGCTACCTTGCTGTGCTTTAGCGTGGCCGGTTGTGAAGATATGGCCGATAGAGACAGGCTACCCAGAGGGCCTGGTGAAGAGGCTCCGGTAGCTCCTCCTCCGGCTCCGGGAGCTCCGTGAGATGGTGAACTGAGGCCGGCGTTTTGGAGCTTGTGTTGCGAAGCGCCGGTCTCTAGGCCGGCAGAAAAGATCATGTGTGCTGCACTGAATAGGACGCACTGTACAGGACACTCCGAGCAAGGCGCACTTCACGAGGCGCACTGTACTGACAGCAACGCTCTAGAAAAAATGATCCTTATGAATTTTACCTTCGCATAGTTACGTTAAGAAAAACGGAGAACTTATGAGCATCAACAATCTAAGATCGTCGTTCCTTCTAGCTACACTACTGTTGTTAGCCATTACAGGCTGCCAAGACAGAGGCGGGCGAGATAGTGCTCCCTCAGTGCCTCCCGCTCCGGAACCAGCTGAAGAAGCTTCGCCACCGGCAGAACTACCGGAAACTTCCCAGCAGCCGGAATCTGTTGCAACACCGACTGCTACTCCCGAAACCGCCGCTGAGCAAGAAGAGGGGCAGCCGATCGGGCTTCCAATGGTTGAAGGAGTTGAAGGAGAGCCGCCGGAATCTCCCGCTCCTGGAGAGGAGCAGTGAGTTGTCCTACCGCCAAGGGTTGATACCCAAAGACTGAAGCGTTTCGATATCTGCTTTTCCGGTCACCCTGAGCCCTTCCTTTCTCTGATAGCTCGCAAGAGCCTCGCGAGTTGCACTGTCATAAACTCCGTTAATACGAACGTTTGCGGCACTTTTTCGCTCTTTCAGAGCGCGCTGGACGGAGGCTATTGTAGAATTTAAAAGTGCTGCTTGCCTATCTTCCTGTGAGGGGGAAGCACTATCGCTGCGTCCAAGCATCGCCCGTTCAGAGGAAGGGCGATTCGCCTCGGCTGAAGAAAGGTTGACCGGCGGCACCGCCCACACCAGCAACGCCAAAAATGTTTGTATCTTCATATAAATGTCTCCAAGTGTTTTCACTGCTAAAAGCCGGCTTGTCCCGCCTGGGAAAACTAACCTGTATGGGATGTTATAGGCATGACTTGAATCAACTACTATTGAATGGGGCGCTATGAGTGCACCTTTAGATGACAATGCTCATTTGAGGGCTCTTCCGGGATTGAATACGCTTTAACCGGCCTCCGTCTATTATTAGGTATACTAGCTTTGAAAAGTGGTTTGAGCATGCGCCCACGGGTTTCGGTCTTTCCTTTGCTGTTTCTCTTCCTAGTACTGACGGCATTAGGAGGATTAATCGGATTCTTTCTTACCTCCTATCCGGGAGAGCTGCCGCTTCCGCATACTCCCGAGCCGCAAGCGCTTAGCGCTGCGCTCGGAAGCTTGGAGCAGCGCCCCACTTCCGTCCCCGTATGGCTGCTAATTCTGATTAGCGGTTTCACTATTGTTCAGATCCTGCCACTTATAATGGCCGCTGCACGGGCTCGCCGGGCCTCCTTAACGCAGAGAGACTACCGGACCATTACCTTTCTTTGTGAGACCCCGGTTTACCTTGGGCTGTTAGGCTCACTTATAGGTGTTTCAATGACTCAATTTATCTCCGGCACGCTTGCTG
This sequence comes from Deltaproteobacteria bacterium, assembly GCA_024102635.1. Taxonomy (GTDB): domain Bacteria; phylum Bdellovibrionota_C; class UBA2361; order UBA2361; family JAGFJO01; genus JAGFJO01. Next base: position 187,056 of record JAGFJO010000006.1, read on the forward strand.
CCCCTCTTGCTTACATGACAACCATTGCAGGAATACTTCTATTTCTGTTTGCCAAATTTACAATTTGGCTTCCGATGTATGAAAAGGGGCCTCCGCGCAGCCGGCCTAAAAGCAAGGCGATCGAAGCATGAGAATGTTTCTTGTCGCAATGTGCGACCTCTTTCTCCTGCTATACCTAACGACTCTTATCCAATCAGGCGGCAGAGCCGCAAGTAAATTAACCGTCGCCGATTATGCACAGGTAAAGGAGGCGGAGCAGCAAGCGGTGCAAACCGTAGCGCAGCTAAGCGCGCGCTTGGAGCAGGAGATTGCGGAGAAACAGCAGCTTATTAGCCGCACCTCGAGCGTAGAGGAAGAGGCCAAATCGCTACGCGAGCTTCGCGCTAAGTTGGAAGAGAAGCTGGAGCAGGCCAGCAGTGAGACCGATCTGCTTTCATCGCGGCTCGCAGCGATAAGCGACCAGGTAGAGCAAAGCGAGAGGCAGCGCAGAGAGATGGACGAGAGGGCGGCCCAATTGGCGGAACTGCTCGGAGAAGCGGAGAAGCAGCAGCAAGCCTTGGCCCTGGAGCTAGAGGCACAAAGCCTCGAGTACCAGAAGGCTGTCACGGCGGCGGACGCTGCACGCACGGAAGCAATAAGGTTGGCCGAACAAGCTGAGAGGGATAGAGCACTTGCCGGACAGGCAGCCCAGACGGCTCAGGAGGAAGCAAGCATGGCTCAGCAGCAAGCTGACTTATTAGCTGCGCAGTTGGATCAGGCAAGGGAGCGTGCTCATCAGGCTGCACTGCAAATCGAAAAAGTTGAGGCTGAAAGGCAGCAAGCACAGGCTCTCGCCACCACTGCAAGCCGAGTTGCCGAATCGGCTCGCTCGAAAGCCAAACAATTAACGGGAGAATTGCAAAGTATTACTCAAGCATCTGACACGGCCTTCGAAAAACAGGTGGAGCCGCGCTTCGTGACGGTGGCAAGCACGGTTGTCTCCAAGAACATATTCGGAAATCTGACAAAAAGTTACGGCTCACGAGGAATCCCGGTAAAATTCAAAGGATTCACTGTGGTTTTTCAATTTCTTCCCGACCTCGGGCTGCGCTCAAAAGAACGTTATAGCTCTGTGAGTTTAAGGGTTAACAATAGTGAAGTTGATACGTTGCTTATCTCGCCTGATGAGCAGATCGCGGCCTTGGTAATCTCTGACCAACGTGCGGCAGCCCTGCAGCCCGCCGAAGTGCGGAGCGAAAATCTGATGCCTACGCTCATCGCTGTTAGAAACGACGGAAAGCTGGGAGTATGGGACCGGCTTCGAGAGGTTGAGGGCAACTACTTTGCCTTGCAACGCGATGAGTTGAGGGCAGCCGGCAACAGCCGGCTAGTTTACGAGCTGCAAGGAATTAGGGGGACTGGTGACTATGCAGCTCAGATACTTCCCGGCGATCATCTAGTTGACTTAAACGGAGCTCTCGTGGGGATTGCCGACGAGAAAAACTCAATATTACTGCCGCATGCGGTGCAATGGAGGCAATCCACCTTGAGGGATGCTTTTATGCAGCGGGGCTAGCCTCAATCTAAGAATCTGATCTTTTCAGCATCAATTGCGACAGCCGCGCCTCTCACACCAGCAACTTTACCGTCGATTAGCACTCTCCTTCCCAAAGCAGCCGCAAGCTGGCGGCGTACTGCAGGGCTGACTACTTCGAACTGATCCTTGCCATCTGATACTACCACCTCCGCAACATCACCTGAGGAAGATGAGGTTGCCGCGGCGCGCACAACGCCCTCGACCTGAATCGGCTCCCCTATCCTTATCCTTCCAAGACTGGGATGAGGAATGCCCTCTCGCTCCGCTCCACTTTCCGAATACGCATAGGGACGATAACTTGCGCGGGCCGTTTGATCCATCTCGCCTCTGCCGGGAGTCACCTGCTCCTCACCTTGTGCCGCGATTGCGCCTCTACGAGCCTCTGCATTGTCGAGCCCGGTTCCCAGCACCTCATCGATGCGCGGTTTAAAGTGGATATCTTGGTAAGCAATGCTTGAAGCGCGATTGCGTTCGTACACATTACCGTAATCGGCTGCACAGGCCCCGAGAAAAAGTAGCGGAAGTGCCGCCATGCAATGTTTTACTAGCATCTTCGATCCTCGCAATTGAAAAGATGGTTTGATTCTCGCACTATCCCCTCATTCTTATGATGACTAAAATCATCATGCGCGGACCTAAAAGCTAGGAAAGCAGCGTTGCAATTTCAGCTTTCGAGAGTATGCGGTGACTGCCCTGCGGCAAATCCTCCAATGTAAGGGGGCCGATAGCAATTCTTTGCAGTTGAAGCACATGGTTTCCGACTGCGGCGAACATCCGTCTTACTTGATGGTAGCGGCCCTCCGTTATGACGAGTTCGACAAGGCGCTCCTCTATAGCCCGCATGCGCGCAGGACGGAGAGGTTTTGCTTCACCCTCCAGCATCATCTCGCCGCTGACGAATAACTTCTCCTCGTGCCCCTCTAACGGCTTTTCGAGCGTAGCTCGATACAACTTTTCGATGGCATGCTTCGGTGAGGTCATCTTGTGCACGAATGCCCCGTCATCACTAAGCAGTAGGAGCCCCGAGGTGTCCTTATCCAAACGCCCCACTGTCGCAAGGCGAGGATTCCGGCGGGAGAATCTCTCAGGTAGGAGGTCATAGACTGTCTGGCCCTCAGCGGCGCTGGTTGTACATACATATCCAGCAGGCTTATTAAACGCTACCACGATGCCGGGCAGAGGATCCAACGGCTCACCATCAACCAAGACACCATCCGGATTGACTTTGGTATCAGCTTTTAATTTTCCAATTACGCCGGGAACAGCGACCCTACCCTGCTTAATCAGTTTAGAGGTCTCGCTGCGGCTGCAATAACCGAGGCCGGACAAGAGCTTGTCCAGTCTAATAAATTGATCTCCGCGTGTGCTCGGCATGTAAGGTGTGCGGCACCGCTCTGCTTTTTATCACAAGCGTTGTACCGTTTTTCATTTTGAACTATTTAACAGTTATTCGGCGTTTCCCTCTTTCAGGCTTTGCAGCTCCTCTTCCTCTCCGCCCTGTTGATTCTGACCGGGAGGGGATACCAGCACCTTGTCTATTCTATGGCCGTCCATGTCCACGACCTCTATCAGATGACTCGACCACTCAAAGCGTTCACCGACGGTAGGAAACCGCCCCAGGTGGTTGATGATAAATCCTGCAAGTGTCTGAAAATCCGCGCGCTGCTCCTCTTCGTCAAGGTCCTGAAGATTCAACAAATCAAGAAACTCATCATAGGACATGGCGCCATCGATAAGAAAGGACCCGTCCTCTCTTTCCACCACGATAGGATCGATCTCTTGATCCTGCGACGGGAGCTGTCCTAAAACCGCCTCTACGATATCGTTGATAGTAACCAGTCCGTCAACGCTTCCATACTCGTCAACTACCAATGCGATATGACTTTTTGATTCGCGGAATCTTTCCAACGCGCGCAGCCCCGATATAGATCCCGGCAAAACAAGGGGCTGTTGGATTAGCGAGTTAATATCGATCTGCTCATTGTTAACCGCCTTGAGCCAGAGATCTTTAATGGAGATTAGCCCGATCACTTCATCCACACTTTCTTTGCATACCGGGAAGTAAGAGTGCCCACTTTCAGCGAGCATCACCCAGGTTTCAGCCGTGACGTTATTGATATCAATCCAGACCATGTCACTGCGGTGAGTCATAATTCCGTCCAAGCGCTTATCGCCTAAGCGAAACACCCGCTCGATCATCTCCTTCTCTGCCTCTTCCACGACTCCCGCTCTTTCACCATGCTCAAGCATGATCTTTATCTCCTCTTCGGTAACCTGAGTCTCTGAACGGGTTGGAACTTTTAGAAGCCGCATCACTGCCTCAGCAGAGATTGTGAACAGCCGGACAATTGGGAAAGAAAGGGTCATTACCGCCTTTAACGGCATCGCCGAAAGAAGTGCAATCGACTCGGCGTGACCAACAGCCCACCGTTTGGGCACAAGCTCACCCAATATCAAAGAGAGATATGTAATCAGGAATACCACCAGAACAAAACTGATGTCGTATGCGCTACCGGCTAGGTATGAGAATTGACCGAAAAACGGGGTTACATAAACCGCTATCGCAGCCCCTCCGATAGCTCCGCTAAGTACCGAAAGAAAAGTCGTGGCAGCTTGCGTGGTTGATAAAAAGTTCTCTGGCGAGTCGAGAAGGTCGAGTACGATAGCAGCGCGCCGGTCGCCGTCATCTCGCAGCTCCTCAAGCCGCGAACGTCTGACGGACACTACAGCGATCTCCGCCATTACAAAAAGCGCGTTGACCGCCGTGAGAGCAAATATCAGCGTCAGGTCAAAAATCATTCCGCTAAAAGAATAGCGCCATTAACAAGTTAAAGGGTAGGGTGAACGGCATTACTGGTATCCTATCGGCTACTAGCGCTGTGGGTATAAGGGGTCGGCGATACTTTATGTAATTTCAAGGACTTAATTATTGCTGAAGCCGGTATAATAATCAACTGGGCCCTAGTGTTTCGTTCTTGGGGGCCGTGCCGTATGGCTAACCCATGAATTCGTGGCGCCCAGTGCATTCCATGCACTGAGTTAAAACGTAACAACTTCTGGAGAATCGTTGTCGACCCTCTCCCGAATTTCGTCTAACCTTCCTAGGCGCAGATCAAGGGCTTTCGCTTACTCGAAGAGCCAATCGATCTGATACATCGTGCCGCTTGACGCGAAAGTCCCGAAGCAGCTTAATACCTAGCTGCTTCTCATTATAGCGGCGATACTGCTTCATTAAATGGCGGATGCAGACAACAGCCAGCAGGATTGTGAGGCTTACTTAGAGCCTTTCCACCTCTTTAAGACGACCTGGCGAACGCACAGCGCTGCGATCGCCGGGTTGCTAGCAACACTACTGCTGATTCGCTGGCAAGCAATTACATTGATAGATTCTCACTATCTAGGAGGATTTCTAGGAGACGCCGGGCTGTATAGCTGGCTAATTCAATCTAACTTGAGAGACCTCTTCGTAAGCTCCTGGTTTGATACCGCGGCCTTCTATCCATACGGAACCTCACTGGCATGGAGTGACAATTTTATTCTGCCTTCGCTCGTCGCATTCCCGCTGCTTAAGCTGGGGCTACCGCTAGTGACCTCGTTTAACGTAATTATTTTGGTGAGCAATTTTCTTAATGGCTACGCTGTCTGGCGGCTATTTCATAAACTAACCGGTGACAATTTGAGCGCTTTTGTAAGCGGCGCAAGTTTCATGATGCTTGCCCCATTTACCTACCACCTAGGTCACCCGCAGCTGCAGTTCTTCTTTTTTATACCGTTCTCGCTCCTGCTCTTAGTGAATTTTATTAATAAACCGAAAGTAACAACTTCCGCAGCAATCGGCTTTCTATTTTTCTGCTGTTTTCTAACAACTGTGTATTATGCAGTCTTTTTGGCGTTAGCCGTGGCCGCAACTGTTACCGGAGTATTTTTGCTCCGCCCGCGCTCATTCAGGCTGAAACCGGCCGTCAGACTTATCGCAGGCGGGGTGGCCGGTGCCTTGCCTGTAGTGCCGTTCGTACTGCCGTATCTAGAGGTAAGAGGGACGTTCGGTGGAAGGCAGCTTTATGAGGCATATTATTTTGCTGCTTCAGGCTCATCTTTTCTTTCCTCTCCTCCATTGAACTTATTGTACGGCAATACATCTTCGTTGTCGCACTCGGAAGCGCATTTTTTCCCCGGCCTTACAATTTTGCTGCTGGCTATGGGAGCTCTCTTGAGACTCGGTCAATCTCGCTCACTAAGGCCGCGGCTTGCGTTGTTCATATCTGCTCTGATCATCGCTCTCTCCCTCTCGATTTGGTGGGACCTCTTTACGGCCCGCTTTCTTGCCAGCATCGTCCTCTGGGTTGCCCTTATCGCATTCGTAGCGCTTATCCTTCGGATGGGCAGGCTCGAACAGAAGCTCGGCTTCGAGCGCTTAACCGCCCGCGACCTTAATGCCATATTTGCATTAATTGCGCTATTATTTCTGATTCTCTCTTTCGGACCCCTCGGGAATCCCGAGAAGGGGCACCCGTCCTTCTCCCTCTATCGTGTGCTTTACGAGGTGCTGCCCGGGCTCGATTCAATTAGAGCGGTGAGCCGCCTCGGGTTAGTCTACCTGTTTGCGCCGACAATGCTTTTCGGATTGCAGCTAACATATTTGTCGAAGCAGCGAAAAATCGGGGCTGCTGTACTTCTTACGCTTCCATTTATATGGATTGAGAATTACCAGACCTCATATCCTCTGGAACAGGCTCCGCCTGCACCGCGAGCCCTTTCTCCGCTCTCAAACAAAATAGATGATGGAGCAGTAATGATGCTTCCTTTTGCCGGGCCCCTGGACAGGAACAAAGAGGTCTCCAGCTGGTCAAAGTTCGCTATGCTAAACGTCGCTTATATGCATTGGGGATTTGCCTCCGGGCGCAAGATCGTGAATGGATACAGCGGTCAGCGCACCAAGGTAATGCGAGAGATGCCGCGGGAGCTTCAAGGCTTTCCTGACAAACGGGCGGTAACCGCGCTTTCTCAAATAGCAGGCCTAAAGTATCTTGTTTACAATTCAACTCTAGATAAAAGCTTTAACGCCTTTGACTTCAACGCCCGGCTGCGCGGCAGTGAGGGATCTCTAAGACTGGTGCATGAGGGAGATGATGGTTCTTATCTTTTTGAACTGACACCAGAGCTTAAGGTAACCGATGACACCACTCTGCTGGCTCCAGCTCGCAAGGGGAACAAACTGGTATTAGAAGCTCGTGGCAGGGCGCGCCGGGAAGCTATTTTGCGGCTCGAGATCTTCGTTGCTGAAGAGTTCGATCTGCTGCAAGTCGGCAGGATACAGGTAAGTGAAGAGTGGCAAAAATATGAGATCGACCTTCCTGCACCTTCTAATCAGGTACGGCCCCGGCGAATAACTTTTGGAAGCGATCCTGATCATGAGATTTTAATTAGAGCCTACTATATACAGTGAAGAACGGATCAAGGCTGAGTTCAATAAATATATGTGAGAGCAGCGTATACTCTCAAACTTGGAAAGAATATTTGGAGACAAGAATATGGGTGCCTTACTGGAAATGGTGTCAAAAATGCGATGCTGCTCTTTAAAAAATTTCTTCATATTTGGTTACACATCACTGTATGCCGCTGCGCTCTTGCTCCTCTCGGCATGCGGGGGCGGAAGTGGCGGCAACGATAGTGAACCGCTCTCTCAGAACGCCTGCGAAGTCATCGGCAGCTCATCCCGCATCATATCCGGAACGGCGTGCCAGGATAGCGGCCCCATCGTCAAGCTCACGATCACCGGCAATGAGTTTAGTGGTACCTGTTCGGGTACGCTTGTGGCGCCTAATGCGGTGCTCACTGCCGCTCACTGCGTTCTTGAGAATGACTACCAGTCTTTGGTTCCGGCCGGCGGAATAATTGTATCACGTGGTGATGTAGCACAGGCGATTGCGCAAGGTAGCTCCGTCCAGGCGCCCTTTTTACTCGAAGATCTTATAGCGATATCGGCCCGGCTAGACCCCTCTCTTGACCCGCAATCAGATGAGTTTCTCGAAGCATTTCAAGATGAGATTTTTAATACTGGTCTTCGTGACCTGGCAGTTGTTCAGCTGGATCGCTCTCTTTCTCTTCCAACTATGCCGATCGTTGTGAGCGAATCTCCCGATGAAGGTGAGGTGTTATCGATTTTTGGCTTCGGAATTACCGATCCAAACGCGCTGGCTCCGAGCCCACTGCTGATAAGCGGTCAGATGCGCGTCGATAGAGTTGGCAGGGACAATATTTTCTCCGTGTTCGACACTCAGGGAAGCGATACATGCCGCGGAGATTCAGGCGGACCGGCCGTTATTACTCTGCCTTCAGGCGAATCAGCCGTTATCGGTGTAACGTCCCTTGGGTTCAGCAACTGCCAGCCCGGAGAGGTAAGTGTTTTTGCTCAGACGCCGGGAAGAAGTGTGCAGTTTCTAATGAGCGCTGCCCCTGGTGCGAGATTTCTGTAGTTACCTAAAGCGCTGGGCGCGAGCCGACTTATGAATCGGCGCTCCGCTTCTCATGTGATGCCACCCGGAGCACTGGGCTCTAGCCCGGCATGTATCGTTCTCAATCCATGCCACATGCCGACTTGTGAATCGAGGTTCCTTGCCTTGCTCTTCCAAAAGTGCTCACGCGGCGCGGCCGCGCACCGCGCTGCCTAAACGTCTAAACGACGAGATAAAGCCCACTTCCCGATAAAGTATCTCGATAAGCAGCAGCGCTAACGCCGCCACTATGAAGTAAACGCCAAGATCTTGCCGCTCGGTCTGCTTATAAGTATGCAACTTTAGCTCATCTGCGCTCGGATTAACCTTGCCGCCGCTCCGCCCGGCCAGCTGCTCCAAAAAAGGAAGGTTAAGTCCCTGGCCTTTTCTCTCACCGAATAGATCTCCCGGAAGGTCGAATGCGACCGGAGTGAGCGGCGAAGTGCCGGCCGCCGCGCGCACTTCATACTTTCCCGGGAGTGGATTATCAACAGAAGCCAGATAACGGCCGCGGGCTTCGCTTTTAAATTCTACTGTCTCCTTTGTTCCGTCTGGTTTTAAGATCTCGGCGCTTACGCCTCCGGCGTCGGGCAGCGCGAATAGCGCCAGATCCAGATGCAGTCTTCCCTTTTCAAAATAATACGAAAGTGTGAATGGGATTTTTTGGCCCTGCATGGTCTCTTCAGGCCGTAAGCTGTCTATCAGATCAGTAACGAACTCTTGCAGCTTCGTCCACTCGATCCAGCTACCCGACCAACGCCCGTTGATATCGCTGGTGAATGCTATGCTTTTTCCTTTGCCGTACTCCCACGAGGCCAGCAAAGGATCTTTACGTTGGGACCCGTAGACTTCCAGCTCCACTCTTGCGCGCGACTTGGGCTTTGTCTGAACGTATCCTCTGAGCTGCGGATAGGAGGTAATGTCAGTGCTTCGTAGATCGGGTCCTATTCGCACTCCATAAGAACTGTCCTCTTTTATTGTTTCCTCGCCGGAAGCCACCTTGACGTCGCTGACGAATATCTTCGGCAACGCGCGAGGGTCGTTGGTTGCGTAAAATTTTCCACCGCCTAAATTCGCCATTTCACGGAACATGCTGTCGTCTCCCTGGTTCCCGAGCATCACAGTCGATATCGTGATGCCCAATAGCCTAGCCTGCCTTACCATTTCGTAGTAGGTGGTGCGCGGCAGATCGGTAACCTCTCCGTCGCTAAGCACCAACATATGTTTTCTTCCTGCAGCGGCGCGCACTAGATCACGCCTGGCTTCGTCCATTGCCCCTATCAAACTGGTTCCCCCTCTCGGCCAAAGCATGCTCACCCGCCGCGCTGCTTCACTTCTGATCTTCGCAACTTTATCCATGCGGATTACAACGAAGGGATTCTCGTCAAATCCCATTACTCCTACCAGGTCTTCATTCTTCAGATTGTTGATCACCTCGATGGCGGCTTCTTTGGCAAAATCGAGCCGGCGTCCGGCAGACATACTGCGCGACTTATCGATTACAAGCTGCATGGCGACATTGAGGCGCTTTTCAACTGTTTGCGGAGGAACCATGTCTACCGGCAGCAGGTCCTCAACCGGTGTATTCTTATATCCACCGAGGCCATAACTGCGATCTCCGCCGACCATGATTACAGCCCCCCCGCTCCTCACATAGCTTTCCAGTTTCGCTGCAGCGCCCTCCGGCAGCGCGCGCAGTGGAACGTTGTTAAGCATGATAACCGAGTAACGGGTAAGCTGATCCAATGCCGGCCGCTCTTCGGCTGCTATAACGGCATCCACCTGGTAGGCCTGCGCCTGAAGCAGTGAAGGCAAAAAGCGGTGATCATCTTTTTGCCCGCTTATTACGAAAATCTTCTCGCGCTCCTCACCGCTTAGAAACACCCGTCTAGAACTCGGTGCATATGCGGAATCGTCGGGAGTGAATACGGCAACTATCTCTTTGATTCCTTCCCGAGAAGGATCGCTCTGTGCAACAAAGAGATCTTCCTTGCCTGGAGAAAGGGTCACTCTCTCGGACAAAATGACTTTGCCATCGTGCTTTACCTCCAATAAGCCCCCTTGCCGGGTGTTGGAGCTGTTCATTATGCTGGTCTTGACATCTACGCTTTTCTCGCTAGGTGCAGTGAGGGGAGCGTGAAGGTTGGATATTTTAAGAACATTCTGCTGTTGACTGCGGCCGGCAGGGGCGATGGGAAACACTTTAGATTTGCCGGTCTCGGCCGAAAGCCAGCCAAGCACGTCACCCGCAGTTTCATACCCGTCGCTCACCAATAGGATACTGCCGGGCTGCGCTGCCTGGGCTGCGCGCAAGGCATTTTCTATGTTTGTCTCCCCTATGTTGAGATCATGATGGCTACTTTTAATTGCGCTAAACGAATCAGGATAAGAAGAAAGATGTTCTATCTCGCCCGCCTGGCCCGAAAATGCGATCAGCCGAATATCCGAGTCGGGTGGTATTAGTTGCCCGGCACTTGCCAACAACGATTGCGAGACGCTCTCTTCATTGCTGTCAGATATGTCCACCATAAGATAGGTAGTGCTTCGCTCTCGAGAGATCTCCAAAAAGGGATCCGCCAGCGCCGCTGCAATCAACAGAAAGGCAGCTATCCTTATGATCGATGAAAGAGGAGAAAGCCTCCCCCTAACGCGCCTTTTTAAAACTCCAACAGCACTTATGCCAACGGCAAGCAACAACAGAAGCGCGGCTACTGCGGCATAGTGCAAAAGCTGAGGCTCCGTGAATCTAATATCCATCAAGCACTACCTGAAGCTCGCACAGTCCCTACCGGCCTGCGAAGAGGAAAAAGGCCATTTAGTAAATCCGCTACGATTAACAAAGCTGCAATCCAGAGCAGTTTTTCCATAAGATCGGAGTCATTTTGCTTAGCCGAATCTGCTGGGGTACTGACGCTCGAGTATTGGAATGTCTGCTGAGTTCTTAAATCGGATTCAGCATCATTTATGAAGTTAACAGCAAAAAACTCTTTTCGACCGCCGAAGGTGAAAATTGCCAAGCCGGGCTGAAAAAGCTCGATGGCTCCCTCCGGGGTTTCATTGCCGCGTCGATACAGTTCGCTGCCGAACAGGTACTCGGCCCTTTCGAGCTCGGCAGAGATAGGAATCGCCGCGGATGTCTGGTGATGAGAACTCAGCGAATGGAGTGTCATCCACTTGAAGAGGTTCAATGTCAGGACCGATATGAGCGGAGAGCGGCGGCCCTCAAATGGAAACAGTTCAAAACCGAGTACTGCTATGCGGTGCCCGTCCCTCTCTCCTGCATACGCAGCTGCTCCAGCCGAGGTATTGATTAACACTTCACCCCAATTAGGCAACTCAAGTGGCGATAGTTTTTTGAAGGTGAGGTTTGCTATGTCGAGATAGCTGAGGAGATCGTGAGATCTATGCCAGCGTGTCACCGGCACGTTGCTGACAACTTGTGCGGTGGTTAATAGGGCTCCTGTGGTTTCAGGTATAACGAAAATAGAATTACCCGGCGGAAAACGGCGCGGAATGTAGCGGTGAAAGACGAACCCACGGTAAGCACCAAGATCGCCATTAGCTGAGCTTTCTTCGTATTTTTCCGGCTTCATGTAATCGAAGGCCGGGCCGCTAAGCTTACTTAGTCCCAAAAGCGCCGCATTAAGATCTCCCACCAGCAGAAACTCGGCTCTTGTGCGCCCGCCTGCAATCCATGCGGCATTATCGTGAGGATTCGAATCGGAATCCCGGGCGCCGGCATACTCTTTCGAGGTTGCAGCAACCTTAAACCCCTCTATTCCAGCCGGAAGATCTTTGAATGTCACGGTGACTCGCCCTCCGGCGGGCAACTGAAGCGTCCTTCGATCAATAGCTTCAACTCCCACCGGACTTGCAGATACGTTTATTCCACCCAGCTCAACCTCAACAGTGACCGGACTATCGCCAAACGAGGCGACGACCGCTTCGAGCTGACGGCCGGTTCCTGACATGGTGCTATTAGCAAGTGTGATGCCGCCGATAGCAATATTGTTCAGAGCGCCCCTCTCGATAGTCGTGACCGATACACGTCCAAGTTCCGGCTGCACCTTCGAAATGCCCTTTTTGTCGGTATAGACTCGAATCTCCGAATCAGAATGTGCCCGCTGCAACTTTTCTACGGCCTCATCAATCCTGTCGGAGGCATATGCAAACTCTACGGAGGCCAATGCGTCAGCGGCCCGGCCTGAACTTACAAAGCCGGCCGTAATCGAACGAAGCTGGGGCGATGTGACAAAAACCTCCACCTCGGCGGCAGAGGCCAGGCCATCCAGACTCTCGGCGGCGGCTTCTTTCGCTTTTGCCAGCACTGTTTTTGCATCATCGAATTTACTAAGCGACGCAGAAGTACTGAAGGAGTTGTCGATGATATAGACCACTCTTGAAGACGCATCAGTGCTGTAAATTCCGGCGGCTGCAAGACACAGCATGGCGAGAAGCAACAGTTCAAAAAAGAACCTAAGAGGCGGCAAGAACTTGCGGCGCGCTCTCGGCACGCTCTCAATCATTTTCAGCAGGTATAGCGTGGCGACCTTCTTGCGCTTACTGCGCCCCTGCCTTAAATAGGCAATAACCAGTACTCCCAACACAATCGGAGCCGCCACAGCCAGCAAAGTGGGATAGAGAAATGATACCATTCCCGAAAAAAAAGATGTCATTGTAGTAACCCTGTGGCGGCCAGATCTTGAGCAATATATTGCGAAAAGTCCTTTGTGCAGTCTGCTACCGAATACTGCACACGCGCCTCACTGAAATATCCGGCGACCTCCTTCAAATGCCGTGATAGCAACGAGGCATAGCGCTCCCTCGCCGCCGCTGAAGAGCTAAGCCCCATCTCTTGGCCCGTCTCGCTATCCACCGCCACAATACTCGCAGATTCGTCAAACGGCATGTAATCCGAAGGTCCGAGCAGCTGAAGCGCGGTGATATCTAGGTTTTTCGCGCGCATAAAATTGAAGCTTTCCCTAATTACCGCTACATCCATCAGGAAGTCTGAAACCATTATAGCGACTCCGGGAAACCGTATGCGGCTTACTGCCTGGTGCACCGCCGGTGCTATATCCACCTGACCTTGCGGCTCAAGCTCTTTGAGCATGCGGCTAAGATGATGAATAGACGAAGCTCCGGTAAGCCTGGGGGTAATGAATCGTCCGAGAGCTGCAACTGTAACGGCATCCTGCTGCATCAACGATATATATGCCAGCGCCAACACCACATCACACGCTCGTTGCCACTTGCCTTCTTCTTCGGGAGTGGCCATTGAGGCGCTGGTATCGAGCAGAATCAGCACCGGCAGATCCTGCTCCTCCTGGAAACGTTTCACGTATAACTTGTCGCTGCGAGCGTATACCCCCCAATCAATATATCGGGGATGATCTCCTAACTCATATTTTCTGTAATCGGAAAACTCAATTCCATGTCCGCGCTTAATGGAGAGATGTCCTCCCTGTCGCGTGCCCAAAAATGCCCGGCGCGCGTTCAGCTTGAGCATCTCGAGTTGTCTCAGCACTGATGGAGTGAGAGTTGATGAAAGCATTACAACGCACCGTAAATTACTAAACAACCGCTGCCAGGCCTGTCGAGAGCCAAGCTTGCATGCATCCGGCGCTACTTGGCGTTGCGCACCTCCTCGATGATGTCGTCAGCCGTAACCGAGTCTGCCTCGGCTTGAAAACCAAGGATCAAACGGTGGCGCAATGCCGGGACAATTACCGAGCGGATATCCTCGAACGCAAGATTTATTCTTGAATCAAGCAGGGCAGCCACTTTAGCACACAGCATCACCGCTTGAGCGCCGCGCGGCCCCGGCCCAAAGCGGACATATTTTTTGACCTTCTCCGTTGCATACCTGCTGCCGGGAGTCAAAGCCGAGATCATTCTCACAAGAACCTCCTGCCACGGCTCGGCAACGTAAACATGGCGTACAAGCATTCGCATCTGTTCGATATGCGCCTCAACGTTTGAGGGATCAAGCACTGTCTTTACTTCTGGGACGGCACTCCCGGTCGTACGGCGCAATATCTCCTTAAGTTCCTCACCGCTGGGTGCTGGCACGAGCACTTTATTCAAAAAGCGGTCAAGCTGCGCCTCCGGAAGCGGATAGGTGCCTTCCAGCTCAACTGGATTTTGGGTGGCAAGAACGAAAAACGGCCTAGGAAGCTGGTAGGTCTGGTCAAGAACTGTTACCTGCTTCTCTTCCATCGCCTCAAGCAGCGAAGCCTGTGTCTTGGGCGTCGCCCGGTTAATCTCATCGGCCAACACGATGTGAGCGAAAACTGGTCCGGGCTTGAAGGTGAAACGTTTCCTGCCGCTCTCATCCTCCGAAAGAATCTGAGTGCCGGTAACGTCCGACGGCATAAGGTCGGGAGTAAATTGAATTCGCTTAAAACTAAGACCTAAGCTTTTTGCTATCGACTTAACCAGCAGCGTTTTCCCGAGCCCGGGAACGCCTTCGAGCAAGACGTGCCCTCCCGCGAATATGCAGGTTAAAGTTCGGCGCACGACGTCATGCATGCCGACTATCACTCTAGAGATCTCCTTTTCGAGATCCTCGAATGTCTCTTTGAAATGTACGACCGCTCTTTCTAGATCTTCTGTTGAAGCCTGTTGCTGCATCCGACTCTCTCCGTGCTATTGCGCGCCATTGTAGCGAATATATCCACTTCCCTAAACTGGTACAATCAAAACAGATGCTCATACTCCAAGGGGATTTGCTGATCGCCGCTCTGCTTCTGAGCATCGGGCTTAGCAAGCTGAACATCGCTCAGACTAGTTTTTGAGCGCAGTTCTCCCGTATGCTGTTTGAGTTCACCGCTCTCCGACGTTTGCGACGCATCCATAGACTCATCAAGCGAGCCGACGGCTACATCCTTAAACTCCTTGTTCTCCCCCAAACCGCCGCTGGGCTCTTTGCCTTCAAAATCCCCCTCACGAGTCTTCCATTCCCGCGAGCTTTTATCCTTCGGTGTGCTGCTCTGATTTTCGGAGTCTTTGACTTCCTGCTCCTCACCCTCCGAATTGATTCCGCCATCGGTTCCGCTGCTCGGTCCCTTTTGATTCTGATCCCTCTGATCAGCTGACTTTTTCTCGCTACTGTCTTCCTGGGGCCCTCCGGACTTCTCCCCGCCTTTAGACTCCGGCGATCCGTCCTCAGCCTTCTGGCCGTCCGATTCCTTTTCGCCCTGCTGCTCCCCTTCACCTTGCTGCCCCTTTGAGTCTTCCTGCCTCATCTGCTCCTTCATCTGATTAACCAGCTCTTGTGCGGCTTGCAGCCCTGCCTGGCTCATCTGCTGCTGTTCCCCTTCTTGCTGACCGCTCTCCCCTTGCGATCCACTCTGGCTCTCTCCGCTTTGACTCTGTCCGCTCTGGCTTTCATTCTTTTCGCCCTCACCTTCGCCCTGTTGGCCTTTCTTCTGCCCCTGCTGCTTTCCTGCTTGCTCGCCCTGCTGCTGACCTTCGCCTGTTTTATCTTTTTCCTTACCAGAGCCGCCTCCACCCTCTTTCTTCTGCTTATCTCCCTGATTACCGGCTCCTTGCTGATCGTCCTGAGAGGCGCCGCCCTGACCCCCGCCGCTCTGCTCTTCCTGACCGTCTCCCTGCTGCCCGGAAGATCCCTTGCCGTCGCTGCCGTTATCGCTTGAACCTCCGCTCTCTGACTCCTTGGCATCTTTTGAGTCTTTCTCCCCGCTGCTCTTGCTGTTCTGGACATCAACGTCCTGCTTCTCTTGCTGGCCTTCCTCATCGGAGCCGCTCTCGGGCGAAGGTGACGGCTGGGGAGAGGCTTGAGGAGTCGCCGTAGGAGTTGGGCTCGGAGTCGGCGCAGGAGCGCTCTGACTACTCCCTTCTTGTAGGGGCTGGGTGCTCGCAGCCTCTGAGGTTTTAGCGTTTTCAGCACTGCTGATCGCCTGCTCCACATTTTGCAGCGCCTCCTCGGTCTCTTCAGAGGAAAGTCCGTTTTCTTCCACTGATTGACTTAGAGATTCAAGCGCGTCCCTGAGCACCTCTGGCATCTCGGGAAAATTCTCAATCAACTCCTCGATCTTCTGCAACGCTTCATTCTGCTGCGGAGTACGGACGGATACCGCAGCGAGCCAGATGAGCGCCGCGATTGTGGCCCAAATTAGCGGAAGCGCAAAAGCTGCCTGCTTCTCGATGCGGCTGAGGGTGAGCGGGGTCAATTTCTTTAAATCCGTACCCTGCACCACGGCGGTCAGCTGACGTTCGATGAACTCTCTTTTTGCTTCAACCAGAGAATCTCCCTTTTGAAGCTTTGAAAGCTCGGAGTAACTGACGGCGCGCTCTTTGGTGGCGAGTTTTTCATCTATAATGGCGCTCGCTTCATCCCTCAAATCTCGCTTCTCTTTACGGGCGCGCCTAAAAAACACGGCAAGCGCAGCTATTACGAAAACAACCACTGCAAGAGCTGCCGCGCTTGGAGACCAAGGGTCAATTAGGAGATAAATAAGAGTGCAGTAGCTAACCAGGCAAATGGCTATGAGCAGGAATCGAAGCGCCCTGTTGAAAGTTAATCTTCTCTCTACGGAGTTTAGCAGCTCTTCTACTGTCACAAATGCACACTAATCAATGCGATCATCCTACTTGGCGAATGGTGGCGCCAAGCAGGCATCTCGGAGCTAACCCGCAGGTTATCCTGCCACGCCCCCTTTATTGTTATGGATGGCGCTCTACCCAATGCTACTGACGGCCAAGCTGGTACTGCCGCACCGCTCTATTATGCTCATCTAAGGTATCCGAGAACACGTGCCCCCCTTGGCCGTTGCCCACGAAATATTTAGCAGTCGTCTCAGCAGGATACAGTGCTGCCCTAATAGCCGTGGCACCCGGATTGCAGATTGGGCCAGGAGGCAGTCCGAAATTAGTGTAAGTGTTGTATGGTGTAGGGGTCTCGAGATCTATCTTGGTAAGATTGCCGTTGAAATTCGGTATTCCGTAGATAACCGTCGGATCGGCCTGCAGCTTCATCCCCTCTTTTAGCCTGTTATGGAAGACGGCGGATATCATGGCCTGCTCTCCTACATCGGTTCCCGACTCTTTTTCGATAATCGATGCAAGCGTCAATATCTCATGCCGAGTCATTTTAAGGTCATCAGCTCTAAGGGTGAAATCGTCCGGCCATTTCTTTTGCCCCTCTTCAAGCATGCGCCAAATAATATATTTTGGATCTACAGGCCTGGAAAACGAGTAGGTTTCAGGGAAAAGATATCCCTCAAAAGACCCTGATTCTTCAGGAATGCCCGCTTCCCTAATCAACTGAGGATTTACGAGAGCCGCATTGAACTCGTCTTTCGAAAGCAAGCCGGCCTGTTCAATAATAGGTCCTATATCCCAAATACTGGCGCCTTCACGTACCGTAACCTTTCGCTCAAAAACCTTCCCATCTACCAGTGTCTGAAGTACCTCGGTCGGGCTCATAGCTTTATTAAGAGCATACTCCCCAGCACGAATCTTTTTATCCACTCGCTTAAGGCGGGATATGATATCAAGACTCCAAGAGTATCTAACCAGACCCTGAGCCTCCAAGTCCCGGCATATCGACTGGAAGGTGGTCTTAGGCGGGATTTGAAACAGCACCGTCTTGTTGTCAGTGGGATCAACCGGCGAGAAGAAGAAATGACGCATTAGCGAGTAGCTGCCGAAGGCTACTAGAGCCGGCACTAAGATAACCAGCACCAACCGTACTACTAGCTTAAGAAGATCTTCGGGAGAGCTCACTAAAAATACCTAAACCCTTAAAACGCTCGATGTAGCCTGCCAACCACTTCACTTACTTACCGATTCCGTCGCCTTCGATGTAACGCTTTAATATAAGCGCAGCTGATACAGCATCAACCCCTAATGCCCCTTTAGAATCGCTCCGGCCTCTCGCTGGCCTGCGTCTTATTAGCTCTTCAGCTTCCAAAGAAGTTGAATATTCATCGACAAATTCAATTGTTATTGGAATGCGCTTCTGTAATCTTCTACAAAATTTCTCAATTTTGCGACACTGCTCATTGAGAGAGCCGTCCTCATTCAAAGGAAGACCCGCTACCAATAGTTCAATATCACGCTCTCTTATTATTTTCATAATCTGGGCTTCAGCGACACCGCCGGCCCTCTTATAGGTCGCAAGCGGCTGGGTCATGCGTGGCAAGCGAGATCCAATGGCCACACCAACTCGTGCATCGCCCACATCAAGCCCCAATAGGTAAGACGTTCGCTGACTCATCATAGATATTCGGAAATGCTGTTCTATTATTAAACGTTCTACAGCAACCGGCCAAGATAATTAATAAATCTCCATAATCTTGTGTTTTTGCACGAAAATAAAATATCCTTCTCGACGTTTTCTTTTAAACACCCCTACGGGCTAAGCCGACAATCTCATTTGAATCATATGCAAATTTGTCGGGAGAAACTAAAAAGCAATCTGCCTCAACGAAGAGACAAAAGTTCGATGCCGCCAGTTCATGAAATACAGAACCTAGGCAGATCAATTATCTACGTTGTTAAGAGCCGATAAAACCGATATAGAACTTAAACATGCGAGTAACATACGCCGTTTCACACCATCGCTGGTTGGTTTTCATACTTGCGACCGTCTTACTTCAGTCCGCTGTTATTAGTACAGCCCTTTATCTCCGGTCCGGCAAAGAAACGGCAACTCCGTTAACTTCCTCAGAGCAGGTCGCCTCCCTGCCCAACGCGGCGGATAGCGGGCAGCCGGCTGCAGTCGAGACTCACACCGAAGCAGCACCTCAGGCTAAGACCGTGAAATATAAGGTCCTGCCTGGAGATACTCTTACAAAGATCTGGGTCAAGAACGGCTCAACGGTTGCTGCGGCAGTTAGCGCCGCTGACGCATTCCGGCAGGCGGGCATATCGCTAAACTCTCTTAGACTAAACGAAGAGATAGAGATTACCCTTCAGGGAGAAAATGAAATCGTCGGCCTCAAGAAGAAGCTGCCTGAAGGCAAGACTTTAATACTGACCGGCAATTCGCAAGACGGCTATACAGCCGAGATTGAGCAACAGCCGGTGATAGAGAAACAGCGCATAGTCAGCTATCCCATTTTCAACTCCTTCTCTTTAGCGGCGCAGGAAGCTTCGGTTCCCGCAGAGATCACCGATGACCTTGTCGATCTGTTCAGTGGGCGCTTGGACTTCAATCGGGATCTTCGCCCGGGAGATAGCTTTACCGTTATCTACAATGAGCGCGTAACGGAGAGCGGCGAGGTTCTTTCGCCCGGTATTATCAAGGCTGTTTCCATCGAGAACAATGGCAAACTTCTCGCTGCTATGCGTCATGCCGGTAAGGATGGCAGGGCGGTCTATTACGACGAAAACGGCCAGCCGGTGGGGAATTATTTCTTAAGATATCCATTGCGCTTCACCCGCATCTCCTCGGTTTTTTCAAACTCGCGATTCCATCCCATTCTTCACGTTAAAAGGCCCCACAACGGAGTGGATTTTGCTGCTCCCACCGGCACCCCCGTAAGGACAGTCGCAGACGGAATAGTAGAAGCGGCAGGATACGGAAGTGGGACCGGCAACATGGTCAAGATAAGACACGACGACCGCTATACTACCGCGTATCTACATCTCTCGAAGATCTCAGTGAAAAAAGGTGCACGCGTCTCCCGCGGGCAGTTGATAGGCGCCGTTGGAATGACAGGGCTGGCAACGGCT
Source organism: Deltaproteobacteria bacterium (assembly GCA_024102635.1). Lineage (GTDB taxonomy): Bacteria > Bdellovibrionota_C > UBA2361 > UBA2361 > JAGFJO01 > JAGFJO01. The sequence continues at coordinate 206,829 of JAGFJO010000006.1, forward strand.
CCGCATCTTCACTTCAGCTTGTATCATAATGATAAGTTTGTGGACCCGTTGAAAGCGAAACTCCCAGTAGCTCCCGCCAACGGAGTAAAGGTTCCCCCTGCTTACATAACAGCCACATTGCAGACCCTGAAGGCGCAGCACGAAATGGTGCGCCTAGCCTCCATTTTAGGGCTGCACCGCGGGCGCGAAGTATAAGATTCCTTCCTCCGATAATCTCCAATCAACGCTTAAGAGTATGCACCCGAAATGGTGCTATTTTATTCAAAATGATTTAATTCCCTAGGGCAATGGAAAGTATCTCTATACTCAGCATAGGCTCCGAGCTATTAGACGGTAGAGTTGCCGACACGAACTGTAATTTTCTCTGCACAGAGCTCAGCAACAGGGGGCTGGTTGTGAAAGGCACTCAGAGCTGCGGCGATGACATTGACGACATAGTTTCCGCCTTAGAATTTCTCTCTGAACGCAGCACTACGGTAATTATCTCCGGCGGCCTGGGGCCCACCACCGATGATCTCACTAGAGAGGCGGTGGCAAAGTTCTGCGGTAAGGCGCTATCACAAGACAACGCCGCTCTTGAAATGATTAAGGCGGCTTTCAAGCGGCGCAAGAGAGAATTCCCCGCCTCTAATGAAAAGCAGTCATTTTTTCCCGATGGAGCAGCAATCATCAACAATCCCGTGGGAACTGCTCCGGGCTTCGTCATAGAGCATAAAAAAGTGCATATCTTCTCTTTGCCGGGAGTTCCTTCAGAGCTCCGAGCAATGTTTGCCGAAAGTGTCCTGCCCGCAATCTGCGAACGGGCAAAGGGAAGCCGCATAATCAGAACAGCCGCGATAAAACTCTTCGGTGTGCCTGAGTCGGCCGCCGGAATAAGGATAGTAGAAGTTAATCTGCCCTCTAACGTATCAGTGTCGTATCGAGCCGCATTCCCCGAGATTCATATCTTACTTAAGTGTTCCGACGAGTCGTTGGATCTGGCCTACTGGAAGGAGAAATGCGTAGCCGCAGTGGGTAGCGAAAATGTTTTTTCACGTAGCCTGGATGAAAGTTTTGAATCATCAATTAATAAGCTGTTAATTTCAAAGAACCTCACTGTAACCACAGCAGAATCATGCACAGGCGGCATGGCGGCGCAGATGCTTACAGCATCTCCGGGTGCTTCGGCCTACTTCTTAGCGAGCTTTGTGACTTATAGTAATCAAGCAAAGAAAAATTTACTCGGCGTTGACGAGGTATTACTAACGAGTAAGGGCGCTGTAAGCGGCGAAACTGCCCGCGCGATGGCAGCTGGCTGCAGGAAAGCGGCAGGAGCGGACATAGCCCTGTCGATAACAGGAATCGCAGGCCCTGACGGCGGAACTCTCGAAAAGCCTGTCGGGCTTTTTTATGTCGGGCTCAGTAGCGCTGAAGCAGATAGAAGTTTTTGCTATTTCATGCCCTCCGTCAGGAAGGCTATACGGCGTTATGCTTCGTACATGGCGTTAGATATTCTGCGCCGCTACCTTTTAGACCTTCCATTCATACCTCAATATGAACCAGACCAGCAACGGCGATGATGTTCTTCTGCAGGTAGAAGGACTGGCCTACGGCGGCGAGGCGGTCGCAAAGGTTATTGCAGGCCCTCCGGCCCAGATAGGAAAAAAAGCGCTGATTGCATTCGCCGTTCCGGGGGAGCTCGTCTCCGCCCGTATAGATGAGGACGGCCAGAGGCTGATAAGGGCCTCTTTGCTTGAAGTAAAAAGGGCCGCAGAAGAGCGCTGTTCTCCTCCGTGTCCATACTTTACAAAGTGCGGGGGGTGCGATCTGCAACACATGCAAATTGAGAAGCAGAGATCTGCCAAGCTCGATATGGTAAGCAGTACACTGAGAGCGAAGGCCGGCATAACACCGCTTCAGAGCGCCGAACTTTTAGGGGAAGGCCTTCCGGCTTTTCGCTATAGACGAAGAGTTCATGTCCACATAACTCCCGCCGGAGCCATCGGCTTCAATCGCCGAGGGAGCGGTGAGGTGGTAGATATCGACGATTGTTTATTGATGAGCGAGAATCTAGCTGCAGCCTTCCGCGAGCTAAGAGCCATTGCTCCCCGGCTAGGCCCGAGCGCTGCCTCAATAAGCCTTGAAGAGTCGGGTGAAGCGGTTAATTTGATTGTGCGGCTGAGGGAGAGGTCCGCAGAAGAGAACGCTGCAGACAAAGTTGCGGAGCTACTTAGTGGGCATCCCGGAGGCGTAAAAGTGTTCCGGCGCGGGGTGCTTTTATTTGAAAGCGAAGCACCCGCCCAGGCCGGTCACTTCTCGCAAGTTAATAACGTAGCGAATGAGAAGTTAATCGGAAAAGTAGTAGAGCTTGCGCTGGACAGTCCCATTACAGAGCTTTATGCCGGCGCAGGAAATTTATCCATTCCTCTCGCCTTGAGGGGCCGAAAGGTAACCGCCGTTGAAGTGGAACCCTCTCTGGTCAGGGCAGGAGAGGAGAATCTCTCCCGATTGAAGTTGCAAAGCCGTATTCGCTTCGTCGAGATGAGCTGCGAAAGGTACCTTAAGGCAAACAGTGTCGAGCCTTGCGTGATACTCGACCCTCCGCGCGCAGGTGCTAAAAATATCATTGAACAGATCAGCGCCCCCCATGTCCGGCAGATTATCTACGTAAGCTGCAATTTGCCTACCCTGGCACGGGATCTTGCCATGCTTAAAGATCGCGGGCTGACTCTGCGAAGACTGTACGTGCTAGACATGTTTCCGCAGACACATCATGTTGAAACTATTAGCGAGTTAGTCCGGAATTAGCCGATTATTGAAGCGGGCTGCTCTTTTACTAACCTCAATCAAATGTTAGGATCTTGCGGGTCCCCATGAACAAGGTATTTTTAAGCTTAGTTTTCGGATTTGCCGTAATCGGCGCAATTGTGGTGTTTCAGGCCACAAAAACCACTGCTTCCTTAGTGCTTCTTCCGTCGGACCTGGAAGAATCCTCCGGTCAAACTTTCAAGCGAATCAGGGTGGCTGGCCGCGTTGCCGATTCTGCCATAGACTACAAAACCGACCCAAGCGCTGAACTAAAGTTTAGTATTGTAAATCCTCCTACTCACCAAAATGAACCTCTAGACCCCTCGGGGCCGGTCCCAGTCGTATATAAGGGTCTTAGACCGGACATGTTTGCAGTTGGGCGGGATGTGATTATCGATGGAGATTTTCAAGACGGAGTGCTGCAGGCAAACCGGCTTAACACGCAGTGCCCCTCAAAATATGAGCCGGCATCTCCTGACAATCCACCGCAATCCGGCTAACATTTTATTGCAAAAAACGCCTGCCTCAACCAACTGGTTATACGGATGAACGAAATAGGACATTATGCTCTCTGCACCGCATGGCTACTCACTGTGTTTGCCATAGCGGCCGGAATTTATGCCGGGAAGAAAGAGGATAACAGATGGTATCTCACCACCCGCAACGCCACAATTGCAGTCTTCATCTTTCAACTAATCGCTCTCGGAGCTCTAGCGTACCTTTTCCTAACTGATAACTACGCCAATCAGTATGTCTGGCAATTCTCTAATAGAACCATGCAGGACGTATATAAGTTCTCCGCAATCTGGGGCGGAATGGACGGCTCAATGCTGCTTTGGTGTTTCATGCTTTCATGCAGCGCCGCTATCCTTGCAGCCGGGTCGCTTAGCATGCCTCGGCGGCTGATGCCCTGGGTGCTGGCTGTAATTAACACATCATCGCTTTTCTTTCTAACGGTAACTGTTTACTTCACCAATCCATTTCGATATTTGAATGCTCCATTTATCCCGCCCGATGGAAACGGTTTAAATCCGCTACTGCAAAATCCTTACATGGCGATCCATCCCCCGACTCTTTACATGGGATTCACTACGCTGGCGGTTCCGTACGCTTTCTGTATGGGTGCGCTGCTAGCAGGTGAGCTTTCGAATGAGTGGCTTAGACTTACGAGAAAATGGACCCTCGCCGCCTGGGGGTTCTTGACTGCGGGAATCGTTCTCGGAGGACATTGGGCTTATCTAGAGCTGGGATGGGGCGGATTTTGGGCTTGGGATCCGGTTGAGAACGCTTCGTTCCTACCGTGGCTCACCGGGACCGCGTTCCTTCACTCCGTAATGGTGCAGGAGCGCAAGAATATGCTTAAGTCCTGGAACGTTTGGCTGATAGTTCTCACTTACGGCCTAACCGTATTCGGCACATTTTTGACCAGATCAGGGGTGGTGCAAAGCGTGCATGCTTTTGCTTCAACCGATATCGGTTGGGTATTTCTCGTTTACCTTGGAATAATTTTCGGCACCGCCCTTGTACTAACGTTTGCAAGGCGGAAAGAGCTGGCATCCGAACGCAAGATCGAAAGCTTCCTTTCCCGAGAGGCCGCCTTTCTAGTGAATAACCTGCTTTTTCTTTCTATCTGTTTTGCGGTCTTGTGGGGCGTTCTCTTCCCGGTCTTGTCGGAAGCGGTGACCGGCACAAAGCAGACTGTCGGGATTCCTTTTTTCAATGCAGTTAACGTTCCCCTATTCCTCTTGATGATCTTCATGATGGGGATCGGGCCTTTGATAGCCTGGAAAAAGGCGGGTCTCAAAAGCCTGGTACGCACCTTTGCTGCTCCATTTTTTTCCGCTCTGGCTGTAGCCGCTATTCTGGTGTGGGCCGGTATTACCGATTTTTACCCGGTACTCTCGTACGCACTATGCTTCTTCGTTTTAATGACGGTATTCGGCGAGTTTCACCGCGGGTTGCGGGCACAAACGGTATCGGCTGACGGCACCGGATCATATATATCGGGCACATCAAGGCTCATCAGGCGTCACCGCACCCGCTACATAGGGTATCTAGTTCACGTCGGAGTACTGGTGATGACGGTTAGCATCACCGCCTCTATGGCGCATAAAATTGAGCGCGAGTTTTCCTTGTCGGGAGGAGAAACCTTTAACGTAGGACGTTTTGCTCTGACGCTGGACGGCCTCTCTGGAAAGCGCACCGAAAATTACGAAGCAGTGAAGGCTGACGTCCAAGTTAAAAGACTAAAGGACGGCGAGCCGCTCGGCACACTTCATCCGGAGATGCGCTTCTACATGCGCAACAAGGAGAACACCACGGAGGTCGCGCTCAGAATGGGGCCGCGTGAGGATCTTTATCTGGTGCTGGCAGGAATTGATGAGTCGGGCAATCGGGCATCGTTTAAAGTATTTGTGAATCCCCTTCAGATATGGCTCTGGGTCGGCACACTTATCGTATTAGGGGCAACCGCAGCTCTGCTAGTCCCGAGAAAGCAGACGAGTGGCGCCGAGGAACACGCCGCGATAAGAGAAGGAGCCAAAGTCTAGATGAGTATGATTTCGGCTCTCCTCCTTTCAGCCGCGGCGGCATGGTATGTTTTTAGGCCGCTGATTATTGAGAACAGCCCAGCTGCCGTTCAGAATGTTTCGGGCCGCGAGCTTAAGCTGCTGGACGCCAAGCAGCGCCTAGTGCAGATGCTAAGAGACCTCGAACTTGACCGGTCCACCGATAAGATGAGCGAGCAGGAATACGATACCCTAAAGCGGACGCTTTCGTTAGAATTAGCTTCTATCTTAAAGGAGCTTGATGGACCCACCAAGGACGCCTGACATCACCGGCTCGGCAGCGATATCGGTTTCGAAGGCTTCAAAAAGTTTTCTCCACCAACCGGCGCTCCGCGATATCACTCTTACATTATCAGCAAAAAGCCTAACCCTGCTTTGCGGCGCCAACGGATCGGGAAAGTCGACGCTACTAAGGGCGATAGCAGGTCTTAGCAGGCTGGATTCCGGTTCGCTATCGTATTCTGGAGCGCCCAAAGGCGCTGCTCCGCGGGCGCTGGTGGGATACCTCGGCCATCATCTTATGCTATATCCGCACTTGAGCGTGCTCGAAAACGGAGAGTTTGCCGCAAGAATGCTGGGAACCGCATGCGATATCGGTGCTCAACTGAATGAATGGGGCCTTGAGCCTCACGCGCACAAACGGGTGCATGAGCTGTCAAAGGGGCTGCAGGCTAGAGCGGCGCTGATGAGAATTTTCATTGGGGAGCCGGCGTATCTGCTGCTTGATGAGCCGACCTCGGCGCTTGACGAGGCGGGAGTTGAAATATTAGCGCGCCGCATAGAACGGCTCAGAGCCGCTAATGAGCAGTGCTGCGTTCTTATAGCCACCCACGATATCGCGCGCTTAGGATCGCTTGCTGAGCGCGTCGTTGTTCTAGGAGCGGGCGCCATTTTGTTCGACACGGAGAACTGTGATGAGATTGATTCGAACAGAGCACGGGAGGAGGCCTTCAACTTGTATTCTCGCATAAACCGTTAGCATGAAGATCTTCACCTTAATAAAAAAAGATCTCCTACAAGAGTTGCGAGCCAAAGAGAGCCTTGCCTTTATGTTCTCTCTCTCCATTCTTTTCTCGGTAGTGCTGGGAATCGCCGTTAATAGCGCGCTATTGAATCAGGAGTCAGTGACAAAACTCTTCCCAGGACTACTTTGGGTCATATTTATTTTCTCCGCTACTATGACAGTAGAAAGAAGCCTGCAGAACGAGATGCAGCATATGGCTCTCGAGGGGCTGCTGCTTTTAGGAGTGTCATCTTTTCAAATATTCATAGCGAAACTCGTAAGTAACACCCTTCTTAGCGGCCTAGGATTCTTGCTATGCACCTTTTTTCTGGCGATACTGCTTGATATTGGCATCGTTCATGTAGCCGCGCCCTTCACGCTAATCGCTTCACTAACTGTCATCGGATACTCGGCGCTTGCCACCGTGGCGGTAGCCATCTCGAGCAGCTCGCAGCTCAAAAGCCTTCTTCTGCCATTAATCTTAATCCCGCTTCTATTCCCGCTCTTCTTCGCAGCAACCGAGCTGGGCGCGGTGCTATTCGCTGGCGGAGCCTTCGATCCGGCTTCAGGATGGCTATCGTTGCTGATCGCGCTCGACGTGTTATATATCGTACTCGGAATGAATCTTTACGAATATGTAATTAAGGAATAATGCTCGTCCGCTATCTGAATATATTGAGCCCGATCTTGCTTGGCATAAGCGCTGTTTTAATTGCTTATTCGATTTATCTAGTTTTCTTGGTGGTTCCAAATGAAGCCATCATGGGGCCGGTACAGAGAATTTTTTACTTTCATGTAGGGTCCGCAATCGCCGCCTACTGCGCAATCGCGGTGCTGCTAGTGTGCAGTCTGGCTTACCTGGCCAGGAGAGAGGAAGCCTTTGACGCTATCGCCGAGGCAGCAGCCGAGGTGGCATTGTTAATGTGCACCATTGTGCTGGTATCGGGGATGATCTGGGCAAACAGCGCATGGAACACCTGGTTTAGGTGGGAACCGAGACTTGTGACCTTCCTACTTCTATGGCTGCTGCTTCTCGCTTACTGGGGACTGAGGCAGTTCGGAGATCCGGCACGCGTGGCTGCGCACTGCGCCGTTCTTGGTATTCTTGGCGCTATCAACGTTCCGATTGTCGTGTATTCGATCAAACTGCTACCGCATATGGTACAGCTTCATCCGGAGGTAGTTGAAAGGCAGGGGCTAAAAGATCCGCTGTTTAAAACCGCAATGTTTTGGAGCATGGGTGCAATGGTAGCCTTCCAGATGTTCCTTACTGTATTCAGAACTAGAATTGGGTTGCTTGAGAGGGAGCTTCTGCGGCGGAAAAGCCGCTTGTGAGCCGGCATGATTCAGAGAGAGGCAAAGATCAAATTGTATATTGCCGGAGTAAGAACTTAGTAAGTTGGAGATTTATATGGATACACTCTGCAGAACACTTCCCGATCTCTTTTGGGCTTACAGCGCCGTGTGGGGACTAGTCGTAGGGTATATTGTCTATCTCGGCCTGAAGTTAGGACGGATTGAAAAGAGCCTGCGAAAGCCTGAGAAATAGCGCCGATGAGCAGCTTTAATATCGGCGCCAAGTTCCTGATGGGCAGCGCAGAGATCGGCAAACTCTCTCGCAATCATGTTCCGGAGATCGCCATTCTTGGGCGCTCCAACGTCGGAAAATCAACACTTATTAACCGCCTAACACGCTCCAAGAGCTTAGCCCGCACAAGTTCAACACCCGGACGAACACGGCAAGTTAATCTCTTCGAAGTTGAACTAAGCCGGGGAAAGGCCAAAAAGCAGACCGTTATGCTGGCAGACCTTCCAGGTTTTGGGTTCGCCAAAATCTCCAAAGTGGAGAGAGAGAGTCTTGCAAAACTGACCGTTGACTATATTCGGAACCGTGCACAGGCGCGGGTCGTATTGCTGCTTAATGACTGCAGAAGAGCGCCGCAAGAGGACGAGATCTCTGTTCAGGAGATGGCCTTTGCTAATGACAAAAGGCTGCTTATTGTACTCACCAAGTGCGATAAGCTTAAGCGAAACGAACTTGCCAAGCAGCGCCGCCTAATTGCGCAAGCGTACCGGTTGGAAGAAGAGGATCTATTGATGAGCGATAAGGACCTTGAACCGGATCCATTCTGGGAGAACCTGCTGGATCTAATAAAACATTAATTTCTATATTTTGCCGTCCTCCCCGAATTCCCTCGAAACATCTGCCACGGCACAGAAAGCGGCGCCTGCAGACCGGGAGAGCTCTGCAGCACATCTCCAAAGTTTGTCCAGCCATATAGCACACCCAGGCCCCCGCTCGATGTATGCCCACCTGCGATAACAACGTCCAGCTGGCCATCATTATTCACATCGCCGACCGCAGGGGTTGAACGCAAAGTATCAAACGCATAAAGCATATAAGGGTTCGTGCACGAAGAATCTTGGCAGGTAAGAGGAAAACCGTCTCGCCCGCTATAGATTCCTACGCTAGCACCGTTTGCAACCAGCACCTCAAGCGAGCCGTTTCCGTCAAGATCAGCCACCACCGGCGACTGAAAATTACCTCCCCAAGGGTCGTTGCGCCCCCTCTCGGTAGGAATGATAGACCATAACAAAGAGGAGCTTGCCGCCTTGAAGGCCATGATTCTGCTCTTGCCGTCTCCGCCGATGCTTTTATCGCCATTCACCGTAGCGACTACTTCAAGAACTCCATCGTCATCAATATCGCCAACTGCGGGCGAAGACGAGGAGCATCCGGCAGTGGGAAGAGTGCGCAGAACCTTGCCGTCCTTAAGACGCATCACTTTTACCCATCGCCCTTTCTTCTTTCTGCCACGCTGCGGGAAGAAGCATCCCGAGCCGACTAGAACCTCTTCGCCCGGGCTATCCGGCAGAACATCGGCAATTATGGGAGAAGAATAAATAACCTGGTCAAAGTATGTCTGCCACTTAGAAATGCTTCGGTCGCGAAAGAAAATTCTCTTCCCCTTTCTGTCGCTGGTATCGAAAGCGTAAACGTAGCCTCCGTTTTTTGTAGGCGGGCGCAGTCTCGAATTAGCCGAGATATCAGTTCCGATGATCATCTCCAGCTTTGAGTCGTTATCGATATCCGCGAAGGCAGGCGATGACCAGATCGTATCCGCCGCATTGTAATACCATCTTACGGACCCGTCATGGTTCAGAAGATAGACGTTGCGATCGAAGCTTCCGAAGCCCACCTCGAGCTTGCCGTCGCCGTCGACATCGGCCACGGCGGGAGAAGAGAATACTGCGTGACTGATAGATCCGAACCTCTCTTTCTTCGCGAATTTCTTGAGGTCAAAATGCCAGACAGTCTGCCCGTCGCTTCCCCGCACCGCAACGACTCCGCCGCCGCAAGCCGACCCGCCTACTCCGCCGTATCCGACGATCACGTGCGGCATGCCGTCGCCTTTTAATACACCTACTGCCGGACTTGAAAGAAGTTTGTTTATGCTGCTTGCTTGGCGGCAGGATGCATTTGGCAGCTGCACGTTCCAAAGCAGTTCTCCGTTGGCCTTATACGCATGCAGCACTCCATCCGCTCCGCCAACCGCTACCTCGAGCCCGTTTGATGGATCGCCATCGATGTCGGCAATCACAGGAGAACTGAATGTCACATCTCCTCCGTTGAGAAGCAGGCCGTGCCGCTTCGGAGTGTCGCGATTCAACTCTGTGCTATGAGTCCATCCCGGTATCGGATCCGGATTGTCACGCTGATCGGCTCTCAGTGAGAAGGGGGGAAAGCAAGTCGCAAAAAGAGCGGTGATATAAATTTTTAGCCGGTACGAGATCTGTTTCCTCTTACAACGCCGCGTGAACAACCTCAATCTTATACTCCTTAACCTTGTTCAAAAGTGTCTTGTAACTGACACCGAGAATTTGAGCAGCTTTAGTTTTGTTGCCCATAGTCTGCTTAAGGATGCGAGTTATTAACTCAATCTCAGCTCGCTGAGCGGCATGCGCCGAGATTTCATGAAGCGTTAAAGACGTCTCATCGATAGCATTGAAGTTTATGCCCTGATTTATTCCCAGGTGCTCGACGCGAATCTCTCCGTCAGCCAGAATGACGGCTCTTTCTACAACGTTCTCCAATTCGCGCGCATTTCCCGGCCAACTGTAACGAAGCAGAAAGTCGCGCGCCTCTGCTGAAAGCTTTGGCTTCTCTTTCTCCATATGTTCGGAGAACTGCGAAATGTAATGGTTCGCAATCGGCTCTATATCCTCAGGCCTGCTTCTAAGAGGCGGAAGGGTAAATGAAACCACCGCGAGACGATAATAAAAATCCTCTCGCAGCGTGCCCGTATTCAGGGCCTCCTCGATACTATGATTGGTAGCAGAGATTATGCGAGGGTTAATCTTTATGTGCTTGTTTCCGCCGACTCTTTTTATCTCGCGCTCCTGCAGCGCACGCAGACATTTTACTTGCAATGGAAGCGGCATATCGCCGATTTCGTCTAGAAATATCGTACCCTCCGATGCAAGCTCGAATACACCCACCCGTGTTTGCGTTGCTCCGGTGAAAGAACCGGCCTCGTGACCGAAAAACTCGCTCTCCAAAAGCTCCGCCGGCATCGCCGCGCAGTTAACGGCGATGAATGGCTTGTCTTTTCTCGGACTGTTCTCGTGGATCGCTCTTGCTATGAGCTCCTTTCCGGTACCGCTCTCTCCTAAGATGAGAACCGAGGTTTCGACCCGCGCTACCTTTTTAACCTGCTCGAGAATCTTGTGAACCTCCGGATTCTTACTGATAAAAGTTCTCTGGCCACGAGCGCGATGCTCATTGCTGCGGTTTATGATGCGCTTGTGCTTGATGATATCTGATAGAACCGATACTAGAAGCTCCGGCTCGAAGGGTTTAGTAATAAAATCATTGGCCCCGTATTTCATCGCTTGGACGGCGATCTCGATCGAGCCGTAAGCCGTCATTATCACATAGGGAACATTATTCGAGATCTCGCGTGTGGCTTTAAGCAGCTCAATCCCGTTGCGCCCCGGAAGCTTAAAGTCCGCCAGTACACAGCTGTAGCGCTTTGAATGAACGAGCTCGAGCGCCTGCTCTGCGGAGCTGCAAGCGTCCACGGCGTATCCCTCCTTCTCAAGGATGGACTTTAGAACGTCACGCAGTGTATCGGCATCTTCGACTAGGAGAACCTGTTCCATAAAAACCTATCGAAATGTCTAAAAGCAAGAACAGTACCAACCCGCACGGCAGCGTATAAGCGGCCTAGAGGGCGGCGAAATTAGATGTACGCCTCTTGATGTATCGGATTGTTTCAGTAATCGCTTAATGTCAGGAGAGAGACAAAGATTAGCCGCCGCTTCGGCCAGACCATCAATATCATTAGGGAAATGGGCGCTAGAGGGGGGGTCAGCCGAAACTCTGGCTGCCGAATAGCACACTCTCCATCAAGAGGAGGTTTCTGCCGCCCTCTTAGTAGGAACGGTCACGTCATGTACAGTTTTAGAACAAGGTATGAAGCTCATTACCCAATCGATGCTGGAGTGTCATTATCCTCGTGTCACCGATTATTTTTTATACTTTGGGAATTGGAATTCCGAATATCTCCCCAACGGAGCAATAGTTCACCCCTCCCAGCCTTGCAATAGGCTTAAGCTCCTCGAGATTTATTTTGCCGTCCTGATAGATTCTATCGAGCACATGAAACATCACGATCTTTCCTATCACCAGCGTCGATGAACCGGGTGACCCATCCCCTATTTTAACCGTTTGGTACAGTTCGCACTCTAGCTGGACGGCTGACTCTTTCACCCTCTGCGGTTTAACCTTCTCCGAAGCGATCGCTGTCAGGCCTGCTTTTTCAAACTCGCTTACTCCGTAAGGATACTCGGCCGCGCAATGAACTAGAGGCTCGAGCAGCCAGCGATTGGCGCTATTAACAACAAACTCCTTGGTCTCCTCGATGTTTCTTAGAGTGTCTTTATATTCGCCTCCCGGCCGGGCGGAGATCGATATCATTACGCACGGCGGATTGCTGGAAAGCGCATTAAAAAAGCTAAAGGGCGCTAAGTTGCTGACGCCGTCTTTACTAATAGTGCTGACAAAAGCGATTGGCCGAGGGACAACAGAGCCTATGAGAAATTTATAGATGGAAGCCACATCCTTCTCGGCTGGAGAGAAAGAGATAAGATCACCTCCAGGAGCTTCAATTTTTTGACCGGGCTTCCAGTCGGGATTTGGTGAGGTCATTAATCTTGTTATCCCTCATAAGCATTAATTATTCGGTTGCACGCCGCTAAGAAATGAATGAATAGCAGATTTAAGCATGAAAGTCTTGGTCTTGTAGCACTCCTCGCAGCTTAGCAAACTGGCTAGAGAAGCCGCTAATAATACGATAAGGCACAGGCCGTTTAAAACGAATCACCACTGACAGTTGAGAATTTATCCATTTCGATTAATAAAATTGCAATGAACGTCTTTTTCTGGATCCTCCTTAGCGGCATCGCCATGAGCCTTATCGCCCTGGTCGGCAGCCTGACATTGGTTCTGAAGCAGAGCTCGCTCGACAAGATTCTATTACCCCTAGTTGCCTTTGCCGCCGGTTCGCTCATCGGTGGCGCTACGTTCCATATGATCCCGGCCGCCGTTGACCGAATGGGGAACAGCACATCAGTATACGTCTGGGTGGTGGCTGGCTTTTTAAGTTTTCTCTTCCTTGAGCAATTTCTCCACTGGCATCACAGCCATAAAACTAGTCGGGAAGAACGGGAGCCGCTTACCTTTTTAATCTTGATAGCCGACGGGTTGCACAATTTTATAGGCGGACTATTCGTTGGTGCCAGTTTTATAATTGATATACGGCTCGGGATTTCGGCGTGGCTGGCGGCAGCAGCGCACGAAGTTCCGCAGGAGCTTGGCGACTTCGCGGTACTCTTGCACGGCGGATGGAGGAAACTTCAAGCGCTGCTTTTTAACCTTCTATCAGGGATGACTTTTCTTGTTGGCGGGCTTGTGGCCTACGCGATGTCGGCAACGCTGAATGTAGATTTCCTTATACCCTTTGCCGCCGGTAATTTCCTCTACATCGGCGCTGCAGATCTAATTCCCGAGATTAAAGCAGGCCGGAACTTTAGGACCAATATTGTGCACTTCGTATCTTTTTCCTTGGGCTTGGCGCTGCTTTTGAGCTTGCGACTTTAACTTGCCGCAATACTGTTAGATAGGATCGTAGACCATCAATATGGTTACTCCATTTTGGGTGGTAATCTCGGCGGCGTCGCTACGGCCAGAGAGCAGTCTGTACGTTCCCGCACCATAAATCTTTCCTTCCGACTCATATTCACCCTCGAGTACGTAGTGCTGCACCGCCGCAGTGTGGCCATGGGGTGATATGCACCCGCCGGCGGGTAACCGCACCAGAATTGTAGAAGCCTTGTTAGGCTCATGATGGCGAAGGTACTTCACCTCGCCCTCTCCCGGAAACTCAGTTAACCTCTCCCACTCCAATCCCGGTACGTAGGCCGAATGTGCCTCCATATTTAACTCCGAATGTCGTTCCATATTCAACGTCCGTGCTGAAGACGTGCTTGCCTCGAGCTTTTGACGTTATTTTCTAACTTTGTATTATCTAACCTTACTATGATTTTAGAGGCATGAGGCGGATCATTGCCCATGTTGGATTGCGGTAGATTATTTGAGTGAATCTGAACCATTGAGATACAATTACACTTATCGTAAGTGCCGCAATTAATGCCACCATGAAGCAGGATTATGACGCTGAATCTTTTGCCGGATGGACGGAGGAACCTGGAATTTCCCGGCGATTCGTCCTGATGGCCGACGCCCTTCCTGTTCTTATCTCCTACGTCGGCGCCGACCGAGCCCGGGAGAGGCACCGCAGTCGAGTAGGGGGAACAGGAGGGCCATATAACTTAATCGCTTCGCTCGCTGCTTCGCTCGATCTTAGTTACTACCTGTCCCCCTTTGCCGTGCTCTAACATAACAGTTCAAAGCGCAGCCTCAAGGCTACGGGGGACGCCATATAACTTGCTCGCTTCGCTCGCTGCGTTATATGGCGGAGAGAGGGGGATTCGAACCCCCGATAGGGTATTAGCCTATACACGCTTTCCAAGCGTGCGCCTTAAACCACTCGGCCATCTCTCCGTTTTTCACAATCGACTGAAGTCGATTGTGAAAAACGCCCTGAGCGAGCATCTGCGAGTCGAAGGGCTTATGGACTCACTTACTACAGGTGTTTGGCTCAGGGTTTGAATCGTCCCACTCAGAAGTACTGCTGTCCCCCTTCGCCATGATCGAACGTCTTAGTTCGCTGCGCCGCTTCAAGGCTTCGGGGGACGCCATTCGAACCTTTAGGTTCGAATGGCGGAGAGAGGGGGATTCGAACCCCCGGTACAGATTTTGTCCGTACACCGGTTTAGCAAACCGGCGCCTTAAGCCTCTCGGCCATCTCTCCGCTTTCGGTAATCGACTTAAGTCGATTACCGAAAGCGCCCTGAGCGAGCACCCGCGAGTCGAAGGGCTATTCGACTAACGCGCTATGCTCAAGGTTCTGACCATCCATTTGAAGTACTACTTGCTAATTCGCTCGCTACGGCGTTCGATCTTAGTTACTACCTGTCCCCCTTTGCCGTGCTCTAACATAACAGTTCAAAGCGCAGCCTCAAGGCTACGGGGGACGCCATATAACTTGCTCGCTTCGCTCGCTACGTTATATGGCGGAAGGAGAGGGATTCGAACCCCCGGATCCGTTTCCGGATCTCTGGTTTTCAAGACCAGCGCCTTAAACCACTCGGCCATCCTTCCCGGGCAAACACCGCATCCTAGAGTAGCGTACTAAGGCTTTTTTTTGCAATATTAGCCTACTCCCGGGGAGCTCTTTTGCCTAATCACCGGAAATTTGGTACTTAACTTACCCTGCTCTGGTCAATGTGCGCCCTTAGCTCAGTTGGATAGAGCGTCTGACTACGAATCAGGAGGTCGGGGGTTCGAATCCCTCAGGGCGCGTACTTTACTGTTTGATATTAGGAACAGTTAGGGTTTACCTAGAAGCGGTTGGTCCGCCTTCGCTGAAGTTTCAGCAAGATCAGCTTCGCCTTTATCGAGCTGGCGAGCGTTTTTTCGGTAACACGCCATTTTCCTATTATTTAACCAATGACGAAATTAACGCCGGACTATCTGGATCATCTTATGGGACTTGCCATCGAGCAGGCTAAGATCGCTTATGAAAGAGGCGAGGTACCGATAGGGGCCGTTGTTGGAGACGGGTCTAATGTGATAGCGGTTGCTCACAATGAAATAGAAACTCGCTCTGATCCTACGGCGCATGCTGAAGTTTTGGCGATCCAGCGCGCAGCTAAACGAAGTTCAAACTGGAGGCTGCACGATATTGTGCTCTGCAGCACGCTTGAGCCATGCACTATGTGTTGCGGAGCAATTAAGCTCGCCCGGGTGCCGGTGGTAGTGTTCGGTGCAAGTGATCAAAGGGCCGGGGCATTCGGATCAATTTACGATCTTTCGATTGACAGCCGATCGGGGCTC
>JAGFJO010000021.1 GCA_024102635.1 Deltaproteobacteria bacterium
AACCACGGACTAAATGACGCCCAGAAAGTAATGGGTATCATTACCATGGCTCTCCTTGCGGGCGGCGTGCAAACACCTGGTCCTGACGGTTCAGTGAGACCGGAACTCTGGGTTGTGGCAAGTTGCGGCATAATGATAAGCCTCGGAACCGCGATCGGCGGCTGGAAAGTGATTAAAACTCTAGGAGTATCCCTCTCCAAGCTCAATCCGATGGGAGGATTCGTAGCTGAGACTTCTGCCTCGGCAGTTCTACTGACTGCTGCGGGATTGGGCATTCCCGTCAGCACAACCCACACAATTACCGGCGCGGTCATGGGCACGGGCCTAAGTCGCGGGATAAACTCCGTTCGGTGGGCAGTAGGACAAAAGATTATCTGGGCCTGGATCTTTACGCTTCCTGCCACTTCAATCCTCGCCGGAGCAGCGTACTGGATTTTGGCCGTTAATCTTGGAGTCCTGTAGTGCAGTGAAAAGAGGTGTTGGGCCTCAGTTAAGGGATGATTAAATCGGAGGCACAAAATCACCTCTTCTCAATGATCCACATAACATGGATATGATTAAGTTTCACCGTTGTTATTGCCGTTCGATCAGCGGAATTATCATGCTGGCTGCCGCCATCTTCGCAAGGGCGACCGCCCTTGATGCTCAAACCTCAGACAAGCTCGGGATAAAGCTTCTGCCGCGAGGACTTTCAAGCAACTTCGTTTCGCAAGTGGAAGCAGGTCTTGAACGCTGTCCTTATCTGCAAGAAAAAGTAGCTAACAGGAGTGGCCCTACTAATGAGATCTTCGCCGGTCCATACGGAGAGATAGCACCGCTTGTAGATGAAGGAACTGTAAAGTTTGCTCCTAAGGAGATTCCCGATCGCCACTTTGTATATCTTGGCCGTTACCATGGTGCGAGTATTCTAAGCGGAGGGTTTTCTACAGAAAAGGAGCTCGTCTCACATTTAATCTCTTCACTATGTGCTCCACCTAACGAATTAGCCCCGCACCCCGTGGCGGTATTTTACAGCGGGGGTGGCTCGAATGCCGAGGCAGCCTGTCAAGATATAGTTACCCGCCCGAGAGCATTGTGTATAGTCCGGCTTGAAAGATTAAAAGACGGCCTTACAAATTTGATGCGAGGCCGGCTGAAATCCGCCTCAGCAGCGGCGGACAAGAGGCCACATGTTCAACCGTTCGAACTTCGGCTTATTCCCCGTATGATTCCGGAACGGAAAGATTATACAATCCGGCTCGAGTTACTGAGCATGAAGCTAGGCGAAAAGGTTGCCGAGATGGATCTCTCAATTCCATCGGAAGGAATTCCCGGATCCCTTGATACCGAGAGCAAATATCTAGTTTACAAATGGCTTAGTCAGGAGCTAAAAAAACACTAGGCCTCTTGCAAGCCGTTTTATTGCTAAATCTGCAGTAGCGTGATGGAAAGTGCTGGTTGAGAATTCGCCTGCGCAAGGACCGCTGCGGCTGCCTGCTGGCTTATCTGGAGACGCACTAAATGTGCGGCCTCGCTCGCTGTATCCGCATCTCGCACTCGCGATTCTGCTCCGAGATAAGCTTCTGATGCGGTTTGTAAAGTGAGTGCTGCTACATTGATTCTGCTCTGAAAGGCTCCAATAATTCCACGCTGCTTTGAGATCTGGTCGAGCTTTGCATCTAGTGGGCCCATTGCTTGCAAAGCATCGGCTTGAGTCGTCAATGAAAATGGCAGCAGTGGCGCTACTCCTTCCCGCGTTGAACCCATTAGCACCCGGACGGAATTCGCTGTAGTTACGACCCCGACGTCAAGGACACCGTCTTGGTTGAGGTCTCCCAGACTCGCGCTGCGGCCAAGAGCGCCGATTGCAAAATTCGAAGCCGCTCCAAAGGTGCCGTTGCCAGACCCCAATAGCACGCTCACCGAGTTGCCAACAGTAGCAACAAGATCTGCAGCTCCGTCTCCATTGACATCACCGACGGTCACCGCAAAGGCGGCTCCACCTACGGAATAGCTAGTGCGGGCCAAAAATGTTCCATCGCCACGTCCAATATGCACACTGACGGTGCTGTCAGTTGTACTGGATGTATACATATCAAGCTTGCCGTCTCCATTGAGGTCGGCAAGCCGTACCGACAAAGGAGAGCCCCCTGTACTATACTGAGTGCGTGGTCCGAAAGTGCCATCTCCGCGTCCTATCAGAACACCCACTTCACCATCGTAGACGTCAGAGACTACCATATCCAAGATCCCATCACCTGTCAGATCACCAAGCGCTATCGAACGCGCTCCGTCCTCGATCACAAAGGACATTCTAGATGAAAACGATCCGTTGCCACTGCCGAGGAAAACATCACCTGTTCCATTGTAATTGGCAGTAACGATATCTAGTGTACCGTCACCATTCACATCGCCCAGAGCGACTGCTTGCGCGAAGCCGCTGGTGTCATATACGTCGTTTAAATAGAAGGTGCCATCTCCCCGACCAATTAGCACCGTCGCAAGCCCCGTGCCATAATCTGCAGTCACTATATCGAGCACTCCGTCACCATTAACATCGCCAAGCACCGCCTCGCGCGGGTATCCCCCAGGTTGGAAAGAAACCCTCGGATTGAAGGTACCGTCACCCCTTCCCATAAATACACTTATGCTCGGAGTGCCGATACTGCCATAATCAGCGCTGACCATATCGAGCTTGCCGTCCCCGTTGACATCACCGAAGACCACTGAATATGGGGTGTCGCCGGCAGCATAGCCGGTGCTTGATCCGAACGACCCGTTGCCCATAACTCCTCCGAGCGAACCATGAATGGAACCGTCGAGTGAGAAGCCGGCTTGAAGCCGCAAGCCCTCCGCCATGGAGCCATCAAAAAGCCGGGTGCCGTTGAAGGCGGCAGATCGGGAAACTCTAAAATATTCTTTCTGCAGCTGCTGCGCTTCAATGTCGATGCTATTTCGTTGTACGGCTGAAAGACTTCCATTAGCAGCTTGCTGTGCAAGTTCACGGATTCGGGTCACTATATTAGAAAGGCTGTCAAGCGTGCTGTCGGCAATTTGAAGAGCTGAAATTCCGTCATTGAGATTGCGTATGCCTTGGTTGAAAACGCGCCTCCCGACTTCCAGCCCGGAAGCAATCGAGAGGCCGGCTGCATCGTCAGATGCTCGGTTAATTCTTTGGCCGGAAGCGAGACGCTCAAAGATCCCGGAAAGCGTGGATGAGTTTTCAGCAAGCCTTCTTTGTGCCTGCATTGAAGGAATATTCGAGCCAACTACAACGGCCACTTCAGCACCACCTCATTCGCACGGGACTACAACTCTCCCGTACCTAACACTGCGATACTAAATGTCGGCGTTTTAAGTTGCTTTCTAGAGCCGATTCATTTCGTCGTACCCACTTATAATAATTGCGTTTTTGGCTGGAACTGTGAAGCGTGCGCCTTACCAAAGGATAGAGGACCTGCTTTCTCCCCTTACAGCGGATCTCGTCACTAACCACACCGCAGACAGCTCCGGCGCTAGCACCTAGCACATAAGTCTTTTGAGTAACCGACGCGAGTGGTGATGCGGTCCTCGCCTTCCTATTAGCTGTACACCCGGCGAATTCGGGCAACCCGGAGTTTTTGCCAGCCGGATCTCGCTCCCCAGATTGCGCTCTGAAGCGCTAGATATCCATTCCCGAATTGTCTATCATAGCTGCCAGCTTTTGAGGGTGTCGTGCTTCAGGTCTCCAATCTATCAAAATCATTTGGGTCGCAGGTTCTTTTTGAGGGTGTCTCGTTCGGCATGACGGAGCGTGAGCGCATCGGACTGGTAGGACGTAACGGGTCCGGTAAATCTACCCTTTTCAAATTGATTCTCGGCCTCGAGTCTCCTGATTCAGGCTCAATTACTGTTCCGCGTGGCTACCGCATCGGTCACCTCGAGCAACATCTTAAGTTCTCAAAAGACACGGTTCTTGAAGAGGCTTGTTTAGGGCTTCCGCCAGATGAGCGCGAACTCACCTACAAAGCCGAAATAATTCTTGATGGACTTGGGTTCTCACCGGAAGACATCCACAAACCGCCGACTGAGTTTTCGGGCGGATTTCAGATCCGAATCAACCTGGCAAAGCTTCTCCTCTCAGAGCCGAACTTGCTCTTGCTCGATGAGCCCACCAATTATCTCGATATTCTCTCGGTTCGGTGGCTGACGGAGTTTTTGCAGGATTGGCAGGGCGAGCTAATTCTTATTTCTCATGATCGCCTCTTCATGGATCAAGTAACCACTCACTCGATGCTCATTCATCGAAGCGCAGTAAAGAAAATAAAAGGAGATACCGAAAAGCTCTACTCCCAAATCCAACAAGACGAGGAGATATACGAGAAAACCCGCATCAACGAGGACAAGAAAAGAAAGCAGCTTGAAGCATTTATTACCAGGTTCCGGGCGCAGGCAAGCAAGGCCACCCTTGTTCAATCAAAAGTTAAGGCTCTCGAACGAATGGGCGAAAAGGCAGAGCTGCAGGACGAAGCAAGTCTGGACTTCTCATTTTGCGAGTCGCCGATAACTGCCAAGCAGATCGGTGAAGTGCGCGATCTCAGTTTTGGGTTCGAAAACGGACCGCTGCTTATTGAGGGACTCAGCTTCACAATCGGGCGCAGAGATAGAATTGCGGTGATCGGTAAGAACGGCAAAGGGAAAACTACTCTGCTCCGCCTCTTGGCCGGAGAGCTGCAAGCTTCGGAGGGCTCAATACGCTTCAACCAGGATGCCAAGCTCGGGTACTTCGGGCAAACCAACATCTCCAGGCTCAATCCAAATATGACGGTAGAAGAGGAGATTGAACAGGCCAATCCCCGGCTGCACCGCACAAGGATACGCAACATCGCCGGCACAATGATGTTCAGCGGCGACTCCGCACTAAAAAAAGTAAAGGTACTCTCAGGGGGCGAGAAAAGCAGAGTACTGCTTGCTAAAATACTTGCCCAGGCGACCAATCTCTTGCTTCTGGATGAACCGACGAATCATTTAGACATGGATGCCATCGAAGCGTTAATTGAAAGCCTCGATAGCTACGACGGCGCAGTCGTTATTGTCACACACAGCGAGCTGATCCTGAAGAAGCTTGCTACTAAACTTGTAATTTTCCACGGCAATAGACCGCACGTCTTTCTCCACGATTATGATTATTTCCTGGAGAAAGAAGGCTGGAGCGATGAGCCGATCTCCGCCCCTACCAAACATTCGAGGGAGGAGAAGCTCCCGAACGAGAACGCCCCAATCGAGCGCGGTAAAAACCCTGCGCGATCACCGCAAACACTTAAACGGCTCATCAAAGGAATAGAAGAAAGAATTATGGAATGCGAGAGCCGCGTCGCCGCCGCACAGCAGGAGCTTGCCAAGTGTGATCCTAAGGACCATGTTGCACTCGCAGAGCTTTCCAAGCAACTTAAAGAACTTAATGAATTGATCGAAACGGATTTTATAGAGCTAGAAGAGCTGTCCGGAGAGCTGCAGGGAAGATGAGAACCAAGTTGAATCCTGTGGAGCATCGCGACGGCCTTGCAACTGATCGACCTGCCGATTCAGTCGACGGTCCACATAACATACCAGAGCCTGCTGATTGCGCATTAACTCATGCCACACTCAAGCGACGTGCTCAGCCGGCTATAATCACTGACTAGTTGTTGATTTATACGAAATCGTCCTCTACCCCGCCTCCGATTGCAATCTTTCCCTCTGCTTCTAAACGTCTCACTGTATCCACTATACCTTGCTGAGCCTTTTCAACATCCTTTACCTTTACCGGCCCCATGGCGGTGAGGTCGTCTTGAATCATCGCCGCGGCACGCTGCGATACGTTCTTGAAGATTAGTGCACGAAGGTCCTCGCTCGCGGTTTTCAAGGACATAACCAGCTGGTCCCTAGGCACCTCCTTTAGTATTGTTTGTATACCGCGGTCATCGACTTTTTTGATATCCTCAAATGTGAACATTAGGTTTCTTATCTGCTCTGCCAGCTCAGGATTCATCTCTTCTATCTCGGTTAGAATCCTCTCCTCGTTGCTGCGCTCGACAAAATTCAGGATATCAGCGGCTGCTTTCGGACCTCCGATCTCTTCGTCACTATCTAGACCACTGCCCTTGAGCTGCGTTCGCAAGACCTCGCGCACTTCGTCAATTACATCTCCTTTCACATTGTTTAATGTAGATATTCGCAGCAATGCTTCGGTCTGCTCTTCATCGTTCAATTTTTGAAGAATGACAGCGGCCTGGTCAGGGCTCATCTTGGTCATTAAGAAGGCGGCTGTTTGAGGGTGCTCAGATGATACAAATGCAACCAAGATCTTCTCGGGTACGTCCTGAAATATTGAAGACATCTGCTCTTTGCGCGAGCCGTTGACATATTCGAGCAGTCCCTCTCCTGCCGAGTCGCCGAAGGCAGAGGAGATCACGCTCTTGGCAAATTCCCGCCCATCGACCAGCAGGGTACCCCCCGCTTTAATCATGTTGCGAAACTCAGCGGTCACCTGAAGCTGGGTTTCGCGGTCAACCTGAGAAACCGCCATGAAGGCGCGGCTGATCCGTTTTACCTCTTGTTCATTCAAATGTTGTAGGACCGTGGATGCAACATTAGCACCCATCGATAGAAGGATAAGAGCGGCCTTTTCAAGGTTAT
>JAGFJO010000042.1 GCA_024102635.1 Deltaproteobacteria bacterium
CATTTGATGCTGCGGCTGCTGCTGAAGCCTTCAACGCAGCAGTCTCGGGGATCGTAAGCGGTATAATAAAGTGGTCCGCCGCTGCCGTTCAGCGTTAGTGACGAGTGCAATCTTTAAACCTGCGCCGAGTTTCAGATGCCGAAGATCAAACTAGTAATACTTGGATCAGGGTTCGGAGCCTTCCGGGTAGCGATGGGCATCTCTACTTCGATGTACGATGTTACTGTGGTAAGCCCTCGCGACCATTTTCTTTTTACGCCTCTACTGGCAAGTACGACGGTTGGAACCACCGAATTCAGAAGCATCATCGAGCCCGTGCGCTATAGCCAGAAAGGGGTACGCAGCTTTACCGCGCACTGCAGCAACATCGACACACAATCCAAAACGATTCACTGCGTATCGACCATCGATCGCGACGCGGATTTTACTCTCACTTACGACGTTCTTGTGATTGCAATAGGTGTGGTCTCAGCGGACTATGGAATCCCGGGCGTGAACGAGTTTGCGTTACCCATTAAAGAGCTCGGTGACGCGCGCCGCATTCGGCAGCAGATCATCTCATCAATCGAGCGCGCTACTCTGCCCGATATAACTCCCGAGGAACAGGAGCGGCTCCTTACCTTCGTCATAGTGGGGGGAGGTCCGACAGGTGTGGAGTTTGCGGGCGAGCTGCACGACTTTATCCAGCAGGATCTGTCGTCAATTTTTCTGGAGCTTCGCGGTAAGTTCAAGATCAAGCTCTTGGACGCGGGCCCCACCCTGCTCAACGCCTTTGATAGAAGTCTGGGGGAGTATACCAAAAGGATATTTCGCAAGCGTGATATAGAGATACTTACTTCGGCGCCCGTTAAAGAGGTGCGTCATGAAGAAGTTGTTTTGGAAGATGACACTGTGTTGCCTTTCGGCACGCTTGTATGGTCAGCCGGCGTTACGGCTAATCCCCTTACCGAACGGCTTCCTTTCAAGCGAGACCAACAGGGACGCATAATTACCGACGAATACTTAAGGGTGAGCGGACAGCAAAACATTTATGCCATTGGAGATTGCAGCACCATCCAAGATAAAGATGACCCCATGACAGCCCAAGCTGCGCAGCAGGAGGGAAAGTACCTTGCTGCCGCCCTGAATCTTACTGCGCAAGGGCGGGCAGTTAAGCCCTTTCGCTATTCACACAAGGGCATGCTGGCCTATATCGGAGGGCAAAAGGGACTAGCAGACACTCCTGCCGGAAAGTGGCGCGGATTTGCAGCCTGGGTTTTGTGGCGCTCGGTATATATTACCCGGCTGGTGGGTTTCAGAAATAAATTTCGAGTTCTTTTCGATTGGATTAGAACCTCCATATTCGGCAGGGATATAGCAACCTTTTAGAGCAAGGGCTCTGCTCTAGATTCGGCTTTCGAGTAATGATCGAGCTAGAATTAGATCATCCGGGGCCGTTACTTTGAAATTACTCGGCTCTCCGGGAGTAATGTGAACAGGGTGCAATGGCATTACCAGAGTCGCATCATCGGTGTATTCCTTTCCCTCTTCTGCGGCCTTTTCATGAGCGCGACACAAAAGGGAAAACTTAAATACTTGCGGGGTCTGAACCGCCCAAAGACCATCCCGCGGCACCGTGTTTTCTATAATTCGTTCCTCTGCCGAGGCTCCCACCAGAGTATCGACTACCGGTACAGCCGCAGTAACGGCTCCCACGGCCTCCGCGTCAGTGATGCAGCGCCGCGCCAATTCCTTCGAAAGAAGACATCTTGCGGCATCATGCACTAAAATCAGATCGTTCTCATCAAGAACTAAGCTGGAAGAGATATGCTGAATTCCAAGCCGGACCGAGTGCTGCCTGCTTGCACCGCCGGCAATGAAATGAAGTTTTTTGCGTTCGCCGCACGTTCTAGTAAACTGCTCCACCTGTTCAGCCGGACACATCACAACGGTTGCAATTACGCTTTCCAGGCCGCTTAACACATCTAGCGAATGGCAAAGAAGCGGCTTGCCGGCTAGTTCAATAAGCGGTTTTGGCAAAGAAGCGGCCATCCTGCTGCTCATTCCAGCAGCAGGTATGAGAGCTATGACACGTGAAGTTTTCAAAAGTTAAAAAGCTGGGGCCTAGGAAAATATCTCCCGCAGCTCTCCCATCACTTTCTCTGTAGGACGAGACTTAGCGATTGCGATTTCGCTCACCAATAGTGTTTGCGCCATATCCAGCATCTTCTTCTCGCCGAAGGAGAGCTCTTTATCAACACTTAAGACTGAAAGATCGCGCAGCACCTCGGCTATTTCATAGAGCGAGCCGGTTCGAATCTTTTGAGAGTATTCTCGGAATCTTCGATTCCATGTCTGAGTATCAATTTTGAAGTGGCGGTTCTTGAGGATCTGATAAACTTTATCGACGGATTTTCGGTCGATGACCTTTCGTAACCCGACGCTCTCCGATTGGATACAGGGCACCATTATCTTCATCCCCGTTTCCAAAATCGCGATCTCGTAAACACGTTGGTCGGTACCGGCAATGCTCTTAGCAATCACTGCTCGCACCTCACCCACTCCGTGCCCGGGATAAACGACTTTGTCACCAACTTTGAACGATTTATTATTCAAGGCCACTCTCCTAATTCCAAATGATACTTAACAGAAAAGGTTACAAAAATCTGCCCGGCTAGGAAGTGTTATCAGTTTCGGAGAAATGATCATACAAGCGTAGAAAGCTCCGATTAAGCCTAAAAAACTTTCGAAAAACCGGGAAAAACAGCCCGATGGAAAACTGATCGAAAAGATGGGTATAAGCCCTTCCGGCTGAACGCGAGGCGCACAGAAAGGATTTAACATTCCCAACAATCGCGCCCAGTATACAGCAAAACAACCCCGCAGGTCAAATCATTGGTCACTTTAAACTGTTTGCGAAAAGAGCGTGTTTCTGGGCATTTTAGCGCGAGATCAATTCACTGATCGATGACACGCCTTCCTGTGCAACAATCTTGCTCAGTCCTCTCTTAATGCGCATTACAACAGCAGGACCTTCATACACGAGCGCAGTGTATACCTGAACAAGCGACGCTCCTGCTTGCATCATTTTATATGCATCCTCGGCCGAGAACACGCCGCCGACAGCTACAATAGGAAATTTCCTTTCGGTCCGCTTTGCAATGTACGACACGATATCATAAGAGCGCGCAAACAAAGGCCGGCCGCTGAGCCCCCCTCTCTCACTTGAACTACTTTTCAGACCATCACGCGAGAAGGTGGTATTGGTGGCAATTATTCCGGAGATCGAATGCTGCTGGCAACATTCCAGAATGTCGTCGATCTCGGCATAAGAGAGATCCGGCGCAACTTTAATAAGCAGGGGCGCCTGATCTATATTAACCGCTTGCAGCGCCCTTAAAAGATCATTTAGCCTCGTACGCTCCTGCAACATGCGGAGCTCGGGGGTGTTGGGCGAAGATACATTAAGCACGAAATAGTCGCCGTACTCCTTCAATTTACTGAAGCTTGCGACATAATCTTCCTGTGCGCGCTCTATCGGCACCGCCTTTGTCTTACCTATATTTATCCCTATGCGGATCCTATCCGCTGCGTTTCTAGGCAGCAGAGATAGACGCTTCGCCAACAGATCGGCTCCCTGAGACGGGAACCCCATGCGATTTATCAATGCCTCGTCTTCAGGAAGTCTGAATATTCGGGGACGTGGATTGCCTGGTTGCGGTTGCGCGGTGATAGTTCCGAATTCGACCGATCCGAACCCGATGGCTGAAAGCAGCTCAAACATCTGACACTCCTTGTCGAAGCCGGCCGCAAGCCCGATCGGATTGTCAAAGTTAAGATCAAAGACCTTCAGTTTGAGAGCCGGATCGTTGTGTGCGTATATTGTGGATAGCAGCTGGCGGATTGGAGCCAGTTTAGCGAGCTGAGAAACCTTAATCAGCAGGTGGTGGGCGCTCTCGGAGTCGAGCTTGAATAGAAGTGGCCTCAGCAGTTTGTACATTTAACGTGAAAGGCCCTTTAATTTCACCTCTCTCTCCCTCTTTCGCCGAAGCCTTCAAAATAAATGGAAGGCCCTCTGAGTCCCGTTTACATCGTTCTCGAGATGTGGGTGGTCGCCATGCTCGTCTATAAAGTGAGCAACATTAAGACTCATTACCAAGGCGTCCTCGCCATCATCGGAATAATAACGCTCTCTAATTCCAACTTCTGTAAATCCAACAGAGTGATAAAGCGACTGTGCGACATGATTACTGCGGCGCACCTCAAGGGTGACCCACTTTGCGGTATTGGCATGAAGATCGCGGATGACATGACAAAGAATCGAACGGCCGATTCCTTTTCGCCTGTATTGCGGAAGCACGCCAAACTTAAGGATGTGCGCCTCGTCGGCCAAACAGTGGCATACAAGAAACCCAACAAGCTGGCCCTCGACCCGCGCTCCGAATATGTGGGAATGCTGGTTAGCGAACTCCTGCGCAAAGAGCTTTTCGTTCCAAGCAGGCCGATCGGATAAATTTTCTATGCGAACAATATCTTCAAGCGAAGCGCGAGAGAGGCCACAGATAACTGGGATAAGCTTGGAATCGGTTTCGATTATCGGCTTCATGCTAAACTCAAGCTCCATCAAGTATTAGAGCTATTCGAGGCGTGTGGACCGCTCATGAGCCCCACTTAATAAGCGCGGCTCCCCAAGATACCCCGGAGCCGAATGTTACTAAACATATCAGGTCGCCACGGTGGACATAATCAGCGCGCACTGCCTCACTTAACGCAATTGGAATACTTGCTGCCGTAGTATTACCATATCGTGCAATATTGCTAAATACCTTGATTTCTGGACCAAGGTCGCGGCCAAGCATATCAATAATGCGCTGATTGGCCTGATGCGGAATGACCGCGGCCAGGTCAGACGCCGAATAGCCGTTTCTCTCCAATATCGATCTAACAGCATGAGGCATCTTTTCAGAGGCCATGTGAAAGATCATGCGGCCGTCCATGTGCGGGTAGATCTCTTGATTGCCGCCGGAAACAAGCGCGGGTTCCAGAATAGCTTCACTGCAAAATCCGGGGCGCTTAACTCCAAGCCTATCGGCAAATCGGCCGTCGCTGCACAGAGACACATCCAACACTTTTGCTGCCGCATCGGTATCAGGAACCACAAGAACCACTCCGCAGCCGTCTGCGAAAAGAACAGTAGTGCCGCGCCCCTCCGTTAAAAGGTCAAGTCCCGATGACTGAATCTCACTTCCCACTACCAGCACTCGGCGGTTAAGCCCATCGTCGACAAGCGCCTTTGCGATTAGCAATCCATACATGAAGCCGGAGCATTGATTACGCACCTCAATAACAGGAATAGCCGAATCGATGTCCAGCAGCTCTTTTAATCCTACGCCAGAGCCGGGACTATCTGTATCCGGGCTGACGGTGGCGTATATGATGGCGTCTATCTCGCCCGGCTTGATATCGCGGGAAGCCAGTGCTTGCGTTACAGCGGACCGCGCCATTTCAGCGTTGCTCATCCCGACAAAGGACTCATTGCCCCTGCGAATCCAGCGGCGCTCGCGGATTCCGGTACGCTGAGAGATCCATTCATCAGAGGTGTCCATCCACTTTGAGAGATCGTCATTACTGACAACATTAGGAGGCACGAAATGTCCAACTGCGTAAATCGAAGCCATACTACGCCGCCTCCAGAAGCATTACGCCGAAATTTATTCCTGCTCCAGCGGAGAGAACGCAGATTAGATCTCCGCTCTTAACTTCCTGCTC
This sequence comes from Deltaproteobacteria bacterium, assembly GCA_024102635.1. Lineage (GTDB taxonomy): Bacteria > Bdellovibrionota_C > UBA2361 > UBA2361 > JAGFJO01 > JAGFJO01. The sequence continues at coordinate 5,749 of JAGFJO010000042.1, forward strand.
ACTTAGTCTAGATAGGCCGCAAACCGCCCCGGCTGAAGCCACATAACCGCTGTATGCAATCTCATCGACCAAGTTTGCCCTCTGCAATGATTGCGGCAGCGCGAGACGGTCGAGAAACTCGCCGCCAATAGGTGAATGGCATACAACCCAACGAACATCACGGCCGCTCGGCAGATATTTCGAAATAAACGAAGTTAGTATTGCAGCGGCCTCTTTCGAGATGCACTCTGCAAATTCTTGCGGCTGAAGCCTGGGCTGCATGCTTCCATCTTGAAAATCTTCAGGGCGAATTCTGAAAGGAAACTGATTAGCACGCGGAGAACTAACGCCGAAACTCTCAGGCGCCCCGATGGCCGCGGCGTGAGAGGCTATGTATCTAAAGGCTTTCCCGCGAACCGATTCGCTATCACCGCCTACGATCACCGCTGCGGCAGCGTCTCCGAAATACCTTGAAAGCTTATTCTCACGGGATGAAAAGTAGCGCGACATAAGATCGGTTGCCGCAATTAAAATTCGCTTGTGCTTCCCGGTCCTGATAAATGCGGAAGCGATGCGGCAAGCGTAGATAGGAGCAGCATCGGACATTTTAAGCTCAAGTCCTGCAATTCCCTCGGCACCGAGCTTGGCTAACAGCAAACTAGCAAGGCCAGGGTTGTTATAGTCGGGGGTTTGGGTGCATGAAATTAATAGGTCGACCTCTTTAATGGAGATGCCCCGCGATTGCAGCATGTCGTTACAAACTGATAAGGCGATATCGGATGGCGCGAGATCGGATGGCACTATAGCGGGAGAGATAAACTCAGCTAACTTCTCTCCTTGCAGTTCTTTGTAGTCTGCTGCTCGGCCATTCTGAATTGAGCGGTAACGGGCGCACCCGCTAAGTAACACAGGAAGATTCAACCCCACCCCCCCTTAGAACGGATTACTCCGAAGGCTGCTTAGATGCGGCAAGTGGCTACAACGAAGTATTTCTGAAACCACTTCTAGTTTGCCTGCCCAGTTTCCGAAGACAAGCTTTAAAGCGCTGCGCGCGCCTTCTCGACAACCGCTTGGAAAGCTTTATTATCGGTAGCTGCAAGCTGCGCGAGCACCTTTCTATCAATCTCGACCTTTGCAAGCTGCAACCCGCGTATAAGTTTGCTGTAGCTGATCCCGCATTCACGCGCTGCGGCGTTGATGCGAACTATCCAAAGCGCACGAAATTCCCGCTTTTTGGCGCGGCGGTGTTTGTAAGCGTGCTGCAAAGCTTTTTGAACACCGAGCTTAACATGCTTGAAGCAGTTCTTACGGCGGCCTCTAAAGCCTTCTGCAGATTTTGCAATTCTCTTGTGCCTACGGCGGCTGGCAAATCCTCTTTTTACGCGCATAACTTTACTTCCCTAAAATCTCTGATTGAAACTAATCTTTAATACCTGCATATGGAAGCTGGCCCTGAAGAGCGGAGGTATTTGTTTTATCTACCACCCTTCGTCCGCGCAGCTGCCTTATCCGCTTGCTCGATTTCTTTCCGGTGTTGTGGCTCGTGCCGGCAAGCGCGTGTTTAACACGACCGGTACCGCCCACTCTGAACTTCTTATGCGCCATGCGGTTGGTTTTCATCTTCGGCATATACTGCTCTCCCTGACTGACTCAAAAATAGTGAAACTCTAAATCTTTACCGCTCCCCGGTCCTCTCGCGCTCTTCAAATGGTAGGCACGAACAGACTCGAACTGTTGACCTCTTGCCTGTCAAGCAAGCGCTCTAACCAACTGAGCTACGCGCCTACATAGTTGTAACTTATCACGGCACAACCGCTTGCTTGACTTAAAAACAACATGCGATTTTCGCGTCAGCGAAAATGCCATAAACACTGTCAAGCAAGCGCTCTAACCATGCGATTTTCGCGCCAGCGAAAATGCCATAAACACTAAGCTACGCGCCCACATTACATACATCCTGTCCGATTATATCCATTCAGGAGGCGGTCCAGGCTATCAGAAGGGATTATAAACGTCAAGCATAGGGCGAAAAATAACCCTGTAAGTACAGCCAATTAGGGAGTGCCTCCTGCACGGTCGTCCGCAGCGAATCTCACCTGTTACCGCAATGGGCCGAATCGACAAGTCGCATTAAGTCCTTCAAAACTGACACCTAAATTGCTCTATTCCGGTTGGACTCTCATCTCTACCTATAGCAATCCAGCTCAGCACTGCCTTATTGCACTAGGGCTTTCAGGTAAAAAGTTGCTTTACGATATATGCGCTTTTTCCCGCCCACGGAGGTCGGCTAAAACGCTTATGAGTCGATACCTTGCCTAGCCATAGGCCGGCCTCCCCGCACCTTTTCTAGCGACGGAGCGCCTCTCTCTAGCCCAGCTTGTTCACTTTTCGCAAAAAACTTAGGGCTTATTGCTCACCTGAAACAGCTTGCCGCGATCATTTAGGTAGAGCTCTTTCATCTCTTCCACTGTAAGCGGACGAGAACCGATACGGCCAAAGATGCTCACCTGGTGCCCTGTTTCATCAACTGCCCTGTCACGATCCAATGGTTTTGAGATCGCCAGCGCCGGGCCATGGGTATGCTTCCAGGAGATGACCATCGGCTTCACAGGCGGGGCAAAGCCGTAGTAGCCCGGCACCCTGTCGGGATCGGTTAATTGCAGAACCTTAAGGCCGTTCTGCCCGTCTGCAAGATAAGCAAAAAGTGAAGCGTTGGTGGTTGCAACCTTAACGTCGTAGAGATCATTGATTCTCCCCTCATCGTTGAACACTGAGTAGATAAACGGTTCCTCAGGTTTTTCAATGTCAACAATAACAAGTCCTTGTTTGCCGCCGGCAACGTAAGCGTACGTTCGTGATACGTAAAGATTGCGCGCATCGGGAAGCTCAATATCGGCCTCATGAACCACTCTCGGCTTGGCGACATCGGTTATATCCACAACGTGGAAGCCTTTCTTGTCGGTTATGAAGGCGTAGCGGAACTGCACCGCTACGGCAGATGGCTCAACAAATGGCACAGTAGCAATAACCTTCGGCTCGAGCGGGGTATCAAGATCCAAGATCACTACTTTATCCGGAACGGCTACGTACGCCCTGGCTCCCGTCAGCGTAATGAATCGCGCACCTGAAAGAATTCCGCCCTCATTCCATGTGAGCGCGCGCTCAAAGAAATTATTGCTCGGGATCCCGTCTTGCAGCGTATCAACATTAACAAGGATGAGGCCCTCTTCACTGTCGGCTATCGCCGCATAGTGGTATATGGGGTGCATCGGGGTCTCGAGGTTTTCCGGCAGCTGTTCCCTAAACGGCGCAATCGGCATATTGGTCGGCAGCGCAAATGAGGTGGCATTCTTACTAGGAATATGGGTGTCATGCCCTAAAGGCGAGAATGGAGCCGTAACGATCCTCTCAGAGAATCCTTTATTGGCAACATTGGCGATATCATAAGCCCGGAATCCTGCGCTTCCGGCGGTTGTGTATAGATACTCTCCCCGCATCTGAATCGTATTAGTGACGCCTCCGGTCCCGTGGTGCGTATGGTATTCTTTAAGCTCAAGTCCCCTTTCCTGATGATCTCGGTACCAATCAGGATAAGCATACTTGTGCAGGAAGCTGCCGATCACTGCTTGCGGCTCATCCCACTCCGTCACCTGAATCGCCTCGAGTCCTGCTTCGCCGGTTGCCACCCATGTGTGGTACCCCATGAAATTCACGAAGTTCGTTCCGAATAGGAAGAGCTGCGTAAGGATGGCGTTATTATCGTTGGCTTTTGACACGTGACAATCTTCGCACTGTTTGGTTTCCTTGGTTCGCACAGTGTGCGGGAAGTGCGGAGCGAAAGCCTGTGAACTGTGCCCCGAAGCAGCCGTGGGCGGCTGCTGAATGTAGATCTTTTGCCGGTTCACGTCCGTTGAACTTAAGATGAGAGCGCTTGAAGAACGCACGGGGACTATCTTACCGTCCTTGGCCGGCCCGTGGCGGCCGATCTGATACATCTCGTCGCGCGCCACTTGCGGATTATAGGTAGCCCAGTTTCTGGTTGTCTTTCCATCGTAGTGCTTGGATTCAGCCTTCCAGTTGGCCTGAATCGGCAGATGGCACCCTGCGCACGATGTTGCCCAGGAGCTGTGACAGGTAAAACAAGCTACCTCGTCACCCGAATGCGCAAGAGTTGAATTTAGATCTTTGGAGTTGTCTATGGCCTTGAGATCTCCCCACTTGGCCTCGGTTTGATCTCCCTCCAATCGCTTCACGGTTTTAGCGCGAGCGGCGGATTGATTATAGTCGTGACTGGCAGGGTTTATAAGATCCCGGACTTGCTTAACGCGCCACTCCATTCCCTTGTTAAGACTCGACCTCTGATAAAGCGAACCTTCTCGCCACTCAAAGCGCCTCTCCCCAAAAGGAGTGCGCATCAGGCTCAGATCTCTCCCTCCGGGTGTAGCTCCCGATGCAGGGCCGGTCGTTTTAAGAGTGGCGTACTGCTTCACGCTTCCGTGGCAGTCCTCACACATTATCTCGACCTGCTGGGCGACTTCGCCGTACATGTTGCCGTCACCGTGGGAGTCTTGGGCGAAGTGGCAATCCATGCAGTGCATCCCCGCATCGACATGGATATCCGAAAGAAGAACCGACTTCTTGAATTTTTCCGGGTCGTCAAAGGAGACTAGGTTGCCCTTTTCATCGAGCAGGTTCCCCTTTCTATCGCGCTTGAAGATCGCCCGGAAGTTCCAGCCGTGTCCATGGTAATCCGCAAACTGCGTGTCTTTCAGTACCGGGTTCTTTTCGCTTACCTTCTTAAGAAATTCAACATCGGTCCAAAGACCGCGCGCCGCAGCCTCTTCAGGATTGTGGGTGAACGATTTATGAATCTCTTCATGGGTCGGATAGCGTTGCTCTTTAGGCCACATATGAGGCGCATCGGACTCGTAATCCCACATGGTGTAGCCCAAGAAAGAGTTCACAAACATATTGGGCTGGTGCATATGACAGATCATGCACTGACTTGTCGGAATAGCGCGGGTAAATTCATGCTTTAACGGATGGCCCGATTCATCCTTCGGAATTGTAGGATCTTTGGTCTGAGTTTTACCCTCATGGCCGAACTTGGCATAGGGCCCGGAGTGCCGCGGATCGCGGTCGTTGGCATACACCACGTGACATGCAGTACATCCGCTGTTGCGGTAGTCGCCGGGATGATCGTTTGAGCCCATTAGCGAGAGGTGCGGATCGTTAAGGCGCGTCTTGTGAATATTAATGACGGGCACCGATATTCTTGCGCCGGTACCGGGGCCGCGATTAGATGCGCGGATATCGGGCTTGCCCGGTTCTTCCAAGAAATTCGGCAGACCCACCTCTGCAAATTGGGATTTGATGAACAAACCGCCCCGTTCGAAGACACGGAAAATATCGCCGGGTGGGATAACTTCCCACTGCGGAAGAGGAATCAATTTTTCAAGAGCACCACGTGCTTTCAACTCCTCCGTTACCGGTCGGATGGCGTGCAGTTCTCTTGCCGTTCCGTCACGCGCATAGCTCTCCCCAAGAATATACTTCTTATAAGGAAGGATATTGTTGTTGTATGCCGCGCCGCCCCACAGCATCGCCGAGGTAGTCATAAGACTTCTTTCAACGGCAGGAACGATAGAGGCGTGACAGCCACCGCAAGCTTCTCGTGCTACACGTAGATCCCCGGGGTTAACAAACCTCACATACTCAGCAGGCTCTTTAAGCCATTTGGCATAAGTGTGTTCGGGATTGGCGGAGCTTTTCCAGATCTCGGGGTGCTTCGGTTGAACGTGAGCCCGCAGTTTAGCATCTTCATATTCTGCCGACCCTTCACTCAGACCCTCGGCCCGCACACCCGCATCGCCGCCATGACAGTGCTGACATCCGATAAGCACTCCTGGGTTCTGGTGCATCGAAGGCGCATCCGTAACGGTATGACAGTCTTGGCAGCCGGCGCTCATTTGCTGCATCTCTTCTACGGTAATGCCGGGCTGCACCGCGTCGACCGCGGGATCCTGAGCGGCCGCGAAGTTCAACAGAACTGCTAGAATCGCAAGCAACTCTGCTATCAGGAGGTGTTTCATCTTAAACATAGCTTCTAGTACTGCAGAATTAAGTTGGTAAATACCTGGTACAACGTGCGATCTCCGAAGAGGTTCTCAAATCCCTTGTTGGGAAGAAGAAAAGCCGTACCAGCCCGAATCTGCACATTGTTGTTAAGGAATGGACGGTAGAGGATCCCGCTTGAGAGATCCCAGCCCAGGTCGCGATCAAAGGAGCCGTCCTGCCGTAAGATATTAAGTGTCGAGACGTCATCGAACTGAATGTAGCTGACATTGTTAATCAGCTTTAGCTTGGGAGTGATCTCGAAGTCCACGCCGGCGTTATACAGACGCAGACCCGGATTAACATAGTTCGACTGCCCCTCTTCTTTTCCGGGCCGCAGGTTCGCCAGCAGGCTGTTGCGGTTTGTAAAGAGAACCAATCCGCCTCCGATGAAAGGAATCCCCTGCCGCTGCCAGTAAGAGATATCACCGCCGGCAAAATTGGGATTGTCTAATATCGCATCAAACCCGTTTGCTTCATCGTCGTAAGGATCATCGTCTCCCGAGGCCCAGAAAAACGATGCTCTAACCCGCACCCAATCGATATCATAAGAGGCCTCCAAGGCCGCCATCGCCGCGCTGATATCTGTCTGTCTCTGTGCGATCTGATTATGACTTTCGCTCCCGGTCACGTAATAGAAAGCCTCGGTCACATTAAGCCGGCCGTAATGTCCGTCACCTGTCAATCCTAAGTAGGTCGAGTAGATATTTTTAGGACGCTCGTCGCCGATAGAAGCCGGCCGAACAAGGAATCCGTTGTTGTCGTAATCGAAAGGATGGTTTCCTGCCGTATCCTGCCTGTAAATTAGATTAGCCTGTACCGTATGACCTAGTACCGGGGCATCCTGACGGTATATGTTGCCGATGAACACATCTTCAAAACGATCTTCGAACCAGGTGTTGAGACCGGTGTTGGTGTCCTTATCGATTCTCCTGAAATAAGCGAGATTGAACTGATATTTATTATTGTCAAAATTTCCGAAAAGGCGGACTCCCGGCTCACTAGTGTTATAAACGAACCCTCTGAAGTCGCTTATGAAAGGCTGAACACCTATGCGGCTAGAAATAAAATCATACCGGTCGGTGATATTTACCAGGTGAATATCGGCGAACAGCTCCAATAGCCCTACGAAATTGTCGGTGCGCTCATTGCCTTTAGTCGGATCTACTCTAAGTATGCCGGTCTCTTCCGCATGCGCATAGTTGATGTTGAACACCGGAGTGAACCGGAACTCGACATCTTGCGGCTTAAAAGCGGTGTTACCCTGTATGAGAGAAAATGAGGTAATCAGATTCTCCGCCAAAACAAACTGCCGGCCATTGCCGAATATATCGGTCGCCTCGGGGTTTTGGGTTGAGGGTCCGCCTACCGGCACCGGAATTCGTCTCGTCTCAGTTGAAAGATCGGAGATAATAGCCAGCTCGAAAAACCACGGGTGTGCCTGATCGCCGAATATCGGGATATCAGCCTTCAATACATTTTGATTATAAGGATCGTACCACTTGCCCGCGTACAGCTGGCGCCAGCGATCGGGAACAGCGACAAAGTCGGATGCCGATGAATTAATGTCCGGGATAGACTCATAAATGAACGGCGGGAACGCGGTCGGCCTAGGCTCTTCTCCTGGGCGCTGCCGCTCGCCGATCTCGTAAGGAACTAGATCAATCTGCTCGCCCTCTTCTGCAGCGGTCGGTTGCGGTTCTGACTGCTCTTCCGCCCGAACGGTTGAGAAAATCAGCACCGACAAAATCAATGCATAAGCAACTCTCATCACACCTACCCCTATAGTTCTTGTAACAACCAGCACCACCTATAGCCCGTCACAAACATTCTGCTCATTACTTCCGCTAAACGGGGCCTCCGGGCAATTCACATACCGCAGCCGGACATTTTCATATGGCAGCGGCTGAATATTGTCGGAGCGAATCTCAATCGGAGCATTGAAGCCGAGCTGCGGATCACCGACAGTAGTATGGCCGACGAAATCAAGTCCCCGCCTGCTCGCTCCGTAGAATGCTACTAAGTCGTCCTGGTCCACTCCGTCGCCGCTTATTCCGATTCCGCCTATCAGTGTATTTCCGCGGTAGAGGGGCACCGAACCGGGGAATATCTGAATGCCGTTGGCAAGCCGCGATCCCACGATGTTTCTATCACTGCAATTATCCGGAAGTGACGCGGGCGGATTAGCCGGGATACCTAGCGGCTGCACTAGTCTCTGAAAAACTAGATCTAGCTGGACGCCGTCGTTGAAGGGGCTCCATGTGCGTGCTGCTCCCGAAGTGCCGGGAAACGGCAGCGCAAAAGGCCCATTAATATTTCCGTCAATACCATCAGGGAAGAATGGCCGTGACATGTTGCCAAGCGCGCGATCTGCAAATGCATGGGTACCGGTAAGAGCCTGCGGTCCGAGAAAGTTTCTCGCAGCCGTAACATAATCTTCAAAAGCGCCGACCGCATTAGCTGCTTGCAAAGCAGCGAGTTTCTCCCCGGCGTCGGGCGAACTGAAAAACGTTGCTCCGCGTGCTTTCTGCAATGCAACGTCTATACCGAATACAGGAGCGTCTTGGCTTCTCACGAAACCAAGCGGTACTCCCAGATGATCCACTACCCAGATCGAGACCCGCGCCGGAGTGTCACGTGGGGTACGGATTGCCGCACGAGCTCGAAAGGCGGTCACTAACGCGGAATCAAGTATAGCGTCGACCTCTGCCGCGCTCAGCTGAGCACCATTCGGCAGAGATGCGCCGGCTCTAGTCGGAAAGCGCGGACTGCCGGAAGAGTCCACAAGAATAGCGGCCGGTACACCTGCACGAACCGTCTTAGCTACGCCCGAAGAGGGGTCCCCGAAAGTGGCCCCATTTCTCACGACACCGCTAAAGTAAAATGGAATGGCAACAAATGAAGTTTCGTCTAGAACGGGAAGTGCGCCGTCGAGCGGCTCCAGATCTCCATACTCAAGATCTGTATACCTCAGCGACTTTCCGACATTCATCTGCGAGGCTACCCGCTCTGACGGCGCCTCATAACCGATCGACGCCTGCATAGCCACCCGTTCCTCGGGATCATCATCAAAATCAAATATTTCACGATCAAGGCGGTACAGCCCATCGAATTCGACTCCTATACCGCCTACCATGTCACCGGCTTTATAAAGCGGAATACCTCCCATGTCCGGCGATAGCCCTAGCGGGAGCGCACGTGGTCCGGTAAATCCCGACGAAAGCACTTTGGAACCGGAAGGTATGCCTCCTGCAAGATCCGGGTTGAGCACGGTAATATCGCTGCACATCAGCTGCGAAAACTGCACCCCGAAGAGCGGGCCTCCGGGCTGATTACGTTCACCGGGGTTAAAATGCTCCTGCACTATCTGGTTGGCTGTACGGGTTGAGAATGCATTGCCCTGACTGCTTAGATAGGCGCCGGTTCCTGCCTTAGAGATCGCCGCGAGTGTGGAAGGCACATCTACGCCTTCGAGCCCGCCGGTTGCTCCGAGCATGCCGTCAATGCGAGTGGTCGGTGGAGACCCGGCCATCTGATAGACAGCCAGAACATTTCCGACTCTGTCTGTAACAGCGAAAGTCGCGTTAACGCCTATGGACTGCGCTGCCCGCACTCCTTGAGCTATAATGAGGCGCACCTCCGCTGCGCTGAGATTAAGATTGGGGCAACCGCCATCGCAACCGAAATTAGCTGCTCCAGTGCCATTTTTTTGATTACTGCCCGAGGAGCCGGCTCCCCCACTTCCCCCGCAGCCTGCCATTAGAACCGCAAAACACACGACTAACGGCAAGCGACTACAACGAAGCACCGCAAACTTCATAAACACTCTTTCCGAAATTTCAGTTTACTACCACCGCGCAATCAGACATGCGCCGCAAGATTGCTCATCGTGTACTGCAGGATAGAACCAATCTCAAAACGCAAACACTGTACAAACTACTGCTCACTTCTTGCTCAAAATTTCTTCCGCTAGACGCTTCGCCTCCGGCGGCACAAGCTGCTCATCATGATAGGAGTGACACATAACACAGTCACTCTTCACCATCCCGTGCGAACCGTCGTCGTTATGGCACACTAAGCACTTCTCAACTCGCGGTAGAAGGACCTGATTAGTCTTGGTGGATTCGCGCACTCCTTTGTGACAATCATCGCACCTCATTGCTTCGTGGCTCTTGTGACTAAAAGTCGAACCAGGCATCCATCTATCTGGAATCTGAGGTTGCAGCACAGTGTACCTGCTTACCGCCGCGTCCGTAGCTTGCTGCAAAGATATATCTTTTTCAACAACTAAATGACAGAGGTAACACGCTGTTTTGGTGAATAACTGGCGCTCAGCGTTCCTAGACTCTCTCTCCACAAAAGAGCGCTTGAAATCATCTTGCCTATTTGGAGCAGCCGATTCAGCCAGTGATCCTCCCGGCTTAAAGCGGTTAAAAGTACGGGCGGCCTGGGCATTATCGTTCGACGAGAGCAGCAGCTTAGCGTACTCGGCATAGAGAAACTTGTAGACGACATCAGGATCTCCGTGCGGAACTTCCTTAGCCGGCAAACGGTCATCGAACTCAAGAGTGTGGCACGACTCGCAATGCTTCTCAAAATTCACTTTTTCAATTGTACGGAGATCCTCTGAAGCGTTGTGACAATCCCGGCAATCGAGCCGCACGGGGCCATCCTTGCCTCTTAAGGTTTTAAGGTGAATTTCGTGGTTTAGCTTAACATTCGAGTTATCCTTCAAATTCGCCGCGTCGTCTAATCTCACTTTGGTGAACACTCCCCCAGGAATGACAGGCTGAATAGCAACCGAAAATTCGGGATGACTCTTGAACGATGGGACGTTCGGGGAACCGGAATCCGGATGTATTTGCTTTATGTCGGCATGACACGTCACGCACATTCGTGAATCTCGAAGCACCATCGCATGATCCCCGTTGTGCTCCATATGACAGGAGGCACAGCGCCCCTCCAGTCCTTCATGCTTTTCAAGAACTTCGGAATGCTCACTCATGTTATGGCAAGCTAGACATTGCGCGTCTTGAACCTGCACAAAAGGATCAGCATGGCAGGCATGGCAATCGTGAGCAATCATGGCGTGATTGTTCGAAATCGGACCGCTGTTCCAGCTATCTTTGTTTTGCGACATCAATGGCAGAACAAAGAACCAGCCTCCGACAATAATGAAGCCCATCAAAGACAGTAATCTAATTCGCGGAAGCCTCTGAAAAACATCCGCCCTGGCGAGATCGCGGCCGATTAGAGTTTCGGTGTCGACCTTTTCACTCTCCTCCATTCGCTGTCTTACTCCCCATAGGCCGCCTTCATGAAAGACTGTTAAAGAGATATCGCCTATCTTAATTTCATCTCCGGCCTGCAAAGTTGCTTCTCGTACTATGCTTCCGTTGACTCTCGTTCCGCTCAATGAGCCGAGATCTTCAACTCTCAATCCGGCCGGGGTCTGCGTGAGCTTAACATGCGTAAGTGAAAGCAGATTGCTTTCAAAGATTATATCACTGGCGCTTCCCCGCCCGAGCACCAACTCGGACTTATCATAGTCGCGATTAAGCACGTCGCGCGCGCCGTTCTTGCCTATCTTTTCAATGGTGTGGCGAAATTTCATCTCTACCAGTAATAAAAAACGGAAAAAATGTGAGCCAAAAGGGCGGCAAACATCGCGAAGGTAAACGGCACATGCACAAAAAGCCAGATGCGAAGCTTGGTCATTATAGAGATCTCCTCCTGCGCCTCGGCGGCTAGTTCCAGCTTCTTGTCGATCAAGCTCACCAGCTTAAGGCCGTCCTGATACTCGTTCTCCGAAAGGTGCTGCAGGAGCTCACTAACGTGCTTTTTGTCCAAGGGCTTGATTGACCGGCCGAACAGGCTATTCCCGATGGAAGGGCGGTATTCAAAATTGAGCTTGTGCATCACATCCACGAGACGGTCGCTCTTTCCCTTCACGCTTGATTCGATGTCCTGTGAAAGAATCCTGAGCTGCTCGAGGTGCTTCTTTATAGTACCACCCCCTCTATGTGATCTGATTCGCGGCGCGAGGTCCACATAAAATATGGCCCCAATAACTCCGCTTATGATTACTACCATCATCAACACATAGGCCAGGGTATGGACATTGAAGCCAAAGCTAAAGCCGCTGTGAAGCGGAACGATTATGGCAAGTGCAATACCGAGCCAAGCATGCGCTGAAAGCACACCTTTTAACGTTGTATGTGCTGAGTAATAGGCGCGGCGGCGAACTCCATACCACATCAAATAAAGAATACCGAGCGCTGCAATTATTCCGTAAGTATATCCTACTACCGTACCGCCGTTACGTCCCCCGAGCGGAGAATCCACGATGTATATAATGAGCAGCACCAACACCAGCAGCGCGTTAAGCGTCAAGTAACGGTAGCGTTTATAGTTATAGAAACTCTCTTCTGAACTCACTGCTATGCTCTCACCCCCTGCTTTCCGCCGACTATTCTGAGCATGTCGCGCGGATTTGCTCTAATTGCAGCACCGGTGGGACAGGACCTGACGCAGGCAGGCCCGCTGTTAAGATGCGAACACATATCACACTTGGCAGCCTTTGCAGCGCCGCCTCCATCGGAGCTCTTCTTCTTCAAACCCAGCCACTCAAGCAAGTTGAAGCCGTGCTCATCATCGTGCACCAGCTGTATTACCCCGTAAGGGCAGTTTCTTGTGCAATTACCGCATCCAATGCACGAGTCTCTGATAATCACCTCACCGTTCGGCATGCGCGTTAGAGCATCAGGCGGGCAATCCAGCATGCAGAGCGGATTTTCACAGTGCCTGCATGAGACCGGTATTTGTACACTGGCGAAAGTTTTCCCGCCCTTTCGATCAAGGCGGCTATAACCGCTGTGCGTTGCCGCACATGCCTTCTCGCAGTTGTCGCACCCTATGCAGAGATCGGAATCAATAAGCAGAAAGTTATCCGCATCGGTAACGCCTTCCGCCATCATGAAATCAAGAAGCCTTCCGGTATACTCGGAGGTTTCGTCAGTAATATTTTCAACTGTGCGCTGCGATGCGAGTAAGCTTATGCGCTTCTTGGTCTCAGGATTCTGCTCCAGCAGCCCGAGAAAATCCTGCTTTTCGATCAATATTGTCTCGGTCGGCACCACTGCCGTTACCGTTGCGCTGCGGGCCTGGTCGGCCTGCTGTAACACCGCCATTTCACCCACAAGGTTGCCGGCCGGAATGTAAGTTTGCGCCACATCAGCGCCGGCCTTATTGCGGCGCGATATCTTAACCGAGCCTTTGCGGATCACATACACTACATCTCCGATGTCGCCCTGCTTGAAGAGCACCTCGCCCTTCTTGAAATTTTTCATCTTACAGCGCTTCGCAAGCTCCATAAGGAAGGCTGGGTCGGCGTCAGGAAAAATGGCGGTCTGCATGGCGCGAACCATAAACACTTCATCGAGCGCTTTCTTAACGCTAACAACTGAGTTTATCAGTTTAAGAATCTGCTTGCGCGGCGATTCCAGCAGGATACACTCCTCAGCGGCGCGGATGGTGGCCGTTCTCCGCCTACCAGAAAGCAGTCCCATCTCGCCGAAGAAATTGCCGGCATTTATTTTGATCTGCTTCTCGCCGGCATCGATCGCCACAGTTCCGGAAACGATACTCCAAAACGAGTCGGTGTAATCATTGCGCTCGAAGATAATGTCACCCGGCTTTTTGATGTGTACAGTGGAATCGATTATCAGCTCCCGGAACTGTGGATCGCTAAGGTCGGCAAATAGCGGAAGCTTGCTCCGGATCATCTCCAAATTAGCATTAACCTCTCCCGGCAGGACGCGAAGCTTCTCCTCCACGAGCACCTGATCGGCCGGCTCAACTTCACGCCCCAAGATATGCTCAATAACTTCGAAGCCCTGGTTGATTGCATGTTTGATGAGCGGATACCCTATTAGCGCTCCGAGAATATACATGCCCTTTACGTTGCACTCGTAACGTTTATCAACAACCGGAACGGCATTGGGGTCGGGACTAGGGAACGAAATTCCTGCACTCTCCAAAAACTTGCGCGGCAAAATACACCCGAGCCGCGCAATAATATGATTGCACTTAAGCTCTACGTCTCCCTCCGGAGTTGTGATCACGACTTTTTCCGGCTCTACCTTGGCTACTGCGGAGTTGTAATAACAAGTAACCTTGCCGGATTTAATTGCATCCAGGATCTTGCTCGCATTAGCCTCCTTGGCGCGAGGAAACTCGCCTGAGCGATTCAGTATAGAGACCTTATTTTTCTCGCAAAGAGCCAGCGCATTCTCGATCGCCGCATCTCCGGCTCCAACCACGAGGATATCCATCCCTTGAAAGGCGTCAGGATCGGCGAGCGTGTAAGCCACGTGCGGCAGATCGTCGCCAGGCACGCCGAGTTTGCGCGGACTACCCTGAACACCAATCGCGAGAACGACCTGCTTAGCAGTCAACGACGCGCCCGAAGCCTCGATTGTAAACCCCGCTTCGGCCTTTTGGATCTTCGTTACTTCACCCTTACGAACGTTAACGTTCCCTTCCTTAACGGCCTTATTCCACCTTTCAAGGATCTCCTCTCTGCTACCGGCATCGAACTCCACGCCTCCGCGCAGTGGCAGCTTTGTCGGTTCGGCCATTACATGCTTTCGCAATTGGTAATCGTAGATAGTATTTCCGATCTCTCCCTTTTCGATCAGAATATGGGAGACTCCGTTTTTTGCAGCATTGTGAGCGGCTCCGAGGCCTGCCGGACCGGCTCCGATGATCACTATGTCAAAGTGTTCCGCCATTATTGGGTTCTAATTATTAAAAAGATCATTCATCTCATCCATAGGCCGATTACACGGGCTGCATATATGTGACCTCCACAGCCATCAAGTTACCGCACACCGATAAAAGGCCATCAAGAGAGAGATGCACATAAACGCCGTTGGGACTACCGACTAATTTGTAATTGCAAATTTTTTTAATACACCATAAAGTCAGCGGAGCAAGCAATCAGTTGTTTTTCTACTTGCACTCGTTTTATGTAAAACGAGATTTTAGGTGCGCAGTGTCTATGTAGAGTGCGTGTCTATGTAGAGTGCGTGTCTGTGTAGAGTGGTTGTACAGTGTGGTCTGTGATGAGTGGGGATCTCCGCACAGCATAGACGAGTGACTTACTAAAGATTATCTAGCCGTACGTATTTCACACAATATTATTTCGCCGCTTTGGGCCGACCACTACACCCGGTGCGGCTCTCTTGCATGCTAAGAGGTGAGACTGCATGGGCGTTTTTGAACGGGATTGAAATGAAGAGAGATTCATTGGCGCTTCGGCGCAGTTTGGTTGGTGTAGTTGCCCTTTTTCCCCTCCTTGTTTTGCCGCCTGCGAGCGCGCAAGACACGTCAAAAAACCCGGCTTATATGGGAGTGGGCTCGTGCTCGTCCTCTAACTGTCACGGCAGCGTCTCACCGCGGCAGGCGTCCAGCGTTTTACAGAATGAATACAGCATCTGGGAAAAGCACGACGTGCACTCTAAAGCCTGGATAAATTTGACCAATGAAGATTCGAAGAAGATCGCGGAAAACTTAGGTATATCATCACCGGAAAAGGATCCGCTTTGCTTGGACTGCCATGCTACCTACCTAGGCGCAAACGCGCGACAGGGAGCGAACTACCATCTTGAGGACGGCGTCGGTTGCGAGAGCTGCCATGGCGCAGCTGAAAACTACCTAGGGCCTCACACAGCTAATGACGCCACCCACAAACGAAATATTGAGCTGGGCATGACGGACCTACTTTCCATTGAAAAACGCGTTGAGCTTTGTGCTTCATGCCACTTCGGCACTAACAATAAGTACGTGGATCATCGCCTTATAGGGGCAGGTCATCCACGTCTATCTTTTGAACTTGACACCTTCAGTATGATACAGCCGCGTCACTGGGTGGTCGACGAAGACTATGTGAAACGGAAAGAGGATTATAATTCTGCCGAGGCGTGGCTGAAAGGTCAGGTGTATCTAGCCCGCCGGACGGTGGAGAGGTTGGGGTCTGAAAAGCTTTCAAAGCACGGAATATTCCCAGAACTTACCATCTTCTACTGCTTCGCCTGCCATCACAGTTTGACTGAGGATCAGTGGAAGGTAAGAGACTACGGCGGACAACCTGGAGAGCTGCAACTAAACGTTTCCTCTATAGTAATTGTTCGGGAGGCCCTTAAGGCTATCAATCCGTCTGTGGCTGGCCCGCTGGAAGAGAGTTTACAATCTCTACATAGCAGCTATCGACTGGGCGACAATAAAGACCTGAAAACACTGGAGAAGCATTTGAGCCTCGCCTCGCAAGCCGTTGAAAATGCTTCCTTTAGCCCGCAACTTCTTGGTAAGCTCCTTTCTCGACTTGCCGGGTTCTGCGCAGACGGAAAACATCAGCAGTACGAGGTCGCTGAACAGGTAGCAATGGGTATGTCGAGCATTTTAGCGGCTATGGGCTCGTCCGAGTCTCTTTACAAGGACGAGGTAGATGCCATATATGCTGCGTTAAAGCAGAGCGAAGAGTTCAATGCCGCGGCCTTTACAGAGGCGTGCGGCAAGCTCAGCAAAAAGCTTTAGCAGTTCTCTTAATATTGGCTGTTAACCATGAATGCGGATGCGTTAAGATGGCAGTCATTCTGTCCGCGCGAGTCTCTGTCCCAAGGCCGAATTGAGAACCACCGGGCTTTTAGGTAGTATTGTCGTTGGTTTGTAGAAAAGAATCCTGACGAGGCGTCGCGAGGGAAGCAACCTGAGACTTACGCTTGTAAGTCGGAGAGTTGCCGAGCGAAGAGCAACGAAGTACGGGGATATTTTCTACGGAGCAACATTTAAGATAAGGAGCTATATGAAGTATCGTGAGGCATTAAAGCTGGTTTTGTCGCTTATTTTTGTACTTGGCGGAATGGCAGCTTGTGCAAATAAGCGTCCAGCCCCCCAGCAGCAAACCTACACCCCTCGGTATTTCATTCACCGGGTGAGCGCCCAGGGAGAAACCTTGGGAATGATAGCTAGGTGGTATACCGGCTCTGCAAATAACTGGAAAGAGATCCTTAACAGCAATCCCGGGCTGGATGCACGCAGGATCAGAATCGGAAGTGAAATTCTAATCCCAGATGAGATGGTTACCAAAAGAAACCCGATGCCAATTCCAAGCCAATCGGAGGTTAGAGTCGCTCGCGAAGCCGCTCAATCAAAAGGGGGCGAGCAGCATGCTGCCATTGACTCCGGCACAGCCCCTGAGGTTGCGGTAGAGGCAAGCACATCAACTGTGAGTGGGGAAGTAGATGGGGAACAATGGGAGCAGCAGCCTTCAATAGCCGATTCTATGCAGCCGGACACTTCGATGGTGACTGCCGAAGAAACTATACAGGCCATTGCAGAAGGACAAGAAGCGTTTAATGAAAGTGAACCAAGTAACGGCTCAAGCTCGAAACTATCCAAGTGGCTGACCGGAAATATTGAAAAAGAGAACTCAGCTGCCCCGGCCCAGGATAAAGCCGCAGCTCAAGCCGAGGCGTTACAGCAGCAAGGTCAGGATATACGTAATAGCGCTGCTTCGCTCTCTTTAGAGGCACAGCAGTCAGGCACAGTGGATCAGCAAAAGGTTCAGGAGATTCAGAACCAGGCCCAGGCTATTCAGCAGCGTGCACTGGAGCAGCAAGTTGATGCTCTCGAGCAGCAAGTTGAGGCGCTTAGGGAGGCCGCCGATAAGATCGAGGAAACCTCAGCGGTTCCAAATCAGGGCCAGAACAAGACCCGAGAGGAGCTGCTAAAGCAGCTTACCGAGGACTACTAAGAACATCACGCCGTCGAAAAAGCTCTCTGCGCCTGAATAGGGGACCGTGCAGTAGTCCTGTGCAGTGGTCCCGTGCAGTGGTCCACCTTCCACCGCGTGCGCAGAGATTGTATTGATGGAGAGTAATAAAACCGCTCATTGGGGCGGATGGTGCAGCTCTTATTCCAACAACTGATAAAATTGAGATAATAAGCCATAAAATTCATTGCACCGTTATGCATTCAGGTGCATCTTATAAAGAGAGAGTTGTATCTCCCGGTTTTGCCCGGCCCGCCTTCCTAGAAGCCGTTTGGTTTGAGATGGCGCAGAGGTGCCCGTTAATCAAGGTTTGTGTAGTCACAAGAGAAGATTATAGAACCTTTGGAGCACCTGTATGGCCATATTACCGGCCTCAAGACCTAACATGCCGGAGGAAAATGATCCCCTAGGCTTCCCGCGCCTTGCCGATCACAACTTCGATCCCAATTTAGCAGAGCACGACCTCGGATCGAGCCGTCACCACAATTTCCGAATTTTGCCGTTTCCGGCCGGAAAAAATGAGCATTACCCCACCTCCCATGAACTCTCCGAATTCATATCGAAACACCAGCTTTTCTCCGGGGCTAGCATCCGCGAAATCGCCGAGAAGGCCGCGCCGCCGTCAGACGACATAGAGAGAGAGGTAGTTTTTAATAGGCGTAAAATTGACGAGAGTGATCTGCGACGATTGGATTTAATTTTATCCGGCAACGTCGGCTCCCGATTGAACGAAAGACGGCACGAATTTGCCGGTAATATCCTATTACGAGCTGCTAATCTTGCTTCTGGTAAGGATCTCTATGATAGCTCCGTAGATCTGCTCTCAATTAACGGTTCTGAGCGCTCCCAGCATGCCCCCCACATTCACGGTAGGTCGATGAGAGCGCTACTGCACCTCATGACTACAAAAGGCGACAGGCTTGAGCATCAGGCAGTGCAAGAGATCTTCGAATTGGCGAACCATTCATATAGTCGCAAACTGTTTCCGGTTGCTCCTGATCCTCTGCACAAACTTGAGCGTGGTAGCGAAGTTGATATCGTATCGATGGCAAGTCTGAGCAGCGGCGCTGAAGAGGTTGCGCGCATGCTGCTGTCGGCCCCCGAATTTAAAGCGGAGGCGCCGGCATCTACACGCAGCCGCCGGCTCGCAGCCCTCTCGAGTTTAAGCAGCCTTCCCGCAGATCAGTACTGGAAAGAAGTTGAGAGTTTAAGGAAGCTCGATCCTAACGCTCCATGGCAGGCCTCCTCCTGCGGTTTGTATCCCGACTCATTAGATCTAAGGCGCGCCCTGCAAATCGCGCTTCCACTGGCTGGACTGACAGGAATGCAGATACACGTCTCGCAAGATGAAAGCTTTGGAGTCGGCGGCTGCTGGGCGGTATACTTTACCCCGAACCGCTAACGGCTAGGCATAATTAGACACCGGGGCAATGCTCACTAGCATGGGAACAACCGGAGCCTGGAAAAGCACTCTGCACTACTCCTGCTCCTCGGCTCCTTCCTTTATCAGTTCAACCTGGTGGTGCATCGACTTATCGCTTTTTCCATCCACGGTCCATAAGGCCACCTCGGATTCATCAAACTGAGGAGGCCAGACGGTTGGAACAGCTGTCAGGTTCTTTAAGATCTCCTCAAGGTCGCGCGAAAGGTCCGGTTTATTAAGGACCCCTACAACCCCGACATGTCCTCTAAACTTGCCGCGGTTAAACGCCCCTATCTGCAGCGGCGAATCACTGGACGGCACGACTCCTCTATCGATCTCATAGCCTCCGAGAAGTTTCAAAGACGGCTTAATGTGCTGTACAATGGAGGCCGAGTGAAGGCCCAAGTAGCGCTTCTGGCGGAAAGTGATTGCAAACATGGTCCAGGTCTTGGTCGAAAGCGGGAGGTCGGAAAAAGTAAACCAAGTGCCATCACCCTTTTTATCGCGCCAATAGACCTCGGGCCGGATTATCTCACCCTCTCGGCTGAGAGCCAGGGCGTAGCCACGGCGCGACTTCGACTCCCCGTCGAACTTTGAAAGCAGGAGCATACGTTCTCCCTCGGAAGGCAATTTCCTAAGTCGCACCCACAGAACCAGAAGAAAATCCTTGCCCTCAGCAGGATCTAGCAGTTCAGAATCGGGAATAGAGAGATAATGATTGTTTCCGCCTATCTTTGTAGCATCGGGGAATAGTGTGGTTTCCGGATCTTCGCCATCATAATGCTGGGCAGCATACATCAAGCCGCCCATCTTAAGTGCAAACACCATCGGAAGGGCAAAAGAAAGGGTAAAGAGCGCCCCTAGGCAGAGGTAAAATACCGGCTTCCTTCGGGTAAGAGCCTTAACCCAACCGATCAGCTTGGGTCTCATAAGAAATTATTCTTCAGCCGGAAGAGCCTCTGAAGTTTGATCAGCACTTACAGCTTCAACCTCATCCCCTTGAGCCATCTCATCAGACGCCTCTTTCTTTCGGCCACGCCCTTTGCGAGCGGGCTTCTCATCCTTCTCAGTTGAACTCTTCAATCGCTCTACTATTACTCGAGCAGTAATCGGAACAATTACCTCTGAATGAAGCTTGATCTCCACTGGATAGTCGCCGCCCGCCTTAATCGCATCGTGCAGACGGATCTGCTTGCGGTCAACCTGAACATTACGCTCCTTTAACGCATTTTCAATGTCTCTTACGGATACCGCGCCGAAACTCTTCCCCTTTTCGCCGATCTTGAGATGGAATTCGAGAATCATTCCCTCGAAGTTTTTTCCATACTCCTCGGCAGCCTTTTTTAGCTTCGCACGCTTGGCCTCAATTTGCGTAAGCCGGTGGCGCAGCTGCTTTGCGTTGCGCGATGCCAGCTCTACCGCAATTCCCCGGGGAATGAGGTAGTTCCGCGCATAACCGGGACGAACCCGAATCTTATCACCGACGTATCCTAAAGCAGGATAGTCCTGCTGCAATACTACCTCCATCTCTTACCTCCCAGGCTTAAAATTCCAGGCTTAAAATTCACTGTCTGCTGCTTCCATGCTGTCGCCGTCGTCGAATTCGACGCCGCCACGCATGGCCTTCTTCGGATTTCCCTTATACTTTCTGACCTTACTGCTCAACTTATGGCTTTGATGTTTCAACACACTGTCCGAAAGGCGCAGCAATCCATTCAAACTCTCAACCGTTCCGTAATCGGAAGTTTCATAGTTCAAACAGACGTAGCGTCCGCTTGCGAACTTCTTAGCCGGATGCGCTAAGTCCTTTTTACCCCAAGGGTCGACGCTGAAGTTCTGCCCGCCTTTGGAAGTAATGACCGTTTCAAACTTCTTAAGCTCCTGCTTAATCTGACTATCGTTAAGTTCCGGCGATAGCACCACTATCGTTTCGTATTTCCGCATACTTCACATTCCCTTTAACTATAAAATCGGAGCTATCAAAAGAGCCACGATCGACATAAGTTTGATCAAAATATTCATGGCCGGACCCGCAGTATCCTTGAAAGGATCTCCGACCGTATCTCCAACGACCGCCGCAGCGTGCGCCGGCCCGCCCTTCTTCTCGCCCTCGAGTTGCCCCTGTTCTATGTACTTTTTGGCATTGTCCCAAGCACCGCCTGAGTTCGCCATAAAAAGCGCCAAAACTACCCCTGTAATTGTACCGCCAAGAAGCAATCCGGCAAGCGCGTCTGCGCCGAAGACGAATCCTATCACAATTGGGGTTATAATCGCCACCAGGCCGGGGGCCTTCATCTCGCTAAGCGCTGCGGCTGTTGATATCTCAACACATCTGGCGACATCGGGCTTGGCACCCTCCTTGCCCTCAAGAAGCCCAGGAATCTCCTTAAACTGCCTTCGAATCTCGGTTACCATCTTCCCCGCAGCCTTACCGACCGAAGTCATGGTCAAAGCCGCACAGACGCATGGCACGCAAGCGCCTATAAACACGCCGAAGAGGAGGATGGGGTTCACGACGCTCAGATCAAGCACCATCCCCCGGGCTCTAACGGCCTCAGAAAAGGCTCCGAATAGTACCAAAGCGGTTAACGCAGCGGAACCAATTGCGAAGCCCTTGCCGATAGCTGCTGTCGTATTACCTAAACTGTCTAGACGATCAGTAATAGCTCTGGTGTCCGCTCCTAAATGCGACATCTCGGAGATTCCTCCGGCGTTATCCGCAATGGGTCCGTAAGCGTCTACGCTCATGGTAATTCCGACAGTCGCAAGCATGGCCACCGCTGCCAGCGCCACCGCATATAAACCGCCACTCCAATTCGCTGCGATAACGATGAATGCAATCGTCGCAATAGGCGCAGCGCAGCTCATAAAGCCAACCGACAATCCGCTAATGATCGTGGTTGCTGAGCCTGTTCTAGAGGCCTCTGCGATCTCGCGCACGGGCGAACCGGAAGTATAATACTCGGCGATAAGACCTATTGCGATACCGCCGGCCGTACCGAACACTACGGCAAGCCAGTGCCATAGAGTGAGCGGCTGGAAAAAGATCGTGTAAACCAACGCCAACGCGAGGAACAGCACCGCCGCTATGATTGTCGCGTTGCGAAGCGCGCCGGCTGGGTCGCTCTCTTTAAGGTGATCCATGGCCTTGATCGCCACCAGCGATGACAAAAGCCCCAGGGCGCCCAAGACAAAAGGAGCCACCATATAAGATACTCGGTCGGTACCTTCAGGGAGCAGCATGGTTGTAGCTATCGCCATACATCCTATCATTCCCCCGACGTACGACTCGAAGATATCGGCTCCCATTCCGGCTACGTCTCCGACGTTATCGCCCACGTTGTCAGCGATCACTCCAGGGTTACGCGGATCATCCTCGGGAATTCCTGCTTCTACCTTGCCGACAAGGTCCGATCCTACGTCGGCGGCTTTTGTATAAATTCCTCCCCCTACACGGGCAAAAAGAGCAACCGATGATGCTCCCATACTGAAACCGACTATCGACGCGGCGGTTGCTGGCGTATTGAACCAGAAGAAAAGCACTCCGATTCCCAATAAACCTAAGCTGGCTACGCAGAGGCCCATCACGGCACCGCCGCTAAACGCCATCATCAGCGCTCCTCCCTGATCGTTTTGCGAGGCCGCCTGAGTAGTCCGCACGTTGGCCACGGTCGCGGCGCGCATGCCGATAAATCCCGCGGTCAATGAACATGCCGCTCCAACCAGATAAGATATGGCACTTTCAAAATTTAAAAGGCCCCAAAGAATTAGGAATGTAACGGCAACGAAGGTTAGAACGTATCCCGCTTCACGCTTAAGAAAGGTCATCGCGCCTTCGCGAATGGCGGCTGCAATCTCCTGCATACGGGCCGTGCCATCGGGTTTCTCCAAAATGCTCGAGTACATTCTGTAAGCATATAGAAGCCCAGCCGCTCCCATGGCCGTCATAATTATCTGAATCATCATTGACCTCTCAAACAGTTAAACGGGCCGCCTGGCAGCCCGCTAAAATCCAACTTAACACTTTCACTTCAATTGAACCGGTTCTGAGCTACGCCCACTCCCGATTCCAAAATCGTCCAAATCGATTCTACAGCACGCGGGATTATCGCCTCTAACTCCCGCTCCTCCTCGGTAGCGAAGCGCGATAGAACCCACTCCGATACTTCTAGATAGTGAGCCTCGGGAGGCGGTCGGCCTACCCCAAGCCGTACCCGTACATACTCACGCGATGATAACGATCCCGTAATAGAACGAAGGCCGTTGTGCCCTCCCTCTCCTCCGCCTTGCTTTATGCGTACGGCGGAAAACGGGATGTCTACCTCATCATGCACCACTACAATCCGTGCAATAGGGGTCTTATAAAACCCTGCAAAACGCCCGACTGCCTCGCCGCTTCGATTCATATAGGCGGCCGGTTTCAGCAATACCACCTTTTCCTCATGCCAGGAGAACATAGCGTAATACGCTCCGCCCTCCTCCTTCCATGCCGGATGTGATCCAGGCAGTTTACGCCGGACACAATCCTGCAAAAAAGCATCCAAGACCATCCATCCAAAATTGTGGCGAGTTTTGGAATACTCTCTGCCGGGATTGCCCAGACCAACAATTAGCCAGGGCTGATGGTCCGCCATGAATTCATCTTTAGCGCCTCACGACGCTAAGTTACTTTTTATCCTTTTTTGCCGCCGCACCCGCATCAGCCGCCGGTGCTGCGGCAGCAGCTGCAGCGCCCTCACCTTCTGTAGTTGCGGCACCTGCTGTGGCTGCCGGAGCCGCCTCTTCGGCTACTCTCATTGCAACAACGCTTATGATCGTTTCTTCAGCATCATCTGCAAGCTTAACACCGGCCGGAAGTGGAACGTCTCCGGCATGAATGCTCTGCCCCACATGCAGATCGCTTACATCAATCGTGATTTCACTCGGGATCTGACGGGGCAAGCACCGCACAGCTATCTCATGAACGGCAACAGTCAATATTCCGTTCTCGTTCTTGACGCCGTAAGCTTCGCCCGTAATCTTGATGGAGACTTCTACTACGATCTCCTCATCCTCCTTGAGAGATTGAAAATCAACGTGCAGAACCTGGCCCTTGACGAAATCGCGTGCGATATCTTTGACAATTGCGGTCTTGCCGTTCAGGCGTGAATCAGAACTTTGCAGCGCAAAGACTTGAGACGACTTCGAAGTAGAAGCTATCCGCAGAAACTCGCGTTGAGATACGGCGGCGTTGAGCGACTCTTCGCCGCGGTGATAAACCACGGTGGGAATTAAGCCCTGTGCACGCAGTCGGTTATTGGCTCGAGTTCCAATCTCCTGACGAGGCTTTACTTCTATAACGGGAATAGATGAACTAGTTGTATCCACAGCTAAAAATCCAAAATTGCATAACAAAAATAAGGCACCGTAATGTATCAATAATGCTCAGTAGATGTAAATACTTACGGGTAAAACTCTTGCCTTTACTCACTCACGGTTCGCAGCGGTAATCTACTGAATTGGTTAATTTATTAAAGAATATCGAGAAAAACTGCCTGCGCTTACCACTCCTGCGCCTTTATTTGATAGTGGTAACTAAACAGACTTGCCTGCCTCAAATCACGTTGCATTACACGGAATTTCAGAAGTGCTACTTGAAGAGGGAGCTGATCGAATCCTCCGAATGGATCCGCCTCATGGCCTCAGCAAATAGCGGAGCCACCGAGAGAATCGTAAGCTTTTTGGTCTGCGCCGATCTCGGAACCTGAATAGTGTCAGTTACTATCACCTCTTCGAGAGGCGAATCCTGCAGCCTCTCTATGGCATTGCCGGATAGAACCGGGTGCACGCAGCAGGCAATCACCTTCTTGGCGCCATCTTTTAGCAACGTCTCGCCCGCCTTTATCAGAGTTCCCCCTGTATCGACCATGTCATCAACTATGACACAGGTCTCACCCTGCACGTCACCCACAACGCTCATCTCTGCTACCTGATTCGGTCCTGATCTGCGCTTATCAATTATGGCAAGCGCTGCGTTGTCGAGCTTAGTAGCGCAATGCCTTGCGCGCTCAACACCGCCCACATCGGGAGAGACGATTGTAAGATTTTTGGTGCCGTAATTTTTGCGGATGTGCGGCAGTAGAATCGGCAACGCATTCAAGTTATCAACGGGAATATCGAAAAATCCCATCGCCTGCCCGGCATGCAGGTCCATGGTAAGAACTCTATCTGCACCCGCTGTTGTCAGCAGATTAGCCACCAGTTTTGCCGTTATCGGGACTCGAGGCTTGGTCTTACGATCCTGCCGGGCATATCCGAAGTAAGGAACCACAGCTGTCACTCGGAACGCCGAAGCGCGCTTCAAAGCATCAAGTACAATCAGAAGTTCCATCAGGTGATCGTTACCGGGCGTCGAAATACTTTGCACTACGAAAACATCACGCCCTCGCACGTTATCCCCGATCTCAACCGATAGTTCCCCATCACTAAAACGAATGACCTCCATCCGTCCCTGTTCAATGTGGAGATGTTGACAAACAGAAGCTGTAAAGGTCGGATTCGACCTTCCCGAGAATACCAGGAGCTGACGCTTGCTATCGCTTACCGCCATAACTAAAAATAGTGGCTGGCCGGGTAGGATTCGAACCTACGTATACCGGAGTCAAAGTCCGGTGCCTTACCGCTTGGCGACCGGCCAACGTACAAGTCTAACGTAAAAGTGCGGTATACCCGTCTCAAGATACCATGAAATGAGCACCGAACGGAAATTTACACTACCTGCCCATTTTAGCAAGCCGGATATATGAACTGCGCTAAAAGAGCTTTGATGAAATCAAGGTCGGGAACCGGCACTCCTGGTAGCTAATGACGTCTCGGTTTCACCGCTTATGAACGATCAATGTTATTAGAAGCAGCACCGGGCGCGCTATAAAATACTCGCCCTCCGTGTAACGATTGATGCAGAAGGGGTTATACTGATAAGCTTCCAGCGCAACAATCAAACATCCGATGAGCAACGCAATTGAAAATGAAATACTTCCGACCGCCCTTGAGGCGGCCGACCGCGCGTCCCGGCTTGCCAAGGAGATTCGCCTTTCGGGAGAGCTGCAGGTTCAGCTGAAAGGCGAGCTGGATCTTGTTACGCACGCCGATCTATCCGCCAATGAAGCGATCATCGATACCATCGCGCGCAAATTCCCCGATCATAAGTTTCTCTCGGAGGAGAGCTCGAATGAGGGGTCCGCCGGCTTGCTCGGCCCCACTTGGATAATCGATCCAATCGATGGGACTACAAATTATGTGCACGGACATATGCATGTCGGCATCTCCGTCGCCTTCATAGATGAAGGCAAGATTCATGTCGGAGTCGTAAGGGCTCCTTTTATGAATGAAACTTATGTAGCAGTACGGGGGCAAGGCGCCCATTGCAACGGCAATGCGCTCAGAGCCAGTAGCTGCCGTGATACTAAAAAAGCCTTGGTCGCGACCGGCTTCCCTTACACTAGAGATAGCCTAGACACGATTATAGAGCGAGTCAGGAAGGTACTGATGCACTGCCGCGACATTCGCAGAAACGGCGCTTGCTCGCTCGACCTCTGCTGGGTGGCTAGCGGCAAACTGGATGCCTACTATGAAACGGTAATGCCGTGGGACATGGCGGCCGGCTCACTGATTGCTAAGGAAGCCGGAGCTCTAGTCGGGAATCTCGCCCCGCAAGCAGCCGGCGATACAATCCCGCCGGAGCTTTACAGCCGGGATCTACTAGCCGCAGCTCCTGGAATTTACCAAGCGATGGCCGCGCTGCTTGAATAAAGGAAACGTTCTGCCTTGTAAAAATTGAGCCCGGCTATTGCGCGGCCAACTGAAGCATCTGGTTCTGCTCGGCGGCGATGGAGTTGAGAACTTCACTAACGGAACTTCCTTTCATGTGCGGCCGGCTGGACTCATCCACCTCGGCATCAATGCGGCTTCTCATGGCGGCCGCGGTGCTATTGAGTACGGCAGTCCAGTTCGCAATCTTCTTCCCCGATGACTTAACACATTGGGCGACCTTCTTTTTCTTAGCTTTGCCTTTGAGCTTCTTGAACTTCTTCTGACATTTCTTCTTAATCGCTTTGTTTGAAGCGGCAAAGGATGCGAAGCCTGCGCCATATTGAATGCCCTCGAACTGCGACAGCAGATCGCGAACAGCCTGATCGATTAAGCCCTTTTCGGCGAGGTAGTTCCTATCAGCCGCTACGCTTTGAAAAAGGCGCGCAACAAGCGTAGTGTAGATCGGATTGAGCTGCGATACTCCGACCACCGATGCAAAAAGTTCTTGCTTGGAAGTGACGCTGGTTTCGAGAGCCTTGAACTGAGCGGTGCGAGCCTCCTGGTCCTGCCGGAACCTGACTGTTTCATCGAATATGCCCTGTTTCATGACGATAGCCTGCTTGGTGGCCTCGATTAGCGGCGGCAGCTCCTGAAGATCTTCATAGCGCGCTCCCGCTTGCTGATTGATGGCGGACTCGTATGTGCCCATCACCATGTCAAGGCTGTTTCCTCCGCGCCTCACAGCGTTCGCAAAGATTCTCGTGCTTGTGAGAGCGAACTGAAGATCCGATAAAAGCTTGTTTATTCCGTTGTCCTTTATTGATTGCAATTTAGCGGCCACCTGGCTCATCTTTCCGCGCCTGTCAGGCTCGGCGGTCCCCTTTAGCGAATCGATCTGCAACTGCGCTCGCAGCATCAGCGCCGAGGCTGCGCGAAACACGCCGTGCGAGAGTGAACTCGAAGCGATGAGATTATCGGCGTGCGCCTTCAGGGTGTCTTTCCAATCGTTTGCAGCGTTTTCCGGGATGTTCTGCGCTCGCGCGGATCCAAACATTCTCTCTGCGACCTGATTACGGCGATAGGTGATTAGAATCAGCTCATTATTCACGGTGTCAGTTTCGCTGTTCAGTTCGTTAATCTGCCGATGAAAATCGGCGGCAAGGGCCGGGTTGTTTTCGGAGATTGCAATCGATTCCGACTCTCTTAGAAGAATCATGCGGTCACGCAGCGTGGCAAGGCATGCCCCGTAACCTGAAATCATACCGGGAAACCTTTGGAAATCGTCGTAAATGTAGATGAACGGCTCGAAGTGTTCCAGGACAAAGTCGTCGAACAATCCTTCGTATGGATCAATCTTAGGCCGGAACTGCGCCAGCTCGGTATTGAAATGGTTAAGCGTCTGGAAGCCGTTGGAGCATGGATGAGCCAGCGGCAGGGCCACGTTACTTGCATTGATCCCATTCAGTATGGCGGGCAACTTTGTAAGCGAAGCGGCCGCTTCTTGGAAGCGCGTGGAGCGCAGAAGCGTGTAATGCTCCGCTCCATACTTCAGGAGATCCTGAGCTATGAAGTCATCTTGCGCCATTGCCCTTAGCTCATCAGCAATTTCATCGAGCATATCTCCGTAGTATTCAACCGATGCTATTGTGGCTTCGAGCATGTCTCCGAGAGAGTCCGCTATCTCGCCCATGGCGTCTCTAACAGCGAAGAATACACCGGACAGCTTGAAAACTCCTGGGATCGGATTGGAGACCGGCAATCCGGCCTGCTGACGATAACGCCGGGCAAACTCCGATAGCGCGAAGTGAAATGCTACGAGGTCGGACATTATGATCTGTTGAGTGTCCAACGCATACAAGCGCGCCAACTCCACGTTCAGATCGTTTAATGCATTCGTAGTCGCCAACTCCGCCGCATCTAATTTCTGCTGCAACTGGTCAGAAGCATTCTGCAGCTGCTGCGCATCCCCCTGCAAAGCCTGAAACTTTGAAAATTGTGAGCTTAAATAGCTACGCGCCGACTCAAGAACTCCGCGGGTAATTTCAATGGCTGTTGCAGTGTTGTCAGCAAGAGCTGGTGCACTGGAAGTAGAGAGGAATAAAGCAGCGGCGATAAAGCATCGCTTGATGGCAGAAAACTTGATAACCGGCTTCACGAGACAACTCCCTGGAACAAACCTTCGACTTCAAGGATGTTATGAGGGAATGTTGTAAGCCGGTGTCATACCGGCAAGCGACGTATCTTAGCGAAATAACATACGCAAAGAGGCAATAAGGGCACGTATCAGTACTCGTCTCCCTCTTCGATAATATCGTCTTCTTCTTCGCTCTCCTGCGCTGCGCTGTAGCGACGCTCCATGCTCTCTTGCTCGGTCTTGCAGTCAATGCAGAGCTGAGCAACCGGACGAGCCATAAGGCGGGCAACACTAATCTCTTCCCCGCAAGACTCACATTCTCCGTAAGTCCCTTCATCCATCTTCTTCAGCGCCAAATCGATCTTTTTCAAAAGAAATGTCTCTCTCTTTCCGATCTTCTGGATATTTGCTTGATTAATTTCCAGCGAGGCGATGTCCACTTGATCACCGCTGCCCTGATCTAGGTCTTCTTCGGCCGAATCGCTCAGCGCCTCGAGATGACGCAGTATCTTGGTCTTCTCATCCTCGAGCATTTTTCTAAGTGTATCGAGATCCTTCTTTTTCATACTTTCTCGCTCATCACAGGGGGTTACCCCCAAAAATTAGGAAGCCGAGTGTAATCTATCTAGATTGGCAGCGCAATCTCAGAATGGCCTTGCGCGGTAAGACGATATAATAGTGTCTCCGGTTTGGGAGGTTCCGGGCTTACGCGTCTCGAGGCTCACTGCTCAAGGTTTCTTCAACAATGTCGGAAGGATTGGGCGCCGGGGCGGGCCGGATATAGTACTTAAATGATCTTACTCGTCCCGAGGGGGAATAATATATCTCGAAGATGTTCTGGTCTCCTTGAAGCGCTTCGGTAGGAAATGTCGCGAACTCTGCCAAGCCGAGCGTCAGGCCATCGAGAACGGCATAGGCTGCTGCACGGCGGTAGTCGGCCTTGTCCCCTGTTATAACCTGATAAACTGCCAGATCGCCGGCGCCTTTACGGTAAAATGAAATCGGCTTACCTAGCTCTTTTTCAATATCGGCCCGTTGCGCACCAACTGTCACTACCGATGGGTCAAACGGGTCCGAGCCGCTGGCCGCCATAAACACCGAGCACGCCGAAAACTGAATGCAAAGCGCCGCGCAAAGTAATGACCGCAGTAACATCGTCCCCTCCCTTGTGTCATTAAAATGGGATGGAGTATGTCTTGCAAGGAGTATACCATTGTATTCCCCGGCAGAATGGAGCAACGTCACTGATTAGCCGCGATATTCCCCGAAGCCAGACCTAATTGCGTCCGATATCTCTCCGAGGGTACAGCCGCTTTTTACGCATTCTACAATAAGCTCCATGAAGTTTACCGGACGGCCTTTATCGTCGCTCCCATTGGCCGCTGTGCTGGCTGCGCTAGCCAGCACGCTTAGCGAATCCTGCGCCCGTGAATCACCCCGGGCTTTGCGGTGTTGAATAACCGCGACGCGCTGTTCCTCCTCCCCCTTTGGGTCAAGTTTCTGCCCCTCTGCCGGCTCCTCCCCGCCGCCGAACTGGTTGACCCCGACAATAATGCGGATCTGATCCTCAACCGACTTATGGTAATTGTATGCAGCCCTCTCAATCTCATCTTGAGGAAAGCGCTTTTCGATGGCGTTCAACATCCCGCCCATCTCGTCGATTTTCCGAATGATAGCAAAAGCCTCTTGCTCAAGGCGATCGGTCCAATTTTCGATCAGATACGAGCCCGCTAATGGATCGACAGACCTCGACACCCCCGACTCGTGGGCGATGATCTGTTGAGTCCGCAAAGCTATTTGAGCACTGTTCTCCGTAGGAAGGCCTAGCGCTTCGTCATATGAGTTAGTGTGCAAACTTTGCGTTCCTCCCAGTACTGCAGCAAGCGCTTCAATAGTCGTGCGCACTATATTATTGAGGGGCTGCTGCGCGGCTAGTGAGCTGCCTGCTGTCTGGGTATGGAAGCGCATCATCATCGATTCAGCCTTCTTTGCTTTGAAGCGCTCCTTCATTATCGAGGCCCACATTCTTCTCGCGGCGCGAAACTTCGCAATCTCTTCTAAAAAATCCATGTGGCAGTTGAAGAAGAATGCTAAACGCGGGGCGAACTGGTCTACCTCCATGCCAGTTCGCAGAACGCTTTCCACGTAGCAAATCGCGTTCGCTATGGTAAAAGCTAGCTCCTGCACAGCAGTGCATCCGGCCTCCCGCATGTGATAGCCGGAAATGCTTATAGTGTTCCAGCGCGGCACCTTTCGCTTGCAGAAAGAGATTAGATCCGAGACAAGGCGCAGTGCATGCCGCGGCGGATAGATGTAAGTTCCGCGCGCGACATATTCTTTGAGAATGTCGTTCTGAACGGTTCCTGTCAGAGAACCCCATGGTACACCCCTCTCCTCGGCGACCACTAGCAGAAATGCGAGCAGAATAGGAGCGGTCGCATTTATGGTCATAGATATGGAAACTTTGTCTAGAGGAATCTCGCTGAGCAAAGTTCGCATATCCTCGAGCCGCGCGATTGAGACTCCGACACGTCCCACTTCCCCTCGAGCCATTGCGTGGTCAGGATCACGGCCCATCTGTGTGGGGAGGTCGAACGCGACGCTGAGCCCACTTGAGCCCTGCTCCAGAAGAAATCGGAACCTTTTATTAGTCTCTAGCGCGGTACCAAAACCGGCGTACTGCCGCATCGTCCACAACTTGCCGCGGTACATGTCCGAGTGAATGCCGCGCGTGAATGGATAACGGCCCGGAGAAGCAAGTTTGCTCTCCAACTGCTCCGGCAAGTCTGCGCTGCCATAAACCTCCTTTATCTCCAGGTCGGAGAGAGTGGTGTATGATTTCCCTTTTTCGCTATCCTTTTTTTTTGCCATCGGTTGTACCGGTCATTTCGGTTGTCGCACACCTCTGCATTCTATCTCTATCGATGCCAAGACACGAGTGCTTAATAAGTTTAGTCCGCTGCTTCCATCCCGGTTAATATCCCTTTGATTCCGCCAGCCGCCCGGCAACTCGAAGCGTTGAACGTATCCTGCGGTTCTGCCAGGTAATGCTAAAAACCGGCGTTCGAACCACCGCAATACCAAGTGAATTGCTGCGCGCGCCTTGCGGCAGAACTGTTTCCTATTATGGCGTTGCATGCCCCCTGCTATCCGGCTACAGTCAATCTGTATGAAAGGCCTTAAGGAGCTTCGGGAAAGAAATAAGTCGGCCGAACAGGGCGGCGGCGCAGAGCGCGTTAATAAGCAGCACGCCGACGGCAAGCTAACTGCTCGCGAGCGATTAGAGCTTCTCTTAGATCATGGCTCATTTGTCGAACTCGATAAATTTGTGACTCACCGCTGCACCGATTTCGGCCTCGCAGATAAGCGTTATTTAGGTGATGGTGTGGTTACCGGGTACGGCACCATCGACGGGCGTCAAGTATTTACCTTTGCCCAGGACTTCACCGTTTTTGGGGGCTCGCTCGCTACCTATCACGCAAAAAAAATCGTGAAGGTAATGGAGCTGGCGGAACGAACCGGATCTCCTATTATCGGTCTTAACGATTCGGGCGGCGCGCGCATACAAGAGGGGGTTCAGAGCTTGGCCGGGTATGCGGATATCTTCCTTAAGAATGTTCTGTTATCGGGGGTAGTGCCGCAGATCTCGCTTGTTTTGGGGCCCTGTGCGGGCGGAGCTGTATACTCTCCTGCCATCACCGACTTCATTATTATGGAAGAACATAACAGCCACATGTTCATCACCGGCCCGGATGTGATAAAGGCTGTCACACGTGAAGATGTTAGCAAGTCGGAACTAGGTGGGGCGGTAACGCATAACTCCATAAGCGGAGTAGCACACATGCTAGCGCCGACCGAGCAGGAGTGCCTTAAGATGTGCCGTCAACTTCTCTCGTACCTTCCCAGCAATAACCTTGCATCGGCTCCGCACGAAGATGGTGGAGACTTCATCGGCAGACGAGAGGCGGAGATGGACGAGATAATACCGGACTCTCCGAACGTCCCCTATGATATGCGGCGAATTATAGAATTAATCGCCGACAATTATCGCTTCTTCGAAATCCAGCCTTTTTTTGCGCAAAATATCTTAATCGGGTTTATCCGGCTTAATGGACGTTCGATAGGCGTGGTGGCTAATCAACCGAATGTGCTGGCCGGCTGCCTTGATATCAATGCCAGCACTAAAGCTGCGCGCTTTGTGCGTTTCTGCGATGCTTTCAACATTCCCCTTCTCACGCTGGTTGACGTACCCGGCTTTTTACCGGGCGTGGCGCAAGAACATGGCGGAATAATAAGGCACGGAGCTAAATTGCTATACGCTTTTGCAGAAGCAACAGTGCCGAAAGTTACAGTGATTACCCGCAAAGCTTACGGGGGTGCATACGACGTCATGGCTTCGAAGCATATACGAGCAGACATTAATCTTGCTTTTCCTACTGCAGAAGTGGCCGTAATGGGGCCGGACGGCGCAATCAATGTTATATATCGGCGCGAACTGAACGAGTGCCGCGACAAGCAGGCTAAAGAAAAAAAGCGGCTGGAGCTTATAGAGAACTACAAATCGCGCTTTGCGAATCCTTGGGAAGTGGCCGAGCTTGGTTTCGTTGACGCCGTTATTGAACCTCGTGACAGCAGGCCTCGCATTATTGAAAGCTTTGAAATGTTGCGTTCAAAGCGGCAGACAAACCCCAAGAAAAAACACGGCAATATTCCGCTATAAGATGGCAAGAAAAACGGCGAAGTAAAGCATTTCAAGGAGGAGCGCCGTTGTGAAGGCAAAAGGCCTCTCTACTCTTGGAAAGATAGATATCAACAAGGTCCCCTTTGTCTTCATCGAGAGGAAAAAGATGGAGGGCGTTCCTCTAGAGGATGTTGCAGCGATCGCAATGGCACTACAGTTATCACTCTCACCTGCGGAAGCAGCTCCGCCGGATGAGTGGACGTTAGCAGCCCGCTTTGAAATGATATCTCAACGGCCTAGTTAATATGAAAAGCTATAAAGTTAAAGTTAACGGCAAGGAATATGATGTTAAGCTGATTTCTCGCAAAGATGGGGAGATTGTGTTTAGCGTAGGGGGTAATTCCTACGTGACGTCCATAGAAAGCAAAGTGCTCCCCGCTCAGCCCACAACAACGTCAGCAGCAGCGACGCCCCCTCCGGTGTCCACGTTCCCTACAGCATCGCGTAAACATGAATCTTCCAGCAGCAACCATGTTAAGGCACCCATGCCTGGAGTGGTTGCAAAAATAATGACCTCGGTGGGACAACAGATTAAGCTCGGAGAATCGCTTCTTACTATCGAGGCGATGAAGATGGAGAATCAGATTAAAGCGCCCAAGGCCGGGGTGGTCTCGCAAATTTTGGTAAAGGAGAGTGAGGAGGTTCAGGCTAATCAACCGCTCATCGAACTCTCCGCTGACGCGTAACGTACCCGCTCTTTCCCCCAGGCAGCTAAGGAAAAGTTCTTACCATTGCTTCCAGTTTAGCTTGATTCTCGCGCTTCTTTTGATCCCTTAATGCCTTGGCCGCCGGAGTATACCATGTGTGCGCTTCCATGAACTTTACCAGGCCGCGCATGAAATCCTCTTTATTTTCGAACTGCACCTCCTGGCGTACCAGCTCAGCTTTATCGAAAAAATCTTCACGCCCCAAATTACTGACATCGGCATCAAGTAAATACTTACTAAGCTCTGATGCGGGCACCTGCTGTGGCCCTTTCTCTGTGAAACGTACCTGGGTGTCAAGTATCATGCCATGCACGAGCTCTATCTCCGACGCTCTGAATCCCCCTGCTGCATGCATCGCCTCTGCCGCCATTTGTGCGCCCACTTCTTCGTTATTACTGCGCTGCTTCACGAACCCTAGGTCGTGATAGGCCGCAGCAATCGCCAGCAAGTGCCTGGGGCGAGCATCGAGGCCGTCATGGGTAGCAAACAGAACTACCTCGCGCAATACATCGTCAGTATGCGAGGCGACGTGATATTTAAGATCTCCCGGCAGCTCGCTTCTAAGACGCAAAAGTGCAGCGGCGATCAAAGGATCTCCCTTTAGCGATTCAAGTTGCTCATCAATATCAGAGGCCATTGTTATGAAATAGCAGGTTTGCTGACTGTCGGCCTAACGAAAGTCGCCCGAGTTCTGAAAACGCTCAGAGGACGAGAAAAGGCCCTTAGCAGGGGTTCGACGCGGCATCCTAATCATAAGATTGACACGCTTAAGAGATTGGAGCTGCGAGGAGAGAGAAAGCTTCGCGAACCTCATATTAGCCGGAATAAGGTGCCGTAAGGGATATGTACTGGTGGCAGAACTCTCCATCTCGCTCTCCTTATAAAGGATAAATAACCAAGGCCGGAATACGCAGAACTCGCCCACCCCCCTACTCTCGCAATAACTACTTGCCTTACATCCGATTAAAAGGCGCGCCTAAAACGAAGTTCGAGTATTTTTATAGAATAGATCGTCGATCCCATCAAGGAGAATTTATGTTCCGTACCTTATCTACTGATTACTGGCCCAAAGGCTCGCCGCTAACCTGTCCGCGCGCTACCTGCTGGGATGTGCCGTGAAAAATATTGAAGGTCTTAAGCAGCTCCAAAGCCCGCTCCATCTGAGGATCTTTCTTGAGCAGCTCACTCAGTTCAGTCTTTTCAAGGCTGGTAGGAAGATCGGAACCGGATGATGGAATCCTATTAATTTTCTGCATTATGTTTGCTGGGGAACGCTTGCCGTTAGGGTTGTCGATGGCGCCAGGCAAATCCTCCTCCCGGTACCCCGAAAGAGGGTTTTCTTCCTCCTCTTGCTGCTTAATATTCTCCTCTTCCGGTTTGACGTCCATTTCGATGTCCGGCTTTACTCCGGTCAATTGAATTGAATTGCCGCTTTTCGTGTAATACAAAGCAGTAGTCAATGTAAGTGCGCCGCCGTTTTCAAGTGGCGTGATGGTTTGAACAGACCCTTTCCCAAAGGTCTGCGTGCCGAGTATTAGTGCACGTCCATGGTCCTTCAACGCGCCGGCAACGATCTCTGAGGCCGAAGCTGAGCCGTTATTGACCAGCACTACGACCGGATAATCTGGTTCGGTGCCCCGCGAATGAGCATAAAATTTCTGCTTTTGATTCTCGACGCGTCCGTCGGTATATACGATTACGCCCTCCTTCAGAAACATATCACTGACACGAATCGCCTGGGTAAGAAGGCCTCCGGGGTTATTGCGAAGATCAAGGATTAGTCCTTTCAGCTCACCATCTTCTATACTGCCAGAGATCTGCATTATCGCGCTCTTCAGATCGTCACTAGTCTTCTCCATGAACTGGCTAATGCGCACTATCCCGTAACCGTCTCCCAGATAGCGGCTGCGGACGCTCTTAACCGTTATCTTGTCGCGAATCACGGTAACGTCAAAAAGCTTTGCTACGCCTTTGCGATATATCGAAAGGGTAATGGGGGTTCCTCTCGCTCCGCGCAGCTTCTTTACCGCGTCAACGAGCGAATACTCCTTAGTATACTTTCCTTCAATTTTTATTATCGAATCGCCTGCCCTAATCCCCGCTTGCTCGGCGGGAGAACCTTCCATTGGCGCCACTACAATAAGCAGACCATCTTTAATGGTGATTTCAAGGCCAAGGCCACCAAACTCGCCTTTTGTTTGAACCTGAAGATCCTTATAAAAGTCCGGATCTAGGTAGCCGCTGTGAGGGTCGAGCGTGGCGAGCATTCCTTTAATTGCTCCCTCGACCAGTTTTTTGCTATCGGCTTCTCGGACATAATCTCTTTGAACTATTGAGATAACATCAGTGAAGATCTTAAGTTCCTGAAACAGGCTGCTGTCGCTTCCATCCTTCGCGCTGACCTCCGGCAACAGATAGCCGAACGAGAGAATCAGCGAAATTAGCGAAACAAGTAAATAAACCTTTGGCCGTGTGTTACGGGGAGCCATACCTCTCCAAAAATGCAGTGTTATGGATAGGATATCAGTAAAGCCTGAGACGATTCAAGAGCTATTGGGATGCTCTACAAATTAGCCTGGTAGCAAGTATTCTTTAACATTCACTGGAGAACCGTTTTTCCTAATCTCAAAATATAACTCCGGGGCGCCTTGTTCCTCGGTGCCGCACTCGGCTACCGTATCCCCCTCTCTCACGTCATTTCCAAGATTGACTAGCGGGGAATCAATTCCTCCATAAAGCGTGTAGTAACGCTTGCCATGGTCAACAATGGCAAGGTTACCAAGCCCCGGCATTCTTCCCACGTAAATTACCCGTCCGTCCGCCACTACCTTCACGCTCTCCTTTCCGTCACAGGCAAAGCGCACCCCCTTGCGCGAAACCATGTCTTTGAAGTTGCTTGCTTTTTCTCCTTTCTGCTGCACTGCACTTCCCGCTACCGGCCTGCGAATCTTCCCACGTTGGCCCGCGAGTCCGGCGCCCAGATACTGCTGTACAACCTGCCTCGACTGAGTGCTCCCTCCGTCCCTTGGCAGAGATAGTCGACTCTCTTCAGCGTCATTTCCAGTGATGGACACTAGCACCGTTTCAAGCCTAAGAGCCTGAGCCCTTAGTGATACAACCGCGCTCTCGAGCCTGGCCCTCTCGGCGCGCAGCTCCTTCAGCACATTGTTCTGCTGCTCGAGTTTTTTGGATAATAGGCTCTTTTGAGAGGAGATATCCCTCTTTATACGAGCTTGCTGCTCAATGGTGTCTGCGAGCTTTCTAGCCTGACCCGCTTTCTCCAGCAGTAGTACTTGGATCTGGTCGAATAGGCGCATGTCGTGCGTCCGGATCTTCTCCAGAAAATACGCATGCTTCTGAAGCGTACTGTGATCGGAGACTAGCAGCACAGATTCAGCCACGCTCTGATGCCGATGCATATACAACACCTTCAGACGCACTGCGGTCGCTAGTTTTAGCGCGGAAAGCTTTTTCTTGTTCTCTTCAAGCTCGTCGCGCAGCTGATGAGCAGTTTGTAGATTGCCCTCGAGAGACCCCCTTAGTTTATTTTCTTGCGATCTTAGCTCGGCGACCGCCTTCTCCAGCTCTTTGTATTCTACGGAGAGCGCCGCTTCTCTCTGAGTGGTCGCCGCAAGCTGCTTTCCGGCTGTTTCAACCTGTGCGTTGATCTCCTTCAAGCGCTCGTGCTGGTCCGGAGCCTGTGCCGACACAGTGAGCGGCACGACCAGAAATGCCGCGATAAATCCAAGCAAAAACTTAAGTGGATGTGCTGACGACATTATCAAAGCTGCTAAACCGATAGAAACTTTCTTACAGCCAGATAGCTTCCCAAAATTCCGACCGACACCCCGCAGATCAAAACCAACACGATCGAATGCCAAGAAAGAAAACTGATGTTGCTGACCAGCAGCTGCAAAATGTCATTCTTCGCTACTAGATCCTGAACGAGGACATAGCAGCTATATGACAGAAGTAAACTGAGCAACGCTCCGACTAGTCCCTGGACAAAGCCCTCAATCATATAGGGGGCACGCACGAAAGCGTTGGTTGCTCCTACTAACTTCATAATCTCTATCTCTTCGCGGTGCGAGTAGAGAGCCAGTCTTATCGTATTGGTAATGATAAAGCTGGTTATTAGCAGCATGAAAATAATTGAGAAAAAGCCGCCCCACCTGAAAAACTTAAGAAAACCGCTTAAGCGTGCTACCAGGCCGCGGCTGTAGTCAATCTGCTCAACC
The DNA here is from genome assembly GCA_024102635.1 of Deltaproteobacteria bacterium. Classification (GTDB taxonomy): domain Bacteria; phylum Bdellovibrionota_C; class UBA2361; order UBA2361; family JAGFJO01; genus JAGFJO01. The sequence continues at coordinate 44,709 of JAGFJO010000042.1, forward strand.
TGGGCGAAGTCTCTTGCCTGGGCTGCGAACTCGTCAATCCTGTCGGCCACCTCCGGCGAGTCCTTAAATTGCACCTCAATCGATGCCGGCAAAGGATTATCTTGGTCAAGACCATCCAATATTACCGCCCTTTCACCTAACGCCTCGCGAAAACTCGCCAAAGCCTCGTCTTTATCTCGCAGCACGGCTCGCTCGATTGAGCTGTGCTTCTCTATCTGACCCAGAAGCTTCCGCACGTCATCATCTCCGGCGGATTCCTTCATATACAAACTGACTGTCAGGCCGCTCTGCGCGGAGGAGACAAGCCCCTTGACGTTCTCCAGCACCAAGATAAACATAGAGAAAACAAGCAGCGCGGTAGTTATTGTAACCATCGTTAGGACCGAGGTTATCGGAGATAGCAGAAAGCTTTTCCAAGCCTGGACGGCTAAATGTGACGCCAGGCTAAGCGGCGCCAGTTTAGGAACCTCCCCCTCGTCCTTCCAAAGGGAACCCAATCCGTAAGAAGAGTTCGCTATCTTTCCCTTGCGCGTCATAAAGGTGAAAAGCCCTTTCTAATCTAACCCTCTTGGCGAATCAAAATCTCCGATAATCTTGCCGCGGTCCAAAACGATAGTACGGAGATTCAACTCTTCGATGATTGCAAGGTTGTGAGTCGCCACCACAATGGTCACTCCGGCCGAGTTCGCCTCTAAGAGTAGATCGAAGATTACATTGGTCATATCTTGGTCCAAATTACCGGTCGGCTCGTCCGCTAGTATCAAGCGGGGCCGATGAATCAATGCGCGAGCGATTGATACCCGCTGCTGTTCACCGCCGGAAAGCGTTAGCGGGGATCCGTGTGCTTTGTCTTCGAGCCCCATTGCCTTTAAGAGAAGCATGGCAAGGCGGTGACGCTCTTGGAGCTTGACGCCCTGCACCTCGAGTCCAAAAGCCACATTATCAATTACGGAGCGGCGTGGAAGAAGTTTGTAATCCTGAAAAATCACCCCAACGTCACGGCGCAAAAACGCGATATTGTTTGGGCTGATAGCCTGCAGGTTGCGTCCGCCGACAATTACCTGCCCGCTTGTGGCCTTTTCAGCCCCGAACAAAAGCCGCAAGAGGGTTGATTTGCCAGCCCCGCTGGCTCCCGCTATGAAGAGAAAATCTCCCGGGTATACCTTTAGATCTATCCCCTTGAGGGCCACTTGGTCGGGAGGATATATTTTGTGTACGTTATGAAGACTAATCATACCATTGCGGGATCGCGCCGCCAGGAAGCTGTTCGGTTCACCGGCCCTTCATTCAGCGAATGCCGGGCAAACGGCAGAGTCCTTAATGTTGTTCTCGCAGTTTCCGCTCTGGCCGGCACCATGCTAGCGGCTTTCGCCACAACCGTATCGATCACAACCGTATCAATGTTCCGTCCGGCGCTCAGCGGAAAATTAAATAAAAGCAGCAGCGCTCTTGATTATCTGACAAGGTACTTAGAATCGACAAGGCGTATTATTGCCATACTGCCTCTCTTATTAATCAGTTGTAGCGCGAGTGCACCCCCTCCGCAATCACTCCAGCTTAAGACTTCCAGGGGCGATTTTGAGTGGACCGTCCGGCTTCTTCAAGAAGACCCGTATATTTACACGCTGACGATACCGCAGAGCGATTCGCCCGTATTTATGACGGCTTTGAAAAAGTGCAACATCAAAAAGGGTGTGAGCACGAGCGCCCTTGCCCGCGAGCTATTAGTGGGGATGAAAGCTATCGAAATCGAGCGCCAAGAGCACCTGCAGCGAGTTGAACCGGCGATCCTATTCTCCACTATGCGCGCCGAATTGGACCGTCTACCGATAAATTTGGCGGCTTACTCCCTTCGAAAGGAGGGGTGCATTACCGACTTAGTCCTTTGGTCCGAGCGCGGCAGAGGGCATGAGCTGTGGTCCTACTTGGCTGACGCAGAGCCCGAGGACCTTAAGCAGCTGCATGAGAACTTAGCGTCAGAGGTAGAATGAGCTCAATTCAAAGTCACTCTTTCGTTAGGTCATTCGGCGCGTATGCAGGTATTTTGGCCGAAGCTTGGCATGATCTGAGATGCGGGCGCGTCAGCTGGCGTGAAGTCTCGCGCCAGGTGGTGGTGATCGGCCTTCAATCGCTCCCCATAGTGATAATCACTTCGATATTCACCGGAATGGTGTTGGCGCTCCAGACTGCCTACGGACTACAGCGCTTTGGAGCCAAAAACTACGTTGGCAACATCGTCGGGCTCGCCATAGTAAGAGAGTTGGGACCTGTTCTGACTGCTGTCATGCTTTGCGGTAGAGTAGGCGCCGGAATCGCGGCAGAGATTGCATCCATGGTGGCAACCGAACAGGTAGACGCAATGAAGGCTTTGGGGGCCAGTCCTACTGCAAAGCTTGTTGCTCCCAGGCTGATGGCTGCGTTGTTGGTCCTCCCCTTACTGGCGGTCTTTGCAAACGTGATCGGCATTTACGGCGGTATGATTATTGCCGTTCATGAACTCGGTCTTACCGGTCATAACTTTTACAGGGGACTCATGGACACCGTCGTCATTCGTGATTTCTTAGATGGGCTTATTAAGAGTGCAATTTTCGGCTTTCTACTGGTATCAATCTCCTGCTACAAAGGGCTTACCACAACCGGAGGAACGGAGGGTGTGGGAAGGTCCACCACATCCGCAGTAGTAACAAGCTCAATCGTTATATTTGTCGCTGATTTTTTCATAACAAAGCTGCTTATAGTGCTTCACTTCTGACCGGATTCTAATGCAGAGCGTGATAAGTCTTCAAAATGTAGGCATGCAATTCGGAACCACGTCGGTCCACAAAGATATTACCTTCACAATAAATCAAGGCGAGGTGGTTACTCTGCTCGGGCCCAGTGGCACCGGCAAAACCGTCATACTCAAGCTTATCATCGGGCTGCTCTTTCCCACCTCGGGCAAAATCTTTGTTTTCAATAAGCCACTGCACGGGATGAACGAGCGGGAACTAATTCAGCTGCGCAGCCATATAGGGATGCTGTTCCAAGGAGCGGCTCTGTTCGATTCCCTCACCATATTTGAAAATGTCGCGTATTCGCTGCGAGAGAGGGGGCGTTATGGTGAAACCCAGATCACGGATATAGTCAGGGAGACCCTTTCAATAGTGGGGCTGCCGGGTATCGAAGGTAAGTTGCCACCGGCGCTAAGCGGCGGACAGAAAAAACGTGTCGGGCTTGCACGTGCGTTAGCAAGCTCACCTAAGGTGATGCTTTTCGATGAGCCTACCACCGGGCTTGACCCCAGCGCCACGCGCATGATTGGAGACCTCATTATTAAATTGCGAGACCAATTTAATATCACCTCAATCGTCGTGACACATGACATCGAGACCGCAAAGCGGATCTCCGATCGCTGGATCTTGATTAACGAAGGGAGCGTGCTGGCAGAGGGTGCAGTTTCCGAACTTGCGTCATCTAACAATCAGGTTATTGAATTTATAAGCGGAGAATGGTTCGATTAGTTTCGTATGCAGATGAACTTTGATCGTCGGAGTCAGTTACAATTGCGGGGTGTCAAAGATGCGCCAGAATCATGAGCTGAAGGCGGGTGTCTTTATTTTAGGGGGCTTAGTTCTAGCCGTAGCCGTAATATTTGCCATGGGAAAGGAGCGTCAGATCTTTGCAAGCCAGGAGGCCTTCCTAACCACCTTTACGGACGTTAAGGGACTCGCCGAGGGAGCGCCGGTAAGATTGGGGGGCATTACGGTCGGCAGAGTCGGCCGCATAGGGTTCAGCAAAAATGTATACGACTCTACGGTTCACGTCACCTTTCTTGTCAATGACGAGTATCTGGACCGCATCCACGCTGATTGTATCGCAACCATAGAGACGCAGGGGCTATTGGGCGACCGCTTTCTAAGCATCACGCCGGGGCGGGAGCGTAAGCTACTCCCGCCTGGGGCCACGATGAGAAGCAGCGAGCCCGCGGATATCTCTGAAGTACTCAGTAAAGCCGGCCAAGTGGTGGATAACACGGTTGAGATCTCAAACAATGTAAATGAGTTTGTACAGCTTTTAAGAAAGGATTCGATACTTCACTTCAATAGCGCCATGCAGAGCATTGCGAACCTTTCAAACGAGATTGAAAAAGGAGAGGGATTTTTCCACCGACTGGTTTATTCCAAAAAGGACGGTGAAAAACTTATCGATAATATAAGCAGCGCAGCGGCTGGAATAAAGGACATAGTGAAGCAGATTGAAGTCGGCTCAGGAGCGCTGCACGCACTGATTTACGATCCCGAAGGAGCAAAGAGCATCTCTGCACTGACGGCTGCGGCTGAAAATTTGGCATCGGCCTCAGCCTCGGTGGAAGATGTTTTGAAGTCCGTAAAGAACGGCTCGGGGCTTATGCATGATTTAATTTATTCTGATTCGCCAGAAGGTATCGCAGAAGTCATCGCCAAACTTAACGCCACCGCAGATAACCTCAAGCGCGCGTCCGATGCGCTAGCCCAGGGAAGCGGCACTCTGGGCGCCCTGCTGATGGACCCTCAGCTCTATGACAATCTCGTGGAAGTAACCGACGAAGCGAAAAGGAGCTACCTGCTGCGCCAAGCCATCCGCACCTCCCTCGACAAGTAGGTTCCAGCTTACTTTACATTAGCCTTTGGCGTTGGGTTGGAAGCATCGTATTGTTCGCTGCGTTTTAGCGGCGTGCGTAGCTTAGGGAGGTGTAACTTCTTGAAGCTACGTTCGATTACCGAACTTTAGATACACGTGTAGCG
>JAGFJO010000148.1 GCA_024102635.1 Deltaproteobacteria bacterium
TAGTATATTCTTGTGAAACATTTCTTGCCGATATTTTGGGGAAACGCTCAAGTAACAGACCCGCCAAAAGAAAATCCACTTCAGAGGGCGAATACGCGCTGGTCTATTCGACCGATCCTCCTCCGGAGAAGCGCTGCAGCAATTGCCGGCGCACCGTAAAGGAGTGCGTTTGTACGGCGCAGGAACTTGTCCCCTCTAGTACTATAAAAGCGGCGCTTCGAATAGAGCGTAAGGGACGTGGAGGAAAGAGTGTTACCGTAATCTCACAATTGCCTGCCCACGATACCTACTTGAAAGGGTTGCTCTCCTTCCTGAAACGATCATTGGGCGCAGGAGGAACCTATTACATCAGCGAAGGCCAAGGGGTCATTGAGCTACAGGGGGAAAGAGACAGCGAGATAATCGCCCTCATTGAAAACTATCAGCATAGCTAACTTGGGGCCTGCAATTACCGGATCAGCCGCCCCTTGAGCGACGAGCCTATCGTTTGAAATAGAGCATTTAGCTCATCCGCGCGCGAGGTGGCAAGATAAAGGCCTCGGGCCGGAGCAGGGTGACCGGGCGGCACCAAGGCCGGGTTGTACTGAGCGTTATTCAAGATCCCTGAGCGGAAGTAATGTACAGGCTCTGTATTGTTCGGCGGAGCGACATTTGCGATTCTTCTTAGAAAATTAGATTTCAGGCTAACCTCATCCCGATAATCCTGATAGGCGTCGTCTCTCTCAAGATCTGTAGCATAGCCACTGCCATCGGGCAGCCTTCGCCCGCGCAGGGCCCCTATTCCTATGGTGTATATAGCCACTCCGCTCGAAGCGCGCACGGCGTCAGCCTGTAAAAGGGCTCTATCGTAATTATCTCTATGCTTAGGTACGGTAAAGAGTTGGCAGTCATAAGGCCTATTGTGAGGGTCTAAGGCGGGGTCTATTTCAACAAGTGAATTGCACGAGTGGGTTGGAGCGCCGTCCGTTACAAGCACTATCGCTTTGTGAGCTGCCGTTAAGTCAGGGCGGGCGATAAGAGCGTTTTTCATCGTGTGCTCGGCGAGCCATAAGCCGAGCTGAGTATTAGTAAAACCGCCGGCCGACAACGTATCCACAATTGAGCCGAAGTGAGAGAAGTTCGATGTCATATCGGCTCCGGGCGGTATGTCAGCTAATTCCGAAAACTTGACGATCGCCATGTAATCATAACCGGGCTCAAAGAGGTTGATGAAGTTTTTTGCGGCTGTCTTTAGCGCGTCGAGTTTACGCACGCCGCCTGCCAGTTCGTTCATAGAACCTGTAACATCGAGTACGAGCACGACCACCGAACGTTTGCTTGCGGCGCGCGCCGAAGTTTCCACGCTCTCGTGACTAGTCATACTGGGCACAATTCGCATGAACCAGAGTGGGAGGGAGACATTGCCGTCAACATGCATGATAGATTTATCGGCTCCGTCGGCCCAAAAAGCATTTACCTGAAAATCGCCGGGATCATATCCCATCGCCTCGAGATTTATCCGTGTTACCTGTTCCGCAATAAACGGCCCTCGATCGACATTTACTGTTCCGGAGACCTTGCTTCCGGCTATCGCTCCAGCATCGTAGGCTCTCTGAAGCCTCAGGCGTGCCCTGTATAGTTGCGCTGAGTCGGCAGCGAGTCCGACAAGAATGAAAAGAGCGGCTACTACGATTGCGCCCAGCGCCAGAAAGTATCCTGACTGTGATGAGCGGCGTTTGTTAATAAATAGAGAGTTCATAGGAATCTCCAATAGCATCGCCCATAATGTAGTTAAGAATGGGCATGCTGACCTTCCGTGAGAAAAAGACTTCACTTAGAACCAGGCGCTTCCTAAAAGAGGTAAGGTACGCTAAGTCGGCCCGTGACAAGGTAAGAGCGGCGAATCGATTTGCGTTATAGCGGGAGGTTACGTGGGGAGATGTAGATCTGCTTGCGATGAATGCCACAACATTTGCAGCGACGTCTACTTCATAGACCGAGATCACTATCGCGGAGCCGGGCAGAAGGGTTTGCGCAGAGATGTCGAGATCGGCCAGCACAACATCGATACATGGCGCCGGATCGTTTAGCCCAGCGCAGCGGGCGGCCGCAAGTTTTGCGCTCTCCCGGCTCAACGTAGACAAAATTTCTCCGGCCTTCAGATTGAGCGCTAGATGAATGCCGCTAAAGGTGACAACAACCACCACCATAAAAAGCAGCAGGAATTCAACCAAAACAGATCCAGTGCTATGCGATTTTCCCGCCATTTAGCCCTCCCTTCTTGCTATCGCTTGGGCAGAAAGTGAAGCGGTGAAGAATCCGAATGAGAACGGCGCCTGCCTTTGTACTGTGATAATAAACAAACCGGGAGCGGCCGAGCCTACCTCGACGGCACAACCGGGATCAGAAAAGGGGCAGATTTTAATGTCTGATGGATTGAGTGATATGCCGAAGCGCGCCGCCTCGGCCGTTAGCTTGGCTTTAATTTGCGAAGAGGAGTAGGGGCTAACTGTAAAGGACCTTGGCGTGGAGAACTGAACGTTCTCTATTGCCGCCCATCTTGCCGTCTCATTTACGGCAAACTGCAGCGACACTTGGCGGAATAGCACCACTGCTATCTGCATGGCTATGCAGACTGTGGTCAACATAGCGGCGCTGCTAAGAGCGGCTTCGATATTTACTGACGCCCTCTGGCGCCGCACTACCGGACGCATAGAGATCGCTCCAAAAGAAACTTTACAGTTCGAAATTAAGCTTGGAAAGAACTAGAAGAACCTGGATGGAAACAGCCTAGAGCGGCTATCAAACGTTATGAACAGATTGCCAAAAAGGTATCCTTTTTTTTTTTAAAGAAAGTGCATTACCGCCCAATTTAGGGTCACTAGGTACGATACTCCCTTAACAATTGCTATGCATAAAAATATGAAAATGGAGTAGGAAAAGGGGGTTAGCGCGAAAAGGAGACCTTATTTCCTAAAAAAGGTTGGGAAGGCGAGTGGGCGCCGTGCGCTGGTTCTCACGAACCAGCGCACGGCTATTCAACCTTCGGCAAATCCTCCGGCTAGTAGCCTTCGGAGTAATAGTAGCCATCACTGACGTTGATCTCGTTGGATCCCGTCTGGTTCTGGCTCTGACTCTGCTGTGCCGAGCTTGAGCTCCGGCTGGAGTTGTTCACTCCAATCCGCGTCGGCTTATACTTCTCTCCGATCCGCACCCAGCCGTAGCCGGTTGCTGCGGTTCCTGCACCGACACCGAGGTCGCGAGCGAAGCCGCCGGCGGTTCCCCAATTGGCGCGCGTTTCCTCCGTGTCGGAGGGGGTGATCACTTGCCAGTTGGAGTAGGACCGCTGCGGGTTGCATGCCGTTCCCTCCACGCCTCCGGCGATGATGACGGTGCTTTTCTTGAGCACCGGTGCATTGCCGTCGGGGTGATTGCGGGCGCTCGGAGCATATGCGCCGAGACGCGTCGCATTGGCGAGGTCCTTTTCGCTTGTGTGGCTGCACGCGGTAAACCCGAGTGCGGTGATGGCTGCCAGAATGGCTGCCGCAATGTTATTCAGTTTCATGCGTTTATTGTACTGTTGTGACCGGCGCTCTCTTCCTTTCGGAAGCAATCCCGATGAGAGCGATGATCTATTGATGCTGGTTTTTCGGGCTGCATCGAGAGCTACCGTATGGCAGTCGACGATGCAGCCCAAAATTCGGCACCAGGTTTAGTACAGGCGCACTAGAACCCTAAATCCACTCACATTCCCATATGTAAATGTGTAAAGAACTGCGAAATGAGTGACACCCCGCTAGACAGGGTTATGAAAAGCGCTTCAAGAATGTGGCTTATTGAGGCAATACGAATCCCGCGTAAGTTCCCGCAAGATTATGCAACTACTCCGGGGATCTACTACATATCGATTTAAAGCGTAGCATTATGGCGAAATTCGCCGAGCGAGTTTTACGAGTTTTAAGATGGGTTCTAGGAACACCTTCGGCGAGCGCCGCGGAATGCTTGATCGGGCTAAAGACCAGGACCGCCTTCGGGAAGCAAGAAGCTCTCAAGAGAATACCCGTAAAGAGCATCTATTCAATTCACGAGAGAAAGAGAGTGAAAACAGATTAGAGATTAGACGTGCTATCCCAGTTTTCGAGACCAATAACGACGCGGTTAATTATTTCCTAAACAGAGCTGCCGCTGAAGGGAAGCGCGGGCAAGGGCGTATTGATCGCGCCTATGACATTGCGAAAAAGGAGCTTGGGATAAACCTAGACCACTGCGCGGGCACCAACGACAGAAATCGCGCCCATATAAGAGGCCAGCGTTTCGACCTAGAAGATCTTCAAGCAAGAGCCGCCGGACGTCCAGTCAATGATCGTTCTCGCGCAGAGCCGGAAAGGGAACGTGTTACCCGCCCGGTTAGTGGAATGAAAGGTGCTGAGCGGCTTATGAATTTGTCGAAAAAGGGACGGAAGGCTGAAACGCCGGAGGCCGAGCCGGCCGGACGAGATGAGCTGTCCGGTATTAAGACAAACAACGATGCTGTGCGCTACTTTCTAAATAGAGCCTCTGCCGAAGGGCTTAGCGGGCAGGCGCGCATCGACCGTGCATATAAGATCGCACAGGAGGAGTACTCCATTAATCTCAACCACTGTGCCGGAACAAGTGATGCAAACCGCCGCCAGGTAAGGGCACAGCCCTTTGACCTTGAAAGGCTGCAAGCCATGAGCAGGGGAGAGGGGCCAAGCGACTCTGACCGCAGACGGGCATCCGAAAGAAGGCAGGCTTTCAAGCCGCATCATGAGCGCCGCGGGGCGGAGCAGATGATGCATCTTGCAGAGCGAGATAGAGATGCAAGACGGGATGAGCTGCGGCAGGAAGGCAAGCAGTTTAAAGAACGCGGCGCTCTTGTCGATCCTGAGATTCAGGAGGTCATCGAACGGGGCGGAAAGGTGCGTGCCGATGCGCTCTATGCAACTGATCCAAGAACAGGAGAAAGGGTGGTTGTTGCTACTTCCAGCCAGAAGTATGGGCTTTTCGGTATTGAGTTACGAGAGGTGATAGAAGCGCCCGGTTACCGCCAGAAGCAGTTTTTTGGGATCCCGTATTCCACCGAGGGAGAGAGACCGGAAGCTGTGGAGGAGCTTAAGACTATGCGCCGGCACTTACGTAAAGGAACCGGACCTTTTGCGCCAAAGGACTCTACAGGATCCGACTCATAATAGATCTCTCGCCAATAGAGAAAATTTAAAAACCGAATATGCTTAAAAGCTTGCGAGTCATGTAGTGCCCTTTACTCATGTACATTGCCACATCACAAAGAACTTCATGACACTTGTCATTTCGGCGAAACCTTGCGCCATGTAATTTCTATCTCAGGCCTATGCAACAGGATGAGATCAGAGATGCTATTCCCCCCTATGTGACTCTCTCTTTGAGCGATCTGGTCGGGTGCAGGAGCGATTTATGGAACCACTACTTTCCATTTAACTCTTCAAACGGGCTATGGACTTTTAGCGGCCGCGTGGCATTGAAGGAGGGACTAAGTAGGTTAGCGCTCCCAGCAGGCAGTAAAATATTGGTGCCTAGCTACTACCAAGGAAGCGAGATCAGCACCCTTATCGATGCAAAGTACACGCTTGAATTTTATCGCCTAAGCCGAACTTTGCAGGTAGACCTTAACGATATAGAAGAGCGTATTACGCCCGATGTGCGCGCGCTTTATTTAATTCACTACTTCGGATTGCCTCAAGACATCGGCACAATCGCCGCTTTCTGCAGGGATCGTGGTCTAGCCCTAATTGAAGACTGCGCTCTGAGTCTATTGAGTCGGTGCGGAGAAACATGGCTCGGGTCCAGCGGAGATATAGCGCTATTCTCTATATATAAGTCTCTTCCAATGCCGCATGGAGGATATCTCGTGTCAAAGCAGCCAGGGCCCAAGGGGAATCTCCGCACTCCACCGCTTCGCAGTACGCTTGCTCAGTCGGCTAATTTGCTCGCGCAAAGGTATCTACGGGGCGACAAAACGGGCGCGTTAATGAAGCTATGGAGCGCAACACGGCCTTGGCGCCGTGCTGTCGTGAATGAAACGGTCTTGTCGGGACAAACCAAATGGAGCTCGGTACAGTTTGAATATACTACTTCCGCTATAGCGAGGCGTTTGCTGAAATCTTTTGACCCCGAACTCGTCATTGCTAGGCGGCGGGCTAATTTTAATAAGCTGCACTCGCTTCTCGCGGAGTTTACAGAGCCTTTGATTCAAAGCTTACCTGATGGGGCTTGCCCCCTCTTTTATCCTATACTTGTAAGCGACAAAAAGAGCTTCAGAGATGCCCTCTCCGCCCGTGGAATAGGAAGCGTCAATATTTGGAGCACTCATCACCCAGCATGCCCGCCGCATCTTGCAAAAGAGGTGGATTATCTCCGTAATCACTTAGTTGAGCTGCCGATTCATCAGCAGCTGAATGAGTACGACATGGAGCGAATTGCCGCGGCTGTCACATCCATTTTAATGGATGAGTGGGAGAAGCAGACGCCGCTGCAAGCAGCGTCCTAGCTAAAGCGCTTAGAGCTTTAAGGCGCCTTACTTAGGAATGAGCCTCAATGGCGCCGATTGTACCCAACCCTTTACATCCATCAGTTAATGAATGCATGCTCCATGGGTCAAGGACAGCTGATGGACCCATCAATCGAGGACTATAATGCCTACTTTTCATTTAAGAGCGCTTCACTTAGTTGCAGTATTTATATTGTACTGGACTTTTTTGTTGAGCGCTCCGGCAATTGCACTAGACAAGAACGATTCGCCCGATCAACAGGCGCCTCCTAAGATCGGTTTAGTGCTTGCAGGGGGCGGCGCGCTCGGCTTCGCGCATGTGGGTGTTTTGCGGGTGTTGGAGGAGCATCGAATACCGGTGCATCTTGTAACCGGCACTAGCATGGGCTCGATTGTCGGAGCGGCCTATGCAAGTGGAGTCACGCTTCCGGAGATGGAGAGGCTTCTGAAGGAGACCGATTGGGACGCACTGTTCAGCGAAAGCGCCAACCGCCGCAGCCAGCCCTTCCGGTTTAAGCCCGGTAGAAACCGGGAGATCTACGGAGATGTTAAGATAGGAATTCGCCAAGGCTCGCTAGTTGTACCGACTGGCATAGTGCAGGGGCAGAATGTTTTGCCGCTACTTCAGAGGTTGTACGAAAAATCCAGCAGTCCTGCCGACTTTGACAAGCTTCCGCTGCCGTTTAGAGCAGTGACTGCCGATCTCGAAACGGGACAGGCGGTGATACCAAAGGAGGGAGATCTTGCAACCATTGTGCGCGCAAGCATGTCGGTCCCCGGCTTCTTTGCACCCATTGAACATAATGGAAAGCTGCTGGTCGATGGCGGGATCGTAAATAATCTGCCGGTGGATGTTGCTCTTGAGCTGGGCGCAGATGTCCTGATTGTTGTGGAGCTGTACGCTGACCTCAAGCGGCGCGATGAGCTCGGGACGCCGCTGGCAGTAGGCGGGCAGATTATATCGCTCCTTTTGGCGCAGAACTCCGAGCTGCAACGAGGGCTTATGCGCGAGAAGGATATCCTTATTACGCCAGATCTTAAAGGTTACTCAGCAACCGATTTCGTTAAGGGAGATGAGCTTGAAAAGCTTGGTGAAGAAGCCGCTTTGAAGGTGGTGGATCAGTTAAAGAGGCTTTCTGTCACCCCGGCTGAATACCGCTCATATCAGCGGAGAAGGATCTTAGACTATAAAACCGATGCTCGCATCGCTTTTATCCGCATCGAGAATCAATCGAAATACCCTGAGCATAGAATTAAGGAGCAGCTCGGAATAGGCGAAAAAGAAAGTTTTGATCGCAATGCGGTAGAGAGGGGGATTAAGCGGCTGTTTGACACCGGTCAGTTCCGGGAGGTGACTTACTCCACTGTCGAAACTGATGAAGGTAAGGGGCTTATCGTTCGGCTGAAAGAGAAGGAATTCCTCAAGCAGTATATCCGTGTTGGGGCGGCTATAGAGGATGATTTTGAGGGTGACAGTAACTACCGTTTGGGGCTGGCCTATAGGAACACCGATTTTGACATCAACGGTACATATGTAGATCTGCGCGGCGAGATCGGACAGACGCCGCGCTTCTCGGCTGAATGGTTCCAGCCCCTATCATCGGAGATGCCCTACTTCATCGCACCAACTATAACTATAGGAAGAAATGATCTTCGCCTAAGGAGTAATGGTGAGGATATCGCCCTCTACCAGCGGCTATCCGGTAGTGCCGGACTTGCAGCAGGGCGCGAGCTTGGTACCATTGGTGAGGCTAGAGTCACGTATCGAAGGGGCTTCGGGGATCTTGAGCGCGACATCGGCTCAGCCGAGCTTCCGGAGTTCGGGTATGACACTGCGGATCTTATTGGCGGTATCGATCTCGACGCACTTGATATTCCCGATTTTCCAACTTCTGGGTTTGCTGCGCGGCTTGCCCACATCGCCTCTGTCGAAGAGCTAGGAGCGAGCGATAGTTTCAATACGATAGCTGGTGGATTGCAGCTGCCTTATAGCTTCGGAAAAAGTACCATTGCCTTTGGCGGCGACTTTGCAAATACATTCGAAAGCCGGCCTGTAGAGCGCTCCTTTTCTTTAGGCGGCTTTGTTGATCTCCCCGGTTATGCGCCGCATTCTCTTGTAGCATCCGATTATCATGTTCTCAGGCTATTCTATTACTACCGCTTCTCTGAGCTGAAGACACCTCTTTTCGGCTTTAGGTTCTTTTCAGGAGGCTCTATAAACTTTGCATCTCTTAAAAGCGATCTTCCGGCTGTCCCTGACAATCCGGAGCTGTGGGCCGGCTCACTGTTTTTGGGCGCGGACACTCCAATCGTCCCAACGTATCTGGGGGTAGGTTTTGCGGAAGAAGGCGAGGCGGCAATTTATATAGCTATCGGGCGCCTTGGAATTCCTGAAAGAGAGTAGGACCTTGATCATGGTAGTGCCCAGAACAACTCGTGGCAGCCTTAGTAACCAATTCAGAAGAGGGGAAGATATGAAGAGATTTTGGTTACTGGTAGTATTGCTGGTTATCGCTACTGCTCTGGGCAGTCAGTGGTGGATCATGGGTTTGCTCGCTCTATTACCACTACGACAGCCAGAAAAGGAGTATACGTTTTCTTTTTCGAACAGAAAGGACTAATGGCGGGACTGGGAATTCAAGGGACTAAGATCACCAGGACCGGTGGGGTCGGTTAGCCTTCGGCTTGAATTACTGAGCGGTTCAGCGTGGCGTTTTTCCTGGCGCAATCGATAGGTTCAATTCATGGGAAAAGAGATTGTCAAGTTAGTGGCAATTGCGTTCTTCGTAACAGCAGCTGCTCTTCCCTTGATCGGATATTTGCAGACCTGGCCGCCCAAGCGTGCACCACTAATACCTATAGACTATTTTCAGTTACGTAAGGAATTCATAAGGAACGCCCGCAATTCCGGAGCCCAGCTAACATCAGTGCCTATAGCAGCGAAGGGACCGGGGCGGCAGGAGCTCGCAATAGATATTGCATGGTTCGGCTCAAGGAGCCCGGACAATGTGCTGCTCCACATAAGCGGCACGCATGGTGTGGAGGGTTACCCCGGAAGCGCAATTCAGTCCGCAATTCTGCAAGACGGTGTTAAACCCCCCCGACTTAATGTAGCGACTTGCGGTCTGCTGTCTTATCACTAACGCTCTAAGTGCTACAGACCATCAAACGAAGCCGCGCCAGTAGAAGTTATGGCGCTCGAAACGTTCACAATGCAATACGAGAGCACACTTTCTTCTAATTCAGAACGGATGTTTCATGCTCCGCATCAGCGACGAAATGTTATCAACAACTGAGTTAGAGTATCGGTTGCTAACGGGGGACTTGTGATTCAGCAGGGACTGTCTTTTTTCGCACCAATTGTTACGGCAATGATAATATTAAGCGGATGCAATGGGCAAACGTATGAGGTCGAGTTTGCCGAAGGGGAGACCGCTGAACTAACATTGGCGGGGTATTGCACCTATCAAGCTGGGAGAATACTAGGGGCACCGGGAAGATTAACTGCCAAGTTCAAAGGTCATGTCGAAACAATTCCCTGCAGAGTTGCCGACCAAGCGCTGACCTCCCTTGCAGGAGAGCAGGCCGGCAATGTTACAAGCAGTCTTGTGAGCTCCGCCATAGGCATGGCAATCAATAAAATTCCTGGAATGGGGATCATTAACTGCACGGAGGTCGGAGGAGATCTAATCTGCGACCTGGTAGAGCTGGGCCATCGAAGAAAAATTCGTGTTTCAGGTATGGGAGAACAAAGCAATCAAGGGACCAAGCAACCTCAGCCTAAATCGATAGAAGTATCCACGCGCAGAATAAAGAGGTTAGAATCGAAAGATGCTGCGAATCTTAAGAGCCATACAGCTACATCGTCGAAGCGGCGCTCAAAATACGGCGTTGCGGCCAATCGCGTGACCATCCGCATTAATGCGGCAACGTTATTCTGGAACAGGCCGTCTCCCAGGCCAAGCCCATCACCCTCCCCACAGTATAAGCCGTAAAAGTGCTCCGGCTGCGGGCGTAGGGACCGACGGTACAAAGATGGCACAGTGTTTCTCGTCACACTCCTCTACCAGGGAGGCTCTTGGATGCCTTGCGGGACTTATCAGTTGTCCCCGGCTGGGGCAGGTATCTTGTGCTGCCCGTTATCCTGCTCCTTTATCTGTCCGAGGTAGCCGGGAAGATCTACGCCGGCCATTGCCGCCACATCGTGTAGCGCGGGGAGAGACTTAATCATATTGCTGAGAAAACTGGCGGTAGAGCTTCCCTTATCGCCGCTTCCGCTATCCCACACCGTAATCTTGTCGATCTTAAGATTGCTGATAGCTTCGGTTTGCAGTGTCACAAGCTCCTTAATCTTCTCAACCATCAAGAGCGTTGCAGCATGTTTGGGGCTGTCCTCGCATGCTGTCACAAGATTGTTGTAGCCGTGTGCCTTGGCGTCGAGTACCTTCTGCGTTCCGGCAGCTTCGGCTGATAGAACAGCGAGGATAGCGTCCGCCTCTCCGGCAGCCTCTTTGCGGCGTTTCTGCGCTTCAGCTTCGGCGTCGATCTCAATTTTGCGCTTCTCGATTTCGCGCGGCACGACCTCTTCAGCCTGCAGCCTTGCCTCTTCAGCCAGGGCTTTCTCCTTTTGAATTAGAGTAACCGCTTTCTGTTCTGCAACCTGTCCGCGGCGCTCCGCTTCAGCGGTTTTCTCAGCAAGGTCGGCATTATATGCAGCGATGCGCGCCTGCGCTGTGTTCTCTCCTTCGACTGCCTGCGCATTGTAGGCCGCCACTTGAATCCTGCGCTCTTTCTCCGCCTCGGAGGCACCGATTGCGCCCAGCTTTTCCTGTTCTGCCACGTCAATTTTCGCTTGATTAATAGCTGTCGCAGCGGCTTTCTTACCGATGCTCTCGATGTATCCCGATTCGTCGGTAATATCGGTGATGTTCACGTTGATAAGATAAAGCCCCACCTTTCTAAGCTCGGGGTCAATGTTACTTCTAATAGCCTCTAAGAATTTTTCTCTGTCTTGGTTAATCTGTTCAATCGTAAGGGATGCGACAGTTAGACGGAGCTGCCCAAAAATAATCTCGCTTGCCATCTCCTGTATCTCAGAGACCGAAAGCCCTAACAGACGAACCGCTGCATTATTCATCGCCTCTGGGGTGGTATTGATGGCGACAGTAAAGGTACTAGGTACGTTTATGCGAATATTCTGAAGCGAGAGCGCGTTCTTCAGCGGGATATTGATGGTCATCGGTGTGAGATCCAAATATGAGTAATCCTGGATCAGCGGCCAAACAAAGGTACCGCCGCCGTGGTAGCACCGTACCGAACCGCCTGTAGCAAACTTACCGTAAACGGCCAGTATCTGATTGGAGGGGCAGCGTCTGAACCGGCTCGCCAGGAAAGCGATGATACCGAAAACGAACGCTACAAAGAGTATAATTGCTATTGTTCCGTAGTCCATTGTCAGGCTCCTAAAGTATAAATCTAGCTGATTCTCTTAACTGATACGGTGTCACTGTTCACGACGCGCACCACTTCGACGGCGGCAAATGATTCGATCTCGGTAAGGTTTTCAGAGATCGCATCAATCTCATGAGTCACATCTGCAACTTGCATCTGTATCCGGCCGCGGCCGTTAGCAGGGATCTTCTGATAGACGGAAGCACTTTTACCTACTGTTGCATTTATATCAAAGCGGGCGCCAGCGCTCGAAAGTTTGGTTGCAGCTTGAAAAATTAAGGCCGTGACATACATTGTGACCGCTCCTGCGGCCGTTGCCGCGAAAAGAGAGAGTACGCTTCCAAGCTGCGCCTGTTCGTAACTTGCCAGCCCAACCCAGCCAAACATCATGAAAAATCCTGTCAGTGAGGTAATCGATATCGCCTTGAAAGCCGCATCTGAGCTCTCAATTCCGTCGTGCGCCACTTCAGGGGCGGCATCGAAGTCAGCGTCAAGGTCGTGCCCTATGCCTGCCATAAGGGAGGTTAGAACTTTAAGCGCGAAAAACGATGTGCCCGCTATAGCGCATACCCAGAAACTAATTTGAAAGCTGTCCATTGATTCAAACATGTGCCTTTCTCCTCAACCCATATTAATCAGTACGGGCCCAAAAAACTTAAGGCTGGCGCCTGCCTTCTCAAAGTAAGACTGCCAGAACTGCTCCAGATCGCGCGATTTTTTGTCGCTCACATTTGCGCCGGTACCGGCGGCGTATATCTCAACCTGCGGCAGTTTGGCTAGAAGGCTCTCTTTCTCTGCGAGCTTGATAAGAGCAGCGGTGTTCAGCTCCTTTGCAGAATAGAAGGAGATGCTGCTGCTGTTTTGCATCATATCTGAATAGATAATCATGCGCTTTTTAGCGGAGGGGTCCGCCGAGAGTATTTTGCTTACAAAGCCGATGGTTTCAAGAAGTGCGGAGTGGTCGTAGCTCTCTTCCGTATTTAGAAGTTCGGCCGCAACGGAATCGAGGCACTCGCTGAATTTTTTCTGCTGCGCTCTTATTTTAAGGGCTGAGGTCCAGACGCTCTCAACCGGCTTGGCAAAGTCCATCAGTACGCGGGTGTCTCCGGCCTTGGCGGTGCTTACTCCAACTACCAGCCTCTCGCCCGATTCAATCATCTCTTTAAGTGCGGTGACGGTCTTGTTGAAGTTATCCTTGTTAGCGAAGCTGTCGCTTCGGTCTACAAGAAAATAGGTTATTTTTTCATGCTCTGATTTTTCCACACATTTATCGGCGCCGCCCTGCGCAAAGGCGCTTAGCGGCATAAGAAGAATGAGAGAAGTAACTAATATCGTTTTCATAGCTGCTCCTTAGTTCGCGAGTTTTTCGGCGATCTCGCTTAGCTTAAGCGGCAGATGCATCTCTACACTAAACGACGCGGGCCGCGATTTATCAGGGCGGGCCTGCAGATTCTCGCGTCTGTAGATCTCGACATCGTGGCGAAGTCCGTGCAGGCATTGGTTCTCAAGCTCCTGCCCCTCTTTAAGTACCATATCGTAGTAGCCCTTCAGCATCGTCACTTTACTTGAGCCTTGCCGCAGTCCCTCGTGTGAGCCCTTTATTAATCCGAGCTTCTGATAGCGTGAGGAGAGACGCTCCTTTCTTCTTTGGCGTTCTAGCTTCTCAACCCGTTTGCGAGCTGAGTGTAGGTCATGCTCGGCTCGCTGATACCCGGGCACGGCATCGTGCGACATGTAAGCGATCATTATGGCTGCACCTAAAACTGCAATATTGAGCCAGAAGAACATAAAGCTGCTCTGCACCAAAGTGTCCGTAAGGCCTAGCGCGTCCTTAAACTCACCAAGATAGGTTTGCCGCATTATTGAGAGGCCATAAAGCGCGATGGTGATCACCGCCAGGGCCGCCATTCCCTTTGCGAAATTGGCCCAGTGCATTCCATTGGGGTGTTCGCGAAATTTAATGCCGATAAAGTGCGCGCTTAGAGGCACCGCAAGTCCTATGATTACGGCCATCACCCAGGTCATAACCTGATTTTCTCCGAAGATCTGAAACACCAGGGCGTTGAGTGGAATCTCTCCGGCGAAGATCGCCAAGGCAAGGAAGATATAGAGCCAGTGCGGGATATAGATAATGGGGGAGCGGCCATATCGCTCGTAAAAATTATTGTACCTCTGCTCGGCTAGGTTCAACTGCTTTCGCGCGTCTACCAGTGAGGGCGAGTTATCGATACTCTCTTGTGAAAACTGTGAGTGCTCTTGAATGTCCACTGAGTTGTGCTCGTGCTCCGCCGTAACAGTTGCTTCTTCTGCTTTAATAGTGGCGTCGAGCAGCTCCAAGGCCCGCTTGTATTTAACGGCTATCTTGCTTGCCAGAATCGAAGCATCGTTAGCAAGTTGTCTCTCGAAAGGAGATGGCTCGGTCGAATCGACACTTGGGATATTATTTGCGGCGTCGGCTCTAGCACGCTCCGTGATGTATGCTTCGTTGTACTTGTTGTTATGCTCGGTCACCAGATCATAAACGTCTCGCGTATCCGGAAGCGGAATTCCCTTTAGTGCTTGGTGATGCATTGCAATCCTCTCTTAAAGGCAGCCGTGCAAGCTCGGACCAAACGATGCAGGCAGCCGATATTATTTGATGAAGTTTGAGAAGAGAGGGGTGCTGTGGATCTAGCAAAGGTTTGTAAAACGGCATCCCGCCGGATGTCGTTTTAAATGAGCCTTAAAGAACGCCGAAGGACTTAGGAATCTCTGGCTCGGGCTATAACAGCCGCTATCTGGTCTATCTTAACTAGGGCGTCGTAGAACTCTTTTCCGGTAAGCTGAGATATCACCACGCTCTCTGTGCCGACCTCCTTCACTGTCCCGCTTAGCTCGTCGCCATTTGCGACCTTTAAGATGACTTTCTTCCCGACCAATTTTTCCAGATTTGATTTTACTGCATTATCGCCGGCTGCTGTAAACGGTACATTTTCCGCATAGGTCGGCGAATTGGTGAGAGGTAAAAGCACCGCCGCAAAGAGTGAGGTAAATGTGAATATGAATTTCATAAATGGTCCTTTTAAAGCCAAATGCCTCTATGACTATATTAATCTTTTTCCTTTGAGCAAAGGGAAAAGTAGCTAGGTGCGATAGCTCCATGCAGTTCCAAGTGTCATAGGCGGCTCTTTCTGCTACCTTTGTAGAATGAAACCATTAAGAATCCTTGAGACCTGCCTGTATGCATCTGACTTGACCGCAGCTGAAAAATTTTACGGTGAGGTACTGGGGTTGGAGCTCCATTCAAAGCAACTCAACCGCCATCTTTTCTTCCGATGTGGGGAGGGAATGTTGCTGATTTTTAACCCGACGGCAACTAAGGAAGCAGAGCTCTCGGTCGGCCCAAGTCCCATTCCGGGGCATGGCACTACAGGGGAGGGCCATCTTGCCTTTGCCGTTAGCCGGACCGATCTGGAAGCATGGCGGAAGCGCCTCGCTCAGTACAAATTGAAGATAGAGAGCGAGGTATCTTGGCCGAACGGCGGCCGCTCGGTCTATTTTCGCGACCCGGCTAATAATAGTATTGAAATTGCCAGCGCGGACATCTGGGCTCAGAAGGGAGGGGCATATCCTATTGATGAACCTGCTCATTCGTAGCGAAAGGGCGTAACAGCCCCGCGGTCCCCGCTAAGACCTGGATGGGCGTGAAACATCCAGAGTAAAGGCGCAGCCTAGATATGGTTCTTGATAAAATCGTACATACCTTCTGCGGCAATCTCATGGCCATATCGAGACCAATGACCATCGTGAGAAAAATGCAGTTGATCGAACTGAAAGTTGCCCTCGCTAAGATAGCGACTGAAATTATAGAGAGGCACTTCAAGGTCATCAGCAATTTTCTTCAGTCGGGCAAACGGAAGGGAATGTTTCAATGTTCTTCCGTATAAACTTCTGTCTTCGCCGGCTTGTAGATACTCGGTAGCAAACATGACAAGCTTTGCACCGTCTTGCGCTGTTTCTTTTTTTAAGACTTGGACGGAGTGTGCTGTGAGTTTAAGTGCCTCCTCAAAAACTAAAGGCATCTTTTGAGCGCTGAACATTTCATCAAAGTCTAAATCTTCTGGGTAGCTCCAACCGGCCAATTTAATTCGAAATTCGCTGTTAAGATTTCTCAGGTATTCGATCCTCTTGGCATAAATCTCTCTCATTTCTGCATATCGAGTTTCATGAAAAAGCCTGTTTGAAGCCCATACATACAACAAACTCCAGTCTAATGCGGAATTGACTGCCATAGTTGGAACACGCATATCCGACGCACCAATACGGTGCTCTTGCCAGCTCAGATCTACATCAATCTTCTTTATACTTCGGCCCGACACATCATAAAATGGCCGGGGAGGGTGGTAGGGATGCCAACCATTTCGAACTGATTCAAGAATTGGCGAGTTGTTTGCAAAGTCATTCCCGTTAAATACAAGGATAACTAGTTGAGGTTTAAATCTCCGAGCAATTTCGGTGTAAAACGGAATAGTATTTGCAGTACCGGTCCCTGAAAAGCCAAACGATAAGACCTTATACCTCCTCCTCTTATTAAGGGAAATTAACTTTTGCTCCAGTAGAAAGCTAAATTTTTCATTATTTTTTACTTGAGCAGCTTCTACAGCAGAATCACCGAGGATAACAATTCGAGTTTCATCATCGGTGAATGTAATCTCCGGCTCTCTGTCCAAGAATCCATATGAATTCGCCCTTTCAATAGTTGCAAAGTCAAAAAAATTCGTTATCCAAACCTCTGAGCCCGGGATAAGGGTAAATCCTACTTTTGGCGCCAATTGAATCGACCAAAAGTTTTTAGTGAATGGATAAAAGTATCCCAGAACTAACTCAATGCTTATAATCAGGATTAGAAAGGTTAGAGCACTGATCTTGAAACCAACAGAAATGTTGGGTTTTGCCACCTTACTTAGGCCCCAATCCAACTAGTGACATATGAATGATCACATAGCTCAGCGCCGCGCTTTGTTAAATATAGCGGCGCGAATGTATCAAGCATCACGGCCAGCTCCTTAGTCTCTTTGGCGCCGATCGACTTCTCGACCGTTCCCGGGTGTGGCCCGTGCGGAAGGCCGGCAGGGTGGTGAGTGAAGGATCCTGACTTAATCCCTTTGCGGCTCATAAAATCTCCCTCTACATAATAAAGCACCTCATCGCTGTTGACGTTGGAGTGGTTATAAGGGACCGGGATAGAGAGGGGATGATAATCATAAAGTCTCGGAACGAACGAACAGATTACAAACCCATCGGAATAAAACGTTTGATGAACCGGCGGAGGCTGATGAATCCGGCCGGTAATTGGCTCGAAGTCGCTGATGTTGAAGATCCAAGGATAAAGATAGCCGTCCCAACCTACTACATCGAAGGGGTGATATTGCAGGGTGAGGCGGTTTAACCTTCCGGCCTGCCTTACCCGCACTTCGAACTCTCCCTTTTCGTCGCGCGGGGTGAGCTCTTCAGGCACGCGGATATCACGCTCACAAAACGGAGAGTGTTCAAGGAGCTGCCCATACTCGTTGCGGTAGCGCTTAGGGATCTCGATTCTTCCATCCGACTCTATCACCAAAAAGCGCACATCACCCGATTTGACTTCAATTTGGTACGTCACTCCTACGGGAATGACCACATAGTCCCCCGGCTTAAAATCCAAGTTTCCAAATTGGGTCAAAAGACGCCCTTCACCGTAGTGAACGAAGATAACTTCATCGCAGGAGGCATTTCGGTAAAAGTAATTCATCTTGGAGTCGGGGGTGGCGAGCCCCATTTTGACCTGCTTATTTGCGAGCAGCCACTCTCTTGAAGTAATCGGGTCGCCGCTGCTCTTGAATCCGTCCGTTTTTATATGGTGATGTTCAAGATTGAGCTGGTCTAAAATCTGGAGTTGTTCCTCGGCAATTGATTCGGATTTCAATACAACCGTGGGAGCATGAATGTGGTATAGGATCGATTGGATTCCTGAGAATCCGCGTGTTCCCATTACCTCTTCTCTGTAAAGTGCCCCGTTAGGCGACTTAAACTGAGTGTGTCTCTTCTGAGGAATTGACCCTAGCTTATGATAAAAAGGCATGTTCTCCTCCTCTGCCCGTAGCAGGTTTTAGTGTAGTTATTGAAAAATTCTAGAGCGAACACCGCTGCTCAATCTTACCAAATAGGCTCTTATCACCTAAAAACGCTTCAATTGTAATCTGGTCACCTACTTTCAAATAATTGCTCTTTGCTGCGCCGCTATCAATAATCTCAATCAGCCGCTTCTCGACTAAACACCCGATCCCTCGCCCCTTATCCTCATTAGATACCGTTCCGCTTCCTATAATAGTTCCGGCCGCAAGAGGGCGGGTCCGGGCGGCGTGTTCGATCAGCTGAGGGAATGAAAAATGCATCTCGGAGGCTCTTAGTTTCCCGACCTGAGAACCGTTTAAGTTTACTCTTACCTCTATCTCTGCTCTTCCCTCCTTCCATGATGGCCCAAGCTCATCCGGGGAGAGCGCGAATGGTGCGCAGGAAGAGCAAGGCTTGCTCTGGAGGAACCCGAATCCGCGCGCCAGTTCCGCAGGGATTAAATTTCTGAGCGAGATGTCATTAAGCAGCAAAATTAGCTTGATGTGCTTCTCTGCATCAGCCGCCTTGACTCCCTGCGGAACATCATCGACGATAACCGCAAGTTCAGCTTCAAAATCATAACCAAACGCTTCATCAGATATGGTTATCTCGCTGCCGGGATCTAGAAACGGTGCGCTCACTCCTTGATACATGAGCGGGATAGTCTCAAGTTCCTCGGGCATCTCTGCCCCGCGCGCCTTTCTTACTCTGCGAACATGGCTGAGGTAGGCACTGCCGTCCAGGAAGCCGAAGGCGCGGGGAAGGGGCGACATGAAAGTGGCCTTATCCAAATCCAAAGTTTCCTTCCAATCACCTTGTAATAAAGCAGCGCCGATCTCCGCCAGCCGCGGAGCAGCCAACTGCCAATCCTCAATTGCACTGCGAAGAGTAGGGTACTCATTCTCCGGCACAAGCGCAGCTGCGCGCGCTTTCTCGTCCACCACAACGAGTTGCCCATCTCGGCTCTGAGACCTTCCGGCAGTGGGATATATTGTGGCTAATTTCATCTCTACCGTTAATTCATCAAAAGTTTCTCAAGCTCTTCATCCTGTATAGAGGGGTTACAGCACCCGATAGTGAACCAGGGGCTGCTAACGGCAGTATACGTTTCATCCGGCGATAGATGCAGCTCCCGCCACGAGAGCCGGCCTTCGACGGATAGCTCGGATATATCCCGAATCGTAAGAATCTCGCTAGTCTTTTCAGCATCAAGTCCGAAGTGGCGCGAAAGAGCGACTGCAGCGGAAAGCGAGAGGAAACCAAGAGGGCGCTCTTCCGAGGCCAAGGGATAGTGGAGACCTCCTGTGACCTTAAATGGCAGATTGTATTCGTTCGCCTGCTCAATTGCTTTCGCAAGCCGCGCCGGGCCGATGGCGGTATCGCCGCTCGTTCGGCACTTAAGCCCTGCGATGCCCGGGCTTACACAAATATTGCATTCCGCCAGCGATCGCGTTGTCCCTGCCAAGATATCCTCCCAGTTCGACTGTGACAAATCAGGTTCCAGAAAGATCGCAAGGTTTGTCTCGAACGCCAGATGTGCAATGCGTTTGAGTAGCTCAGAGAATTCTTTGCCAAGGGCTATTTCGCTTCGAAATTTGCTCTCCAAGGTCGACACATGCCCACGGGGCATCTGACTGCCGCTCCGGCTATTATAGTCACCGATTGCTTTTATCACTTCTGTAAAGCGGCCGGCGCTGGAATTATCAAGAGGCACAGTGTTAATTGCGGATATACGCAGTTCTGAAGCAATGCCCGACTTTCTCAAGCTCTCACTATCCACTTTGCGAAGCTCATCTTCCGTTATCACCAGATCGGTGCCCATAATGTAAGGCCGCTTCAATGTGCGCGGAAGATCGGCGCTCTTTCTCAAAGCCGCGTCCAGCTCAAGGGCGGTGGGTGGGAACAGGGCGGAGTGATCGATACGCTCCGATAGCAAAGCCCTTAGCACCTCGTCTGATGCGATCACAGATTCCCTCTTAAAGCCTGCTCTTTCTCAATCGCTTCAAATAACGCTTTAAAATTTCCGATGCCAAAGCCTTGAGAACCTTCGCGCTGAATAATTTCAAAGAAGAGCGTTGGCCGGTCTAAAACGGGTTTGGTAAAGATCTGCAGCAGATAGCCGTCGTCATCTCGATCTATTAAGATACCAAGCTCGGCGAGCTTATTAAGGTCCTCTTTTATGGACCCCACCCGCCCGGGCACATCATCATAGTAGGCACGCGGCACTCGAAGAAACGCCATGCCTCGCCTCTTCATCTCACGGACTGTGGTGATTATGTCATTTGTTATAAGCGCAATGTGCTGCACACCGGGACCATTGTGAAAATTTAAGTACTCCTCGATCTGAGACTTTCTCTTACCCTGTGCCGGCTCGTTAATAGGCATCTTTATCTTTGATGAGCCGTTTCTCATTACCTTTGACATTAGCGCCGAGTACTCTGTTGAGATGTCTTGGTCGGTGAACTGCTGCATTTGACTAAAGCCGAGCACCTTTTCATAAAATCCGACCCATTCGTCCATCCTTCCGAGCTCGACATTCCCCACTATGTGATCTACACGCAGCAGCCCCATGTCGCTAATTTCCGGAAGGCACTGAAAGATCTCCTCGTAGGGCACGAAGCCTGGCCAATAAAGACCTTTATACGAATCTCGCTCCACAATCGAGTGAACTGTATCTCCATAGGTCTTGATTTTTGCTCTGATGATTGAGCCTTTCTCGTCTGACCACTTAGTGGGGACTTCGGTGCTATCGGCTCCGCGTCTTACGGCCTCTTTGTAAAACGCTACACAATTTTTGACTCTGAAGGCAACGCTATGCACCGTATCTCCATGTACGTTCACGGCGAAGGCCACCGGACTGGTCATTTGAAGCGGGCCCGTAACTACCAGAGTAATATCACGGCGCGTGAGCATATAACTTGCAGAATCCCGATATCCGGTTTCCGGTCCTCGATATGCTGCGGGCGTAAGTCCCAATATCTGAGAATAATAGAACGCTGCCTGCCTAGCGTTTGCCGAGTATATCTCGATATGATCAACAGCTTCGATATCCAAAGCGGCATGACCGCTAATCTCCGGGGTTGCCGCTATATCAATTGGCCGGCCGATATGAACCTGTGGATCGATCTTCATTAAGACTCCCTTCAAAGCAAATTCAGGTGGTATTATACCCCAATCGATAAAAGACAAAAATGGATTTCAGAAATGCCGCATAGTGACGTAGGCCCGGTCTTTCTCGTTTCCAAGCAGAACAGAAACGCGTATAACTGATATAGTATTGCAGGAACATATGTTTACACTTCTTCGCGTGTTTGATTTTAGCGCCGGACACACCTTGGCTCGCAGTGATTGGAGCGAGGAGAAAAACCGGCAGGTCTTCGGCAAATGCTCCAATCCTCAGGGGCATGGACATAACTACCGATTAGAGGTTTTGGTTGAGGGGCCGCTTGATTCGGAGACCCAGATGGTCCTCGATGCCGCCAAACTTGACGAGATAGTTCACAACGAAGTTTTCATTGATTTAGATCACAAAAATCTTAACAAGGAAGTACCTTGGCTAGCGGGAAAGCTGCCTACAACAGAGGTGCTGGCGGATGGCATTTTTACCCGGCTTGAAAAGGCGATCGCCGCCGCCTCCTCCACTGCGAAGCTAGCAGAGATTAGACTTTGGGAAACGCGGCGCATCTGCGTGCTCCGCCGAGCCAGTGACAGGAAAGAGTGATGGAAAAAACGGCGATTATTACCGGTGCGGGCAGGGGAATTGGGCGCGCATTAGCATGCGGCCTAGCGGCTGACGGCTTCAATGTGGTTTTGATATCAAGAAATGAGCCGGATCTGGAAGGTGTGAAGCGGGAGATTGCAGCACTTGTTCCGAATAGTGATTCCAAGGTGGTGTTATATCCCATCTCAGTTACCGAGAGAGCTGCCATTGATAAAGCCGTGTCCGATGTTATAGAGCGGTATGGAGCGATTGACGTATTGATCAACAACGCCGGCATTAATTACCAAGGCACGTGGCAGATAGATCCTGCCAGGTTCGAGGAGATGCTGGCGGTCAATACGCTCGGCCCTTTTAACATGATGCATGCAGTCGTTCCGCAAATGAAGAAGAGAGGTAGCGGCTATATAATAAACGTTGCTTCAATCTGTGCAGTTGAGGGCTTTGAAGGTGTGGGGGCTTATTCGGCGAGCAAGTTTGCGCTATTAGGATTTAACGAGTCGCTCTATCGTGAGCTTTCACCATTAGGAATTAAGGTGACGGCCCTTTGCCCTAGCTGGACCAATACCGATATGGCTAAACACTCTCCGCTCTCGGACAGTGATAAAATCCAGCCTGCGGACGTACTGGAGGCGGTTAGATTTCTTTTAAAACTGGGGCCCTCTGCAACAGTGAAAGAGCTTGTAATCGGGTGTGCCAAGCAGCCGGATTGATTGGTTAAGGCCGCCGTGGAGGGGAAATTCAATTCGTTCTCTTGCGCGGAGACGATATAATAGAACTAACAAAACAGAATAAATGGCAACTTCACAGAGCGGACTAACAACTACCAAGGCGCCTTTTATTGAGAAGGCGCAGGCAAGTGGTGAACTGTATATTCACCAGCCATACGAACTATATTCCGAAGAGAATCACCGCGCATGGGCCACACTCTATGCACGGATCCAAGAGCGGTGGCAGAAGTACGCAAATCCAAAATTTCTTGATGGCGTTCACTCTCTCTGTTTCGATCCCCATAAAGTCCCGAAGCTGGATGACATAAATAAATTCTTGAATCCGCTGACCGGCTTTAAAGCGAAGGCCGTGAGCGGATATGTTCCTGCATTTTTGTTTTTCGACTGCTTAAGAAACCGGGAGTTCCCAACCACAATCACTATTCGAGACATAAATACACTGGACTATCTGCCTGAGCCCGATATCTTTCATGACATTGCGGGGCATGTTCCTATGCATACCGATCGCAAATTCGCCGACACCTTAGTGCGTTTCGGAGAATGCGCGCACTTGGCCGCCGAGATCGTTTCAGGCATTAAGGACGAGAAGGAGAAGATCGATCGGATCGTGAGTATTTTTAAGGCACTTGCCAGGTTCTTCTGGTTTACCATTGAGTTCGGCCTGATGCGCGGGGAGGCCCAGGAGTTAAAGGTTTACGGCAGCGGCCTTTTAAGCTCCTACGGCGAGATAGCACACTGCATCGAATCGCCTGAAGTTCAGCGCTATCCGATCCAGCTTGAATGGGTCATAAATCAGTACTTTGAAATAGATCACTATCAGCCGCTGCTCTTTATTGTTGATTCCTTCGAGCACCTTTTCGATCTTGTCGGTGTTCTTGAGGAGTGGATGAAAAGCGGCAAACTGAATAATGTGGCCCCGGGGCAGCCAACTATGAGCGAAGCCGACGTTAAGAGCTTCTTAGAGCGTACCTAGCAGACAATTACTACAGGCTACGCCGCAACGGGTTCAAGAGCCGGCCTTGGAATATTTTCGTAAGGTACAAAACTTATAGAGCCCCCTGTCAATACCGCTAAGAGCGGTGTGTTCTTCGGAACGCTCCCCGACAAGATGGCATCGGAGAGGGTGTCCAGAAGATAGTGCTCGACCGCGCGCCGTAGTGGACGCGCTCCATACTCACGGTCAAATCCCTTTTTTAGTAAGAACGCGGCGACATCGGGAGTGACCTCCACTTGGTAACCTACACGCGCGGCGTTCTGGGAGAATATCTCCAGCTCCCGTTTCAATATCGCAGCACACTGAATCTCATCCAGCGAACGGAATACCAAAACTTCGTCGAGGCGGTTTATCAGTTCAGGGCGCCAGCTCTGATGCAGTTTATCTAGCATGCGTTGTTTGGTGTACTCATGTCCTCCGTCGGTGCGCGAGATTCCGGCCGCAAGGCCGAACGGCTGACGGTTCGCTTCTTCGACTCCTAAGTTTGAGGTCATAATGAAAAGGACGTTCTTGCAGCTCACCCTTCTCCCCTGGCCATCGGTAAGCTGCCCCTCTTCAAAAGCTTGCAAAAGTATATTGAGTGCCTCCGGATGCGCTTTGTCGATCTCGTCGAGCAGCACCACAGCATAAGGCTTACGCCGTATAGCCTCAGTTAGCTGCCCGCCTTGATCATGGCCAACATATCCTGGGGGAGAACCGATAAGTCGGGATACATTGTGCTTCTCCATATACTCCGACATATCAAACTGAATTAGCGCGTTGGCGTCACCGAACAGGTGATGAGCCAATCTTTTACATAGATGTGTCTTGCCGACCCCGGTAGGCCCGAGCGCCAGGAATGCGCCGATCGGACGGTTGGGGTCCCTGAGCCCGGCACGCGCCCGCATTAACGCTTTTGAGATCGTCGAAACTGCTTCGGATTGCCCGATAACCTCGGAATTAAGATTCGACTCAAGCTCGATATAGCGGCTTGCTTCTTCTGCATTAATCGACTGCACCGGAACTCCGGAGATGTTGGCTAAGACCTCAGACACTCGTTTGGAGGTTAAAGTCCTCTCCTTGGCTACCTGCGCCCTTGCGGCAGCTTCGTCAAGCACATCAATCGCCTTGTCAGGCATGAACCTTGCGGGAATGTAACGCTGCGCGCCGTGAACCGCACTCGTAATAATCTCATCTGAAATTTTTATACCGTGATGGCGTTCGAGCTTCGATTTGAGTCCTCGGCAGATCTTGATTGTGTCATCAACCGACGGCTCCGGAACATCGACCGGCTGAAAGCGGCGAGCCATTGCGGCATCGCTCTCGAAGTACTTGCGGTACTCGTTATAGGTAGTTGCTCCAATGCACTGAACCTCTCCGCGTGCAAGCAGCGGCTTTAACATATTGGAGAGGTCCATTCCGCCCTTTGCCGCGCCGGCTCCGATGACGGTATGAAGCTCATCAATAAAAAGTATTACGTCCTTCGCTTCCAGCACTTCCTGTATTACCGTCTTAAGCCTCTCTTCAAATTGTCCGCGGTACATAGTTCCCGCGAGCATCGCGGTTACATCAAGGGCGCAAACCCGCTTGCCTTCGAGAAACGGGATCTCTCCTGAAGCAATTTTTTGCGCCAATCCTTCCACGATAGCGGTTTTCCCGACTCCTGCATCGCCCAGCAGTACCGGATTACACTTACCCTTTCGGAGGAGCACTTGAATCATCCGTTCAAGCTGCTCCTCTCTCCCGATCATCGGATCGAGCCGCCCTTCAGCGGCCAGTTTTGTCAGATCACGGCTGAAGCCGTCAAGCGCAGGGGTAGGTTTACGCTTCGGCTCCACCTTGACGGGAATTTTCTGAGAGCCGCTGTCGACGTAATCGATGTCGATATTTTTCTTAGATTGCGACGAATTTTTGTTGTGCTTTGGGTCACGATTGGATCCCTTGCCGGGACCGAATGATTGCGATGCCATAGATATCCTCTCGGCGAGCTTGTGGGTGAGTCGGGCCGCGAGCCCTTTCGAGAGATGAAAACCGGAAGAAAACCTGCTCGCAGCCGTTGAGATGCTGGATCACGGTGAACGTTGCTTGCAAATAGCCTTAATTTTGAGGAGGTGTCTATTCATCGCGATTTCAGTAACTTAGAGAGCCGATAAACCCAAGTGCTGCATATCGGAAAGGTGGAATTAAGCTATCAGGAGTGGGAAAATCTGCGTGAGGGGGAACTTTAATTCCGGTTTTTTGAAAGGGTTTTGCCATGGGATCAAAGAAGAAGCGGGAGAGAGATCGCCGCCAGCGGCAGGCAGAAGTGCGACAGCGCTTCGAGCAGGAGCAGCAGCAGCGCGCAGACCAGAATCTGCTTGCAAATGACCTTCTGAGTCAGTTCTATGCTGTCTTTGGGGAGCACTCTGCGGAGATTCTGAAGATGGCCTCGAAAGGGAGCAGCCCGGAAGAGATCGCTGAGAAGCTGGGTATGGATCTCGCTCAGGCAGAGAAGGCGGTGGAGGCCTTTTGCAGGCTGCCGCCCAAGATTGTGGATCTGCTCGAACGCGCGCCAACCCTTCTGCAAAAGGGTGACGAAGTTCGCTCAATGATCCGCTCCCACCTCCGCGCCGCGCGGCAGCAGCGCCGGCCCTGGTAGGCGGTTCGTGTTGCCGGCTCTGCAAGGATGCAGAGCCGGCACGCATTTAAAGGTATGTGCCCCCTATTTTCTAATACTCTGTCGGACGGCGGGATCTTCTCTATAGTGCTAATCCCAATTCGAGAGGTGTATCCATTTTTATTAGGCTCCGGTAGCGCTCTTCACATACTTTCAAGCGTGCTGCTCGCAAAGTGTCGTGAGCCGCTTCGGAAGTAACCTCACCTTTCGCCTCACGGGCGCCGGCAAAAGCAGCGTCAATCACGGGTTTGGGCGCCGTTCGAAATTCAGAGCGTATTGCGACTTCTTTGAAAGAGATCTGCTCCCCCGTGAGGCAGTCCTTTAGGCATCTAATGTCATGCTCTTGAGAAAAAGATTGAAGCGATTCAATAAGCGAGCGAACATCCACTGAAGATCCAAAGTGGAAGTCAGGCGGAAGCAAATAGTAGTTTTGGAGTACTGCACCATAGTCCAGGTCCCACTGTCTGCAAAAAAGAGAGCTGCCGGTATTACGGCCGTTGCCGCTATCTACCGGAAGGCCGTATGGCGAAATACTATGCTCTACTAAGCATCCCCAGTGATCCGGAGCGCTGAGGCGGGCCGTAAGAAGATTCAGCTGAGCCTCTAGCACTTCCTTTGAAAAATTATAGATAAAACCGACTTCACGGGGAGTAGGAGCGACTGACTGTGTATGCGACGGCAACTGCAGGGCGGCAGCCGCTTGATAATAATCTTTATGGTGACGTTCGAGCTGCTCGTCGGTTACAAGGAACGCATCTGCCGAAGATCTAACACCTTTTCCTCCCGGGATAAGGCTTCGCAGTGCGCCGTTCGAGGCAACCTCTCTTAGAATAGCCTCGAGATGGCCGGAATCAAGACCATTGTCAGCGGCACTCCCAGTTACCTCCGAGGTATCAAAAATGCCCGAATCTTGGGGCTTTTTCTCGATTTTTGCCATCTCTTTGCCGCTTGCCTCCAATTAGTATCGGGCAATTAGAAGTATATTGATACATCTATTTAAGGTTGATTGATATGGTTTCTACCGCTCTGGAGCTCAAGTGCCCTCCTTAGATTTTCCAGTGCACCGGATGGCACCTGTTCGGCACTTCCGGCTGCCGCTATCGCTTCAAGTGAAGAGATAAGTTCCGGACCGGCGATTGATCGCGGCCCCGCCGATTCAAGAGATGTTTTGAGCGCTCGCGCTGCGCTGCGGACCTGCGTCAGTCCTTCGGCTGAAGCAATCATCTCATTGAAAGTTTCTCTCTCATAATTAGCACGCCCGGCCGGATGAAGTCGCGGCGTCTTGTCACGCTCCAAAAGCGAATTATAGGTGATTAGCCATGCGGTTGCCGGTGAGGCGCTGGCCACCCGCTTTTCTAGATCTTGTAAGGCCCGCAGCGGAGGTTGACTCGATGTTCCGCTGTGCATCTCCCTTAAGGCGCTCCCGAGGTCCATGAGAGAAGGCATCAAACGCTGAGAGAGATCGTCCGGATCTTTTGCGCTCTGAATCTCTTTTATCCCCGAGAGCACTCTTTTCTCAAGCTCATTTGGTTCCTTGCCCGCTTGGTGGAATCTACTCTCAAAAAGCGGCAGAGCAAGGGTCGCCGCATTCTTTAATCCGAGGAATTCGTTTCTGTTATAGATTCCGATGACAGGTGGAGCGCCAGGCTTTACGCGCTTCTCGGCAACAGGCGTCGCGCTCGTTCCGGCGGCGCCCAATGCACTATGGTAGAGCGAGAGACCGCTGCGGGCAGCATCTAAACTAGTGCCGTATGCTTCAAGCTGAGGGGTGGAAGGTGACTCAGAAAGGCCCTTCTCAATATGCGAAATCAGACGGTCGAAGCTGCTCCGCTCGTCTCTCCATTCACCAGCAGTGGCGTTGTTTGTACCGGGACGCGAAAAATGCCTGTCGATCATTTCCATTGTAGATCGCAGCGCCCCGATCTCCTGGTTCACTCGGGCTGGGGTCCATTCCTTTTTCAGGTCGGGAGAACGATCGGGTTGTGCGGCCGCTGGTGCGCCGTTATCCGGCATTGGCGCCTCTCCCTTTTCGGCTGCGAATAATGCCGCATTAAGTGAGAGCGCTCCTCCTACAATGATCGCCTTGGCAGACTCTATGCCTTTCATCTCCCGCCCAACTAGACAGAGCTATACAGAGAAAGTTATGGGACATAATATCAGCAAGTCTCATAAAATCGTGAATCATCATCAGTTTGTTGAGATATATCGCTGCTGTTCGCTCACTGACCGGTGTTGCGCTCCGCTGCTTAGGAGTAGATTGCGCAGCAAATTCAGGCTGATAACCCTTGGAATTTCTCAAATCTATTAGGCATCGCGGAATGCGGGGCGGCATCCAAACAAAGGATGAGAAACCTAATAAGACTGCCGATCTTGCTCCTCGTAATAGCAGCCTGGCGGGAGGATGTTAATGCAAAGCCAAAGCTGCCGGCACCCAAGATCTCGAGAATCGAGTATAAAGCGGCGAGCGATGCGTTAGATCTCCGTTGGCAATCAACCTCGAATGGCAAGTTCGAGATAGTGATCTCGGGTGCGGAACAAGGCGTTATATTCAGCAAGCGCAGCAAGTCGCGAAGACTTACTATTCAGCCCGACGTATTCAGTGAAGGGCAGAGTTATTCGGTAAGAATTAGAGCGCTGGCAGTTGGCGGATTCGCCGCATCGAAGGCGCGCTCGAAAAGTTTCACCTTTAGTACGCGCGTTAAGACCGCACAGCTCGAGGCGCGGCTCAAAACGGAGAACTCGACCGGCCGAAGCGGAAGTTACTTTCTGCCTAAAAATTACAGGTTGAAGAGCTTGCCGCTAATGGTAGTGCTGCACGGCAGTTCGATTGAGGGTGAAACCATCCTAAAGATATTTAAAATGCATGCCAAAGCAGGGCAGTTCTTTATCCTGGCTCCTGACTCTGTAAATGAGTGGGGCTGGGAGATATCAACGGACACTCCTACCGAAGACCAGCTGCATATTGGCCGCTCTCTGCAGGAGTTTCTCGAGCTGCCTCATTTATCGATCAACACAGATAAAGTGATGATCGCTGGAGTCTCAGCCGGCGGCACCGTCGCGTCATTTATTGGAAGTAGAAATG
Source organism: Deltaproteobacteria bacterium (assembly GCA_024102635.1). Lineage (GTDB taxonomy): Bacteria > Bdellovibrionota_C > UBA2361 > UBA2361 > JAGFJO01 > JAGFJO01. Next base: position 29,270 of record JAGFJO010000148.1, read on the forward strand.
AACTATTTACCCACATTGCAGTTCTGCATGGCGGAGCTGGATTGAGCTTTATAGGAGATCATCGCGCTCCGTTCTGGCTTTCAACCGGTACCCAAGACACCCTGAGGCCGCCCGGCGAAGTAAGCGGTTATACGGAGCCGCTCAAGGTTTTAGGGTTTAGCCCGGTTTCCTACAGCGAGTTTGCCGGTGGGCACGAGGTGCCTGAGGCTGAGCGCAGCGCCCTTATAGAGTGGTGGCTGGGGAGCGAATAGCCGTATAGGGACGGGGTGACGCAGGATTAAAGATGCGTTTCGCTACTATCAACGAAGTCTTGCAGCTGATGGCGGCGCTTTGGCGAGCCTAAACTCGCAAGGGCTTTCTTCTCAATCTGCCGTATCCGCTCTTTGGTAACTCCATGCCGTATTCCGGCTTCCTCTAAGGTCATAGGCTTAGTGCCGAAAAGGCCAAAGCGCTCTACGATCACATTGCGATCGCGCTCATCTAGAGTATCTAAAACGGCCTTTAATCTATCAGCGAGAGCCGCAGCATCTAACTGCGTACCTAATTCCACTTGATTTTTGCCGTCCTCCAGGATCTCTTCAAGCGTAACTTCGTTTCCATAAGAAGCATCGATTGAATGTACCTTGGGAGCGTTAAGTGCCAACTCGACCCTTGACGGAAGCAGTTTCGCCCTTTGTGCAATCTCTTGTGTGGTAGGCTCCCGGCGTAGTTCCGTGCGTAGAGTGTCCTGAGCCTTGGACACTTTATTTCGGGCATCCCGTACATATACCGGAATACGGACCGTATCGGGCTGGTCTGCGAGCGCACGCATAATTGACTGCCTTATCCACCAAGTGGCGTATGTAGAGAACTTATAGCCTCGATCCACGTCAAACTTCTCTGTGGCGTGCATTAATCCTATGTGACCTTCACTTATGACATCCAAGAAATCCAAGCCTCTATTCCTGTACTTCTTAGCGACTGAAACAACCAAGCGAAGATTCGCGCTTGCTAAGCTCTGCCGGGCGCGATCATACTCGCCGCCTATCTCTTCGATAAGTTCGATTGTGTCGGCCAGGGTCTTGCTGGAATGCCCAAACGCTTTCATCAGATTGAAGTATTCTAAGCGCTGATCTGAAGCGATAGGGGAATTCGATCTACTTTGCAATTCAAAGCCGTTGAGCGCATTGCTTCTTGAGCGCAAGACCTCTTCAAGCTTGCTCCTAACCTCGAAGATTTGAATGTGTTCTTCTCCCTCGCTAAGGAGGCGGGCCATGCGGAGGCGTCTGTTCACGATCTCCCTCCACTCCGGTTGGCAGCTGTCCGGCTCACGCCTCAGTTTTCCGGCAGGAAGATCGTAGACTCGTTCAAATATCTCATCCAGTTTGAGCCTATTCATCTTCAATATGATCTCAACTGTTTTCAGGTTCTCCTGAAAAATTGCACCCCTTACTTTCCGTCTAATCTTCACTTGATCATCAGGATGAGTTGCGGCATTTTTGTGCGAATCTGAGTCCGGGTCGCACTCTACTTCCTGCTCCATACCGCGCCGGATAATGTTCGCCGCTAGTTCACATGTAAATTCCGAGGCACCAATTAGAAGTTGTAAGAGATGGGTCTGTGCCGTCTTGATTCGGAAGTTATTTCACGCTCATCACTGGGTGATAACACGGGGATCCTTGCCATTTCGGTGAGATGCAGCCCTAGCGCATCGCGAACAGCGGCCGCCTCGCGCCGTGACAAATCCTTGCTGTCGTATGGCTGCTCTTCGGGGTAGTTCCTCGGCGGCCGCCTATGCGGTGGCCCTTTTGCTGCGGAAGCGCCATTTTTAGATGACCCTCTACGGGCATTGAATCCGGCCGGCAGTGCAGCGTGTCTCAATGCCGAATTCAACATGGGTAAGCCATTATTGTCCTGTAATATAGTGGAATA
>JAGFJO010000113.1 GCA_024102635.1 Deltaproteobacteria bacterium
ACTAGCATCTAAACCTGCCACACAGCACTTCAACTAATGGTTAGGTTCTCCTGGTAACGATTCGCTTTTCTTCGGCCTATGACTATCGTCCATGCCCAAGCTGCAATAGCCGATGCAAGCGATCCCGCAATTATCCCCAACTTTGCAGGCTCAATAAATTCGGGATGCTCTTGAAAGCTTAATGTGGTGATAAAGAGTGACATCGTAAATCCGATGCCCGAGAGGAGTCCCACGCTAACTATCTCCGCCATCGACATGCCTGCGGGCAATTTACCTACTTTCAGCTTCAAAGCAATCGCCGTGAATAAGACTATGCCAAGCGGTTTGCCGATTGCTAACCCCGCGACTACTCCCATCGTAACTGAGGAGCTCAAGAGTTCTACTAAAGACTCACCGGAGAGGTCGATTCCAGCGCTAAGCAGCGCAAAAAGCGGAAGTACGATGATTCCCACCGGAGTTAATAAAAGCGTGTGCCAACGTTGCAATGGAGTCACTGCCGACTTCACAGTTCGCTCAAACTCCATCGCCAGCGAATGTTGCTCGGGCGATTCTATGATTCTCCGTCCAAAATCGAATTTTTGCTCGAACACAGAGAGCGCCGCTTTCATTTTCTCGGTAAAGCCGCCTTGTCCTAACTGAGTTCGAGCCGGTACCGCTAGTGCTCCGAGCAGCCCGGCAACTGTAGCATGCACTCCTGATTGATGAACGAACCACCACAGCATAACGCCGACCACAGCATATGTCCACCCGCGCCGCACCCCCAGAATATTCAAGGCACTTAAGGCTGCAAGCGCAATCGCAGCCTGAATCAAATACGCGGTGTCCAACTGGCGGGTGTAGAAGAAAGCAACTACCAGTATCGCGCCGATATCATCGAATATGGCTAATGCAGCAAGAAAAATTGCAATTCCCGGCGATGCGCGCTTGGCAAATAGCGCGAGCGCCGCAATTGCAAAAGCCGTATCGGTCGCCATCGGAATGGCCCAGCCGTGAGCCGCATCGTTTTGGCCGTTGACCATCCAATAAAGGGCCGCGGGCACTACCATCCCTCCCGCCGCTGCTACAAGAATCGGCCTTACATGCTGCATCTCTCGAAGCTTCCCGGCCAATATCTCACGCTTAATCTCTAAACCGATAAGAAAAAAGAAAAGCGCCATCAGCCCGCTTGAGGTCCACTCGCGCAAACTAAAAACCATGCGAAAGTCATGGGCAATAAATCCGAGCTCCATGGCAGCAAACGCCTCAAAAAGACCGTTCCACGGTGAGTTTGCCAAAACCATCGACACGAATGCGGCGATGAATAGCAAGAACCCGGCGGTAGTTTGCTTATATATGAAATTTTCTAGGGGCGTTAATACCCTGCCAAAGCCACGTTCTATACGAGTCTCGGTAGGTTCCATTTAATTTAAGATGTGCCGCCGTCGGGACGAATATTATTTTTTTCTGTGCGATCGGGCGTTGCTCCCGCCTCCACTCTGTGGCGATCCTGAATAATCTTCTGATAGCGATAAGGGTCATATATGCCCTTGAAGGCAACTTCCGTATCATTGCTGGTGGAGCCGCGTACAAGCAAGTCGCCGGTCCCTACCAAGCGTTGAAAAAGGCTTCGATGTATCTCAGTCCCTCTTATCTGGTAGTACTCCAGTTTCGCGTCCACCTGATTGTTAGAGATGATTCCTCTTAGCGCCTTTATTCCGTCGTTTGCAATCAGGTAGCGAAAGTTAAATCTGCGCAAGAGCATAATGGTGCAAACAACTCCAAAGCCAACCGCAAGCACTCCTGCAAGAATAGCGAGCGGCTGGGCATCCACCATCCGTCCTAGCAGCCTCTGGTTAGGCATTGTGAACAATGTGAGCAGAGCTGCAATAGCTAACGAGGCGATAACAAGCGGGAGATCGTTCCGCAGACTACGATAAAGCTTTATATCGCGCGTAACTTGCGGGTGGGGCGGTGACCGATCTGCCTTTTCAGAATGCAACGCGGAATTGACCGCTCGATTCTGAGGGGGAAACTGCTCAGATGCGGAAAGATTCTCTCTGCTCCTCTGATACTTCCGGTCCGCTCTTTCATTCATTTGCACTTACCTAATCTATTGCTGGAACCGGCCTAAAAATATTTGAGACTCGGAAGGAGCGCCTTCGTCAGTTTGCTCCTCTACACGGGATCATCGGGCCCCCGGAGGCAATAATGAGACAATCATGCTGCCAACAGGGGAACAAACGGCGGGATTTGAAAGGATGCTGTAAGCATACGCTGACTAGGCAGCAAGCACAATGATACCCTACCGATCCACCAGAAATGGTTAAAAATCCCTTACGACAACATGCAATGACCAAAAACATCTCACGGGCAATAAAATGGCGGTAGAATAGCTCTATTAATAAACAATTAAGTAATTATGAAAACATTGTGGGAGTTAACGCGCGGGATCTCCAAAGTTGTCGGAGTGCTGCTTGGCCGCATCACCAGGCTGGAAAAGCGCGTTGCATCTCAAGAGCGCAGGATAGCGGAGATGGAAGGAATAGAGGGAATAAACCTACACTCTATGGAAGTCAAACAAGAAGAGATCGTAGAGCGCGAGGAGGTAAGGCGTGAAGGACTATCTGAGCAAGCATACAAGCATGAACTTGAATCTCAGTATGGCGATACGAAGTGGGCAAAAAAAGTCATTAATGAAATGATCGGTGAAAGAAAGAAGAAAGCGGTCCGGCATTAATCTGAAACAATGCGGTGAGCGGCGCACAACCGCTTTATTTGCTTGCGGTAAAATACCGGCGTTTAAAGTAAAGCGAGACTCCAACTAAACCGATAAGCACCGGCACTTCAACCAACGGTCCTATAAGGCCCACCGCATACTCCGGCTTATCCGGAAGAAAGAGCACTGCCAGCACGAACATAAGAAGTGGGCCGACGATCCAGTTTTGCAGCAGTGAAATTCCCAGTATCCGGAGGTTTCGAAAAACTGCCGGAAGCTCCTCATATCTCACTTTAGCAAGCGGAGGATACATCATGAGAATCAATCCGGCAGCGATCGGAATCGATGTTGTGCCGATTGACAGACCAGTAATCAGATTCACCACAGCCGGGGCCACGTTTCCGATCAGAATACCGAGCGCCATTGCAGCGAATATCCAAACGGTCAAGTACCGGTCGAGAAACGACAGCCGCTTTGTGCACCCTGGTGCTGCATTCATAACTCCAATCCTTCAGGGAGAGTTTGTACAAAAGCTTTGATCTCATCTCTCACGCGGCGATACGGCGCAAGTCGCTCTGTCTCAGAGGCTGCCCGGGCCGCAAGCCTTGGAGGATCGTCAAACCCCCTGTGCACAACCTTGCCGCGGCCCGGCCATAACGGACAGCTCTCATTTGCGTCATCACATACGGTAATCACGTAATCAAACTTCAATCCGCCTAAATCATCGATGCTCTTCGCCTTATGCGAAGATATATCGATCCCTACCTCCCGCATTACGATCACAGCGTCACTATTTAGTTTTTGAGGAGAGGTGCCGGCAGAATAAACCTCCAGCACCTCTCCCTTTAAATGACGGGCCAACCCCTCCGCCATCTGGCTGCGGCAGGAGTTGCCCGTGCATAAAAATAGGATTCTCTTCTTATCCGGCATGCGGCTTCTCACCGTATACTGTCACACTGAGAATTACAGAGCCGCTGCTTTTAAGGTCTGAGATCCCCTTCTCATCCAAGTACTTCGCCAAAACGTCATCGGGAATCGTAATGGCCTTCTCCGTCTGAACATGAACATTTACAAATCCCTGATTGCCAATAATCGCCAGGTAGTCATCCTTAAGGCTCGCCCCGGCTACACACCCGGCGTACATCTCGGCTGCCTTCTGCAAACCTTCAGGAAGAGGTTTGCCCAGAACAACATCGGATATAGAGAAATGCGCCCCGGGCTTCAGGATACGAAATATCTCCGCAAATGCCTTTTTCTTATCGGGTACAAGATTCAGAACGCAATTACTTACTACAACATCGGCTATCCCGTCCTCTAAAGGCATCGCCTCTATATCACCGAGCTTGAACTCGACGTTTTTGTGGCCGAGCTTCTCTGCGTTCTGGCGCGCCTTCTCGATCATCAGCGGTGTCATATCAATACCGATAACCTTCCCCTTCTCGCCGACTATAGCACGCGCCACGAAGGCGTCATTGCCGGCGCCCGAACCTAGGTCGACTACTGTATCTCCAGGTTTTATCTTGGCGTACTCGGTTGGAACCCCGCAGCC
>JAGFJO010000123.1 GCA_024102635.1 Deltaproteobacteria bacterium
CCGAGCTGCCCGGGTTTATAGAGGCATCAGTTTGAATAAAGGCATCGTACGGCCCGCTTGCCTTATTCGGCACCCGCCTGGATTTTGCCGACACTATCCCGGCCGTGACGGTCTGGCCCAGTTGAAACTGATTTCCGATCGCCAGTACCCACTCACCTACCTCCAGATCATCAGAGTCTCCGAAGTAAACCCACTTAAGAGGGGACTTGGGCGCTATTTTAAGGAGTGCCAGATCCGTTTTTGCGTCCTTACCTACCAGAGTTGCCTGATATTCTGTTTTGTCATCTAGTAGGCGCACTATTATCCGCTCGGATTTGTCGACCACATGATTGTTGGTGATGATGTATCCATCCTCGCTCACTATGCACCCTGAACCGAGCGATCGCATCGGCTGACCAGGCTCTTTCTTAAGAAACGGGAACATCTGCTCCATCGCTTCGTCCTCGGCGGCAGCTTCAACCGAGATATTAACTACCGCCGGGCTGAGCTCCTTTATCAACTTCGAAAATTCCGGATAACCACGGGGCCTCTCCGAGCTGGAAGTTTCCTGCACCTCTACGTTAGGTTGACCGTCCTTTAAAAACTGAGCCGTTGCAAGAGCCGGAGCAAATCCAAAAAATAGAGCAGCTAGCGCTGATAAAATCGACCGATTCGGTAGCATTATTCACTTCCTTTAATTCATGCGGGCAACGTCACTAGGAACAAAAAGCCCTTTCTGTCTGTTTATGATTTGATACGGACAAAACTAAGCCTTAAGTTTCTTAATATCTCATCAAGTAGATGCTTCTCATCTTGATCTAAATTTCCTGCGGTTTTGGCCTCGATTACTCCCAGGATATCTATTGTCTGCTTAGCAGCGGCAGGATCCACCTCTATATTCATACCGGGAGGTGCTTTGATCTCCCCGAGCTGCATCAAGGCCTGCGTGGCAAGAGACATAATAAATGAACTGAAGGTAATATCCGGCATCTCGCCGGAATACTCGGTGTCGGGCCTAATCTCCCCGTCATTTGAAGAACTCATTGGCGTCTTTTCTGCGGACCTTATCTCGGATCTTATCTCAAAAGCGGACGCGCTGCCTCCGGATTCGCTCTTGTCATTACCTTCGGAATCAAAACGCCTCCGGTCCTTGATAACAAAGCCTTGACCTTTATTGCCCTCTTCTTCTGACATAGAGCTTGACCGTAAATGCGGCCTATTCGGCACTAGCCGCTGGTTTGTTCCTATACTATTGATTATACTTAGCAGATGATATGTCAAGTATATGATAAGTTCACACCGATCCGCCAGAGCGCATAAGCCCCATGAGTGACATGATTTTCAAGATACTAGGTTGCGGAACCTCTACCGGGGTCCCGCTGCCGGGATGTAAGTGTGCCGTTTGCCTCTCGAAGAATCCGAAGAATTGGCGCAGCCGTACGTCCGCAGTGATTAAGGCTAGAAGCGATTTTAACGTTCTAATAGATACCTCCACCGACCTTCGTTATCAGTCGCTGACTCATGGAGTGGAGCATGTTAATGCGGTTTTATACACTCACGCGCATGCTGACCATATTCTCGGCCTGGATGACCTCCGTTCCTTCAACTTCACCCAGCGTCAGATAATCCCCTGTTACGGCACCAGAAAGACTTTGTCTGAGATTAAGCGCTGCTTTTACTACATCTTTGAGCCCGATCAGGAATATGAAGGAGGTATGCTTCCTCAAGTATCGCTTAACCCCATAGAGCATTACCGCCCATTTAATCTAGAAGCGATCTCGGTTCAGCCCTTCCTTTTGATGCATGGCCGGACAGAAGTGACCGGTTTCCGTATTGGAGGCCTTGCCTATGCCACCGATTGCAATTCGATTCCGAACCGCTCTTGGGAGCTGCTTAAGAACCTAGATTGCTTAGTGCTGGACGCCCTGCGCTATGAGCCGCACAATACGCACTTCACCATTGATCAAGCTATTGCTATCGCCGAAGAGCTAAAACCGGCCCGCACCTATCTTGTTCATATGAGCCATACTGTTGACTATGACGAGGCATCACGTAAGCTTCCTGAGGGGATCGAACTTGCTTACGATGGGCTCGAAATCCCCTTCTAGTCGCACTCTCTTGAGCATGTTGTAGTATGTTAAATCTCCACAAGGAATGCCGAAGCTTCGGCGAGTCAGTACAGGCAACGCAGCCCCTTGAAATCAAGCTACCCGAAGCGCTACTCAATATTCCGCTCCTGACCGGCTTACCGGGAGAGAGGTTGCACTTCGAGCGGCGCAGATCTGGCAACGCTGAAGGGATCGCGACTACCTTTGATGCTTGCGAGATTTTACTCTCGAATAATTTCTCTTACCAAGGCCCCAACGCCGCAATTCTTAAAGCACTTCTGCCTTCCATAACAGGAAAGAGCGTCACTGATTGGATTGCGCGCAGCGCCGGCCTTGCACATGAAGAGACACTATCAATAGCCAAGCTGCAGCTAAATCGCATGCTTCCGGGAGACGTCATCAGCCCGCACTCCCATAGCAACAGATCGCTGACATTGGTTATCGGAGTGCAAGAAGCTGAAACGGGCGGTTTGCATTTCAGCACCGATGACTTTGACTCCGAAGAGAGGTTGCTGCATAGGCTTGCGCCGGGCAGCGCTATCTTGTCTCCGGGCAGCACCATACATGGGGTGACGCAAGTTTTAACAGGAGCTCGCTATACACTTGTTTACGAGCTCGATGTGCCGTCGCCGCACCACAACTATTCGCCTCCCGGCTGGCAGTCGGCGAGGTTCTAGAATCACTCTAATCCCCGTCGTTTTCGGTCATCCGGCTTATCAAGCGTGAACTTTCCGCCAATGCCGCGGTACGAAACTCTCCGAGGTGCTCCGCCGCTTGCTTGAACGTCTTAATAAACTCCTCTCGATCGCCCGCCGAAATGCTCTTAAGCAGCTTGTCCGAGACCTCCTGCAGCACTTTCAAAACGCTCTCGGTTTGAGGGTTATGAAGAGCGATATCGGCGTATAATTCCGGGTCCTGAGCCATGATCCTTCCCACCATATCCATGCGCAGTCTGTAAACCGGACTTGAAAACCGGAGACTTTCATCAATATTTACCCCTAGCTTAGCAAGTGCTGCAGCGGTCGTAATTGCACTGAAGTGGGTTAGGCCCTGAATAACCGCCATCAGCCGGTCATGTTCATCGGCGGTGGTGGTAGTGACCTGCGCTCCCCTCTCCTGCAAAAACTGCAGAAAATGATCGGTCAGCGCCTTCTCGCGAGAACGTGTCGCTATTACCGTCTGACCCTTGATCGATCCCACCTCGGGAGCAAACATAGGGTGCAAGCCGAGCACCTCGCATGAGGATTTGAGCATGCAATTGACCGGCGCTGCCTTTAAACTTGTAAGATCGATCAGTATCTGGTCAGTTCTGGTAAGCGGTATTACATCCTCAATCACTCGGCAGGTATCTGCAATAGGAACCGCAAAAATCAACGCATCACAGCTGCTCACAGCCTCTCGGTGGGAAGGAGCGTGCTCTCGGTCGGAGACCACAACATCACGGCAAGCCCCTAGCAACAAATCGGCAAAAAACCGCCCCATGCGCCCCTTGCCGCCTATTATGCCTATCTTCAAGTCCTTTAGTGCGGCCCTCATAGGAGTCCATTACTATAATCAATGCGCCACTCGGCCGTTCCTGTACCGAAATTTAGCTACTGTTTACTACGCTTTGGTTAATATTGAAAGAAAGTAGAGCTGCGATATAATCGGCCCGGCGTGACTTCCTTCATCAGATCTGAACTCAAAAACGGGCGTACTACTCTTTTACTACAAGGGGAGTGGAACATAGCTCATTTGACCGAGCTGCGCAGCTCCAGCCACGGCATTCAGATAGCCGGCGGCCAGGATATTCTGATTGACTGCCGCCAGCTGGGAGCAATGGATACCTGTGGAGCTTCACAGCTTCTTGCCCTGAAAAGAAGGTTAAGCGGCAGCCATTCTGTCCAGGTAAGTAATCTACCTCAGAATTTTAAGCAATTGGTCTCGCTCGTTGAAGAGCGCCTGGGGACGCAGAAACTGCCCGAGGCGAGATCCCTTTCGCTAATCCAAAGCCTGGGACTTAGTTCTTCTAAAATTTTCGTGCTCGTCACCTCACTTATCGCGTTCATCGGCGAAACCGCCTTCGGTGTGCTTAGTTTGATTAAGCGCCCTTCACTGTTTAGATGGCGCGAGTTTGCTATGCAGCTTAAGGTTGCTTGCGTCGATGCCGTTCCGATATCGGCTCTTGTAACCTTCTTAATCGGCATAGTTGTAGCTTATCTCTCGTCGATTCAGATTGAAAAGTTCGGAGCAAATATCTTCATTGTTGACGCCGTCAGCCTTGCGCTTGCCCGGGAACTCTCCCCTATTATAGTTGCGGTGGTAGTTGCAGGACGCTCCGGAAGCGCCTTTACGGCTCAACTTGGAACTATGAAGCTTAACGAAGAGATCGATGCAATCACCACAATCGGATTATCCCCGCAACAGGTGCTTGTTCTGCCGCGCCTTTTCGCGCTCATGATTGCGATGCCGCTGCTCGTGTTTGTCGGAGATGTGGCCGGGACGCTGGGCAGCATGCTTATTGCCAAAACATCGCTCGGCATAACGCCTACAACCTATCTAGACAGGCTTCAAGCCGTGCTTCCGGTAAGATCTTTTATGGTAGGCCTGGTTAAAGCCCCAGTTTTTGCTGCCTTCATCGCAGTAATAGGATGCAAGATGGGAATGAGCGTCGAGAATAACGCGCGCAGCGTAGGGCTTCACACAACCTCCACCGTCGTACAAAGCATAGTGGCCGTGATTTTATTGAACGCCGCATTCGCGGTGATCTTCGTAGAGCTTGGCATATGAGCGAAGCACCGGTGCTTGAGATCAGTGATGTACACACGAGTTTCGGGCTAAACAAGATTCATAAGGGCGTAAGCTTTGAAGTAGAAAAAGGAACTATCGTCGCTTTGATCGGGGGCAGCGGCAGCGGAAAATCCGTGCTGCTAAGGGCCATAATCGGACTGCTTGAGGCCGATCAGGGATCGATAAAGTTATTCGGCACAGATATAACCGGCATATCTGAACAGGGGTTCAACCGGCTGCGTAACAGGTTCGGCGTGCTGTTTCAGAATGGCGCCCTATTCAGCGCCTTATCCGTTGCCGAAAATGTGGCGGTTCCGCTCAAGGAACAGATGGAACTCGCCGAAGACGCAGTATCCGACGTCGTGGCTTTACGGCTGGCTCTAAGCGGTTTGCCCTTAGACGCCGGAACCAAAATGCCTAGCGAGCTTTCGGGAGGGATGCGGAAACGCGCTGCGTTGGCGCGTGCGCTGGCGCTTGAGCCCGAACTACTCTTTCTGGATGAACCGACCTCAGGTCTTGATCCAATCAACGCGCGGGCATTTGATCAGCTTATTCGGACTCTGGCACGCGCCCTCAAAATTACGGTGCTGATTATCACCCACGATTTGGACACTATTGAGGGGATCGTTGACAGGGTGTTAGTGCTTGATCAAGGCAAGATTATTGCGGACGGGCCTCCAGCGGAGGTAAGTAAGGTCTCGCACCCTTGGATACAAGAGTACTTCACTTCCCGCGTGCAGACAAAAAACGGATGAAGGAAGTGATAATTGAACGAACAGCCGGGGAAATGTTATAGAAACAGTGGGCTTTATGAGGAAAACTTCGACTCGCAAAACTTCAATTTACCGCATCAGTAGCTTCTGCAGAGGGTAGAATAATGGAACCGTCCACACGCTATACCCTGGTAGGGCTCGTTGTGATTGCGTTATTTGCGCTCGTCATCTTCACGATTTTGTGGCTCTCAGGAACCATGGGAACCAACAAGGTTAAGTATTTTACGATTTATTTTCGTGAGCATTCCCTTAGCGGTTTGCAGGTGGATAGTAATGTAACCATGCGCGGGATCAAAGTGGGCAGCGTTGCAGACTTTGAAATTTCCCCTCAAAATGTAGAACACGTAAAGGTGCTGGTTAGGATTGATGCGGATACACCTATTAAGCGGGACACGGAAGCGATTGTGAGCAGAAATCTTTTAACGGGATTAGCGACTATCGAGCTAGTCGGCACCAGCCAGGAAAGCCCGCCCTTGGTGGACGTACTGCCGGGAGACGAGCATCCAGTCATACGGGAAGGCAAAGCGCCGCTGGAGAAACTGGCAACTTCGGCGACCTCGATTGCGGAGAATGTTAACGCCTCTCTTGAGCGGCTGAATACATTTCTGTCAGAGGAGAACCAAGAGTCTTTCTCCCGCCTCCTTCGCAACATGGAGAGCATCTCCGCCTCATTCTCGGACGGCACAAACAGGATTGAAAGAACCATTGAAAGGATGGACAGAGTGTTTGCAGAGATTGAAAAGCTAAGCAAGACTCTCTCCGGAGAAGTCAGTGGGTTGGGCAGTACGTTCAAGGAGTCTGCAACGCAGCTTACTCTTCAGGTTGCAGGCCTGGCGCGCGAAGTATCACTTGCCGCCAGGGCCATCTCTCAAGCTGCTGAAAGGCTCGAGGATCCGCGTGGGTTACTTTTTGGACCAAGCACCGAGCAGCTTGGCCCCGGAGAATCAATTCGATGAAGAGAGATCCGCATAGTATGCCGCGATTCGGTCGCAACCTAGTGTGTGCTTTATTCTTGGCTACCGCCCTGTCGGGCTGTCCTTTCAGATCTATAAGGGATCAGCCGGCACCAGCGCTGTACCTTCTCTCGTACGATGGGGAGCTGGAAACGTCAACTCTGCCTAAGAACAAGAAGCGCCTTATGGTGACCGAGACTACCAGCTCGCGGCTGATAAACAGCCAGAAGATCCTTATAAAGAATCCCGATCGCACCATCTCCTATTACAAACTTGCCTCTTGGGCCGAACCTCCCCCCACCCGTTTTACGACGCTGCTTCTCTCTCAATTGGATAAGTCGGAAGCCTTTGAAGATGTCATAAGAAGTTCCGGAGCGGCGCAGGCCGACTACGTAATAAATTGCGAGATGCTTGAGCTCTTCCATGAAACGGCTGCCCCACCCGGAAAGGTTAACGCAGAGGTGAGATGCGATCTCATCAATTTAGCAAGCAGGCAGCTTGTAGGCAGCCATTATTTCCGGGAGTCAAGGCCCCTTGATTCATTTGATGCCGCGGCTGCTGCTGAGGCTTCCAACTCAGCAGTCTCGGGTATCGTAAGCCGGGTAATCAAGTGGTCCGCCGCTACCGTTCAGCGTTAGTTTACGAATGAAGTCTTTAAGCCTGCGCCGAGTTTCAGATGCCGAAAATCAAACTAGTCATACTTGGATCGGGGTTCGGAGCTTTCCGGGTAGCAATGGGTATCTCCACTTCGATGTACGATGTTACTGTGGTAAGCCCTCGCGACCATTTTCTTTTTACGCCTCTACTTGCAAGTACGACGGTCGGAACCACAGAATTTAGAAGCATCATCGAGCCCGTACGCTATAGCCAGAAGGGGGTGCGTAGCTTTACCGCGCACTGCAGCAACATCGACACACCATCGAAAACGATTCACTGCGTATCGACCGTCGATCGCGACGCGGATTTTACTCTTACTTACGACGTTCTTGTCATTGCAATAGGTGTGGTCTCGGCGGACTACGGAATACCGGGGGTGAACGAGTTTGCGCTACCCATAAAAGAGCTCGGTGACGCCCGCCGCATTCGGCAGCAGATCATCACTTCAATTGAACGTGCCACCCTGCCCGATATAACCCCCGAGGAACAAGATCGGCTCCTTACCTTCGTCATAGTGGGGGGAGGCCCAACAGGTGTGGAGTTTGCCGGCCAGCTGCACGACTTTATCCGGCAGGATCTATCGGCGATCTTTCCGGAGCTGCGCGGCAAGTTCAAGATCAAGCTCTTAGACGCGGGTCCAACCCTGCTCAACGCCTTTGATAGAAGTCTGGGAGAGTATACCAAAAGGATATTTCGTAAGCGTGATATAGAGATACTTACCTCGGCGCCCGTTAAAGAGGTGCGTCATGAAGAGGTTGTTTTGGAAGATGGCACTGTGCTGCCTTTC
>JAGFJO010000144.1 GCA_024102635.1 Deltaproteobacteria bacterium
TGAAAAATACATTATATCTGCCGTTAGTGTCGGTCGTCGCGACCTGCATGCCGCCGTTAAAAATCTTAGCGCTCGGCAGCGGGTAGCCATCCCGGTCGAACACCACTCCGCTAATCCTTCGCTGTGAAGGCACCGCGCCGCCGCAGAACGCGCTGATAAAGACGTCGTTGATTGCAGCGGTAGGACATAATTGGAATGGAGTCTGGCCGTCGTGAGTAAAAGTGCAGTCGGCAAGATTTGCGGTGAATGAGGAGAGATCGTTTCCTCTATTGCTGTCTGCCATGTCGCATGCGGTACGGACGATTGCGGGCGCATATGCGCGGCCGGCTGCATCAGTCACTATCGGTGAGGCGGTGGAGCAGGCGAAGTAATCTTTATATCCGATGCTGACCCCCGATTTGGCCGCTCCTTCTTCGCTTGCATTCCACCGAATAACACCCTGCGCGGCCCCGTTGCTGAACGCCGTTACTTTGCAGATGTTATTCGGGCAGGAGTTAGGCGAGATGTCTAAGCGGGCCGGTTGGAATTGATAACCGTAACCGTAAGGAATGAGAGAGATAGTATCATTGGGCGCCGCGCCTATCGACAGAGTCGAAAACGCGATCTTTCCAAGTGCATTCGTGCTTGTATTTTCAAGAGCGGGATGACCCATGAAACTAATGCCGGACACATTAGCGCCATTCTCGCGTTGCACCCAGATCTGATAGTTAACCGAAGCTCCCACCGGCAGATCGTTTACGTTCGCGCAGGAAGCGATGCTGTAGCCGCTTTGGCTTGCGTTTGTGGGGCAGATGTTGAATTTTTGCAGTAGGCTGTTGGTAAATGAACAATCCCTACCTCTAACAGGAAGGTGCATAACCTTGTAGTAGTTGTTGTCAAGGGATGCGTCTGCGTCGCTACAAGACGACCCGCGTTTTTTGACAGCAAAAACTGCATAGCCATCCGGGTCGGTAAATTTCGGGCAGGCCACCTCGGCGCCTGGCACGATGAGCGGTTGGTTGGCCAGATCGCTTCCATCGGAATTTATGGCGTGCCACTCTATCACTGCAGCCGTGTTTCCGTCTGCAATAGCTTTAATTTTACAAACCTTTCCAGGACAGGCTTGAAGAGATGGCGCTACTTCGGGAGGCTCAAATCGATACCCGCCGGCAACGTGGGTATAGGTGACAACGAAACTAGAGGACGCAAGCTGCGACGTATCGACTGACCATTCGCCGTTTGAGTCGGTAGTTCTCCCCGGCAGATGTTTGACTCCGTGAGTTCCATAGATAGAAACGCCGGCAAGCGGCGAACCGTTGTGTTCAACTCTAATTTTGAATACTTCCGCCGATGCAAGGTTAGCCGCCAGTGCAGAGAGCATCGCCATTATGAATAGCCGCAGGAAGCCGCGTCCAAATAGAAGCTGCGCCAACCCGGCCTTGCGCTGGTAGCGATGTATTAAATGACGATGGCGAACCATTTACCTACCAAAAAAAACGCTCCGTAGAGGAGCCCCCAACCTAATAAGGAATCGGGTATCGGCTTGGGGCGGATGACAATCGGAGGCGCGAAACCTGTGACAGCTCAAAAATACGTTGCTTTGTTAGGGACAAAGACTGGCTGCCTGAACCGCTATACGAAATATCCTTAGCGGTCCGTGCAGGAATTCAGGAATTATAGGGGCAGCGCATTGTACTTTGACAGCTGCTTACACAGAGTTATAAATGGTAATAAACGGTTGCCATTAGTTCAGGAGCGTAACATGGATGTGTTAAAGGATTTTTTGGATTATAGCTTAGCAGGGAACTCACTTTGGAGCTGGGCTGCTGCGGCGGCACTGACTCTGGCAGTTTTTGTGGCGCTTGCTCTTATTCGTAGAATCGCGCTGAAAAGAGTGCGGGCCCTCAGTGAAAGGGCCTCTATTGATCTACTACACATCGCTCACCGGCTGATCGAGCGCAGCAGCAGATTAGTGCTGTTTGTGCTGGCGTTGTATGCAGGTTCAAAGCTGCTGGTCTTACCTGCAGGAGCGCAGGTTGTAATCTCACGCGTCTGCATCGTTGCGGTCATCCTACAGGCCGGATTATGGAGCGCCGCCGCGGCGCAGGCCGCTCTGGAGCGCTATGCTTTCAGGCAATCCAATGCCGGAGAAGCTCTATCCGCAATTAACTTAATCTCGTTTGTGTTGCGGGTCGTCATCTGGACGGTAGTCGGGCTTCTTATTCTCGCAAATGTCGGCATCGACATAACTGCTCTTGTTGCCGGATTGGGTATTGGAGGTGTAGCGATCGCGCTGGCAGTTCAGAATATACTCGGCGACCTATTTGCCTCGCTGTCGATCGTCTTAGATAGGCCATTTGAAGTAGGAGACTTCATAATCGTCGGGGATTTCCTCGGAAGGGTGGAGACCATTGGAATTAAAACCACTAGAGTGCGCAGCTTATCGGGCGAACAGGTAGTCTTCCCTAATGCTGATCTATTGAATAGCCGTATACGCAACTTCAAACGGATGTACGAGCGCCGCGTACTCTTCACGATAGGTGTTACGTATCAAACCAGTCACGAAGAACTGGAGCGCATTCCGGGGATTATAAAAGGAATAATAGAGGCCGCCGGCAATACGCGCTTTGACAGGGCACACTTCAAACAGTTCGGTGACTCTGCGTTGATATTCGAGGTGGTCTATTTCGTTTTGTCTGCGGATTTCAATGTATACGCCGCCATCGAACAGAGAATCAACGTTTCAATATACAAGACTTTTACCGAGCAAGGTATTGATTTTGCGTATCCTACACGCACACTATTCTTACATCATCAAAATGAAGCGGCGGCGTGAACGAGATATGTTTTAGAGTGGCCGGCTTGACTACTTCTTTATCTCTACCGAAGGTACAACTAGAACCGGACAGGGTGCTTGCTGTAAGACCCTCTGAACCGTGCTGCCTATGAAGAAATTACCGATTGTTCCCCTTGCGTTGGTGGCCATCACGATAAGATCGCAGCCGTTCTCCCGGGCGTAACGCGAAATCACATCGCCGGCGGATTCAGAGGACAGCAGAACTTCGATTTTAACTTTTTGACCATGCAGATGCTTTAATGCCGCCTCTTCGAGTTTGGATCTTGCTTCCTTGTGGATAGCCTCTCTATACTTCGCCACCAGTTGAGGATCCGGCACGTAGTTCAACACCGACTGTGGCACCTCCCAATCGAACGCAACGTGCAGGAGGATAATCTCGCTTCCTTCCATTTTGCGCTCATAGGCGGCCAGCTCCAATGTAGGAAGCGACTGCTGCGTAAAGTCCGAGGTTATTAGTATCTTATTAAAATGCATATATCCACCCAAGGAGGTAAAAGAGAGATAAAAGTAACGTTAACACCGATACTACAGCAACTGCCGTAAGTTCACAGCTTTGTAGCTTGATGGCTTTCTCACCTTCCCGTTCTGATCTTTTCCTACCGCAAACAATTTCCCCGAGATCTCTATCACTTCAACTTGCTTGACTTCTTCAGGCCAGTGAATGTCGAGATTACAATGCCATTCATGCCGTTCAAGCGGACCGCTTTTTGTGCGGGCGCCGTCAAGCGCGACAAACTTTTCTAGGTTGTTGTCACATACCAGCTCGAAAGCTTGCTCTAAAGGAAGACCGAAAACTCTGGCGTTCCAAAACATGGTGTATGCCACATCAGCCAAGCCATCTAGCATCTCGACTTTATGCGGCTCGGCCCCCTCCGTATATTGCACCGCGTCCGGTTCCTTTATCGGAGTGCCGGCTACCACGGGAATTACCCCCAAACCTTTGATTACATACTCAAGTACCTCCGAAAGCAGGAGCTGAGCGCCGAGCTTGCGCAGTTCAGGAGAATTCAATGATTCTTCAACGCTGCGCTGATGACCAGCCAGCTGCAAAAACATTTCGATTTTCTTACTATCCATATTATAAATATCCCTTTACTTCCGGATGCGACCCTTTGGGTCACCCATGCGCCGGGCAGGGCCTGGTAGCGATCCGTTAATAATCGATTATCTAACATGAAGCGAGCAAAAATTGAAATTAAAGATCAGAGGTTTAGCCTCTATCTAGTTTGCCGCCTGCCATTATAGATAAGACCTCCTGAATCAACGTACAAGGAAAGGATTTCGGACGCTTCGGTTTGCCCGCGTTGTTCCACAGTAATGCGGCGCTGAGCGAGCTCTTTTTTCCACTCCGGATGCAGCGGCCCCTCATCGAACCGGGTGATGCTTTGCACGTCTTCGGCGCTGGCGCCGTAAACAAGGCGCTTGACCCCGGACCATACTACAGCTCCGAAACACATTGCGCAGGGCTGGCTGCTGCTTACCAGTTCATGCGCTGGCATCCCATCACAGCCGAGATCGTAGCTATGCACGGCTTTATGTGCGCCCATCAAAGCGAGAATCTCCGCATGGGCGATTGAGCATGCCGCCGGGACCACAAGGTTTACGCCGGCTGCCACGAGCCTGCCGCTTTCGCTTTCAAACACGGCCGCGCCGAAGGGTCCGCCGGTTCGATGTACAACATTGAGGCGTGAGAGCTCTATTACGAACTTTATTTTATCGTCAGGGTGCAAGAAACTTTCAGGACTCTTCTGTATGTGGGGGCCAAGCCACTCAGGCGGGGTGAAACAATCGACCATTAATAATCCTCCGTGTTGTAGCTTAGCGGTTATCCGAAAATCTGCTGCCAAAAGGAACGTCGCCGCCGCGGTGAACGCTCGTATAGTTCATCGGGGGACACCTGAATACCGGTGTCAGGAGACAAGTGGTGTACTCTGCATACCCGCTGAGGCTCAGTTCCTGCGACGAATAGCTCCGTGACGACACTCTCGGCAGGACACTCAGGGCTTGCCAGGTCCAAAGTCTGCCGATCCAGATTGGCGAATAACACGTTGGACGGCTTCACAAAGTCGAGCGCTTCGTGAAACGGAGCGGCGCACTGCATGAACTTCGTCCAGATAGGAGCCGCCAGGGCACCGCCAGTCAATCCTATCTTGCTGTTGTCATCGAAACCTACCCAGACGCCCACGGCTAAATTCGGAGTAAAGCCTATGAACCAAGCGTCGCGCGTATCGTTCGACGTTCCGGTTTTTCCTGCTGCCGTGCGCATGAAGCCGAGAGATCTCACAACTTTTGCCGTGCCGCGCTCCAACACTCCTTGCAGGATGTTGGTAAGGACATAAACCGCATTTTCATCAGCCAGCTGCGCTTCGTATATCGGGCTTGCAGCAACTAATTCCTGATCTGCATCTAGTGCGGCGATATAAAGCCTCGGTGCAACATAACGGCCTCCGTTAGCGAGAGCGGCATAGGCCGCCGTGAGCCGTAGCAGGTTGGTGTCCACCGCCCCAAGGGCGACGCTCGGGACGGGAAGGACTTGTGATGCGATATTGAAAGATTCTACGGTCGATACCACAGACTTAATCCCCACCTTCTGTGCAACGTAAACGGCGGGAATGTTCAGGGAGTTTTCGAGGGCATAGCGCAGAGTAACGTCACCCCTATAGCGGTGATCAAAATTATCAGGGGTCCAATCTTTACTGTGTTCGAGGTCAACGGTGGTAGGCTTATCGGAAAGTATGCTCGTTACGGTGGCTGCTTTATATTGATTTAGCCTGCCATCAAGCGCTGTCAGGTAGAGGAACGGTTTGATGGTGGATCCTATCTGCCTTTCGGCCTGGCTTACGTGATTGAACTGATTGACACTAAAGTCTCTTCCTCCGATCCAGGCCTTTACAAGACCGCTATGAGGCTCGATTGCCACGAGCCCAAGCTCGAGCGCAGGCTTGCGCTGCTTCAACTTCGGGTATCGCGCTTCAATCTCCGCGAGAGCAGCAGGAGCGACTCTCTCCGCGCAGACTTGCATTTCACTGTTGATGCCGGTAAAGACGGTTAGTCCCCCAAGAACAGCCGCGTCTATATTGAACTCGCTGCGTAGCTCTTGTTCCAAAGCGGCCGTAAAATAAGGAGCGCCTCTTTTATTATGGAGCTCCTCGATCACATCAATCGGCTTTGTGATGGCGCTCTTGTATTGCTCGTCGCTCAAATAGCCAAGTTCTTTCATTTTATCGAGAACAACATGCGATCTTTCTAACGCGCGTTTGTAATGCCTTCTCGGCGAGAAGCTGGAAGGGGCCTTAATTATGCCGGCCAGCATGGCGGCTTCCGCATCACTTATCTCTTCTATACTTTTACCGAAAAAAGCCTTGCACGCTTCCGCCACTCCGTGCAGCGCAAAGGCGCCCTCCTGTCCAAGATAGATCTCATTGAGGTACATCTCCAAGATCTGCTCTTTTGATAGATGCCTCTCGAGACTCAGCGCCGCCAGCGCCTCAAGAGCCTTGCGGCCGAAGGTTTTTTCAGGGGTAAATAGTATGTTTTTAGCAAGCTGCTGAGTCAGCGTGCTTCCTCCTTGCACTACACGCATCGAGCGGATGTTCTCGGCCATAGCGCGCACGACCCCAAGCGGGTCCACACCGGCATGCTGATAAAAGCGCTCATCTTCAATTGCAATCACGGCATTGCGTACTACTGGCGGAATTTCGGCTAGGCGCTTGTAGTTGCTCACACGCTGATCGCCGGAGCCAAGAACGGAGATGACTTTCGGCTCGAGAGTGAAGTACCTTACCGCATCGCCGCGCTCTTCGATCTCCCTTATGTCTCCGCGCTCGGTATCGATAGTGATCTTTCTGGCAGGCGCCAACTCACCGTTGGGCCCTCTATACTCACGGGTAAAGATGGAGAATGAGTTCCCGCTCCCGGAATAATCGCCCGGAAGCTCCAGCTTACCTGTGACTGCGCGATAGTGCCTCTCTTCAAGATAGGTTCGCATGGTATCTGCGCTTGGAGGGGATGCACTGGTGATGCGAAGAGGGGCCGAGAGCACCGAAGAGCGTTTCGTGAGATCTCGCCGCTTAAGTGCCGAGATAACTTTAGCGTCGACCCAAATAAAAATAATCCCGGCCGCTGCGATAAGAAAAATTACCGCCAGGATGGCGATTCGAAGTAAATTAACTTTTGCCGGTTGCCGGGGCTTGCGCCTAGCTTTTGGTTTGCGTTTCCCCATAGAAAACCTATCATTTTCAGCGATTCTAACGCGTGAGGAGGAGGAATCACAATACGGGTAAGGGATGAGAGTGGTTCGCCGTTCGGGCAAAAGTTTTCACTAGGGCATGTAGGCGCGGCGGGCAGAGAGGCTTATGCGTGAATTTCAACGTACAGAGATTCGTCTCGCCTATTCTCCCTGTCGAGTGCGGCGAGTTCAGGTTCTTTGCCGTTGTGGAACGAGCAGTGTGATACCTGGTCGCGGTCGAACCCCGCCAACGTAGCTAAATAAACCATCTCCTCGAAGTCATATATCCAGCGATGTCCCCAGAAGTAAAATATTTGGTTCACCATAGCCGCGCGGCGAGGAGCGAAGATCCCGCTGCGATAACATGCCTCGCGGCATTGCGGGTGATTAGCAAGAATTCTCCAATGCTCGGCGAAAAATGCCTGCTGCGGGTCATTGTAGCCCTCGATATAGCGGGCCAGATCAGGAGTAACAAGGCGTATAATCCCGCCCGGCTTCACAATCCGCTTTATCTCTGAAAGCCACAGCGCTGCGGACGAGATCGAAACATGTTCGATGAAGTGTTCGCTGTGAACCAAAGTGATGGAGTTGTCCGGTAATGGCAGAGGAGTTTCGGCGTTGTGCCGAATGAAGAAGCTGCCTTGCTCCCTAGCAATTATCTGATTAAATCCCACGCCGCCATTTACATCGCAGATGTCGGCGGAAATCCAGCCCGGACGAAGGGTGACATCTCCGTATATTAGCTTATCAGGCAGTTCGGCCATGATCTCTTATCCCCCAGGAGTAAATAGCAGGCTCTGTATCCCTAACTAAAAGTCGGCCAAAGAGGGTGGCAGCTAAAGCGGCTTAAGCGATGCAAAATAGAACTATGGATTAAAATGCCGGTGTCAGACGGCCTTCGCATGGCTCTGACATTAACGGCGGCGAATTCCAACTGAGCTACTTCCATCCAGAATGGTGTCGGTGAGTAGCGACGCAACATCGAGCTTTGCCGGGTCAAGGTTATTAAGCACGGCTTGAAGACCTATTTTCGGATCCTTTACTATCCGCCCGGCCACGTCTGAAGCCAGCGCGGTTGCATCACGTTCATTTAGAATCTGCTGGTCGATCTTGACGCTGTCGGCTCTAACCTTTTCTGTAAATTCGGTACCTGCAACCTTAGTGTCGGTTGCCTTTGATAAACTGGAAGCCAGCACTTCAACGGCCTCCACCTCCTCTTCGCTAGGTCTGTAAGAGAGGGCTGCAAATTCTCCGGCGGTTAGGCCGGGTGCCGGCTCTGCCGAATCACCTTGAAAGTTATCGATCAGGTCTTGGTAATAGGCAGATTCATCACGTTTTGCATCGGCTAGCGAACTGAGAGATACTATCTGGTCGCCTTTTGCGATCACTGCTTGGCTATTGTATTGGATTGCCAGTGAATTGGCTTCACCAGCCGCAATTACATTCTGATAGTCCACGTTTAGATTCGATGACGAAGCGAGAAGAGTTTCGGGATCTTCGGCATAAAAAACGGTGCTAGTATCATCATAGCTGGTGTT
>JAGFJO010000149.1 GCA_024102635.1 Deltaproteobacteria bacterium
GATAACACGGCCATTGTTAATCATTGAAAGGAAGCCGACGGTTGCATTATATTATGGCGCTTATGAGCGCAGTTTATCAGGACGGTAGTTTCAAGCCTGAAAGGTCTCCAAAAGCCTACCCCGAGAGTGAGGGGGCATCGGTTAATCTGAATGGCTCCTGGAGAGCCGAGTCCTCCTCCACGCAAGCTTTTCTTTCCGCCTCTTCAGAGAACGGCAGATTTACTCAACGCAAAAGGTGGGCCCTCGAACGGTCGGTAACTAAGGCAGAGGAGACCGGGGATGTGGTAGCCATCACCATGGCGCGCGTGCGTGCAGAGGTATTAAACTTAACTCACAAAGAGTACTCAGCTCAAACCGGGCTTAGTGTACACGCTATTAGAAATGCTGAGCGAAAAAGAAGCGGCGGCTCAGCCCACCCTCAGGATGATACATTCACCCGAATACTTGCAGACTGGGAGGCGCGAGCCGAGAAATTAGGGAACTCGCTACTTTCGGAAGAAATTAGAGCAGCTAAAGCGAGAATTCTTAAAGAGCTTGCCGGAGAGGATGAGGGGACTTGTGTGGGAGTGCTGCGAAAATGGCGATTTGAGGTAGGCTCAAAGGTTTTCGAGGAGCAAACAGGGCTTACCTATAAAACGTTATGGGCTAGGCGGGCCGGTATTCTCCGTCCATTCGGTGAGCTGCTTGAGTTTGGGCGAAAGCTGCAAATCATACCGTCTGACCTTCATGGGATAGAGCTATGGCGCCACCCGCAAGTAGATCAAGCCCGCCGGAGTTGGATCTCCGATTCTATCGCGAAGGAACGGCCCCGCGCACTCGCCCTCCTTCATACTTTGGTGCAGAGTACCGGTACCCCGTGGACCGAAGCAGGCCTACGGAAGCTGGCCCCCGATCTTCCCGCCGTCTGCGCAGAGAAGCTAGCCAAGTATTCCATAGTAGATTGGAAAAAAGCAGAACCTCTTCTTAGCGCCTTGAAAGGGGAGGGTACAATGGACGATTCAATTAGGCGCGCTCTTCGAGAGCAATGGCAGAAAGATTTTCAGAAGGAAAGCGAACTTATTACAGCGGAGCAAGTGATACGCCCGTTACTGTTGGAGAGGAACCTCGGCCCAACGGCGCTATCGCGCGCGCTCGGTTTGCCTGATGATTCTGCCACAACGAGACAGTCGCGCCGACTAGTGCAGCGCACAATAAGCGGTGATTTATGTAGCCCGAAAGTCCCATTTGCAGCGATCGCAGTGCTTGCAAGTGATGATGCCACCACTGCCGCTCGTCTTCTTGATCTGCGAAGAGGAGAGGTGCTCCGAACGATGTCTCGCAAGGGCTCCCTTTATTCATCTCCCGTGCAGACCGAAAGGATGATTTGGGGTGTAGAGCTGCAGGAGCTAACTTACCCTAAAAGCTTGCTTCAGAAATTAGAATGGGGCGATAAGTCCAAGGGAATCACCGAAGAAGCGGTAATAGACGAGATTGTGAAAACCGGCGCGGCTAAGATCTTTAATGCTCTCAAGCGCTCAGGTTATGAAAGCGTTTCCGATAAGCGCAAGATCTTACATAGTCTCATGCTGTCAGGAGCAATAGAGAGTCGAGCTGAACAACCGGTGAGCGAACCTGAGGGTCAAATGCCCGCACCGAAAGAGCTAAATAAAGAGTTGTCCTTGCTTGAAGTGATTAAAGCCGAGTTTCCCTCGGCGACGCAGCAGGAGGTGGCAGACCATATCAAGGCAGTCGAGCAACGTACCGATCTTCGCGCTGACAATCCAAAAGATCGAAAGAAAATATTAGAGGCGCTGGCCGGGCTATTTGACGGCTCCTTGACCAGGGCATTTTACGGCGATAGAGGCCACACCAGCCAAACAAGCAAAGAGAGGCTGGAGCTGTATGAATTGCGCCGCAAACTGGGGTTTATCTCAATGTTTCACGAGAAGGATGCGCCGGATCTTAGTTAGATCCTCTTCAGCTAGGAGACAGTTTGTATAATCTTCTCGAGCTTCGGAATATCGGTGAAGTACTGAAGCTGTGAGAAAGTACAGGTCATTTTGATAATGCCTGAGTCGGCATCTCTTAAGTTGATGCCTACTTGACCAACCAGGCCACTAATTCGCAGCGCTTCATCCAGCTCCAATATCGTATCGCGGGTAATTACGGCATTCGAATCAAAGCAGAGTAGAAAAGTACGCGGTTCGTTCGACTGGAAGCGTTCGGTGTCGATAAACTCTCCGTTTTGCCATACTACGGGACCGTGAGATATGGCATTGCCTTTGTAGAACCTTACCGTCAGAACTAACAGTTCGGCGTCTATGCCGGCCGAATCAAGTGCAGCCTGAATCGTATCGGCAGCGGCCGGGGAGCAGCCAATCATGGCCGATGCAGTTTCGGCGATATGTGCGTTGAAAGTAATGTCGTTCTTCAGCCCGCTATCCATCAGATTCTGAAGAACTCTCAGGTAACCCTCAAACTTTCTTTGTACGTCCTCTGTTACTTTATAATCTGAGCCATCCGTCATCCGGTCTCTTAGATGAGGCCAAAAGTCGACTTGGATTTCTAGGACCTTTAAAGGACCATATCGGTCCTGGAAGGTTTGCCTTGCAAACGAGACACCCCGTTCCATTAACTCTTTCATAGGCACCCGTTCTTGGAACGAAGCACCTCGAAGAAAATCGTCGGGATCGTGGTTATGCCTCTGTGGTGTTAAGTCAGCCATAATTAACCCGTTCGAAACGTCGCCGGGAGGGGCAGTATACCATCGGCTATATTCCTATTCCAATAATTACCCATCTAATAAAATGACCGATAAGTAACGTTATCGGGCAATTTGGATATAGAGATCAATTAATAGGTTCTGGAGTTCCACGGTGGAACTTTACCTCTAAATTAGCGGGGTCTATATACAATTCCTAGCGCCTACTGATATGGAATTATCAAGCTTTCGTAAGTAAGCTTTCAAGAACTTCAGACTCCGATAGGCCTCTCTTCTTGCACAAAGTCTTAAGTTTTTGCACCGCATCGGGGTGCAGTCGGAAGCTTTTCATGCGCCGTCTTTCGCTTGCCGGGACCACGCGTTTGTCAGGAAGTGCAGTATTCGCCCAGCGCTTCATAACTTGGTATGGAATGCCCTCAAAGGCTGGACCCTCTTTAGCGTCCTTACTAATGGCATATATCACTCGTTGGAGATCCCTCGGGATAGCATTGAGGCTCGTAAAACTCGCCGGAAAATGAATAATAGCGGCCGGCAGCACCTCCAATATCCTTGGCTCAAGCTCTCGGCCCACTCGTAGCGCTGCGGTGATAGTAATCTCTTGCGACGGCCGCGGATCAATCCCCGGAACTATCAAAAGTCCTTTGCCAGACAAAAAAGCCAATACTGGCTTTGCCCAAATGGGCCACGGAGCGGAACTCATCTTCGACGTGCCTTTTTCTTCTCGTATTGAAATTGGTCTAGGTTGATTCCATTTTCCCTAAATAGCTCTTCCAGCCTGGTGCCATAATGAGCTAAGGCTTGTTCTATAAGTATTCGGTTCTTTTGAGGGGCCTTAGCAGCCTTAGACACCAATGCGCTAAAGGTATCAACACGCATTATGGTTGATAAGTCTGACTCGTGGATTGTTTCATAACGAGCTGTTTTTGGCAGCCAGATCTCACCGCTAAGGTCGTCATACACTAGATTGTTCATTTTGAGAGCCTTTCTGAACAATTCGAGAGTGGTAATGTTCCCGTGAAATAGCGCGTCTACGTCAACAGTGCCCGCTAGTCGCATATAGCGTACAGCTTCTCGGTCTAACAAAAGACTCATTTGGCCGAGGATTTTTACTTCTGGTCGTCCAATTGGTAGACCGCCTTCCTTTTCTCTGCGAAGAGCTTCTTCGGCAAGCAACGCTTCAAAGTCAACTATAACTTTGTTAAATAACCCCACATCATTACATTATCATATCGACTAACTAATGTAAATACATTAGATTAC
>JAGFJO010000023.1 GCA_024102635.1 Deltaproteobacteria bacterium
AGCTGCTTCTCTTTCAGCACCTTCACGACCGCTTCACGAAGCGCCGCCTTCACTGCAGCGACATCTTTCTTGCTCCCGACAAGCGGAACAAAGAAGATATCATCAACGACAGCTTCTTCAGCTTGCCGTGCCTTGAGGCGATCGGCCGCTTGCCGAAGCGCGGCGATCTCCGCAGCCGGTTTCGCTGACTCCGGAACCTCTTCGAGCAGATCGTCCAGCAGGTCCGGGAGCCCCAGCAGCTTCCTGAGGGTATGGCACTCCATGAAATCCGAGAAGTCGTGGTTATCCCTGAAGTGGCGTGCCAGCTCCTTGAGGCCCGGCAGATCGATGACCTTCCGGACTGCTTTGCGACGGAGAGCCTTTGCCAGCTTCTCTGTCGCGCCGATCAGCTCTTCGAAGAGCCTTTCAGCTTCGTCGTCTCCCAACTCCCGAAGTTCGGGAACTGGGAGTTCGCCGCTCAGTCCGATTCCGGACTCAAGCGCCATCTCACCATCCCCCGTCGAAACGAGGCCGAGCGAGATGACTGGGCGTCCATCTGAGTTCTCAAAACGATCGAACGTGCGTGGGATTCGTCCCATGATAGAAAAACCTCCATGAGCGCTCTTTGATGTTGAATGCACCCTTTGGGTGAGCGCCACTGACCCGAAAAGTGCGCCTGACAGCATACCTTCTGCCGCCCGGCGCACTTCTCGGAAAAACCTAATATATGCTTGTACCTGAAGCAGCCAATATACCAGCCCGGCGCGGCTAGTCAAAAAACCGGCCCTCAAGCAGCTTGCCGCGCCGGATGTTTCTAAGTAGTGTAAGAGCCGATATGGGCGCGATAAGTAAGCTTTTTTCCTATTTTTCAAAGACCCCTTCCCGTGCAGCAGAGAGTCCAGCCTGTCACGCGGGGGCTCCTTTTTGGTACTTGGACTCGCCTGATATCACCTCCTCCGCTCCGTCTGACCCTCTTTTAGTTAAGGGGTGGATAGCCTCTCTTACCCCTGTGAAAAGTATTTACTTCTCCAAAGAT
Organism: Deltaproteobacteria bacterium; assembly: GCA_024102635.1. Lineage (GTDB taxonomy): Bacteria > Bdellovibrionota_C > UBA2361 > UBA2361 > JAGFJO01 > JAGFJO01. The sequence continues at coordinate 1,016 of JAGFJO010000023.1, forward strand.
GAACCGATCTCAGAGCTTTCCATTACCCGCCATCCTAGGCCGGATGTCGAGAAGGTCTACGGTGTGGCAGCCGTCGGCTTTGAAGCCCCCTGCCCATTGGCCATGATTTCAGGGAGCTTCGTTACTCTAAATTTTGAGAACGGCAATGGAACTTTTGAGATTATTGTGCCGGTTCCCCGAGGTGCTCCGGATAAGAGCCGGGCCAAAAGCGAAAAGCTTAAAAAGATATCGGATATACTTCACTGCCCTAGCTGCGCAACAGATCTGCAGCAACGCTCCTCCGCTCTCCAGTGTTCCAAGTGCGGAGAAAACTATCCCGCAGATGATCGCGCCTACAATTTTCTAACACCTGCCTTGCGCGAGGAGTTTAAGATTGTTCCGACAGATAATGTTTCGGCTAATAGCTATGACGGGACCGCGTTGAACCTTATACACCGGCACCTTGACGGGCTAATTCTGGACTGCGGCGCAGGACTAAGGGAGAAGTATTATCACAACGTTGTAAACTTTGAGATCGTGCCTTACGACACAACTGACGTTATCGGAGTCGGCGAGCGGCTGCCGTTTAAGGATAATTCTTTCGATGCGGTACTCTCTTTTGCTGTTTTGGAGCACGTAAAAGATCCTTTCGCCTGCGCGAAGGAGCTCTGCCGGGTGCTAAAGCCCGGCGCGCCGCTTTATTGTCAGGTGCCGTTTCTGCAGCCGCTGCACGGATACCCGCACCATTACTACAATATGACACAGCAAGGGCTTGAGAATTTGTTTGAAGGATCATTGGACAAGGTCGCCTCTGGACCTATCAATTTCGGTCAGCCGATCTTCTCTTTGTCTTGGTTTCTTGGATCTTATTGTGCGGCGCTTCCGAAAAGGGAGCAAGAGAGGTTTAAAAATATGCGAGTATCGGAGCTGCTAGCCCCAGGTAGCGCCTATCTGGGTGCCGAATTTGTGACGAGCGTTAGTAGCGAGGGCAAAAAAGAGCTTTCGTGCTGCAACTATCTCATTGGAATAAAACCGGAGCGTATCAACCGTTAAGAGTGATCTTCCAGCTAGGAACGGCTATGCAAATGGAACTAATTTTGATCGGAGAATTCTCTTATCTCGCGTTAGTAGCGGCACCTTATGGACGATGCTTGTTGCAGCTATTATCTCATCTGCCGGATCGCTCACAAAATCAAGCTCAGTACTTTTTGCCGCGATTGCTAAGGTAATAGGCAGAGTGGCAACCTGAGCAATTGCTCTCGAAAATTCAATAGAATCCAGCTCAAGGTCAACTCTTCCTAGAGATTTTAACTTCGCAATTTCCCACAGGACGATTGAAGATACGGCCCACTCTTCACGCCTCAATATCCGTCTCTCTTTTTGAGAGAGATCACCGATAAAAGCGCTAATCAAAATGTGTGTATCAAGATTGAGCATCCCACTTCACACCGGTAGATAGTATATCTCCCTTTATAGTGATCTTCTCCTTTAACGCGCCTATCAGATTAGCAGATTGTTCCTGAATCGGTATCAGTTTAGCCACTGGCCTACCATGCTTTGTAATGATGATACCGTCGGCATCCAGCTCGTCCAATATTTGAAGGGATTTCTCTTTAAATAGGGACGCATTGATCTTTTTCATAGTACTATTATACAAATGACCAAAAATATTGTCCAGTCATAATTTAAGGACATTTAGTCATTTGGCATTCAGATCAAGCCGGGTAGCCAATCCGATAGACTGAGAAGCTCCACGCTGAGTATATGGCCTATTGAGCATGCCTGCAAAACCGGCACAAAGATTCGCTCCTACGAGATGTTTTGACGCGGAGCACCTAGGGCAGCGATGGTTCGACTTATGGACATCGCTCTTTCGGAGCTATATCATGTCGCCTCATTTTAATTCTTAGATGAATATGGCAAAGCGGCTTTGGGATAAAGGTCAGGAGATAGATAAGCTGGTGCATCAGTTTACTGTGGGTAGCGATCCGCAGGTCGACCTGTATCTTGTGAAGTGGGATCTGATCGCCTCGGCTGCGCATGCACGGGTGCTACGCAAGCTTGATATCCTCTCAGAAGATGAGCTGACGCGGCTGATAGGGGCGCTAAAAGAGATTCTCACGAGTGCCGAGCAAGGTGATTTCACGATCCCCGAGGAGCTTGAGGATTGCCACACCGCTATTGAGTCACTACTTACCGCGAAACTGGGAGAGACCGGGAAAAAGATTCATACCGGACGTTCAAGAAACGATCAGGTGCTGGTTGCGCTAAGGTTATTTCTAAAGTCGTCGGTAATCGGGCTTATGGAGCAGGTACTTCAACTTGCCGGAGCGCTTGAAAAGAGAATACAAAAGGATGGAGACCTCCCACTCCCCGGTTATACCCATTTCCAGCCGGCGATGCCGTCAAGCGTGGCTATGTGGCTGCAAAGTTTTCATGAATGGTGCCTTGAACTACTGCGCGACGGAACTCTCCTGATTGAGAGCATAGATAGCAATCCTCTCGGCACTGCATCGGGGTTTGGAGTTCCGCTGGAGCTTGATCGCGATCTCTCCACCTCACTTCTTAATTTCAAGCGCGTACAGCGCAATCCGATGTATGTGCAGAGCAGCCGGGGGCGTTTTGAGCTTAAGGTTGTTAGATGGTGCAGCGACGCGGCATCGCTGGTAGAAAAGCTGGCATGCGACCTAATGCTGTTTACAACCTCTGAGTTCGGATTTTGCTCTTTGCCTGAAGCGTTAACTACCGGGTCATCCATTATGCCGCAGAAGCGGAATCCAGACGTTGCTGAGTTGATGCGTGCTGGAGCGGCCCGAATTCGTTCCTTTGAAACACAGGTAAGCGGCATAATCGCAAAGCTTCCCTCCAGCTACCACAGGGATTATCAGACGACTAAAGAGCCTCTAATAAATACAATCGAAGCGATGCGGGAGATACTTTCCGTTGCACCGCGCTGCATTGAGTCAGTGATGTTCAATAAAGCACGCCTTAGCACGGCCATGACAGATGATCTCTATATGACCTACTTGGTGTATCGCCAGGTGCGTGAAGGGAAGAGCTTTCGCGACGCGTACCAGCAGACAGCATCAGAGATAAAAAGCGGCACAACGGACGTTTCTAAGGTAAAGGAAGATTTTAATCTAATTAGCAGTAGCTTGAAAAAAGAGTTCGAAGCGGCGTTAAGAGAGAAAGTCGAACTAGAAAACCTATGCAAAAAGCTTTATCAGGAGTTCTCTTCTATAGCTAACAGAGTCGGACTCTCCTGAATTAATAGCAGCTATTTTAGAAGCGGTGGCTGTGATAAAGTTCCTTCATGGCCCAAGAGAAGCCCGTAAAGAAGGGCAGAAAGTTTCACGCTGAACAGCAGCGTATCGAGGCCGCTTTGGAGTCCGGCGAACATCTACGGCAGCTGGTGCCGCTGCGGTTTAGAAAGATCTTTAAGAAGTGTTTTTGGAGCGTGACAGTTGTATGCCTGCTGTGGGGGGTGGCGTCGGTCTTTGTGCTTAAGCATCTCTCTCAGCAAAATGAAGATGTTCTGCGGCAGGGGTGGGCGGCATGGATAGCGCTGCTTCTGTTGGGCCTCCTTTGGGCAACCGGTGTGCAGCTAATCTATTTTATCCGCTATTTCTACGATATCGATGAACGATCGATCATAATTCGAAAGGGCGTAATCGCTCAGAGCGAAGTTACCCTTCCCTTCTCAAAAATTACCGACGTGTATGTGGATCAAGATCTACTTGATGTGTTTTTTGGTCTTTACGATGTTCATTTCTCATCTCCTACACAGTCCTCAGGCAAAGCAGCCCATATAGACGGCGTCGATAAGCGGGGAGCGGTGCTAATTCGAGGAATCGTGCTGGAGAGGATTCACAGGGAAGATGATGCTATGGCGGCGCAGCAGCCAGCTGGAGTCGAGCGCGCACAAAAGACTAAATAGATTTGGCTGCCGAAAGTAACGCACACAGACACCGATCTCCAGGTCTCTGTGTGCTTAGGCACGTGAGCGAAGGAATTTTTTTATTTGTTGCTCAGCGTTGAGAAACTCTACTCTTCGTAGGAATCTTCGTCTTCTCTATATGCCGCGGTTCCTGAAGTAGTCGATCCCGGGATTCCTGAATCGGACGCATCAACCGTATCCCGCTCTAGATCTGTGACCTGCGCAGGGATCGTGTTGTCCTCCGGCTCGTCCGCAAGTGATCTGCGAACTGCCCTGCCTGGCTCCTGGCGGTATCCGAGTTGCCCCCTTGCAGACTCGTCAAGCTGCACTTCCCCGCGCAGCTCCGATTCTGATTCAACCCCTCCCCTGTCGTACACGCGAGTATCTTCGTAGGCCTCTGCCCCATACCTTTCAGACTCGGTATAAGCCGGATCACTTTCGACGGCATCGGCGGCAGCCGCAAGCGGAGCAAGTACTACAGCTAGAGCTGAACAAGCGATGAAAGAAGATTTGAGTGTCATAATTCTGTTCTCCGTAAATTAACGGCCATTACGGAATCAAAATAGCTTTTGCACCCCGGGCTGATGAATGATTTCGGTCAGCGGCTTGAGCGCTTTTGCAGACAGGGATCAACTTAATCGAGTTCAGAGAGATGGATTGATGCCATACCGGCAGCGTGCAGAACTGAGTATTGGTAGCTCTTGAGTGTGGCCTGCCTGCCCGGCTCGAAATACGCTCCGGGCGCCTCCCTTTTTAACAGCTTTTTGAACTGATCCTTTAGTACAGCACTACCTTTCGTACTTACAAAGTGCTCCATTAGCAGGTCCGCATTTGATTTTAATCGGCCGCTTGCTGAAGACCATAGGAGCACCTCACCCACCCCAAGTTCTATTAAACTATCACACAAGGAATGCTCTTCGGCCTTTTGCTGCGATTGCCCAAACCGTGTGGCGGCAGCATCCCACATCTCAATCGCTTCTCGGTTTAGCTCAACCCCTTTAAGGACCTCTCCCAACACACGCGAGGAGTTCCTTCTATCGTGGCGGGCCATCTCTGTAAGATAAACAAGCCCACATACCCGTGTAGCGGGAGTAAACCCTTCGAATGCTGCATGGCTGGCTAACGACAGATCTTCAATGAAGGTGCTTTCACAATCGACCCTGGAAAGGATCTGCTCTACTGCTAACATTCCAAGGGCGGGATCATTTTCCTGTAGCACCAGCTGATTCAGCACAGCGCGGAGATCGGCGGGCTGGGAATCGATGTAGTAAGCTAAAGCAGTCCTGCGTATCTCTATAGGGAAGTCCACCTCTTTAGCAATTTCAAGAAACAGCGGCGGACCCTGTTGCGGACATTGTTCACGAAGAATCTTTGCAATTCTGCCAGCTTCCGCCTGATTCGGTGCCGCAATGAATAACTGACGGAGAGGTAGGTACTCATATTGACCGCTACTATGCATCATTTGCTTACCAACTAGATGGATTGTCCGCACATGAGGCGTTGAAAGGTTATCTGCTGCGGCGAACATAAACCTAACCATTTGCGGGCATGTAGAGCCCCGTGCATCCGCGACTCGTAAAAAGCAATCGGCTACTCGAACGAGAGCGGCTGGGGGAATATCTGAACAACCGTGGGCAAAGGCTCTTACAGTTTCGGCAAGTTCGGCTGCCTCCATTTTGGACATCAGTGTAATTGTAAGCTCAGCTGGATTGCCCTCGCGCCACGGGTTAGCTGGTTGAGATATGATTTTCGCAAGTTTTAATCCCAGCCTCTGAGGCGCGATAGCTCCTAGAGCTTTGCCCGCCACCTCGAATGCCCGGTGAGATCCGCTCATTAAGGCTGAATCGAAGCAACGATCTAATGCTTCGCCGGTATACTCTCCATTGTAGTGCTGCCGGATTTCGGTGATGAGCCAGCGATTAAAGTCTACTTCACTAACTTTGCCATCTATTACTGCATCAAAGACATTGCCGATTTTTCCTTCAAATTCCATCTGCTTAGCGCGCGCCTGTAACTCGCTTTCCCGCTGTTTTATTAATTCAAGAATGCTCCTGCGAGCGGCAAGGGAGATCTCCAGTCCCTCATTATCCTTATCGCTTTGCGGCGAAAAGGGATTCCTAACCCGCGATCGCGAGTCGATGCTTCGGCCCGGGAGAAAGCTTTCGGAAATTCCCGCAAGAAAAAACACCTTTCGGGCGGAGCTGCTGAAGTTCCCACCTTCTTTATCATTCAAGATCTCACTGAAGAGATCTTCCAGTTTGCCGCTCCAATCTCCCAATGCACACAGCAGTTTCTGTACATTGTGCTTCAATTGAACGCCGCCTTTGCCGGAGAGCAGCTCAAGCAAAGGCTCGGTCAAATTCGTCATAAGACCCAGCCTTTCATCGTCGTGGTTACCGCCGCCAAAACCATAATCCACAGCTCCGCTCAGTTCACTGAAAATAGAGGAGATATCCGCCTCACTAAGGCTTACTCTTTCCAAAATGCCCTTCAGTTCTTTTGTCTTACAATCTGTCTCACACCAAAAAATTGCCGCAAGCGGGGTAAGGTTTCCGTTGTTATAGCAATCCGTGACAAAGTCGATTATAGCTTCTGACTTCCTCCTGCCGCCCTTTACCGTTAAGAGTTGCAATGCTGTTTCGTCGCGAACCATGGAAGAGGAGTGGTCCAGAAGCCGCAATGTGAAATCATCAGGGCTATGGGCATCAACTCTGACAAGGTCTGATATGATCGTCCTGGTGAGCTCCGGATGATCGCTGGGTATTCCGACTATGGCGAAGACCTCTTGCTGCCAGCCAGCGCCCTGTTTTTTTGCATACTGAGTAATGAGACGCATGCGGCCAGCACGTGTTTCCTCTTTCTGAACTTTAGCAAGGCCGGATATCTTTTCATAAAGTGCCAGCATTTGAGCACCAGACACATTCGTATCTTGGCACACCAATTCCGCTGCCAGCGGAACTGCTAGAAATGTGCGCAGCTCCCCCACAGCTTTCGTGCCCTCCTTGGCGTTCCGGTGCTCAATAAGTATCGTGGCGGCTTTGGCTGTATCTAAACATTTCCCTTTGATGAGGGGAATAAGCCGTCTTGCGAGCCGGTTTATTCCGGCGGAAGTAATCTGCGGAGGAGTGTGGGTGCTTAGCCGTAAAAAGCGATCGAACTCGCGTGGTGATACCCACTCAAGCAGCTTCTCCATATTGCGAGGACTGTAGAAAGTCAATCTAGATTCGCCTGCCAGCCCAAGCAGAATCTCGCTATGAATGTCACGCCCCGGCATGTTCATCAGAATACGGAGAGTGATAAATGCCAGCTCTTCTTGCCGTGAGGTGGAATACTTAAAGCACATCTCACGCAAGAGCGCGGTGACCCCGGGCTCATTCCCCAGCGTCTCCTTTATCTTTTTAATCTCGGTTCCAAAGCCGGAATCCCCGTCACAGATTCGCCGCACTGCCGTATCAAGCAAGTTTGGCCGCCTCTCGTCACCGGGCGCGGACGCTTGGCGTCCACGTAAAATCTCGATGACAGCAGCTCTGGCGCAAAGGTGAACCGCGTCCGGGCACCTGGCCGGACTTAATTCCGATGCTTCGGCACACGACCGTGCGAACTCTTCGCTTGTAATCTCTGCAAGTTGGGAGCGGCCGGAGCTATCCGGACCCGGACTTGGGAACTTCATAGGCTACATGGTGCCAGATATCGGATTGCTAGCCAACAAACCCGCTCATTGTGCTCCCATGACCAGTTTGGGTGATGCGCCAATCTATCGGCCGCGGGCGGTAGTAAGTGCGGGGATGCACTAAAAAATCCCGGTCCAGGCGGCGGATTGGGCTGGTGGGTCTGAGGTAATGCGATCACTAAGGAGAGATCATGCGCTCATGTTGATTCGACCTGGCGCTTGATTCGGGAGATTTATCCGTTAATATGAGGGGCGGCCCCCGCTCTTTCAATGCGTGAAATGAGTAGTAACTCCGTTTCTCACCGGCCCCGGAACTGTTCCGGGTTGGGTGAGGAACGGTAGCGCAAGAGTATATTGTTTTTCCATTTTATATATCCTTTCTGAAGAAGGTCTTTTTCCTATATCTAGATTGCGAATAAACCTTTGCGTCAGCTGCAAGGGGCCTCTAGACAAGCGGCACCGGCTGCTTCTCTTAAGGCTTCTTGTGAGGCTTGACCCAAGGTTGCTGCATGCCCCGCCGGCACGAGTACATTACCTTTGGTCCCATATCCAGTGGTAGAAAGGAGGCGCTAAATGCGCTACTACCTAGGTGTAGACATGGGCGGCACGAAGGTGGCTGCTCACGGCATTGACCTCGAGGGGAAGCCCCTCGAATGTGATTGGCGCGTGGTCGACGCTCTGGTGAGCGAGGGCCCGCGCAGGACAGTGTCCCAAATGATCGTGGCGCTGCAGGCCGTGATGGATGCAGCAGGGATCGGTTGGGACGATGTCGCAGCCGTGGGGCTTGATACCCCCGGTCCTGCGGACATCGACGGAACGCTGCACTATTCCGCAAACCTTCACTCGCAACCCGAGTGGCAAGGATTCGGAATCCGGGCGGCACTTGAGACGGCAATCGGCGACCTCATCGGCCGGCCGATGCAGGTGACCTACGACAATGACGGCAACGCTGCCGCACATTGGGAGGCACACCTTCTCGACCCCAAGGGCGAGAAGATTGTCGTTTTGCTTGCGCCGGGCACCGGGATCGGTGGAGGCGTGGTCGTTCACGGAGACCTGCTTCGCGGCGCGCGCGGCATGGCTGCCGAGCTCGGGCACATCAGGATCCCCCATAATCCCTTTCTCAAGGGTATGGGAATCTTGCAGTGCGGCTGCGGCAAGCTGGGATGCGCTGAGGCGTATGCCAGCAAAGCAGCGCTTGAGAACAACCTCCTTCCGCAGATTCTCCGACGCCCGGAGTACGCGGACCACCCGCTTCAAAGCATCCCCGATCCGGCAAAGCGCGCATATGAGGTGCGCACGCTGGCAGGGAACGGCGACAGCTTGTGCCGGAAACTCTTCCTTTATCAGGCGGAGCGTCTCGGCGAGCTGGGTGTCCAAGTCGCGAACGTCCTCGATCCCTCCGTGATTGTGATTGGAGGTGGATTCATCGAGGGAACTCCTGAACTCACTGAGGCAGTCATGGAGCGAATTCGAGACTCTTTCAAGCGGGAGGCATTTGCCAAGCACGGCGATCCTGCGCTGGGAGTCGAGATTGTTACGGCTTCATCTGGCGATCGTGCTGGCGCTCTCGGTGCGGCTCTTTCGGCAATGAAGGCCCATTAAGGGAGTGCCTCGTGATGGAGATTGTGCAGTGCCGTAGTTTAGGACGGAATGCTCTTGCACTCCGTCCTATTCATATCGTTAACCTTTTAGGGGTTAAAGCGGTTGAGATAAGCCGTGATGTCGGCCACATCACCTGAACTTAGATCATTCCCTATTCCGAACATCTCGGGCCGTGAAAAGGAACTCATAACTTGAGAATAGGTCCTGTTTCTCTTGGCTGATTCGCTATGGCACCCGATACAGCTGGTGCTGAGGCCATTGCCGCGCTCCCAAATATTTTTACCGCGGCTTACGTTACCAGTTTGACCTGCGCTGCCTATGCCGAAGCACTTGGTGTTACCCTGGCTGTCGAAACATCCCGCTACCGGCGTAGGACTTGGTTTGGGTGCCGGAGTTGAACCGCCGCCGCCTGGAGTCGGAGTAGGCGTGGGATTTCCGCTCGGAGGACCTTTTTTGCACACCTTATTCCCGTTCTTATTTAGCAGTTGAAATTTCTTTTTCTGAGTGGTGAGCTTGGCCTTTTTACTGGGAGAGGCCTTTTTAATTTTGGCTGCAAGGTCACTGACCTTTGTCTTATAGGGAGTAAATTTCGATCTTTTCAGCTCTCCCGCCAGCCACTTGCCATCTATGAGCGCGCAGGTGTAATCGTCACTTTCGAACATGTCATCGGTGTCATAGGCCGACGAGCCGCCTGCATTTACCGCTACACCCCCAATCGAAATAATTAGGTTTAGAAACACTCCATAAATAACCAAAAACCACACCTGCATACTGTTCCCCCTTTTTAGGACTTTGAAGCTATCGAGGGCTAGTAATGCAATTGAGATGCCAGATGAAACATCGCCTTATCGGGTACCGGTAACCAATCTGGCAGGGCCCGGAGGTACCTATAGTTTCAGTGACCATATCCCCTTGAACCCCCACATTAAATGGCATGGGCCTTGCTTTCTACCTCGGTAGTCATGTTTAGGGGGTACAAGGACGTGCTCTGCGCTGGAGCGTCTGCCTGCGTTTTTACAGAAGTAGTCTGTTGGTTCGTATTAGAGGTTGGTGTTATGAAAGTAAACAAGGTTTTTTTCGCAATGGTTGTGGCATGCGTATTCTTCACATCTAGCCCTGTGCTCGCCGCAAAAAAAGCGAAGAAGTTGACCGAGACAACGGGGGCGGTAAAAGTTGAGGCCGCCTTCAATATGCAGAATGCCAACGGCGCTTTCGACTGCGGCGGTCCGATTAAGAATAAGTATTACGCCGGGACATTTCTTAAAAGTTCCAAGTTTCTCAGTTTCAAGCAGCGCCTCTCCAACATAAAGAAGCTGATGAAGACAGCTTCCGGAAAGAAGCTGACAAAATATAAAAAAGCAAAATCCAAATATGCGAAGTTAAACAAAGCTGCTAAGGGAGCTTGCGATGCGGGACCAAATGTCGCTAATCCCACCCCAACGCCGCCGACAGTTAATCCGGCCGTAAAGCTCGCCAAACTTTCAAGGCCCTTAACGGCTCAGGACATCAATCACCTCTATAAGAAGGCGGGGCTCGGTTACGTACCGCCTGAAATGATGCAGCACGGTCTTGCAAATGGTGTAGATGCTCTGGTCGATACCTTTATGACTTTCACCAATGAACCGGATGTCGATGCGGAAGCTGCTACTTGGCTGTATGAGAAGAATGAAAATTCAACGAATACCACAGAGACCGGCGTCAAACTGTGGGCCTTTGCAAACATGTATGAAACAAAGTCCAACGCGTTTCATAAACATCTCTGTTTCGCTGTAATGCATGACATCATCGCAACTAGCGTTAGAGTGGTAAACCAAGATCCTGCGCGCCGCAATCTGATGGTTAAGCACTTCAATACACTTTGCCAGATTACGACGCACGGCAGCTGGCGCCAGATGATCTATGACATCACGAAGGATCCGGTAATGTTGATCTGGCTTGATGGTAATACTAACCACAAAGACCGGCCTAATGAGAACTATGCCCGTGAAGAGCTGGAGCTTTTCACTGTCGGTTCGCTAAACCGTGCCGGTGAGCCTAACTATACGGACCTGGATATCGCGCAGTCCGCTAGAGCCAACACAGGGTTTAATGTATTACTGACGCAAACAGATGGTTGGAGCGCGACCTTCAACTTCAACGCGTTCGATTCAGCCGGTGACAAGGTGCTCTTTGCAGGGACGCCTTATCAGACAACTGTGACAAACTGGGAGGATGTAATCGCCGCGATATTCGAGAAACATCCGAATACCGCTCATAACATCGCCCTTATGCTGGCGCAGCGTTATACCCGAGAAGATATAGACCACGTGGATCCGGAACTGGTGGATGCTTTGGCCGCAGTGCTTAAGGAGAATAACTTCAACATTCTGCCGATGCTAAACGCACTTTTCAAATCGGAGTGGTTCTATTCCGATGCAAACCGTACTACTTACTATCGCCGTCCAATAGAGCTGGCGGTGCACTTCGGACGTGCCATGCGGGCGCAAGGTATGCCGATTAACATGAGAGATCTGTTCAATGCGGCCGTAGCAGGCGGCCAAGAGATCGCAAACCCCGAAACAGTATTCGGCGTAGATACTGATGAGCTGGCGCACGGCCAGCGATTCTTAGACTTCAATAATAGAGTCACGACAATTCTTACAAACAATCAGTTCAACACGGAGACAAACGCGTCGAACTGGAACTACCGCATGCTGCTACCCCCGGGAAATCCAAATCCAGACTCAGCAGCAGTTATTGATCGCGTAGCCGAGATTCTTGGGCTGGACCTGCCGGCGGTAGCAAGAGCCGGCCTTAGGGACATTATGGAGAATCAGATGCGCCAGACCGGCACTCCGCCGACCTTCACGCTGGTGCCTGACCCGTGGAATCCGGCTGACTACAACCAGGTTCGTCGAAAAGTGGTGGCGCTTCTTAGGGTGATGATCGGAACCAGGCAGTTTCGCTTAAGCTAAAAGGTAGCCAAAACTAAGACTTATAGATAACCAAGGAGAGTAAGATGGCTCAGTTAAACCGAAGAAATTTCCTGAAAATCATGGGAGCCGCAACGGCGGCAAGTTTGACTCCGTCGCTGACGTTTGCACAGTCGGCATCACTTTGCAGCAGCCAGAAAAAAACACTGGTGCTTTTTCATCTCGGAGGAGGACTGCATAGCTTATCGCTGCTGCCGCCGAGGTTGCTGCAAGAGTACTTCGATAAGCATCCTGATACAGGTATCACCAATTCGCGGCCTCTCACTCCTCAAGTCGGACTCAATCCGGCATGCCTAAGTATGTACGATATATATACCGGGCAGATTCCAGCGCTCGCGCAAGCCGGAGTCGGCGTTACTTTCATTAATCAGGCCGGAATCCTAAGGTCGGATGGACGGGAGGGAAACTCTCGATCACATGAGGACGGCACCAAACAGTGGAACACTGCACTTATGAACCCTTATGGAGCTGAAGGATCGGGGTTCATGGGACGGTACGCCAATCGATTCTGCAAGAACGACGGCTCAGAGCTATTTAACTTTGTTGTGCTAAACGGTGTGCCTGATGCCTTCACCGGGCCTGGCATCACTCAGGTGACTGCATCAAGTTTGAACACCTACGGATATACCAATGACAACTTCAACACCGGAGCACGGACGGGGGTAACAGCTGCATCCAGCAACCGCTTCGTGATTGAATCGATTCGCCAGGCAAATGACCTGCAGGGACCACCTGCGAATCCGGGTGCAGACATTTTGAGAATTACTAACGAGAATGCAGATGCCGCGCAAGCCTCTATTCAAGCAGCACTAGCCGCTTATCCTGCGCCTCCCGCCGGAACATATCTAGCGAATAATCCGCTAAACGGGCGGTTTCAGAATGCTGTGGCGCTTATTAATGCATCTGCCCGCGGGATAATTCCGAGCCTCACCGGTATATCTCTTAGTCAGGGCGGGTATGATACGCACTCTGGTCAGGGCAACGGTAGTCTTACCAACCCGACCGCTGATCCTAACCTGGTAAACAGCTACTCGGGTCAGCTGGCACGCCTTCTGCGCCAGTTGGATGCAGGAATTGGAGGATTCTTTAGGGATCTTGCAAGACTGGGGCTACTAAATAACGCGCTCTTGGCAGTCACGAGCGAGTTCGGCCGCACATTTGAAAACAATAACACCAACCAGAATGGACAGCCGGTGCACGGTACCGACCACGGTACTGGAGGCCAGCTGACCATCATCGGACCTGGAGTGAAAAACCAGGTAGCTTATGCTAACTATACAGGAGCTCATTTTACAGGGCGGGCCGACTGGCTGCCGACCGAAGTTGACATTCGCAATGTCTACTCGGAGATTCACGAGAAATTCTTCGGGGTGGACCCGTCGCTCTTCCTTTCGCCGGACGCCTATCCGAAGTTAAACCTCGGAATCTTTGCCTAAGCGATTAGCCGGAAAAAGCTCCGAGCGTGCGGGAGGTATGTTCCCGCACGCTAAACTAATCACTTAAAAACTAAGTCCCTCACTGCAGCCGCGCATCAGTTCGCAGGCCGCCCCGCATAGTTTATTGATCGCTTTGTGCTTAAGCTTATACTCGACAGTCAGCCCCTTCTTTGCCCGGCTCAGAAGCCTTGCTCTATAAAGAATGCCCAGTTGTTTGGAGACATTTGCCTGTTTTAGCCCCAAATTCTTTACCAGGACGCCAACGGTAGCCGGTCCTTGCATCAAACGGTGTAACAGAGCCAATCTTGAGGGATCTCCTATTGTTTTGAATAGAAGTGCTAATTGCTCAAGTTCCGCAGGAGAAAGCTTTAATTTAACTGATTTTTTTAAGATCATTGAATTTATACCCGTTTATGTATATATTACTATATAGTAATGTAGTTATAAAGCCAAGGGGCTTAACAATACTTATCCTGGAGAATTTATGAAGAAAGCTTATTGGAACCCCTATCTGGTAGGCATCGGAATTGGAGTGTTGAGCTGGGTTGTCTTTGCCCTGGTCGACAAGCCGATCGGAATATCGACTGCCATTTCTCAGGCTTCCGGTGCGGTGGTAGCGGCCGCTGCCGGCTCGGAACAGGTGGCCGCGAATCCTTATTGGGCTAAGAATGTTCCGGCTTGGGATTATGGAACCTTATTCTTAGTGGGAACATTTTTCGGCGCGCTAGCGAGTTCACTTGCCGGCAAAACATTCAAATTTGAATGGGTGCCGCAGGTGTGGCAAGAACGGTTCGGTGGATCGCGAGTTAAGCGGGCTGCTACCGCCTTCATAGGCGGAGCTCTGATTCTCTTCGGCGCGCGCATGGCAGGCGGTTGCACTAGTGGCCACGGTATCAGCGGAACTCTGCAGTTAGCTGTGAGCAGCTGGGTCTTTTTCGTCACCATGTTCGTGGCGGGACTTGTAACCGCAAAACTGATGTTCGTAAAGAAATAGGAGGCGTTATGGATCTACCGATTAAAGGAGATGTTGCTATCTGGCTCGCGGTACTTTTCGGGTTTGCCTTCGGCGTATTTCTGCAGAAAGGCAGGGTCACTGATTACAATGTGATTGTCAGGCAGTTTCTACTCAAGGATTTTACCGTCATTAAGGTTATGCTAACTGCGGTAATAGTTGGCGGATTGGGAGTACTGGCTCTACACTCCGCAGGCTATGCAAACTTTCATATAAAATCCGCCGATATGCTGGGTATGATTATCGGTTCGGCCATCTTCGGCATCGGGATGGTGGTGTACGGATATTGTCCAGGAACGGGAGTTGCGGCTATTGGCTCCGGAAGCATCCATGCCTTGATTGGAGCAGCCGGAATGCTTGCCGGCGGCATGCTTTATGCCTTCAGCTATCCGTGGGTGAAAGAAAATGTTTTGACGGTGGCAAGCCTTGGAAAGGTGCGGCTTCCGGACATTACCGGCGTGCCGGATATAGCGTGGTTTGCGTTGCTGATAATTATCGCTCTCCCGCTCTTCCGCGCGCTTGAGAGGCGCAGTTTATAAATTAGCGTCTCTTCGAGCAAGGTCTTCAAGAGCCTGCCCTGTTAGCCGCTGCACGGTCCACTCCGACATCGGGACCGCACCCAAAGAGCGGTAGAAATTAAGGGCGGGCTCATTCCAATCAAGAACGGACCACTCCATTCGTCCGCAGTC
>JAGFJO010000024.1 GCA_024102635.1 Deltaproteobacteria bacterium
CGGCCCTGACGATGGGCTTCCAAGAACAATCTCCCTTATAGAACGCGCTTTATCCTCCTCAAGCACTATTCGTTCACCGCGCCTCTTCTCCTTCCATCTCTTGTGCCTATACGAGGCGGCAAGTGCGTGAGCGGCATTCTCCGGAAAACTGTAGGAAGGTATCGGCCCTCGCGGTCCGTTACTCAGCACGGGAGGTGCGCCCTTTGATGAAAGAAAGATAGTTGCAATAGGAAGCTCATTTGGAATAGCCGCCGCCCCCTCGGCTATGGCGCGCGCGATGCTCTCCGGGTCGCTCACCATCGGAGGAACATAGATAACCAGAAGGCAATCAACTTCGCCGGATGTGCCGAGCGCAGATATTGACTTTAAAAAGTGCTCTGGTCCCGCCGACGCTATCATATCGACCGGATTTGTTAGGCTTGCGTGCGGCGGCAAGAAGGTTTTTAGCTTGGAGATTACGCGCTCGCTTAACTCCGGGACCTTAAGCCCTTCACCCTCCAGCGCGTCAACGGCAAGAATTCCAGGGCCTCCCGCATTGGTGATCACTCCGACTCTCGGCCCTCCGGGCTCAGGCTGAGTAGCAAGGAGGTTAATGACATCATATAGCTGCTCCAAGGTGTCGGTGCGGATAACACCGGTCTGAGAAAACACGGCGTCAACGGCGCTCTCCACACTCGCAAGAGATGCCGAGTGGCTTGAAGCGGCCCGCTTCCCCGCTACCGAGCGCCCGGACTTAACAGCTACGATCGGTGTTGTGCGCGAGACCTCCGGAGCGATTCGCACAAAGTTCCTAGGATTCCCGAAACTCTCGAGATACAGCGCAATCACCTTTGTGCGCTTGTCGCAGGCCCAATAGGCCAACATATCGTTACTTGAGACATCTGCCTTATTTCCGACCGATACGAAACTTGAAAGCCCGATATTGTGCGCCCTGGCATAATCAAGCGCCGCAATGGCAAGCGCCCCGCTCTGAGAGAGAAAACCGACATTCCCGGCAGGCGGCGAAATGGGCGCAAAAGTGGCGTTGAAGTTTAACGCCGGGTCGGTATTTAGAACTCCCAGGCAGTTGGGACCTATGATTCGCATACCGAAACTTTTTGCAATTGATGTCACCCGATCTTGAAGCTCTCGTCCCTGCGGGGCGGAGATCTCGGCAAATCCCGCCGAAATAATCACAACCCCCTTTATTCCCGCCCTACCGCACTCTTCGACAATGGTGGGAACTGTGTGAGCAGGGGTAGCTATTACCGCCAGATCGATAAGCTCCCCTATTGCGGAGATCGAGGGATAGCACTTGATGCCGCGAACCTCACTCACCTCCGGGTTCACTACATAAAGGGCACCCGCATACCCGGCAACTAGATTTGAGAGTATGGCGCCACCTATCTTTTTTTCGCTACGCGAGGCGCCGATTAGTGCCACCGAGCGTGGCTCCAGAAGGGGGCGAAGCGACTCGGCTGCCGCAAGAATCTCTTGAGTGATAGGCTCCGCGCTATCGATTGCCAATCTCTCCCTCCTCCTTGGCTATAACTTGGCGAGCGGTCAGCATGGCGTCGGGGCTAATCGAGATGGTCCCAATGCCGGCTCGCACCAAGAAAGCCGCAAAATCGGGGTGGGTTGATGGAGCATCGCCGCATATACCGATATACTTGCCGCTCTTGTTTGCAGCACCGATGACACTGCTTATAAGTTTCATGACAGCCGGATTTCGCTCATCAAAGAGGGGCGATACGATATCTGAGTCGCGGTCGAGCCCCAACGTCAGCTGTGTTAGATCATTAGAGCCTATACTGAAGCCGTCAAAGACCTGCAAAAACTCCTCCGCTAAGAGCACGTTCGATGGGATTTCACACATGACATAGATCTCAAGGCCATCACTGCCTCGTGCAAGGCCGTTCTCCTTCATCGTCTCCAAAACTTTTTTACCCTCTTCAACGGTCCTGCAAAAAGGAATCATCACTTTGATGTTTGTAAGGCCATACTCCTCCCTTGCCTTTTTTATCGCCTTGCACTCGAGAGCGAAGCCCTGTTTATAACCGGGATGATAATACCTCGATGCGCCTCTCCAACCGATCATCGGGTTCTCCTCCTGGGGCTCGAACTTCTCGCCTCCCAAAAGATGGGCATACTCGTTCGATTTAAAATCACTCATCCGCACGATGACGGGCTTTGGATAAAAAGCCGCAGCGATCTTTCCCACTCCCTGCGCGAGCTTCTCAACAAAAAACTCCTGTTTATCAGGAAAACCAAGAGTCACCTCATCAATCTGTGCGCGAACCTGTTCAGATAAGGAATTATAGCCGATAAGGGCCAGCGGATGAGCTTTAATCTGAGAGGTGATGATAAACTCTATCCGCACAAGCCCCACGCCGTCATTTGGAAGGAATGATAGCTCAAACGCCGATTCGGGACTTGCGATATTCAGAGCCAGCTTTGTGCGAAGAGATGGTAGATCCTTAAGGCTTATCTCCCGCCTCTCGTATTTCAGCTTACCGCGGTAAATTTTCCCCGACTCTCCCTCGCTACATGACACCGTGACCTGCTCTCCGTCCGGGATCCTGCGTGTCGCGTCTCCGCAGCCGACTATACACGGGATTCCAAGTTCACGGCTGACGATCGCCGCATGGCTTGTGCGTCCCCCGTGATCGGTCACTATCGCGGCCGCCCGCTTCATTATAGGCTCCCAATCCGGATCCGTGTTCTCGGTGACAAGCACGTTTCCCGCACTAAAACTCTCAATATCGCGGGCGCTTCTTATAAGCTGCGCCGTTCCAGCTCCGATCTTCTGTCCAATGGAGCGCCCCTCGGTCAGCAGCTCTCCCTTTTCAAGAAGCGCATATTGACTGATAAGTGAAAAATCACGCCCCGCAACAACCGTTTCGGGACGGGCCTGGACTATAAAAAGCTCTCCTGTCACCCCGTCCTTGGCCCATTCGATATCCATCGGCATGGCTCGCCCGCTCTTTTCAGTGTAATAGCTCTCGATCTCAATAGCCCAGCGGGCCAGTTGCAACACCTCCTGGTCGGTCAATGAAAAGCTATCGCGCTTAGTCTTCGGCACACGCACATCGCCTACAGGTGCTTTTTCGTCGTCACTGTATACTAGCATTATTTTTTTTGAGCCCAGATTTTTCTCGATGATTGAATCGAAACCGGCCTGCAGAGTAGGTTTGAAAACGGAGAACTCGTCGGGTACTACCTTCCCCTTGACGACATTCTCACCTAATCCATACGAGGAGGTTACCAGTACTACATCACGGAATCCGCTCTCTGTGTCGACCGTAAAGATCACACCGGCGGAGGCGAGATCGCTTCGAACCATCTTCTGAACACCGATGGAGAGAGCAACCGAGAGGTGATCCACCCCATGATCTATTCGGTATGAGATGGCGCGATCTGTAAAGAGCGAGGCAAAGCACTTGCGGCAGGTCAGCAAAAGCTCCTCCTCCCCGCGAATATTGAGGTAGCTCTCTTGCTGCCCTGCAAAGCTCGCCTCGGGGAGGTCCTCCGCTGTAGCCGAGCTTCTAACCGCGACATCGACTTCGCCATTATATTCACGGCAAAGCTCTCTGTAGGCCCCCCTAATCTGATCATTCAACGCAGCAGGAAACTGCAGATGAGAGATAATTGACCTTATCTTTTTAGCGCGACTTTTAAGCTCCGCAACCTCGGACTGCTTTATACCGTGAAGGAGCTCTTTGATGCGGCTTGCAGCATCGTCCTGCTCTAACACCGCACGATAACCATCGGTCGTAATCGCGAATCCATCGGGAACAATTACTCCCTTTTTGGAAAGGGCTTGAAACATCTCCCCCAAAGAGGCGTTCTTCCCTCCAACAAGCGCGATATCATCGATACCGATCTCCGAGAAGCGCCGCACCAGCCTGACTGTGCTCATAGATTACCTGCGCTCGAAAAACTAAACTAACTGTTACTAAAAGACGCCGCCGTGCCCTAAAAGTCTAGCATGAAAGCTGTACTTGGAATGCACTATTCTATCCCGATCTCAGCAGAAGCCTGCCACCGCGCTGCTTAAACGCATATATAGTTAAGAAGCTACTATCCGTCGTGAAACTCTTGCCATTTGTCCCACTCTGATATATCCGCGAGCGAAATATACTCTCCTACCGGCCTCGGTATTCCATCTCCCGCATCGTACACCCCCATAACCGCTGCATAATCTATTCGAGCCGCCCCATCCAAGCGCTCATTTATTTCAGCAGCGACATCACCTAACCTAAGTTCGTCTCGAGGCCGCTCTTCCGGATCCAACGCGCGATGCACCGAGAGGTAAACAAGGTCCCCTCTTCGGCCGACTTTTACGGCATGGTCGATGATATTAACCGGCGTTCCGACATCTACTAGCGAGAAAAGCTCCATAATGTCCTCCGGATACATGCGAATACAGCCATGCGTTACCCTTAATCCGATTCCAAATGCATGCGCCTCATCGGTACCGTGAATGAGATAACCAGGACGGGCTAGTCTGAGAGCGAGTGAGCCAAGAGGATTATTTTCGTCCCCTCCCGGAATGAAACCTGGAAGAAAAATGCCCTCTGCCTCTCTCTCCTCACGGATCGATCTGGGCGGATACCAGGCGGGGTCTCTCTCCTTTTTTACAATTCGCGTTTTACCGAGTGGCGTTTTCCAATCCATCTTTCCGGTGCTTATGGGATATGTAAAAACCGATCCTCTTGGAGGATGAAAGTAATACAGCCTAAGCTCAGCAAGATTCAGCACAATTCCCTCACGTTCGGCATCCGGAAGGATATAAAGAGATGGCACAAGCACCTTTTCCGAACTCGCCGGAATCCATCTATTAACCGAGGGGTTAGCTGCGATTATCTGGTCATGCCCAAGATCAAATGTGCGGGCTATATCAAGCAGCGTCTCATTGGCTTTCGCATCCGTGTACCTTAGTTCTCCTACCACCGAGTCCTCATGCGGTAGTGGGTACTCCTCTCCGCTCACGCCACTGGTAGCTGCTAACATCAAATATGTGACAAACAGCCAGTTAATGGCTTTGCGTGTCACTTATTTACGCATAGCGTGCTTGAAACTTCGGTTTAACATCTCCTCGGTTCGAAGCGACTTCGTATTCGATTCATTCGCTATCTGCCGCGCTTCGATAGCGGTATTTAGCGCTTGGTCGGCTGTTCTCCGCGCAGCGGCAGCCTCATCCCTAACCATTGCAAGCTCAGAGTTCGTGGCGCATCCGGCCAATATCAAACCAATCGCCACCGCGCTCATGATTCTTGATCTGCAGTATCTGAGTTTCATTTCCTTCCCTCCGACAAAAGCAACTGCCGCTTATAGCTTGAGAGCAAGCACACTATCTTGACTAAATACCCATCACATTTAGTTAGGCGGGGCTGCTGCATATTAAGTTAACAGCCTGGGCTTGTCAGTTCTGTGATTAAGCTTAGTGCGGGGGCGGTTTACTTAAATGCGGCGCGGGAAAATGCAAGCCTTGCCTCCCTAATTCGGAAACAGGCAATTTGCAATAAACATAATGCCTACCGAACTAGAAAAAGGGACACTCAAACAACGGCTCAACCGCTAATGGACAACTCAGAAGAAGACGCGTCCCCCGGCGAACCACACCGACTCAAGATCCTGATGGTCACCTCCCCGGTCCTGAACCACCGGGAAGAGAACCGCAACTGAGAAGATACTATTTTTTGCAAAGCTAAAAGTTAAGTTCGGGCCGAGAAACAGTAGGTCAGCACCGCTAGCACCTACGACACTTCCGTTCTGCAAATCCTTCTCAGCATGCTGAAAGTTTATGTCCACTCCTGCAAAAACGGAAGTATTGCCGGCTGAGTAAGCCGTATAGTCAAGAAAAAGTGAGATAGAGGTGGTGTCCCCAAACTCATAGTTCTGGGATCCCTCGGTGCGAAGGAAATAGAGCGCGTTCCCCCTAAGGATCCAGGGGGCAAATTGCTCTTCAAATGCCGCCCCCATTATCACGTCTGTGGAGCCCGTGCCAGGTTGGAGTTCGGGCTCAAATCGCTCAGAGTGAGAGTTCCTCTCCGAAGTATCCCCGCTAGGGAGTTTGACTCCTAAGACAGGGCCTGCGAAACCAGTCTCCCATTTTATGGGCCGCCAAGTTGAAAGTAGTGTTAAATCACCAAACCCGTCCGAGCGCTCTGAGCCGGAATCCTGAAGCTCAAATCTCTCAATAAACGGTAAATGTGCTAGCACCGTAAGATCTTCTCCGAAATTATAGCCCGCACTGAAATGATATAGCCGATCCTGAGAACGGTTGTGTCCATGCCCGCCTGGTTCAGAATGGCGAGATAAGGAAGTGCGGTGCTCATCCTCATGGTCCGCATGAGAATCTTCGCCTTGGTCAGAATGCATCCCTTCACTATCAGTACCGATGTCATGTGATTCGCTACGGCTATCCCAATTCTGGTACTCATATCTAAAATCCAAGAAAAAGCCCCCCGTGTCTGCCCCAAGCGAGTAGTCCGAAGTACGTGCCGTTCTAGGCACAAAACAGGAATCGCATGCGGCAAAGGCCCGCGACTGGAAACTGATTAAGGAAAATAGAATTAGATAACCGATAGTTTTAATCTTCATGCCAGCTACTTTAGATTAGTCTCGTTCCAAATCAATGCGGCATAATGTCGCAGGTGCTTGCGCTGCAAGTAGTTTGGTAGGCCACTAGATGGGTATTTGAAGTTACTGCAATTATTGAGAATGCTATTCTCGTCATGAATGCAATTGCGATTCTTCGAGGATATCTCAGCACGGATGGCGGAGACTAGCTTGCAGCATTTACCTAAAGAAGAAGCTCTCCCCAGGTAAAAACCTAGGAGCAACGCTGCAAAGAAAAAATCTAGTCCCGACTGGCGTGCTAGCTCAGCTAAAGCTTCTCAAGATACTCTTTCAATCGCGCTAGGATTTCATCAAGCGTTGGCTGCCCATAGAAATATAGAGAAGAAGAGGTTTTGAGCCTCTCTGAATACTTTGCGCGAACTTCGAGATCCGGCATGGTGAAAGCCGGATTGTTTCCAATGTCTGCCTCTTCACTTCTAAATTTTGACTTTTTGTGAACTAGGTACTCTTTAGAACCGATAAATTCCTGCACCCTAGTTTCACCCAGTAGTTGATATACGTCATAGTAATGGCGAGTAAAGTTCACGACTGTCTTCCCTTCCAGCTCACGACGATACCGCCTCGAAATGGCATCAAGCTTTTCTACCAGGGTGTATTCCGGAAGATAACAGGGCACCCCCATTGCGCGATTAGTTAGAATTTCTAATCCGGCAACTTTGGCCTCGTCGTAGGCCCACGAGGAAATATCCTTTGGCTCATTCGGAGTCGTGGTGTCGTACCCCACCTCCAGCAGTATATCGTGCTTTAGTCCAGGGATTTCATCAAAGTAAGATTTGTATCCGATTCTAAACCCTGCATTGCGCAGGTCTTTGTCATCGAACTCTTTGTCTCGCCTCACATAGGTTGCCCCGGGAATCTTGAGAGTTCCTAATATCCACTCATAGTAATTGTTTCTTTTCTCCTTCTGAGCGGCGCTATTTTGATTTTTGCCGAAAGGCACCTCCATTTCGTCCGGGGGATGTATTTTTAGGTCGACGTCTTCTGAAAAGCGATTTAGAAGCCCCCACCCTTTTGAAAGTGAGGTTCCACCTTTCAGCTCATATTTAAGCTTCAATTCCTGAAGGGTCCATAGGACATGCATCAGCCAATAGTCCTTCTCAATCAACTGCGGCGCTATCTTCATCTTTCTAGAGAGCGCATTCATGAGCCCTGCGAAATCGGTGTGATTGTGAAGGAAATCTTTTTTAGGCATTCGCAGTCAGCTCTTTTAGCAGTTTCTTGGTCGAGGCCTTGCCATACCGATCGGATAGCCGCTCTAGTTTCTTATGAGGGAATTCCCTTACTTTAGCTTGAAGCGAATCCCATAAATCGTCCGGTGGATCCGGAAGTTCATCATAGTTATTTAATAGATCGACAAAAAGATACTCATCACTTACTTCATTTTTCTTTGGAAAATTTGGCGGGCGCTTAAAGTAGTATGTAAGGCCATCTAGTTTAAACTTTCCGTGCCGCTTGCGATTGTAAACAACATATTCGTTTACCATTTGAGTAAGCCCTACGCCGAGGCCGTTAAAGACATTTAGTGTAGTGAGTAGAAAATCATCTGTCTTAAGAAATGCACGAACTAGATCCGTAGATTTCGGGGATAGCGGCCCAAAGCGCGACATCTTGGGCCGATAATAGAGACCGGCCGCGGCTTTGGTTACTCGCTTATCTTTGACTAGCTCTTTTAGCTCTCGATCTAGAGATTTTGAGAAGGCAGTAAGCTCTTCGCGCCTGTAGACACGGCCTTCTTTCATTTGTTCGTATAGCTTTTGTGACTGGCTAACTTTCATACTGTTATTCTAACCACTTATATCATAAGATGCAAGTTTTTTTACTAATAATTCATGCAATTATTATCATAACTATCGAATTTAACTATAGAATACTTTAGTCAAATATTTGCTTTTTCATTTTCTCGACAACTTTGGCCCTATGACTGTCAGCCAAATGGGCATAGCGTTTCACCATGTCCAAA
>JAGFJO010000028.1 GCA_024102635.1 Deltaproteobacteria bacterium
ATTCTCTCCTGCAACCTTATCCTGAGACATTGTCGATCCTCATTTACCTGTGACAAGCATAGCAATCTATCGTAGCTCCCTGATCCCGATGGCAGGAGATGCACCACCCCATCTTCATGGATGATACCCGCTCAAC
The DNA here is from genome assembly GCA_024102635.1 of Deltaproteobacteria bacterium. Taxonomy (GTDB): domain Bacteria; phylum Bdellovibrionota_C; class UBA2361; order UBA2361; family JAGFJO01; genus JAGFJO01. The sequence continues at coordinate 137 of JAGFJO010000028.1, forward strand.
CTGCTCCATCTCCGGAACCTGTCCGTGACACTCATGGCATCCGATACCGGCCTTGACATGGCGCTTGTGATTAAACTTTACGTAGTCCGGCATTACGTGCACCTTGACCCAAGGGATAGGCTCCTTGTTTTTGCCGTACTCGACGAGTTTCGAGATCTCCTTCTTCTGCTCCTCATTTAGAAGAGGCGAAGTGGGATTAGCTCCGACTATCCCGCCGTGACATCCCATGCAGGTCTCTACCTCGGGGATGGCGGCGTAGCTTCCTTTAGCAACCGTCCAGTGACAGAACTGGCACTCCATCTTGTTCTTCTGAACATGCGTAATATGACTGAACTTGACCGGCTGCTCGGGGCTATACCCTCGCGCGCGCTCTTCGGGGCCGAAGTAATGAAAGTGATCTATAAAGTTAAGATCCCAAAGCGCTGCTTGGCCGTCGTTCCACACGCCGGCGCGAACGTTACCTGTCGCAGGATAACCGGTCGCCGCGGCGGCGGTTTCCTCTGCCGACTGAGCTTCATCGGATCCCCACATAAAAGGGATAACGACTGCGAGCGCTATAATGAGAACCGTGAGAAAAGCAGATCTTGAACGCGGAAGCATGTATGGCACAAATCCTACCTTCGAACCGCGCTGCTTTCACACCAAAAGCAGCAGCGGAGAAACTGGCGAAAGCCAGCATGAGGAATCAACGGAGTGAAAAGAATTAACTTTTCTTAACCAGCCACGCACACACTAAACCGACTAGGCCAGAACCCGAAGCCTCAATTTTGATTAACAGCTATCATTTAGCGTGAAAAGTGTTTGCTGAAAAGAGTTTAATCCCAAGAATTTTCACGGTTTTTGAAGAATTGTTGCCGAGCTGCTCGCGCAATATAGATTCGCCACTTTCAAGAGCCACATGTAGAGGATGAATTTCTTGTACTTTACGCTAGCTCTATGCAGTGACGCTTTGTGTTTTTAAACCGAAGCAAAGATGACTAATGCACTACTTCATTTCACAGCAGGAGCTGCTGTGATAATTACGAAATAAGAGTTAGAGTCACTTCGAATTTACAAAACACTTTTTTATAGAAGATGTTCACACCACATTCATTAGGGGCGGCGTTCATTAACGGCACGTGGGAGAGTTTCCCTGACTTGCCCCGCCTCTCTGTTGATAATCCTTTTAACTCCAGTGTGTTAGGAGCAGTGCCTAACTGCGATTCCAAAATTACAGAGCGTGCGATAGAGGTCTCCGCCAATGCCTTCCGCAGCTGGCAAGCTACAACTGTACTTGAACGCTCTACTCTACTTAAACGCGCCGCCTCTTTATTACGGGAACATGAAGCAGCGCTTGCTTCTCTACTTACATTAGAACAGGGGAAACCGATCTCTCAGGCTAAGGGAGAGATTCAATACGGAGCTTCTTATTTTGAATGGTTTGCCGAGGAAACGCGGCGAACTTACGGCGATGTCATCCCGTCGCCTTCTCCCGGACGCCGCATCATGGTGCTCAAAGAGCCTATCGGAGTGTGCGCAGCTATTACGCCATGGAACTTTCCACACGCTATGATTGCGCGTAAAGCCGCCGCCGCGCTCGCGGCAGGATGCACAATAATCGTGAAGCCTGCATCGGAGACCCCCTTCTCTGCGCTTGCGATCGCCAAAGTATGCGAACTGGCCGGCTTGCCGCCGGGAGTTATTAATATCGTCACCGGAGATCCTGAACCGATCGCCAAAGCGCTGATGGCATCAAGCACGGTCCGAAAACTTACCTTCACCGGCTCGACCGGGGTGGGGAAACTATTAATGAGGCAATCAGCCGATACTCTCAAAAGGCTTACTCTTGAGCTGGGCGGTAACGCGCCATTTATAGTTTTTGCCGATGCCGATCTCGATCTTGCCGCCAAAGATTTCTTGCACGCCAAGTATAGAAACGCCGGGCAGACCTGCATCTGCGCCAATAGGGTTCTTTTGCATTCCGCTATCGCCGACCAGTTCATAGATAAGATTGCATCACTTTCCGAGCAGCTTAAAGTTGGAGACGGATCGCTAAGCGGCACCGATATCGGGCCTCTAATCTCTAGCGACGCGAAAGAGAAAGTATGGGGACTTTTAAACGATGCAATTTCGAAGGGGGCTCGCATAAGATCAGGGAAGCTCGAGAATAGCAGCGATCTTCTGATGAAACCGGTTATTATCGACAAGGTCACAAAAGAGATGAGGCTGTGGGAGGAAGAGATCTTCGGACCTGTTGCAGCGTGCGCCGAGTTTCAGAGCGACGAAGAGGCAATTAAACTTGCCAACGACTCGCAGCACGGGCTTGCAGCGTATCTTTTCACGCGAGATCTCTCTCTAGCACACCGCGCTGCAGAACGGCTCGAGTATGGAATGGTAGGGATTAACAGCAGCAGCATCTCGCTAGCTGAAGCGCCTTTCGGCGGAGTAAAGCAGAGCGGCTTCGGGCGCGAAGGAAGCCGCTACGGTATCGAGGAATACCTCTCTATTAAATATGTATCGATAAATCTCAACTAGCGGTTAGGTTTTGTGCGCCGACCGAGCGAATCAGGTATATTCCCCAGATCATAAGTGCCACTTCTAGGCAGGCGGTGTAGATCGTCACAGACCCGATCCCCTCATATCGGACAAAGGAGAAAGCTCTAGCCAGCACTATCGGCACATATAGGCAAACCGCAAGCAGAACTCCGACATAATGCCAATCTGAGCGCGCTGCGCAGGCAGCAAAAAAAGCCGCCAGCCCTATTTGAAGCCCGCCATAGACAACCAGATACTCAGACCTTCCAGAGCCGCCGGTCAGCCCATATCCGAGTGCAGCCGAGGTCCTCTCTGGAAGGACCATGCACCAGATAGCAAGCCCAAGATAAAGGACTGCATTAAGCCACAGATAGACACTCACAAGACAGCTATAGCGTTAAAGCCGCCCTTTAACAACGCGCACTATTGCCCCTCGCCGCTTCGGCACGCGACATATATCATCCCCATTCGCGATTGGCCTTTTGCCCCACGACGCAGAAAACATAGCAATGCCCGCATTTTGCGGAGAGATGCTCCCTATCGGTCCTCCCCGCTGCCCGACCTGGCTCATTGTTGCAGGGTGACCTGTTAGGCACACTCTCACATTGCGTACGCGTTACCCGCCTTGGATAACGGGTAGGTTTCCTATATAAGTGTAGAAAATGAGCCAACCCGCCCGCCCAAATCCATTCTCGCTTCTTTTGAAAGCCTCATGGGAGGCGACAAGCCAGGAACGCTTTAAGTTCTATGCCTTTATCTTTCTGTTCGTACTTTCGTACACCATAGATCTACTTGTGCCGTGGGCCATCGGCTACACCATCGGGGTATTTGTAAACCAGGGACTAAATCAGGAAGCATTTAATTCCGCCATGTACGGTATCGCAGCGTACATGGCGATCCGGCTTGCGCACACCTTCCTTCATCACTATGCGCGCTATCTTCAGGCGCAGGTTGCTTACTCAGCCCGCATGTACACGCTTAACAATATTTTCGGCTCACTGCTCAAGTATCCCCTCAATTGGCAGATTGAGTCCCACTCCGGCGATAACCTAAGTAAGCTCAATCGATCCGCCGGCGCAATAGATAGCTGCATAGGGACTTTTGTTTGGCAGCTAATCGAGGGGCTTGTAAAAGTGCTATTTGCCAGCGTCGCTATCTTTGCGCTCGATTTCTGGGTGGCCGTTAATGTTTTCACGATGGGGCTCGTGACCATCATCATAATGATCCTTTTTAATAAACGCCTAACTGCCCGCTTCCGTGATAACAACCTCTTCTATAACAAGATCTACCGAATCTGCATCGATTACCTCTTCAATGTCGTGACAGTTAAGACTCTGCGCCTTGAACCGGCGGCCCGCAGCTACCTAAAAAAACAGCACGACGAAGGCATGCGCTATACGCGCAAGATCGCCAAATACAGCGAGCTTAAGTGGGGAACGACAGCAGTCGGATACGGCATCGTTATCGGCACCTCTCTCCTTATTTACTTTCACGGAAGGCTCGGCGATTCCAATGAATTCGACGTGCAGCGCGTGTGGGTTTTAATCGACTACCTTAACCGTATCTTTCAAGCCATCGGCTCTTTCACCGCTTACTACGGCGGCATAATTGAGGCTGCCACAGCTTATGAAGACGGGGCTACGATTCTTGAGCGCGCTAAAACCATTCCTGACCTTCCCAATGCCGTCACTATTAAACCGGACTGGCAGCGCATCGAGATAAAAGATCTACACTTTCAATACAAAGCAAGTGAAACCTCGCGCCTTCGCGGCCTCAATTTCTCCTTCAACCGCACCGACAAGATAGCTTTAGTAGGCCCAAGCGGCGGCGGCAAATCAACTCTGCTTAAAATCTTAGGCGGCCTTTTAGTCCCCGATAAAGTTCAGGTAAGCAGCGACTCCCAATCCGACCTGCCGATAGCCGACGTCGGAATGCTTTCTCTCCTCGTACCTCAAGAGCCGGAGATCTTCTCGGAAAACCTGCGCTACAATCTAACAATGGGGGAGCCTTTCAGCGAGGAAGAGATAGGCTACTTCGCAAAGCTAGGACGGCTTGAAGTTGTGCTTGATAAGCTTCCTGCCGGAATGGAAACCGATATGGCGGAAAAAGGGCTTAATATCTCTGTCGGCGAAAAGCAGAGGGTCGCCATGATTCGCGGACTTTTGCGCGCGCGGCAAAAATCAATCCTCTTACTCGATGAACCGACCTCAAGCCTGGATCCAAAAACCGAAAAAGAGATCTTTTTCTCTCTTCTAAGTCACTTCAAAGACCGCTGCATCATCACCGCCTGCCACCGCCTCAACCTAGTTCCGCTCTTTGATTTCATCGTTTTCATCCGCGACGGCCAGGTAACCGAGACCGGCAATTTCACCGAGCTTCTAAAAGCCAAAGGCGAATTCGCCCGCGCTTGGGATGACTACATCAAGAAAACCCCGCGCGAAGACTTAAATGACAACACCCTTCTCTCTGATTACGGGTTGTAGGCCAGCGTGGAGCACCGACCTCCCGGCCGGCAAGAAGTAGAATCGCAGCAAAAGTTCGACTTAAGAACTCACCCAAGCAGACCTAACCATCTTCTGCTTCCCAAAAACCCTCTCAGCCATCAGCCGATTGTGCGCTCTGCAAAGAAGCCTCAAGTTCTCCTTCTCATTTCCTCCGCCAAGGCCATAAGGCATCACATGATCGATCTCAAGCCCATGCCTCTCCGTACATCGCTTTCCATCAGGCGACACATAGGTACACTGCCCACCATCTCTTTTAACGATCTCAACTCTCACACTCTTAGGAATAAATCTCCCCTTTCCACCTCCGGCTCTCTTCACCGCTCTCAGCATTCGCTTCCTTCTCGCGACAAACTCCTCAAGCGTCCGCTGCAAAACATCCTTCGCCCGCACATGCCCTACGATCTCCTTAGCTTCCCTGTATAAACGCATAAATTGATCGTCTACTTCCATCGAAAAGCTGTAGTTCATTTTATGCGAGCTCGCTCCCCCGGAGCTTTCATAAAGATTACTTCTATTGCTTTCAGCAGCAGCCGCACCCGATCCTCCCATCTCTGCCTCCGGCTCCATCGCGACTCGGATCGCTTTTGCCCTAATGGTCTCCCTCTTCGGCATCGCTGGCGGGAGAACCGAAGCCGTCATCTCTCTTACCTCTGCTGTGCCCTTCCCTATGGAGGCTTTCAAAAGCTCTGCTCTCTTAGCTCGATCTTCCACCTTCGCTATCTCTACAACGCTGCTTAGATGAATCTTGCCGCTAAGGATATGCTCGTATACTTCGGGATGCCTGCGAAGCATCCGCGCCCCTTGCACTCGCCTATAGGCTGAGCTCTCTGGGTAACGCAGATATTCTGTACAAAAGGTAAAGAGAGATGAGTGCCCCATGTCCCGATAGATGCCGCGCGCATCCAACTCCGCCAAGTATCTTATCATCTCGGCAACGGTCTTATTCTCCGCGCCGCGCAGGGATTCGAGTTGAGATACCAAAGCCTGGTCGGGGGTGCTTTTGAGCGATTGGAGCATGGGCGCCTCCTCAAAACGAGTATTATTCTATACTCGAAAACTACTCGAATACACCGTCCAGGTCAATAATAATCAATCAAAAAATGTATCTCGTCGTCGAATCCCCGCCGCCACTTTCAATACGATCTAACGGATCGCTACATCCGGCGCATACGAAGTAATCCACTCGTAGACCGGTGGGTACTGTACATTGCCGAAGAATGCCCTGGAACCCTCAGTGCATCCAATGGCGCTAATAAGACTAGTGACGCCCACAAGGCTGCTTGTACCTCCAACAACCTGAACGGCCGGTCCCCCAGAATCTCCCTGACAGATGCTTGAACCGGTTAAGTCAAAATCTGCCCGGAAAATCCCCTCTCGAACATCAGAGAGCTGCATGAATCCTGCGCGTAGAAGATCATCACCGTCACGCTCCAAGACTCCGCGTCCCGCCTCATCCTTGCCGTATCCAAAAACTGTGATCTTCTCGCTAACTACAAGCGCATCTGAAACGAGCAGCGGCACCGGCGACACGTCAACCGGCCTTGATACAGTAATCATTGCAAAGTCAAAGACAGCAAAGCTGCCATTCTCCGATGTAACGTTTACATACTGAGGATGAATTGCGGCGTTGAGTATCTCGCCCCTTGAGGCATAAAAGCCATCTCTTTCAGTAATAACCGCAAGGTCCACAAGGTTGGGCGGAATACAGTGAGCCGCCGTGAGCACGTCGTCCAAAGTAACAAACGTGCCGGTACAACTCGCGATGTTGCCGTCAGAGGTAGCTGCAAGTATTAGCACAACCGGGGTCTGCCCAACTCTGCAGCTATCTCCATTGGACACTCGCAAGTTAAGATCGCCACATGCATTCGAGTCGCTTCCGCCGCCGCCCCCACACCCTCCCAGTAAGAGAGAGATAATTACCGCGCTAACCACCATTAATTGAAGTTTTCTCATTGCCGCTCCTAAACAAATATTAAGTAACAATGGCCGCGAGCTTATTAGCTCTTACCGGTTAGGTCACCGTAGTGCCTCACTAGAAGGGGCAGGTGTTTCCCGATTGCAAGATGCGCCCCATGAATTGATGCACATCAAACTACCAACACGACTTTTATCAAAATATCTTTTACAAACCAGCAAATCTCTTGCTACATTAGCGGCGCCTTGATCATGGTAAGGCACTTTCTGTTTTGGTTGGTCACGAAGATTGATGAGCCCGAGAGCAGTTACATTCCTACACAGAGCACACACTTTTTTCGCTGAGCTTGAAAAGGATACATTCCCCAATGCGAATTCGTTAGCCGAACAGTGCGACTGCTCGAGAAACACCGCACAGCGCACTATTTACAGGTTGCGCGATGAATTTTCAGCGCCTATTGAGTACGATCCCTCCCGCAAAGGTTACTACCTGACAGACCGTACCTATAAGCTCAAAGAAACCCTCCCGCCCGGAAAGGACGAGCTAACTTCACTTCTATTGGCGCGCGATCTTGTTAATTCACTTGATGCGACTGATATTACAGATGCTCTTGACAGGCTCTGGGCTCAGTACGCCGCAAACAACCCAGCAGTATCTCGCGACCTTCTGCCGCTTATCGACAGATTCTCATCTAGCCTCACAACGATTGGACGGCTCGCTGACGAAGGAATCCTCCACTACCTTACAGCTGCTGCAAGAGGCGACAACGTAGAAATTACCTACTCATCGCCGTGGAGAGGAACCGAGGGGAAGAAATACCGTGGACGAATAATGCATGTCCATTTTAGTGATGGCGCGCTTTATTTGAAATTCTGGGACATGACAGGGCGCGATATAATCCTGAATGCCTCCTTTGTCTCTTCCTGCGAAATATTAAACGAATCTCTTGATTACAAGTCACCTAGCTACGCACCGGGACAGCCGTCGATCGACAATTGGCTGGAAGGCTTTGGTGTGTGGGCAAGTGAGAATGTTGAAGAGGTTGAGATTTCTATAGCGCCTCCCGCCTCTAAGTACTTCGCTAAACAGATGTGGCATGAGGATCAGACTGATACGTGGGAGACGGGAGATGTTCTTATTCGGAAGATGCCGGCCATCATATCGCCTGAGCTGGTGCGGAGGGTGTTGAGTTTGGGGAGGCATGTTGTTGGGCTTGGGCCTGATGGGTTGAGGGAGAAGGTTAGGGATGAGGTGAGGGTGATGGGGAGGTTGTGAGGGGATGAAAAGAATTGTACTTATCCTAACTGTCACTAACAATGACAATGCCATAACTGATACTAAATTTGTGTATGATGAACCGCAACTCTTGCACGCCCTGAGATCACTGCAGAATGACACCAGCCATTTCATGGCGGAACTGGCGACGTGCCACGACCTTGGCAAATTCAATCTTAGTTTTCAGTCATTCTTGCAGCTTCACAGCAGACGATGAAACTTGAAATGGCTGACCAATTTATCGCTCATCCTGGCAAAGACGGCAGACCGGATCAATCCATCAAGGACCACTTATTTGGAGTAGCACGTCTGGCAACTGAGGTTGCAAGAAAGATTGGATTGCCAGAGGCTGGTGAACTATTGGGCCTGCTTCATGATATCGGAAAATACAGCAAGGCATTCCAGGAATATATCAGATCCGCGACAGGACGCCTTAACCCAGATGAGGATGGTTACGTGGATGCAACCGCACAAAAAGGGAAAATTGATCACTCCACCGCGGGCGCGCAACTCTGCTGGGAAACTCTTTCTATGAAAGGGGGCCATTACGCGGTTTTAGGTCAAATTCTCGCCTTATGTCTAGCATCGCATCATAGCGGACTTATTGACTGCGTGAGCCCCGGGGCTAGTCTAGAGGATCTTTCCAACTTCTTGAATCGAATGAAGAAGGATCCACAGAAGACATTCATAGAAGAAATCAAATCTAAAATTGATCCAGAAGTTTCCGAACGCA
>JAGFJO010000048.1 GCA_024102635.1 Deltaproteobacteria bacterium
TTCAATGGTCAATGCATGCCGCCATTTCCAGAAACACCAGCCGCTCGCTGCGGCGAAGGCGAAAAAAATAAATGCCAGCCATAAATGCTCACTATAGCTATATGGAAGAAAGAAGGCGCCGGGACGACTCCAGGGCAGTGAGGTAACGATCACAGAAAGCGTTTGCAGCGAGACGTATGCCGCAAGCAAGAGAAGTATAAATCCGGTGGTTGAGAGACGGGTGAAGGCTAGAAATGAAGCACATACTGTTCCTGCGACTACGGCCAATGAGAGCAATTGTAGCGAGGTGCCGAACTCAAAGATCTTGTCCAGCAGAACTACTAATACGCAAAGGAATAAGGAGCGCAGAATGACTACGGCAGCCAGCTGCATTCTGGCCGTTGATGGCTGTAAAATAGGATGGTGAGCTGCTTCAGCCATAATTATTAGACGAAGACCTGCCAGTCATTATTTGAGCAAGATATCATGAATTTGGAGAATATCTGCCTATTGAGCGGCGGCTTCTCGGGCGCCGGCCTCAAAGTTAACTTCTTAAGACTATCGGATATGCCCTTGAAGGGCGAGGCCACAGGCAGCTGCAGATACTCCGTGTCTAGCCCGCGGCTATCTAGCACATTCTGCGCGATGCAAAAGACCGGCCTGATACCCCGCTCTGATAAGAAGTGACCGACGGCCATCACACATTCATAGCCGCGCTCGGTGCACAATCTTTCTTTAGAGCAAAATACTAGTACTCGCTGCAGGGCCGTCGTTGAATGGACGGCTTCGAAATGCGCTAACAAACCTTCTAGTTCCCCGCGCAAAGCGGTGCGCGATGCAACGGCAGTATTCCAAACCGATTCAATCAGCATCGACTCGGCTTCTTCCGAGCTGAAGGCGACTTTGCTCCCTTGAGAGCCTTCACAAGAGACGAACAGGCGCAAATCGATCTGCTCCAGCATGCGCAGATACGCTAGGGCGGCAGAGCAAACATGGTCATCATCTTTGTCCGCCATGACGAACACCATTACCTCGCCTTCGGGAGTCATGGACGCTTCGGGGTGCCGGGAGATTAACTCACCTGATTTTGCGAATATCTTCCAAAGAATCTTTTTAATTCCATCTGACGGGTGATACTGCTTCAGATCAAACGGATCCCCCTGGCGCTGTTGAAGATCCGGAAGCAGGTCTCCCGGCCGGCTGGACGAGCAGATCACGGGAAGACTAGTGTCATATTCAGTCGGAAAACTTACTCTAATTGCTTTCTCTAGAAGTTCGCGCTCTAGTTGCCATTCGTAGTGAGTGAGCTCTAAGCCGTCTCTGAATTCCAGCGCCACTTCAGAAAGCTTCCATATTCCACGGTGAGGGAATGTTACATCCTGTACAATCACACGCTCTTTGTTCGAACTGCCGAATAAGTGAAAGACGGAGGGCTTAAGAGCATCTGAGGCGAAGGAGCATTTAACATGAAGTGCAAACCCGGGAGCCACTCTGAGCGGAGTGGTCTTAAAGACCAACCGGCATTCCTTTTTGGACACTATGCCTTGTGCCCCCTCTTGAGAGTCGCTTTCGCTGAATGGGGGATAAATATGAATCTCGAACTTATTCCGTAATCGGAGAGAACTAACCAAGGTAATCAGGGCCAGCAGAGCAATAAAGCAAATTACGGCAAGCGCCAGAACCGTTGCTACAATATCGGTTTCAGCCGTTATGGGTCCAGAAAACAGGTAGGTTACGAACAGAAGCAGTACGATGCTGCGTATGGTTAGTACAATGTTGAAGCGTTGGAGATGCCTGCTGCCCTCTGAAAATACGACGGAACGGGCGAGATCATTGGCAATTGTATTCATACTCCTATGAGGGAATGCTTAATCGCATAGCGAATTAGTTCTGCAGTTGAGCTCAACCCGAGCTTTTTTATCAAACGTGCTCGGTGAGTTTCGACCGTCCGCGGGCTAACGAAAAGGCGCTTGGCAATGACCCTATTCGGATGCCCTTCTACCAGCAGGAAAAAGACCTCGCGCTCTCTCTTGCTCAGTTTATATAGAGGATCGTGCGAAGGACAACCATCCTTAATAGCTGCGTTCTGCTCGATCTCTTCTAGCAGATGGTTAAAGCGCTGAGGCAAAAATATCTTGCCTGCGCGCACGGCGGATATGGCCTGCAAAATTTCCGAAGGCCTTGAAGTCTTAGGCAGGTATCCTTTAGCGCCGCCTATAATAGCGGATACAATCTTCTGTTCGTCCTCGTACATGCTAAATACAATAGGAATGGTCTTAAGGTTTAAATCTTTAAGTGTCCTAAGCACTTCAAGTCCTGAGCGATCAGAGAGCGCAAGGTCAAGCAGCAATAGATCGGGCGAATGTTTCTTCAATAACTCAACCGTCTCCTCGCTTGCGTCACTCTCTGCAATTACAGTGTAAGCGGGGTCATTTTCAAGTATCGTTTTAACAGCGTGCCTGACAATTTCATGATCGTCAGCCAAGAGAACTGAGCATGAGGCTTGCGAGCCATTTTTCAACATAAGATTGTTCTAGTGAATTTAACAAGTTATAGTTTGAAAGCGACAGCCGTACACAGGACTGCTGCACCCCGTGAAAGCCGCGTAAACCGCTTGCTTGAGTTATAGGATGAATTAAGCGTTAAAGTAGTCTCAAAAGATAATATATGCGTTCCTATCATCTGCTCAAATTAAACATCGCTTCAGAGGTGAGGGTGGAAGACGTTTGTAGTATGGATATCAGTTATGAGACTAACTAGGTCGGACTTAAGAGAGCGATTATATCAACGCCGCTTCCTGGTTCCAAACGCCCTAACTCTGGGCAACATGTTCTGCGGCTTTCTGACCATTATATATGCAACCTCGGGGCGCTTCGAGAAGGCGGCTATCGCCATCGGCTTTTCCATTTTGCTTGACGGCCTGGATGGCCGCCTCGCGCGGCGTCTTAATGCAACCTCAAAATTCGGAGTTGAATTTGATTCTTTCTCGGATCTGGTCTCCTTCGGAATAGGCCCGGCCATATTGATTTACAATTGGTGTTTTCGTCTGCAAGCTGACGAATTTGGGGTTTTCATCACGTTCGTATATGCACTATGCGCTGCTAGTAGGCTTGCTAGGTTTAATGTTTCCGATCCAAATCCGTTAGGATTTGTCGGCCTGCCAACCCCCGGGGCCGCCGGAATGATCGCAGCGGTGGTGAATGTTTCTCCGGTTGTTCATACAAGCACCGTGATGACCGCTTGCGGGGCTGTTCTAATGCTGACCCTGGCATATCTCATGATATCGAAAATTCCATTCGTCAAGATTAAGCTGCACAAAAGAGTGGGGCTAAATCTTATTGGAACTCTTGCATTGGGAGCTCTAATTGCAATTATTTGGTATAATAACCAGCTCGGATTTCTACTCCTTGCAACTGGCTACTGTATTAGCGGTCCACTGAGCGCAATCTCAGCCGGGTTTAGGGAGCGGGTCAAGCAACTGGCAGGTATGTTTTCAGTCAGGCCGCGTAAACCTAGAAGCGGCGGAGGGAAGGGAAGCGGCGGAGATGGTGTGCCGCTAGCCAAGATCAAATAAGAGCCGGAGAGCCTACTTACTATTACAAAGATCCTTAAGGCTTTTCTGAAGCGAAGCTACCAGCCCGCCGAAGGATCCGTTCGACATTACAACGATTACATCGCTGGGTCCTAGACTGGAAACTAAATGCGTCTCTATAGCGCCTGCGTCTGCCAAACATGCAGAAAGGACTCCCGAGCGCGATATCTCACCGCTCAACATAGCTACATCTATCAACTCTAGTCCTTCATCTGAAGCGCGGCTCGCGACGTTGCATAGAATGGCTTCATCGGCTGCGCCGAATGCCCGCACGTAATCCTGTTGAAATATCTTACGCCTGCTGGTATTGGATCTCGGTTCAAAAACGGCCCGCAGCCTGCGCTGCGGATACGCTTCTCTTACAGCTCGAATGGTCTGGTCCACGGCCGTCGGATGATGTGCAAAATCTTCTATCAGCACCACCCGGCTAGATTCGAATTTGACTTCCTGCCTGCGCTTTACTCTTGTGAATTTCGCAATGCCGGCGGCGGCAACATCTCTGGAGACGCCCACAGTTTCAGCTGCAATAAGCGTAGCTAACGCATTTAGTGCATTGTAGGAGGCAGGCAATTTAATCGTGAATCGGAATTCGGCTCCAGCCGGGTCTTTTGCCGTTACCGTTTGCTGAAAGCCGTTCTGTCTACGCGCTGTAATTCTGTAATCTGCCCCTTCACTAAAGCCGAAAGTTACGATGCGGCAGGCGGCGCTCTGCTTCCATTGCCCGATCAGATTTTTTAAATTGTCGAAGTCAATGCAGCAGATGGCAGCGCCTTCTTTCGGTATCTGATGGATCATTTTATTGAATTCCCGGTTGATGCTTTCAAGGTCGGGATAGATATCGGCATGGTCGTATTCGATAGCGTTTACCACACAGACATCGGGGTGATAGAAAGCAAACTTGGGAACCTTGGCAAAGAAGGCGCTGTCGTATTCGTCGCCTTCTAGAACGGCAAAATCTCCTTTGCCGGCATGGAGGCTCTTTGGTAGGTCCTCTGCTATGCCGCCGATGAAATAAGAAGGATCGTAGTTCAAGCGGTAAAGGAGAGCCGCTATCATGGCGGATGTGGTTGATTTACCGTGCGTGCCGGTCACCACAATGGATTTTCGCCCTCCGATTACCGTTTCATCCAAGATCTTAGGAAAAAATGTGTACGGCAGATTGAGCTCCTCAACAACGCCGACCTCTACATGCCCATAGCTAATGGCATTTCCAATAACGACCAGATCCGACCTTGAGGGGACGTTGCCTGAAGCATATCCGGTGAAAAGCTTGACCTTAGACGACCTGAGCAGCGAACCCATCGGCTCGTAAAATTCCTTGTCGCTGCCGCTGACTGAATAACCCATCTCGCTAAGCAGAACTGCCAATTGAGCCATGGCTACACCGCACACACCTATAATGTGAATCGAGCCGCCCGGCGGTACAACGGAAAGTTGAGTAGAATTTAATACGCTGAAATGTTCTTTAGGCATGAAGCTATCGGTCTTCGAATTAACCTGGTTTCTCTATAACCGCAAGCATGTGTAGTTATACCCCGCGTAAGGGAACGGCGGCTAGAGAATAACGACTAGCCCAAATATTTCCCGGAGTTCTTTTGATGTGTTTAGGCCGTGATGGCACACGTCATGACGAAAAAGCCGGCAACTGCCGGGCGTTTTTCCGCTTTCCGTCCCCTCAAGAGATTTTTTGGGCTAATCCATATCTCCTAACTGGCCGCGTTGTTGCCCCTCCTCTGGAAAGATTGAGCCTACAATCCCGGTTGGGTCGAGAGAGCCTATTTGGTTAAGCACGTTTTGCGGAAGATTTGTAATGTTATATCCGATTGCACTTGCTAATTCAGCAACGAACCTTGTGACATCAGGGTATGGCCTTTCAAGAGTGCCGCCTATGGGGAGAGGCACCTTTACTCCCATCAGGCTTACTCCCGATGATAACGAGATCTCGCCGTTAAACGCCACATCACCGGAGAAATAGACAGCCGGAAGAAGATCAGTCCCGATGACAAACTCCGAAACCATCACTTTACTGTCGGCAATTTCAAGTTTCATCTCTCCTTCATAAATAACAACTTGCTGTGATTCATCGAGTGCCGTGCTTATTCCGGAAGCGGTGCGTTCAATAGGATCTGGAATCAGCGAAAGTGGCAGCAGCTCAGCAGTTTTGCCGACCACCACGAACGGCGCGAATATAATGTTGAAGGGAATCACGTTCTGAAGCTCGCCGGGAAGCTCCAACCGGTCAAATTGGGCCTTGATTTCCCCTCTTAGATGCCGCTTCAGATCTTCTGCTGAGCGTCCGGAAGATTGCAGCCTGATTTCGAGGCCCTTCATTCTTCCTTTAACGTGCGCATCCAGCCCGGGGCTAACAGTCTTATGAAACGCTTCTGCTTCCAGCGCCTCCATACCGAGTTCAAACGTGTATTGAGAGCTGCCGCTAAATTCCGCCTGTGATTTCAGTGAGGTGCTCCAGCCGTTAGTTTTAAAACTCGGAAAGGATAATCTGACCGATTCGGCTGTGCTCCCTATTGCGCCTGATATATCGGTCAAGAGTAGGGATCGGTACTTCAGCTTGTCGATTGCAATTTGTGCCTCAGCGATCGGCAGGGC
>JAGFJO010000059.1 GCA_024102635.1 Deltaproteobacteria bacterium
CAGAGCGACTTCAAAGCGGGAGAGTACAATACGGTCGTAGTCGGCTTCGAGACGGAGCATGAGCAGGGCAGCAGCTATCTTAGCAGCGACTCGGCATTCGGGCCTTTTGATACCTCATTCGGTGAGCGAAGTCAGCACAATAATGCCGGATTTCTGGAGGACCAGCTTATCTACGGAGAACATGTCGGCGCAACTTTTGGAATCCGGATCGACGATAACAGTAAGTCCGGTTCAGAGGTCACCTGGAAAGCGGCGCCCTCCTACCTTATCGTTGAGAGCGGCACGCGTCTCAAAGGTTCTGTAGGAACGGGATTCAAGGCGCCATCATTATTCCAGCTGTATTCGGAGTTCGGCAGACAGGACCTTCAGCCCGAGGAGAGCTTGGGGTGGGATGTAGGATTGGAGCAGCAACTGCCGGAGGGAATAATTGTGGATGTAACGTACTTCCGCAACGAGTTTGATAATCTGATAAACTTTGATCCTGGCACTTTCATTTTTGAAAACATCGCCGAGGCCGAGACGTCGGGTTTTGAAGCTGTTCTCCGCTACAAATTCATGGAGAATGGAGTTCTGCGCGCCGTTTATACATACACCGATTCGGAAGATAATATTACCGGGATGTCGCTTCTTAGGCGTCCTAAAAATAAGTATGCGTTGGGCGCTCGGTTCTCTCCCGCTCAAGGGTGGAATATCGACATTAGCTGCGCCTACTATGGGCCGCGATTTGACAACGATTTCTCCACTTTTCCGGCGCAAAGGGTGAAATTGGGAGGGTACACGCTCTACAATGTCGCAGCCTCTTATGATATAACTGAGAATTTGGAGCTGTTCGTTCGTGGAGAGAACCTTAGCGACAAGGAGTACGAGGAAGTTTTTGGCTTTGGTGAACCGGGACTTGCAATTTATGGCGGCGTCAGGCTTCACACTTAAAAAAGGAGGCTACGGCGCAACTGGGATGGCGCTATCGCTACTTCTGCATCTGGTAGTTATAGCGTTTTTAGTGTTAGCCGCTCAGTATAGTGCGCTTCCCGTTCTCCCGGAGATAATTCTGGTAGATGTTATAGTCCCTAATAATATCTCAGAGGGAAGGGGGGAGGCCGCCGGCAAGAGTGAAGCTGCGCGGCAGATAGAAGAACCCACTCAGCCGCTTCTGCAGAAGGAGAAGCCTCTGCCTAAAGAGAAGCAGAGACCACCGAAAGAGATACCAAGACCAAAGGCTGCTGAACCCGCTTCGACCGCGCCTGAGGCTCAGGCTCCGCCGGCGCCAGCTGCAAATGAAGGCATAGGGAGAGCGCAACTCAGCGGGAGCAATACGGGACCCGCGCCCGCATCGGGTCTACCCGGTACTCCAGGGGCTTCAGCTGGTGTGGTAAAGCCGGTCTACCCGGTTTTATCGCGCCGGTTGGGAGAGGAAGGAAAAGTCATCTTGAGCGTGCTGGTAGGGCCCGGCGGAAAACCTCTTCAAGCGCAGGTTCAACATTCCAGCGGGTACAAACGGCTCGACAAGGCGGCGGTGGATGCCGCCATGCTATCAAAGTTCCCCGTTGAGAGTGCCGCGACAGGAGGTTATGAGGTGCCTCTCACCTTTAACTTTCAACTTAATGAATGACGCTAACAAAGCTTTATCCGATAGTATTGCTGCTCTCTGTTTTTATTGCGGCTGAGCATACGTACGCGGACGGGCCTCGGGATTGCAGCCGGATAGTATCACTGGCGCCTAGTATCACAGAGACTCTTTACGCAGTTGGCCTCGGGCATGAGGTGGTTGGGGTAACTCGCTACTGTCTCTTCCCTGAAGAGGCGCTGAGAAAGGAGAAAGTCGGAGGACTGCTGGATCCTAATACCGAAAGTATAGTAAGACTTAAGCCGACCTTGGCGGTTCTACCGAAGGAGCAGCGAACTCTGGCAGCTTCCCTTGCGTCTCTTGGTATTGATGTCATGACGGCCGACCACACAGGTGTGGCGGGCATACTCTCTAGCATAAGCGAGATAGGTGCAGCGTGCTCCAGATCCGGGCAGGCCGCCGATCTGCGAAGCAGACTAGAGCACCGCCTTGAGCAAATCCGTAAGCGTGTAGATGGGCTTCCTCGCATACGCACGATGGTCGTTGTGGGACGCGGTGATCCATCGACGAAGGGAATATATGTGTCCGGACGGGACGGATTTTACAGTGATCTGGTTTCAATAGCGGGCGGTGATAACGTAAATACATCTGCTACGATCGCGTTCCCAATAATGTCAGCTGAAGGAATAATCTCGGTTAATCCACAGATCGTTTTTGAAATAACCTTCGGTACGGATGTTAAACTTGCTGAATCGGAGGTTTTGAAGGAGTGGAGATATTATTCGCAGGTCGAAGCAGTTAAGAGTAATCGAATACATGTGTTTGCAGAGCACCATATGTCGATTCCGGGCCCGCGTTTCATAGCCGTATTGGAGAGAATGGCAAAACTGATGCATCCGGAGGCTGAATGGAAAGAGTAGAAAACGGTGCTGCCGGTGATGTTGTTATGGCGATTGAATCTCTCTCCCTTGATCTTGGTGGTAGAACGGTGCTAAACGGTGTCAGCTTTGACCTCCGGCGCGGCGAGTGTTTGCTGGTTCTGGGAGCAAATGGGGCAGGTAAAAGCTCGCTTCTTAAATGCCTATGCAAAATCTATAATCCCCACGCCGGCCGTATCCTCCTTAATGGCACAGATATAGACGCCCTCACCCAGCGCGAGTTGGCTCTGCAAGTTGCCTATCTGCCTCAACAGATCCTTTCCGGCTTCCCGTTCTCGGTTTATGAGCTGGCGATGATGGGCCGCTATGCCCATCAGCACTCACTTAAGGCTGATAGCGAGGAAGATCGTGCGGCAGTAATTGCAGCGTTGACTCAGATGGACCTTCTGCAACTTGCGGATCGCTCCGTTCAGACCTTGAGCGGTGGTGAGCGTCAGCGCGCATTGCTGGCCGCGTGTCTGGCGCAGCAGGCTCCTATATTGCTTTTGGATGAACCTACAACGTTTCTTGATCCGCGGCACCAGCTTGAACTAAGAGAGGCTCTGCTTATGGTTAAAAAGCGTGAGAAGCTTACTCTTATGTGGGTAACCCATGACATCAATCTCGGCGTATCGTGTGCTGACCGGGTGATAGGAATTAATGCAGGCAGGATCTGTTTCCAAGGTGCTCCTGACGAGTGCATGCGAAGTGGAGCATTAGCTTCGATATACGGGCGTGACTTCACCCTTCTTGAGCATCCACAAACGAAGCTTGGTTTTGTTGTACCGGTATGAGCAAGAGGTCCGAATACACAATTTTATTCTTTTACGTTTTGCTGACCGCGGCTCTAGTTATGGCCATGCCGTTTGTAGGAGTCTCTCAAATTCAGATACGAGACATTATTTCGGGCGCTGACCCGGCGCTATCAACCATTTTTTGGGAGCTGAGGTTGCCTCGAGTGATTCTAGCATTTGTTGTGGGGGCGGGACTTTCGCTGAGCGGAGTGATCTTCCAAGCATTCTTTCGCAATGACCTGGCCAGCCCGTTTACCTTAGGTATTTCTAGCGCAGCGGCGCTCGGAGCGGCAGTTTACTTTAAATTTGCAGGCACCGCCCTGCTGCTAGGCATGATGGGCGCTCCGGCATCGGCTTTCATCGGTGCAATAGGAGGAATCGCATTCATATATTTACTTTCGGCTCGCGACCGCCGGCTGGAGGGCAATGGCCTTCTACTGGCGGGTGTGGCTCTTAGCTTCTTTTGTTCGAGTTTAGTGGTCTTTATTCAGTACATCGCCGACGTAGCAGAGATTTTTTCAATTACCCGCTGGCTTATGGGGAGCGTGGAAACGATCGGCTTTGAAAAGGTCATGATGGTGACCCCAGTGGTGCTGGCGGCCGCGGCGGTAACCTTTCTTTACGGCCGGGAGCTTGATCTGATAGCCGTGGGAGACGAGTTCGCGATAAGCCGAGGTGTACGAGTGAGCCGAACGAGGCAGATACTTTTTGCCGCAGCTTGTCTTATGGTTGCTTTGATCGTCTCATTTTGCGGCGTCATCGGATTCGTGGGAATTATGGTGCCGCACATCGCTCGCCGCCTTACCGGACTTAGCCACCGCACTCTGGCACTATCGTCATTCTTCATCGGAGGCTGTCTACTTATGGCATGTGACGCGCTTGCTCGCATTATGATAGCTCCTTCCGAGATACCGGTCGGGGTAATTACTTCTATTATCGGAGGTCCGTTCTTCCTGCTGCTCTTAACAACAAGAGTTCATCGCCACGGGGAGGCCGTTGCCGGCTAGCGGCCTGATTGGCGCTCCATAAAGGTAGCAAACATCGCGAGAATGCAGAATCGGAGCGCCGGCTTCTAAGCCGGCTATATTCATTCTATATCTAAGGAAAGGGCGGGTTCATTACATTGAATGCAGCCGGTGGTGTATCCCATCAAGCTTAAAGATCAATCAACGTCTTGGCATTCGTTACCCTGAGCTGCTCCTTTACGACAAATGGCTCGGCGTAGCTCGTGCCTATCCGGTTCCCCCAATAGGCATTCTCGGTTCGCAGCTCTTCAATAAACCTGCTGTTGGCCTTATTGGTCACGAACTGGCTCTGGTATGCCGCAAGGGAGGCAAATTTGGCTTCGATTGTGTCACTCACATCAAAGAGAAAGGATGGAGTGTAATTCAGCCGAAAGTGAACCGAGAAATAGTAGAAAACCCTGCGCGGCAGATGCGGCTCGAACGGCAGGTCTGATTTTACGAATTTCGAGTAAAATCGGGCGCCGATTGAGAGGTTATGCGCCTGAAGATGATCGGGGTGGGCATCGTCCCAATAAGGCACGAAAAGAAGCGCTGGCTTGTACTCCCTAATTAGCGCTGCTACCTGCTTGCGTGTATCGACAGAATCAAACAGCTCGCGGTTTGTATTTGGAAGAGTTATCCGCTTTTTCGCGCCGATAATCTCAGCGGCGGCCGCGCTCTCGCGGGCTCTTATCTCAGGTGTGCCGAATGGGGTAGGCTCTCCATCGGTTAGGTCTACCATTACAATGGAGTACCCTGCCTTTGCGAGAGCCGCGGCGGTTCCGCCCATCCCAATCTCTATATCATCGGGATGCGCACCGATGAGCAAAGCATCTGCGGACATTCTGATACTCCCTGTCAATTACGCTTCTATAGTATGCCAAACGGTGCTCCGGATCATCCAAGCCGTTGCCGAAGCGGCGATCGAGGTTGAGATAAATTCTCTTCACGGGGATCTCTTTTACCTTCAATCCGGCGGCGCCCGCTTGAATCCAGAACTGCAAAGGCATGGCATATCCGCTTTCGGTGAGCTTCAGCGCCCCTAGGGAAGCCGTGCGATAGCCTTTGAAGCCGCAGAATGCATCTGTCAGAGTATAACAGGTAAGTTTGTTGATTTCGGATGTTATGACCTTGTTGATACGATACCGGTCGGCTGGCGCGTCCGAACTTCCCGCCACATCGAAGAAGTAGCGGCTGCCGGATACTACATCCACCTCGCGCAGCTCTCCTAGAAAGTGCGGGATACAGCACGGCTCATGCTGAAAGTCGCAGTCCATAGTGATTACAAAATCGTATCTATTGGTTTCGGCGTATTCAAAGCCATCTATTAATGAACGTCCGTAGCCTTTGTTTTCACCATGATTGAGCACAAAAATCCGATCGTCAGCAGCCAAGGCGATCCGTTCTAGAGAGCTGTCCGTCGATCCGTCGTTAACGATTAAGATATCACCACTATAATGTCTGCGGGTTTCCTCAATCACAGGAACAATGGTCTCCTCTTCATTGAAAAGCGGAATTACCACCAATGTTTTGCTGTCCGAATCTGGAATGAATGACATGCGGAGCCTGATAAAAATTTAGCGCCTGGCCCCATATCAAATGGTGGCTACTGCGCCTCTTGTTATTATACGATAATGACCAGGCGAAGGGAATTCAAGCCCGTCTGCCAAGAACTATTGCGTATATTAACCCCAAAAGATCAATAATTGTGGCGGTATGAGGCCGCTCACTCGTTATGATCACGGTTGGCTAATTGCGCTAGGTCTCCGGGTACGATGTACACACGCTTGTTGAGAGCGGAACCGTATTGGCCAGAGCGATATTTGCATCGTGTAGTTTTTGGTTGCGCTTTAGGAACGGATTAGTCTTAACTTTTACCTTTTTCAGCCGCTTTGCCACCTGAAGCCCGATCTGGCGGAGCTCCTCTGAATGAGTACGATACTCATCCAAGATCTCGGTATTGCTCACCTGTGTGCATAAAGGAGATGCAGAGCATGTATAAATCTGGGGTGGAAGAGTCCATGACAGAACCCAATTGCGTACTTGCAAGGTATGCGCCTGCTCCAGAGTCTTCTTCGAATACTTTGCGGTCTTTTTAGAGCGATCCACGCCGGTCAGTTTCGCCACCATTTGCTTTATCAAGCGCTCATGCTGCTTTGCGCCGTGATCCAGCTCAAAACTTATCTCTGCGGTCGCGATCTTTTGGCAGGTGAGACAAACCACTCCGTCATCGACCTGTCCGTTGCAGTCGTTATCTATTCCATCGCATTGTTCAGCTGTGGGGGGATTATCCGAGACGCACTTGCAGGCTCCGTCATACGTGCCCGGGGAACACAGTCCAATATCTCCTGTTTCACAAGTTGTGCCGGGAAGGGCCGTACCGTTTGGCACGTCTTTGCAATCCGAGCAGCTGCTGTTGTCTCCTGCGCAGACGCCACAGAGATCTTTTTTGGCAAGCCCGTTTACGGGAATAATGTCGCATTCTCCGTTAGTAGTTAGATGATCAAGAGTCAAATCAACGTCCGGACTAAGGCCATTAATGATCAACACAATCGCGCCGACTTTGGTAAAGTCCGCGGCTCCAAGTGAGCCTGGACCAGCTGCGAAATCAGTAAAAAGAATTTCCTTTAATCCATCTTGTATTGATTCGGTCAATGGTAGGTTTACGAAGGAGAAACGCGACTCCGCATCCCAAATGTAGAAGGTAAGGTTTATTGGGGTGCCAAACGCGTAGTCAAACGATTTAATGTGCAGAACAAACCGGTCAGCATTATCTTGAGTTAGGTCGAGACTGTTTAATCCCAACGGGCTAGAAGGGAAGATCGAGTCATCGGGGACTGAATCGCCATCCCAAACAACAATGGATTGACCTGAAACAAGCGCGTCCTGGGAATGGCGGATTAGGCCGCCGGATGTTTGAAGGTTCAAAAATCCGTCACCACTGTTGGTAATTCGCGCGTGCACTGATCGAACGCCGCCGATGATCTTCTCACCGGCAAAGGTAGCACTTGCCGGGCTATTCTTCATTGCTGTGAGCTGCTGAGTTCCCTCGAAGGCGTCAATCGTAATTGCGTCGGATCGGCCTACCAGAGCAATTTGCACAAACAGAGTTGTGAAAACCAGAATCAGATGACGAGTGCTCATTAAAACCCCCTAAAACTAAACTTGGCTGCCAGAATATTAATGCGGCCCCTCACAGGTGCCGATACGAAGACATGGAATGTGCCAAGCGCCTGCGGAACGTGGTTCTACTATCAGGTAGCACGCACCTTAGCCTCGGACAAGATGTTATTTTTACAGCTAAAACGCATCATTTTTTAACGATGCGCGATGATTATGAAATAGTTTGATCGTACATTAAGATTAATGTGATCTGCGGGATTTTTACACGGTTATTTCATTTCATACGAGCTTATCGCAGGTGGTTCACCGCCCTAGTCGCGATCTGTGCCTCTCTTATCGTCATCGGTATCTACGAATTGCGTACATCGCGACTTCAAGCGACGTATTTTGCGTCAGTAGGCCGTGAGCTCACATTCCAGTTGAAGCCCGGCCCGAGTAAGCGTATTCGCTACCCTGCTGACGGTCCTTTGGATATACGCTTCGGCTACACTCGCATTCCGTTTTTGATAAGAGATCTTTCACGACTTGGATTCTTTGTGGAGGCTCAGGCCGAGATTTCTCAGCGGCTGGCGCATCTTATCGATCGTGGAATATTTGCAATCTATCCCGAGAAAAGTCAGGCGGGACTCAAGGTGCTGGATAGAAACGGCGAGACCCTGTATCAAGCAATCCGCCCTGAAAGGATATACAAAAGTTTTGAGGAGATTCCTCCTATCGTTACAAAGACAATCTTGTTCATCGAGAATCGCGAGATATTGGACCCCACGCAGCCCTATCGTAATCCTGCCGTTGAGTGGGATCGATTAGGGAGAGCCATCATCGAAAAGTCTGCGCAGATATTCTTTCCGTCTCACTCTGCCCCTGGAGGCAGTACCATCGCCACTCAACTCGAGAAGTATCTGCACGGCTATGAGGGCCGCACGCGGGGTGTTAAAGACAAGCTTCAACAGATGCTTTCGGCCAGCTACCGCGCTTACCTGGATGGAGCAATGAACTATCCGGCCCGTGAGCGGATAGTTTTGAAGTATATAAACTCTATCCCTCTCGCCGCCCTGTTCGGATACGGAGAAGTGAATGGCCTGGGAGATGGGCTATGGGCATGGTATGGACTCGAGCTGGACGAAGTGAATGAGCTTTTGGGAAGATTCACATTCGAAAGCGCGCGTCAGCGCGCCAAGGAGTTTGCTCCGGTTTACAAGCAGATGCTTAGTCTGTTCGTAGCACACAGGCGCCCGTCGTTCTATCTTCTTAATGATGCCGTTCATCTCGATAAACTAACAAATGAATATCTGAGGCTTCTCGCCGCAGAACGGGTAATCCCGACGGAGCTGCGTGATGCCGCAATAGCGGTGAAGTTGTCTATAAGAACTGCCGCGCCGCCGGCAGCCCCCGTTTCCTTTATTGAAAGGAAGGCCGCAAATGCCATCCGCACCCGGCTGCTTAAACTACTTAAGCTCAGCCACCTATACTCTCTCGACCAAGTGGACCTGACGGTAAAAAGTTCGCTTGATAAAAAGGTGAATGAGGAAGTCTCTGAGATCCTTGCGTCCCTGCGCGACAAAAAGAATGTGAAAAAGTACGGTTTGATGGGTGACCGTACTCTTGCTCGCGGCGATCCGGCCAAGGTCATTTACAGCGTCACTCTTTATGAGCGCGTTGATAGTGTGAACCTGCTGAGAGTGCAGGTTGACAACTTGGACAGGCCGTTCGACATCAATGAAGGCACACGTTTGGATCTAGGATCAACCGCCAAGCTAAGAGTTTTGGCCAACTACCTGGAGATCATCGCTGAGATTCATGATCGGCTGAAATCGGCCTCCAAAAAGGAGTTAATAGAAGAGGCCCGCTCTGGCGGAGATGCTTTGACGCGCTGGGTGGCGGGAATATTAATAAATAATTCTACTGCCACTCTGCGTGAAGTCTTGGACCAGGCAATGTCGCGCACATATTCCGCCAGCCCTGGAGAAAGTTTCTTCACCGGCGGCGGCTTGCATACTTTCTCCAATTTCAACAAAGACGATAACGGCCGCACCGTGACCGTACAAGAATCTCTCAGACATTCAATCAATCTCTCATTTATTCGAATCATGCGTGATGTGCTGCGTTATTACATTGCTCAGCTAACGGGAGAGGACTCGCCAAGAACGCGAAAAAGCAACGCCCGAAGGCAGCACTACCTGGAAAAGTTCGCCGACAGGGAAGGTACGCAGTATCTAGCCGGATTTTACAAAAAATATAAAGGGCGAAAACCGCAAGAGATATTGGCCGCCTTCATTAAAAGCATTCGCACCACACCCAAGCGGCTGGCGGTTGTGCATCGGCATATATTCCCCGATCGGGATTTCGCCGATTTTGTGGACTTCATGCAGCGTCAAATGCCCAAGACGTCACTGACTGATAAGTCGTTAAAAGGCCTTTTCCAGGAATACTCGTCCGACAAGTACTCTTTGAACGATAAGGGATACATTGTAAGGGTTCATCCGCTGGAGCTGTGGCTGGTAGGCTACATGATGCACCTGCCGGAAGCCTCCTTCGCCGAAGCTCAAAAGGCCAGCTATGACGAGAGGCTCGAGGTCTATGAATGGCTGATGAAGAAAAGCAATCGTCGAGCACAGGATGTCCGAATAAGGAGTATGATCGAGGAGGAAGCGTTCGAGCTGATGTCGAAGGTATGGAAGAGGTTAGGATTCCCTTTTCGGCGCATGGTCCCATCCCTTGCATCCGCTATCGGCAACTCCGGTGATCGGCCGGCAGCTTTAGCGGAATTAATGGGAATAATAGTAAACGACGGCGTGAAGCTTCCAATGCAGCGCATGGAACGGATGCACTTTGCCAAAGGCACGCCCTTCGAAACGATTCTATCGATTAATAGACTTGCCGAGGGCGAGAGGGTTATGCGTCCCGAGGTAGCGGCAGTGCTGCGGCAAGCTCTGCGGGATGTAGTAGAAAACGGAACTGCGCGGCGTGTCGACAAAACCTTCAAAAATTCAGAGGGAGCCGTTATTCCGGTCGGCGGAAAAACCGGCACTGGTGACAACCGATTTGAAAAATTCGGGAAGGGCGGGCAGTTAATATCATCGCGCGTGGTGAACCGCACCGCCACGTTCGTCTTTTATATCGGCCAGCGATTTTTCGGAACGGTGACCGCGCATGTGCAGGGAGAGAATGCCGCTAATTATGATTTTACCAGCGCGTTAGCAGCCGAGGTGCTGAAGGCGATAGCGCCAGCATTGGAGCCGCTAGTGAAGACTCAGAAAGGCATTGTAGCTGATGATAAAGCGCAGAAGAGCAGCGAAAAGAGAGATCCTCCGCCGGCCAAACCTACACCGAAACCAACTTCGACTCCGGTAAAACTGAAATCTGTGAGTATCGCTCCGCCTGTGGCGCCGAAGTTTCCCGATTGATCGATTGCCGAGAAGCTTTGCGAGGTAGGCGTCCTATGGCGGCACTCCAATCGGCGTGGCAAAAGAGCAAAAAAAAAGCCGCCCAAGGAGGGCGGCTCTATCATTAGGTATTTAGTAGCTTAGCCCTTCGGCGGAATCTCGTAGGTGCTGCGCAGTTTAACGAGATTATCATCTACGTTTAGCGACAGAACTACCGTTCCTACCTGCCTCATCTGAGCCAGCTGCTCCGGGCTGATTCCACCTTTACCGCCTGTGAACATCGCCAGTTGATCCTGTGTGGAGCTCAGGGCGTTCGCGATCTTATTAAAATCGGAATAGGCCACTATAAACGGCTTAGACGAACTGAGCATCTCTTTAGTCGAGTTCGACATGCCCGCAAGCAAAGTTCCGTTGCTCGGAGTAACGAGATCGCTTATTAGCTTCTCGCCTGAAGCAACAATCACCATGCCTTTATTGCTGGTAACGTATGCCCCTACGCCGAACGGGCTAAGAGCGTAAGTCACCTGGGCTCCGCCGATCTCCTTTTGCTGCCAAGGCATAGGCATTCCTGAAGATGCCAGTGCCATGTCGAGCTGCGATTTGACAAGCTTATGTAGAGCATCACTCTCACTTGATTCCGCAACTAACACCAGCTCCGGGAAAGGCGTTGCGCCTGCCGGGCCTCTTAGACCGAGGCTCAGCGACTTGAGCGAATCAAGCAGCTTTAGCTGCTCACCCATCGGCCCAAGCGCTTCCGCCGGGATCTCGGTAAGCATGGCGTTTTTGATGCTGCTGATAGTCTTGCCGTCCAAGCTGAGTAGTAACATCAGATCCGATGGCACTTTGTTCAGAATATCGCTTCCTCCCGCACCACTCAGAGCCGAAATGACTCTTTTCTGGTTCTCATTTTTCGGATTGAGCGATACGGCTACACTGTAGGACAGGTTGTCCTTCATCGAGCTTGTGAGAGCCAACGACTGAACCGGGATCTCCTTGAGTTCAGTGCTCGGATCCTGTTCAGGGCTTAAGCCAAGAGAGGCGACCGTACTGATGAACTTATTCATGTCAAAGTATGCAAAGGACATACTTTCTGCCGGATTGGTCACGCCACCCGCGGCCTTCTTGAACTCCTCAGATTGCTTAATCTGTTGAATCCCTGCTGAAGGTTTACCGTTGAAAAGAGTCTCAGCAAGCGGGATTGAACTCGCAAGCGCGAGCTTGTCTTTGCTGTAGGCTACGTAGAATTTCTCGAAAGGATTCCCTTTATCGCCCACTTGGACCGAGAACCCTTGTACGCCTCCTATTGTCTCCTTCTGGGTTGCAAAACCCTGAGCAGAGATTGCACTCTCTAGAGTGGGAATCTTACTCGATAGGTCCTGTCCGGAAGCGGCTGACATATAGATCGCCACCGTCGGTAGCTTGGCAGCTTTGTCGATATCGATAAAACCTACTCCGCTGTTGATCACATCGGGTTGACTGGGGCTCTTCGGTACCAAGCCTGTCTGAACCAGCGAATCGATTATCGGGATAATTCGCTTCGCGTCCGGATTGTCTTCAAGATTCTTTAGCAGTTCAAGACTCTTGCTGGCATTCTGGCTCCATACGCTGCTCTTGAGCTTTTTATACCCCTCGGACTCCGTGTTCCATGTGAAGAAACCCACGCTGGTAGCGGGCAGGTATGAGACGATCTCTGAATCTAATATGGAAGGTCCAGAGGCAGCAGGTGTTTCTTCCTTCTTTGAGCATCCCTGAAATAACAGGACGCTCGAAGAGAGAACCGCTACCGATAGAGCCAGTTTGAAGCTTCTCATGCAGTACTCCTTACATTATTGTTTTCAATTTTTACAAAAAGCGGTGTCAAGACTCTGCCCTTAGCAAACATCTGCACTTTGCAAACACTCTGCCTTTGCAAACACTCTGCCTTTGTAAACACTCTGCCTTTGTAAACAATGGCGTGCATAGGTGAGCTGAGCCGACCGTTGTGTATGTGAAACATATCCGAGCAGGCTCACAAAACGCAAATAGAAATAGGGAGATTAATTCGATTCGTGGAGTTTCGAAAAGCAACGTTCAAAAGTCGAGCTCGTATTCGAGAATGCTCATACGGTCGATTAAGTCGTATCTGAATGTGACCAGCTCTCCGATCCTAATTCGGGGATCTAACCCTTGGGAAACATTGAATTCCAAGTTGAACTCTAATATCTTGTGTCCCCGCCTTTCTTTCGAAACAACTAATGAGGCTTCGTCCGCTTGTACCGAAAATCTTACGGAGTCCCTTATATCGTCTAAACCTCGTTTTACGGATAAAAAGGCAGGGTATAGCTCTGACCCCTTCACCAGAATAGAGGCTCCTCGGCCCGCCTGTACCGTAAAGGCTCGGTGCGCGGCTCTTTCGTCCTGATCGGGGTCGGCGTCACGGGGATTCCAGCGAGGCTGAGAGACCTCTATCAACCTCTCGAAGAGCTTAATCGAGCGCCTGTCGTAACGGTGAAAGTCCTGAATGTCGAAGGAGACAACATCCTCAAAAGTCGTGTTGGAAGTGAGCAGATGATCACTACTCATCGCGCGTGAGGACGAGATGAACACATCTCGCTTATTAGGCCCGCTTTGAGCCTCGGCCCAGCTCGCAAGAATGCTGCACGCCAGAATACCGTACAGAAAGGGTAATAACAGAATGAACTTCGCTAAGACTTTTAGATGCAAGAGGTCCAGCAAAAGCGGGCCTGAAATAGGGGGTCCCGCGAGTAAGAAAGCAGCTTCTTTGCAGAGGTGGGCCGGCTTATTCAGCATGCTTGGGGACACGACCAAATCATTTTCAGATTTGAACCGGCAAAGCAATATCAATTTTTCGCAATTAACCCTTGCCGGTCATTTCTCAAGATGATTATGCCTACCTCAGCGGCGTAAGCCGCCTAAGAGAAGCGCTAATACCGCTTTTTGCGTATGAAGCCGGTTTTCGGCCTGATCGAACACCACTGAGCGGCTGCTATCGAAGATAGCTTGCTCGACCTCAACCCCGCGGTGGGCGGGCAGACAATGCATAAAAATCGCGTCTGATTTAGCGGCTGTGAACATCTTTTTGTCCACCATGTAACCCTCAAAGTCGACCATTTTTCGGCTGCCGGCCTCTTCCTGCCCCATTGAGATCCACACGTCGGTATAGATGACATCCGCATCGCGGCACCCCTCGATCGGGTCGTTGAGCAGCTCGGTGTACTTCGGCTCCTTTCGCAGCAGCGGCTGATGTCCGGGAGGAGTCGCCACGCTCAATCTAATGCCGAGAAGTTCGCAGATCTGAATTAGCGAGTTGCAGACATTGTTGCCGTCACCTACGTAGCAGATTTTCACTTTTTTTAGATCGCCTTTGCGTTCCTGTACCGTGAATATATCGGCCAGCGCTTGGCAGGGATGATGATGATCAGAAAGTCCGTTTATCAGCGGCACGGTGGCGGCAAGCGCGAATTCCTCAAGTGTCCAATGATAAAGCGCTCGAATCATCACTCCGTCGACGTAGCGAGACAAAGTTCTGGCGACATCGGCTATCGATTCTCGCTCCCCCATCTTTATTTCGGCGGCGTTAACGTTAATGGCGCTGCCTCCGAGCTGGAAAGTGCCGACCTCAAAAGATATGCGCGTCCGGCTCGAGGGCTTTTCAAAGATCATTGCAAGAGTTTTGCCTTCAAGAAGTTTGTGGCTCTCGCCGGCCTTCAAACACCCTTTGAGTTCATGTGCTAAGCTGAGGATCGTTTCGATTTCTGAGGGTGTAAAGTGGCTGATCTCGAGAAAATCCCGGCCAACGAAGCTCGCACTTTCCAGTGATAATTTTTCCGGCATACTCATATTGACCTTAGATCTTCATCTTGCGGTTAGTAACCATGGTTCCGATGCCCTTGTCGGTGAATATCTCAAGCAGCAGTGATCGCTCTACAGTTCCGCTGATTATATGCACGTCGGTTACTCCCCCCTTGATGGCTGCAACCGCTGCGCTGAGCTTTATTTGCAGAGAGCTGCTAAGTTCTGCGCTGTTCAGCAGATCTTCTGCCTCACTGAGGTCGAGGAACTCTATTAATCTTTTTCCCTTCGAGATTCCGCTGGAAGATGCAAGGTATATCAGTTTACTGGCCCTTAATGCTGCAGCCATACTGGACGCAACCAGGTCCGAATCGACATTTAATACCGACCCGTCGCGGCTGACTCCCACAGAAGAGATAACCGGCACATACCCCTGATCGACTAGGCTGCTGGGAAGAGTTACGTCTGTTGATTCAATCTCTCCGACATACCCGAGATCTTTCTGCTTAGGTGTTTTTATGCGCCGGGTGGTGAAAAGGTTCGCATCGCGTCCTGAAAGACCGACTGCTCGCACACCGACACGTCCTAATGACGTTACGATTGCATTCGATATGTTTCCGGACAGCACCATGTCGATCATCTGCAGGGTTTCGGCGTCCGTAAAAGGCTGGCCCTCCACCATGCGAGGCTTCTTCCCGATGCGGTCAAGCCACTTATTGATCTCCTGCCCGCCGCCATGGACCACTACCGGCCGTATTCCGACATAACGCAGAAGAGCGATATCGTCTGCCAGAGAAACCAGCTGCTTCGGGCTGGACAAAAGCGAGCCGCCATACTTAACGACAACGATCTTCTGCGAGAAACGCTTGATGTATGGTAGCGCCTCGACCAATGTCTGTGCTTTAACGATCTCTTCGGCTAATGACATTAATATTACTCAGTTAAGCAGCCAGGATACTCGGTTATACAGTGCTGCGCGCGGTTTGTGAATATCCAGGGCGCAAACAGCAGCGCAACGGCTTTGGGTGCCGCTAAGACAGGCTATTATTAGGTGTTAGAAATGTGCGGCCGGCGCTTCTAAGCATGTGGCGCCTAGAAAAGATTTGGTAGAATGAGCAAGGCTGGAACCCCTTAAAACGCTTCAATCCTCTAAATCGTGAGAAACAGAGCTGCAAAGACAGCAAGCTGTAATGCCAGCAAACCTCGAATCTTAACCTTCCAACCTTTTGAGCATCCTTGCTCATCCCCTAAGACCGGCCTCCGCCGATATTAAGGGATGGCTCAAAAAACTTTCCCTCTTATAAATTCGATGTAGGAGCGCTCAAGGCGGATTCTTAAAAAGCTGCAAGGAAAATGATCGTTCTGCTTTGAACTTACGGGCTTTCCCGGTAGCTGTCTCCGCATCCTGCTGACCTGGTACTTTCTCCCGCAGAGCAGAAACCCCTAATGAGCATGTCATCTTCTTGACATAGCTGGCGATTGAAAGCCCGATGGAGAGCTTTCAATCACCCAGAAAAGCCAATCACTTTTATGAGTTAGAGCACGAGTGCCAGATGGCTCGGGGCTTGCACTAAATCACGGTGTGGAGATTTATTTTTGTAACGCGGCGAATTTAAAAGTCAGCTGCAAAGTTAACTTTGATGAACCATCCTAGCTATTTAATTGTATTTCGAGAGCATAGGCTCGACCCAGCCGGTATTAACAGTGGTGCCGAAATGGCGACACTCTTTTTGGCGCGCCGTCTTGCGTCCAGCGGGCGCCGCGTAGTGCTCGCGGCAAATATGGCAGGTGGGGACGATATTCTGGATGGTGTCGAACTGTGGAACATAGGGCCGGAATACGACGTCGGTTCCGCGCTGCGTCGAATCTCGCTCGACGGTGGCTATCACCTTATTTCCGCAGGCCGCGCGCTACCTCTTCTGATGGCACGTGATGATTCAAACTGCCTCAGCTCTTCTCTTATAACTCATGATAGAACCAGCGGCGATTCCGGCATAAGCGCCCAGGTGCT
Organism: Deltaproteobacteria bacterium; assembly: GCA_024102635.1. Lineage (GTDB taxonomy): Bacteria > Bdellovibrionota_C > UBA2361 > UBA2361 > JAGFJO01 > JAGFJO01. The sequence goes on from JAGFJO010000059.1 coordinate 16,589, forward strand.
TGAGCAGCTGGCCGACACCATATTCTGCGTCTCCAATGCTCAGCGAGAGCTATTCATTAAAGATGGTGTTGCAGCGGAAAAGCTGGAAGTAATCCACAACGGAGTTGATCTCGACCTTTTTTCCCCGGGAGAGCCGGCGGCCAGAGATCTTAAACGGTTGATTTTTGTCGGAGCGGTCATAGTCGATAAGGGCATCCACATCTTGATTGAAAGCATAGCCAAGCTGATGCGCCGTCATCCCGGTCTCAAGCTCGACATTTACGGCAGCTCTTCTCTTTGGGGAAGGGAGGAGTTTTTAAATCATCGTGAAATCGAACAAGCGCTGCCGGGAGTTAAGTTCCATGGAAAGGTCTCACAGAGTGAGATTGCAAAAGCGATGCGAGGAGCGGCGGCCTGTGTAATTCCCTCCATATGGTTCGACCCATTTCCGCTAGTCTCAATAGATGCACAGGCAGCCGGCTGCCCGGTTGTAGCCTTCGATGTAGGCGGACTGCGAGAAGGCATATTGGTGGGGGAAACCGGACTGGTCGTTCCCGAGATCAGTGAAGAGGCACTAACGGCAGCGCTTGATTCCCTGCTATCCGACCCACAGCGATTAGTAAAAATGTCGGAGATGTGCGTGCAATCAAGAGGGCGCTTTACATGGGATAATGTGGTCGAAAAGATAACGGGCCGTTGTGAGAGGGGCAAAAATGGAACGGGCCTCCAAACGATAGCCATTATGACTACATGGAATCAAACATGCGGACTCGCCACCTATGCGAAATATCTCGTGCAAGCTGCGCGGGGCCGCGAAATTGTAGTTTTGGGAGAGCATTGCAAAGAGCCAACCTCTCCGGATGAACCTTTTGTCGAGAGATGCTGGGAACGCGATTCCACTGATTTTTCAAAACTGAAGCAGGTGATATCGCAGCGGCGGATCAAGGCCCTCTACATAAATTGTCAGTACCGCTTTTTCCCGCAGCCGCAGTTTGCGCACTTTCTGAATTCGCTAAGAGCGGAGGGGGTTTCGGTAATATGCCATCTGCACAGTACCTTCACCGTTGATGAACGGTTAGGCTCCTTAATGGGCTGTGTAGATGGCGTAATAGTCCATACGCCTGAGAACCGGCTCGAGGCGATAGCAAACGGCGCATCTGCGGAGAAGGTTTTCGTTGTGCCTCACGCGGTTTTCGAAAGCCCTTATCGCGGTCAGGATAAAAGTAAACTTCGCGCTGACTTAAAGTTACCTCTCGATAGACATATAATTTCCTCTTTCGGATTTGTTCAGCCGCATAAGGGAATCGAGGGCTTGATTGAAGCGATCGCTCATCTTTTAGCTCGCGGAGTGCCGGTGCAGGGATATGTGCTAGGCACGGCTGCGCCGGGAGATCCGGGCAGCGCTCAGTACTCCCAAAGCCTTAGAGAGCTGAGCCGCGAACTGGGGGTTGAACAATTTGTTACCTTTCAAGATCGCTTCCTGAGCGATGATGAGGTAGCGCGTTACCTTAGCGCTTCCGATGTCGTGTTGATGAATTACAGAAGCCAGCATTTCGAAGCGAGTGGAGCGGGCGCCCTGGCATTGGGTTCGGGAGCTTTGGTGGTCACATCTCTGGCTCCCCCCTTTCAACCGTACGGTGACGCCGTATGGCACCTGAGCTCGGGATATCCGCTTCCTATCGCGCTCGAGCTGCTGCTGAGCAACGATAAGCTACGGGACTCAATAACGGCCAATGCCGCTTCTTATATGAGGCGTAATTCATGGAGCACAGCCGGACAAAAGATCTTTTCCATTGTAGACACGATTACCAAATTAAAAAACGAATGCAGGGAGGAAGCGGCCTTTATGAACAATTCGCGAAATAGCGGCGCCCGCACCGGCGGCGGCTCTCTGCGGGTCCTTATGCAGAATCGAAACAATGCTTTTAGCCAGCGCGGCGGCGATACCGTTTTGATGGAGGAGACTAAGAGCCGGCTCGAGAAGCTGGGAGCTCAGGTCACAATAGATGTCGAGGCAAAGGAAGACCCCGCTCGTTACGACGTCGTGCACTTGTTCAATTTTGCCCTTCCCCAGATGGTTAGAGCACTGGCAGAGCAAGCCGCCTCCAAAGGAGTGCCGGTAGTTGTCACTACTCTGTGCGAAGACATCGCCTCATTCCATAACCAGTCCATCGAGACAGCCAGGAAGTTGATTGAATATGTGCAGCGGGGACAGGATCGCTCTTGGTACCAGACCAACCTACCCGATATCTCCGCCGTGCAGCCATGCGATGGCTTCGACAATCGCTGGGTTGCTGAGCATGCCGATTGCTTAATCGCAAACGGGGAAAGCGAAGTAGCAGTGCTTAAGAAAGCTTATCCGTCGCTCAAGAAGGTACAGGTCGTGCCGGTCGGATATGAGATTCCCGGCTCTGCTACGGCGGATAAGTTCGTCAGTGAATACGGGCTACAGGACTTTATCTTTTGTGTCGGACGGCTCGAAACTCGCAAGAATCAGCTCATGCTGCTAAAAGCGCTTGAAGATGTCGATATCCCGGTGGTTCTCGCCGGCGGTGGATTCTCTTATCAGCCTGACTATGAAAAAGCTGTGCGTTCGTTCCGGCGTAAGGGAAAAACTTTGGTTCTTGATCGCATCTCGCCGGAGATGCTTGCCAGCGCTTATTGTGCCTGCAAAGTGCATGTATTGCCGAGCTGGTTCGAGCTTCCCGGCCTAGTGTCGCTGGAAGCGGCGTTTTATGAACGTAACGTAGTTGTCACAAGAGCAGGCACGGCCCCTGACTACTTCGGGGACAAAGCCTTCTATTGTGATCCGGGAAGTGAATCATCGATTCTTCAAGCAGTATTGGCAGCATATTACTCGCCGCTTAAGGCGGGACTTAAGGAGGTTGCTATGAAACATTCATGGGATGAAGCGGCGCGCAAGACATTGGAGGTCTATCAAAGTGCTGCGGGAACGGCACACGAGGGCACTCAGAGACCGGAAGCGGCGCCGGCCGTGTACGACTTCGGATCGGGAGTTACCGAGTTCCAGGAGCTTCTGGAGCGGGGAGAACTAGCTGCCAAGTCAAAGGACTTCGAGAAAGCACATGACTTTCTTGCCAAGGCCGAACGTATAAACCCGCAGTCGGCACGGCTGCTGCGTGCTCGCGGCGCAGTATACCTGGCGCAGGGCCAGGTTGAGCTGGCCCGTCAGTACTTTGAGCGAGGAGTGCTGGTTGACCCGAGCAATGCCAAACTTCAAAGCGGGCTGGGCATGTGCGCGATGCAGAGAAATGATTATGAAGATGCCTACCGGCTCTTCAGCAAGGCTCTGGAGATCTCTCCGAACGACCTTGTTGCGATCCTGCAATTGATCGAGTGCTCATATACCATCAATAAGTATGACAAGCTTGAGGCGGTGCTTAGGCGTTACGTATCGGAGCATTCCGGCGATATTGAGATGAAGTACTGCCTGGCAGGCTGCCTCTATAAATGTGGGCAGTTTGGTGAGGCCGAACGGATAGCTGAAGACGTTCTTGCTCAACGCCCGGACCATCTAGGTGCAAAGCAGCTAGTATCGGCCATCTCCGAAGGTAAGCAGACAAGAGAGGCTGTCTCACCACAGCCGGTGATACCTGCTGCGCAGCAGGCGCCGCAGACCCAGCAGATCGGTTTCAGTGCTCTCGATGCCTCCGACGAGAAGCTCATAGAGATCGAGGAACTTAAGCGTAAAAAGGAGTACTCCAAAGTGCGCGGAATGTGCGAGACATTTCTCGGGAACAGCGGCCTGCTCGAGCACCAGCGGGAGCGCGCCGAGCTCGTGCTAGCCGAAGTAAAAGTTCTGCAGGGTGAAATCGCCGATGCAGAGCGTTCTTATGATGAGATCTTAGGCCGCAATGCGCGCTGTGCCAGGGCCTTGTGCGGGAAGGGCGCAATTTCGGCCAACCGTAATGAGTGGGAGAAAGCGCGCGAGTTTTTCGAGTCGGCAAACAAGCTGGAGCCGCATTACGATGTGCCGTGGGCTGGGCTCGGTGTGTGCAATTACTGGGCGAACGACTTCGAAGGTGCCTGGAACTGCTTCTCCGCAGCTTCGAGAATAAACCCGGAGAACGTGCGGGCTCTGCTCGGCATTATTGAACTTGGTTATTCTATGAAGCGGCTCAAAGAAGTGGAGGCAGCCATCAAAGGATATCTCGAAATGCACCCCGTCGATTTGGAGTTCATATACTCCCTTGCAGGATGCTACTTTGCCCAGGACAAGCTGGATGAAGCTATAAGCGAAGTGAACAAGATTACTCTATTTGATCCTGCCAATGCCCGCGCGCAAGAACTCCGTGAAATGATCGATCAAAAGCGGGGAGTGCCGAGCGTTTCGGGGGCCGGAGCTCGATAATTGAAAAGCAGAAGGAAATCAGACAGTTTAATAAAACTATGCCCCAAACGCTTGACCTAGCGGCGTTGTTTCCCTCTCACCCGGCCAGCCGCACGAGATTTTTTTGCCAGCTTGTTGGCCAGTGTTGTGATCCAAGCCGGCCTGGAGATCAGTTTCTTCGATGACGAAGGAAATACTGTAAGAACATTGCTTGCAAGGGCGGGTCCTTTCTCGCAGCGAACGACTCCACGCAAGTAGACCTTTCGCAGAGCTTTTGAACGCCCTTCAATTCCCTCTCTCATCGCCACGTCCAATGCCAGCGGATTTCCTTCATCGTCAGAGGGTACCTCAACAATCTGCGGAGCAATAAACTTTTTTTCCTCCGCGAGTTCGAGTGCATACCCGCAGCTTTCACCACTGAATGAAGTTGCAAGCTCTAACGAGAGCTCCATTCGGCCGGTACTGCTGCGGCTTGAACCCCGTATCTTAAACTTCTTTCCTGCCTTCCTCGGAGTCGGTGTAGGCGTGAGTGTAGCGGTGCTGGTGGCGGTAGCGCTTGGAGTCGGAGTAGTGGTGCTGACGGCGGTGGCGCTGGGCACGGCCGGGAGTGTCCGGGTAGCAGTTGCGGTAACGGTAGCGGTCGGCGTTTGGGTCTGAGCTACAGCCGGTGTAGCGGTCCTTGTTGCGGTTCGGGTTGGGGTGCGAGTGGCGGTGCGCGTTGGGGTGATAGTGGGAGTGCGGGTTGCGGTTCTTGTGGCGGTTGCCGTGGCAGTCGGAGTTGGTGTCGCCTCTGCTGATCCGCTTGGAACTGATCCGCTCACAGCAAATTTACCTACATCGCCATAGTTCCCCTGGCTGAAAACATGCAGGTAGTACCTCCCTGACGTTACGGAAGTTTGGATGTTGGCGCTTAGCGAGCTGCTTGGAGCTGCAGCAGCGATCACACTATCGGAGGAATTTCTCAGCTCTAGAACCGCATTTAAGTTGGGAGCGCTATTCGTGCCGGCCATCCCCGGATCGGCTGTTACGTTGATTGCACCGCCGGTTGTGCTGAAAGTGAATACGTCCACATCACTTTCGCGCTCTATTAGCCCCGAGCCGCTTATAGTGTTGCTTCCGGCTCCGACTTCAACAGCTCCGCTCATCGAATTCGAGATTAAGTCCTGCCTAAATCCGAAAAGGTTGCTTGCCCGGGCCATATGCTCCTGGTCGAGCTGAATTGTGTTTACCGATATGGAATTGGGGCCGTTGTGCCAGGTGCTACGGGCGGCCGAGTAGGAGGTGCCCATAATAGGAGCCCAACTTGAATTACCGTTGTTGTACTCTTTGGTTTTTACGCCGCTGGCGTCATAGAGGCTCTGGTGCCGCAGTCCAAAGCCGTGTCCCGCTTCATGCGATGAGGCCTCTGCAACATATTTAGGATGGCCATTTCCAAGGTTGGCCTCGAAAACATAGACAACATTGGGAATGAAGTTGGTAAAGGTGTCTATATAAGCTACGCCTCCGGCAGACGAACCGTACCAATCCGCCGCGCTGCCGCCTATTGCTACACGAAGGGATGCGCCATTTGCAAAACTGGCAGGCTCTACAGTAGTTACATCTATATTGAAGTTAGAAAAATTTTCCGCCACTGATCTCCAGATAGCCTGCATATTATTTAGTTCGGTTTGACTGAATGAGTTCGGATTGCCGTCAGTGTCGTAAGGGGGAGTGTTAAGGTTTGAAAATCCACCCCAATTCGCCTCAAAGTGGCCGTCGAAGTCCAGATATAGCACTTGTGCTGCGCCGGGCAGTGAACTTAATGCAGGGATTGAAAGCTCTTCGACTTCTTGAATTGAGATCTCTTCACTTTGAAGAGAAGGGCCGGCGTCGTTTACTGCCGGGCACTCGGCGAATACAAGCTCCTCAACAGCTTGAGCGGCTGCAATGTCGGGCAAATGGGAGGAGAGATTTATTGTCAGTACATTAACGCTCGAACCTTGCAAGGTCCCTCGAATCACTACATTGGTGTTCAGCAGCTGCTCGGCTGTAGCACTCTCTAGGTCGACTTTGTGAAGCGTACCTCCCGGGTCCACCAGCAGGTAGTGCCTTTTCCCCGGCACGTCCGAATCGACATGGACAGCCAAGAGCTTACCCGACAGCTCTAAAAGCGTCTGTGCCTGGATCTTTTGAGGCAAAATAAAAGCTGCTATTAGCAGCAGCGCGAACAATGCAAATGCGGCGCAGCCCCATGCCACGCTAATAGTTGCACGCCAATCGGTGGTAAATCCCTGTGATGTCAAGCTGTTACTACTTTTGCTCGGTAATTGAGACAATAAGAGGCAAAATATATGCCATAGGCCTAGGAGTAGCTTGTTGAAGAGGGAACCAATGCAAAGTAGTTCTCCTTACGACCTCCAGATCACTTCGCCGCCTTTGCTAACGGTCCGTGATTCCTGTACACTTTCTGGCGTCGGTTATCGGACTTTAGTTGTTCTTGTATGTGCCGGCTGCATTGCCGGTTCCTATTCGGTTCCAAAAACTAGTTTAGTCATTTCGGAAAAGTCATGTTACTTCCGCGAGGGAACTTACATTGATATCTAGGCGGCAAGAATTTTCCGATTCTCGAGTAGTCGAGAAGCTGGTGGAGGTCGGTCTTGGCCGGGCGCAGGACCGGCTGCTGGATCTTAGCTTAATGGGTAGCGAAATGCTCGCGGATTCGAGAGCCCATCTGCTGGAGGGCGCTGATCTCCATCTTAAGACCGGCGTCAATGTTCACGACTACGTTCGGGTTTTCCCAATGGCTCAACTTGTCGTAGACATCGGAAGCACTAAAGTGCATGCCGCATTTTTGGGGGGAGACCCCAATGCTGCGGTTTCTTGGAAGCCTCTCTTTTTTTCCCGAATGTCGAATTTCAGCGAACCTGCCGATGGTGCTGCCACGACTCGATTTGAATCGATCGTGGATCAGCTAACTAGTATGGTTGAAACGAGAATGAATCATTCCAATTATTCGTTGTCTCAGCTGGAGAGCATTGGAATCGTGTGGTCTAATGCGATCGAAGGACAGCCTTTCAACGACCGACCGAAAAATGTCCGCGGATTGACAGGAGTTGTTCCGGAGCACAGAAGCGATGCCTATCGAAAGGGCGAGTGGTTCGTTCAAGATTTAAAGCCGGGGACGGACATCGGCAAAACTTTTCGTTCAGCCTTCGAGGATCGCGGTTTTAAAGGGCGCAGCTTCGGCATAGCGAACGATGTAGTGGCTACTCAAATGTCCTGCTTCAATGCTGCTGGTGCACTAGTTGCGGCGTATGGCGCCAACTGCACTGAAGTTGTTGACCGCTCTGTCTATGTTACGGAACTCGGAGCTAAGCTTATTATTCCGGAAGACTACTTATCCCACGGTGATTATCTTTTGAAAGCGGATCAGCATGGCGGCAATAAAGTAGCTTTGGAGGACCTGATTGCCGGAAAAGGAATTCCCAAAATAGTAGAAGGTCACATTGTACTGCTCGCGGAAGGGGGCATAAAGGAGCTGGAACCGATAAGCGAGATACTTTTAAGATCGCATAAAAAAGGTAGTACCGTTCTTACCGGCCGCGACCTGCACTCGATCATGAGCGGCAGGCTTTCCCATATATCAGAGCTGGAACTTAGCAACTGGCTGCAGGGCCGAACTTTGGAATCCGTTAAGGAAGTAATACATTATGTATGCGACAGGGCCGGCGCGCTTGCCGGTATGATGGGCTACCTCGCACTCGCCAATCAAAGTGCTTCAGGCCGTCCGTTGACGCTGGCGGTTGACAGTGTCCTCGCGCGCAATTTGCCATCTTACGAAAATGCCTTCAAGAGGGTGCTTCGGTCCTTTATGCGAGGACAGGTTAGCATAGTGTTCGGCCGTCCCATGTACAGTACTCTAGTCGATCCTGACATGGGTTTAATTTCAGCGGAGATCACTGTACCCATGCAGGGCATGCCGCGATTACTTTCGGCTGCTCAGAATTAAAGTGCATTAGTCCAGATTCGGTCCTCTAGTCCCGGCCTTCATCTTTTCTTCATGCCGCGCTTGCCGCTAACATGCCCCTTCTTTGGCGGCAGCCTTTTCTTTATTGATGCGATTGTATTCCCTATCGGACCCTGCTGCTGTTCGATATAGCCGTGACGAATGCACTCTTCGATATAATACTGCGCCGCGCGCGTCCCACGGCGCATTATTCTCTCTAGGTGAAGCGCTACATCAAAAGGTGTGACGTGCGGATTCTTGCGGGTTTCGGCGAGTTTGAGCCGTGTCCCGTCAAGCCTCGCTTCAGCTATCATGCGCAGCATCTTCATCGAGATCTTGCCTTGAATGTCATCGCCTGCCTTGCGAATGTAATCGGTCGGGCGCAAGGTTCTATTCAAGGTATCTTCGATTGCGGCAAACGTGCAAACAACTCTACCATTGATAAGCGCAACCTGATTAATCGTCAGATCACGAGTATGAAGATATGAGCGAAGAGTCGGCACCAATTCAATACCGTGCCCATTGCTGAAGTCCTCAGGCATGTAGCGTTTGGCCAATTGTGAGTCCATACTGTTAGCCTTTGCACCTACTCTGAATATATCCAGATCTCGCGGGCGACGTTTGTCAATTTCTATTCCTAGAACTGCTGACAGGGCCATCCTGGCTGCTCCGCCTTTGAAGGCATAATCATCGGGAAGTCTCGGAATATTGGAGAGTTTGATCTCTTCGAACGTGACTACTCCGGAACGGATATCAAGAATCTTGGCATTGCGGTTAGCTTTGAATATCTGCACTCGAGCCTGCGGAGCTGTGAGGATTCGCAGAGAGCTGCCGCGGGAAACCTGCTCAACCTTCTTATATTCAAGAGCAAGGCCACGTATGCGATCGATCGGTTCACAGGAGCTTTGTATCAGTGCGTTGCTGGAGTGTGAATAGTCGGCCGCCATCTTTCGAATCTGCGCCAGCGCAGCCGCTTGTCCTTTAGTTGGTAGATGACAACCTAGGGAATCCGCTAACTCATCGAAACTAAACGAACCTTTGTCGGCCATAGAAACCTTCCGATGGTGTTATGGGCTCCTTCCGCTTAGCAGTGAAGTAATTCCCGGTTTAATGCGCCGGGTCGGAGCGCTACGAGCCCGCGATTCTAGCGCGAACAGTCTCTATAGCTTGGTCTACGGCTATCCTTTCCTGACGAGTGGTGTCGCGATCTCTTATCGTGACCATGTTATCCGAGATTGTTTGATGATCTACGGTGAGACAGTAAGGAGTTCCGATCTCATCGTGCCTTGCATAGCGCTTTCCGATCGATTGCTGCTCATCATAACTGGCGCTGATTCCCGCAGCGTAAAACTGTTCCACTATTTTGCGCGCCACATCTGGAAGTCCGTCCTTTTTGACAAGTGGCAGCACAGCCGCCTTGATAGGAGCGAGCCGTGGACTCAATTTAAGCAGTACTCTAGTTTTCTCTCCTCCCTCGGCGTCAACGCCGCTCTCTTCGGAATAGGCATCGACCAGATATACCAAAACGGCGCGGGTAAGCCCGGCAGCGGGCTCGATAACGTAAGGTGTATAGCGCCACCCCTGCTTGCCGGTTGTAGGGTCGGCTTTCTGTTGATCGAAGTAGCTGAGCTTGGTGCCGGAGTCCTCCTCATGGCGCTTAAGGTCGTAGTCGGTGCGAGATGCAACTCCCTCCAGCTCATCCCAACCCCAAGGGTACTCGTACTCTATGTCGTAGCAGTCATCTGCATAATGGGCTAACTCATCGGCAGCATGCTGGCGAAGGCGGAACTTATCCTTATTGTTGGCGAAGCGCTTCCACCACTCAAGCCTTAAGCGGCACCAGTAATCGAGCCATTCTTTTTGAGAGCCGGGCTCTACAAAAAACTCCATCTCCATCTGTTCAAATTCACAGGTACGGAATATGAACTTTTCAGTCGTGATCTCATTGCGGAAGGATTTTCCCTGCTGCGCGATGCCGAAAGGAACTTTCATTGACATCGTTTGCTGAACGTTCAAGAACTGAACGAACATAGCTTGCGCCGTTTCCGGACGGAGATATATGGCAGACTCCTTTACAACAGCCTCAACTTTTTCCCGCAGCGCGCGGCGATCTCCTTTGAAATCAATAAGATGATTAACGATGCTTTCGATGGGATCCACCGGTCCGATTGAAGTACGGAACATCAGATTAAACTGACGCTCGTCCGAAAGTACCGGGCTGCCGCACTGAGGACAAACATATCCTCCCTCCGGCACTCGTCCGGTCAGCTTTTCTCCTCCTGATTTGCCGCCCTTTACATAAGTTACTTCGCTTCCAGGAGCTGCTCTCGGCGCCTTGTCGGCTCTGAATCGCTCTTTGCAGTTCATGCAATCTACAAGCGGATCGGAGAATCCCGCCAGATGTCCGCTTGCTTTCCACACGGCCGGATGCATAAGAATCGATGCATCAATTCCCACGACATCCTCTCGTTCAGTCACCATGGTGCGCCACCATTCTTGGGCGATGTTGCGCTTCAGTTCGGTTCCGAGGGGGCCGTAATCGTACGCGCTCTTAAGACCACCGTAGATCTCGCTGCTTTGGAATATAAATCCCCGGCGCTTCGCCAGAGAAACCAACTTATTTATTATTTCAACCGGTGCCATAAAAAGTTCTAAGAGGCCAATATCGCCAGACCGGCCGAACCGCCATATCTATTATCAGACTGCTGGTATGATCCTTCTGTATTCAAATCTATAGGACGATAAAGAGTATCACGCTCCACCGGAATCCGGCCGGCCGCCTCAATTACTCGCCGCAGCTCGGGAATACTTAGAGCATCCGGGGAGCGCGATCCGGCCATGTGATAAATCTTCTCCTCGGTTACCGTTCCATCTATGTCGTTTGCCCCGAAGCTTTGAGCAATCTGAGCTGTTTTGATGCCGAGCATTACCCAATAGGCTTTAATGTGCGGAATGTTGTGCAGCAAAATCCTGCTGAGCGCCACGATTCTCAGATCATCCATGCCGGTGGGAGACGGCAGCTTGGCCATTCGATTGCCTTCATTATGGAAGGCTAGAGGTATGAAGGCTTGAAAACCGCCGGTCTCAGACTGCAGATCGCGAAGCTGTAATAAATGCTCTACTAGCTCGGCGGGGCGCTCCACCGTTCCGTAGAGCATGGTGCAATTGCTTTTGAGACCCAAGTTGTGCGCAGCACGGTGGACTTCGAGCCATTGCTGTGAGTTCGCCTTATCCCGGCATATCTTTTTTCGTACTCGCTCGCTGAAAACTTCGGCACCGCCGCCCGGCAAGGAACCGAGGCCAGCATCTATTAATTTCTCAAGCACTTGGGTATAGCTCATGGCGAATTTTTCGGCGAAATAATGAATCTCTACCGCGGTAAAGGCTTTTATATGCAACGCTGGAAAATCACGGCGAATCATTCGAAGAAGACTCTCATAGTAATCGAAATCCAGCTCCGGATTGAGTCCGTTCACGATATGGATCTCCGTCATTCCCGGGCGGTAGCGCTGCGATATCCAGCGGTGTGCCTCCTCAACCGACATGGTGTATGCTTCCGGGTCACCGGTCTTCAGCCGCGCAAACGAACAAAACAAGCAATCGGCTTCACAGACGTTTGTCGAATTCAGATGAAGATTCCAGTTATAGTATGTGACTTTGCCGTGCAGCTTCTCACGGTAGCGGTTTGCAACCGCAGCAATCGATAACAAATCGGAACACTCAAAAAGTTCGCAGCCTTCCTTGAAGGAGATGTCTTCTCCTTGTTCAAGTTTGGATTCAATCGTACCTAATAAGTTATGCATCTCTATATCTTCGATACGGCTGCAAACAATCAGGAAACCGCTTCTTTAAGCCCTTCTATCTTTTTGAATACCTCAGGGCGATCCTCACCTAAATCAACGGCTCTCTGATAAGCGATAAGCGAATTCTTATAATCCTTCATCACTTCATATGCACTTGCAAGTGTCACGTAAACCTCCTTTGTGGCCTTCACCTGCAAAGCTCGTTTGGCAATGGTGACAGCCTGCTCAGGTTTGCCGCTCCCCAAATACAGGTTGCTGAGATTTGACAGCAATTTGTAATCCCTAGGATCCTTTTCCACCGCTTTGACCAGCATCTCTTCTGCCAAGTGCAGATTATTTGCCAACAGATAAGCCGTGGAGAGCTTTGCGGTTAGCTCCTCATAATCAGGCGCAATTTTATACGCTTGCTCGTAGCTCTTCACGGCGCTACCGACGTCTTTAGTGCCGAAGTAGGCATCGCCCAGCCGCACCCACAGTCCGGCATCCGAAGGGTCCTTTTTTGTGTATTCCTTGAGTAGCTCGATCGCAGCACTCTCCTTCTTATTAATAAGATAAGCGCTTGCAAGGTTGAAGGCGGCCGTCATATTCCCTTTATCTGCTTGCAGTGCTTTTCGAAACGATTCCTCCGCGGCTGAAAATTCTCTCGCTTTTATTTGAGCTACGCCCTTCTCATTAAGTTTAAAAGACTCGGAAGCTGCGGCGCTCATCTGCGGCCGTTTCGGCGGCGAACCCTCCTTAGAAGCGGGTCCTGCAAAGCCGGCTGAAGGATAGGCGACGGCGATCAATGCAGCCAGATAAGCGCAAACACGGCCCTTTTTCGAAAACTTCATAGCTTAGCTCCCTTTATTAGCAGGCGGCCAAATCATAACAGTAAACCGGCGCCTAATTCCAGAGGGGCAATATGGAAAAGACTGCCCAATTTGGCTATCTTAGTTGCATTCTTCCACCGAAATAACTTCTTTTGGTCCGATGAGCGCTGATTCAGTTCGTGAGATGTTTTCATCAATCGCCGGCAGGTACGACCTGGCGAACTCCGTGTTGAGTATGGGGATCCATCACAGCTGGAGAAGAAAATTAATCTCAGTGGTGCCCGCCGATCCTAGCCTATCAGCTCTCGATCTCTGCACCGGGACAGGAGACCTTTTGCCGCTCCTTATGGAGCGATTTGGCAAAGTAACCGGGGCAGACTTCTGCCTGCCCATGCTTGAGATCGCCCGGCAGAAGCCTTCATGCAAAGGAGCCTCGATCGTACAGGCCGACGCTCTAAACCTTCCATTTGCCGATGGGAGTTTTGATATAGTGACGGTGGCGTTCGGCGTAAGGAATTTCGCTGATCTGGACAGAGGCCTGGCGGAGATATGGCGGGTGTTGAAGCCGGGCGGCAGCATGCTCATCTTGGAGTTTGGGCAGCCGAAAAACCGTCTTTTCGGGTGGCTTTATAACTGTTATTGCCGTTATCTAATGCCTCTCATAGGAGGCGCCCTGACAGGCAATCGAGCGGCATATCAGTACCTGCCGGAAACTGCCAAGAATTTTCCGTGCAGGCAGGAGTTTATCGCCATCCTTGAACGCCATGGATTCCAACAGTGCAGCTTTCAGTCGTTAACTGGAGGCATTGCGTACTGCTACCAAGCTCGGAAATAACTTTGAGCCGCTGCACGTTAACCTAAAGCAACTTCGCAATGATCCGCAGGATTATTAAATTTGAGCTAGATGAAGAGAATGAATGGCGCGTTCTTTTAAGCTGCGGACATCGGCAGCATGTCAGGCACAAACCTCCATTTTTCATAAGAGAGTGGGCGGCAAGCGAAGAGGGACGCAGGTCAAAGATTAATACACCACTCGATTGTCCTTTGTGCGACAGAATATTGCATCTAGGCAAAAGACCTCCGCAAAGCTAGGAATCTGGCTGCTTCTTAAGTAGTTCGTAAGTTTACCCCCTCGGCTGGGCCCCTCGACGCCTCGTCTTAGAGCGTTTCGAGGATAAACTTAAAATCGGATGGACCATCGCGAAGCCCCGTTTTATAGAGAATTTCACCAGGTTGCATGGGAGCGCCGCGCGTGTTGAGTTTGCACAATTGGTAATCTAAGATCGCCACAAAACGGCAAAGTATCTATTATGAAACCGTCAGGAAGGTGGATAGTAGCCCTCACCGGGGCCAGCGGCATGCGTTATGGTCTTTCGCTGTTGCGCGCGCTCGGCTCCAGCTCAGCGGTACAGGAAGTGCATGTAATGGTTTCCGAAGCGGGCCAAAGGGTTCTGGCTGAGGAGGAAGATCTCAAATACTCACCCTCCAACCCCGCGGCCTTGCTCTCCGAGCCCAGCGATAAATTCTCTTTTTTCTCAGTTAAGGATATCGGTGCTCCCTGCGCGTCGGGAACTTTTTTATGTGACGGAATGGTTGTGGTGCCGTGCAGTATGGCTACGCTTGCCGCAATCGCTTCCGGATTCTCCCAAAATTTAATCCACCGCGCCGCAGATGTGACCATGAAAGAGGGGCGAAAACTTATCCTAGTGCCCCGCGAGACCCCACTTTCTGCTGTGCATCTTGAAAACATGCTGAAACTTGCCCAACTTGGGGTTTCAATAGTTCCTGCCATGCCGGGATTCTATAGCCGCCCTGATTCGATTGACGATCTGATCGATATGCAGGTGATGAAGATTCTCGACATAATGCGGGTAGATAACAATCAATCAAAGCGTTGGTGCGAGTAGTTTATGTCAACATCGCAGGTAAGTGCGCAGCCCATAGGGAGCGATGGAGTAGCGAAATGGAGCCGCCTTATAGCGCTGCCGCACACAGTTTTTGCATTTCCCTTCGCTCTTAGCATCTTGCTGCTGATATCAAGGGTTCGTCCGGTCTCTGCCGCCGAACTTCTCTGGATTATATCGGCGCTCGTTTCGGCGCGTACGGCTGCCATGACCTTCAACCGGATAGCAGACAAGGAGATCGATGCGCGAAACCCGCGCACTCAGAATCGCGAACTTCCGCGTAAAGTCGTTAGCGTGCGCGCGGCACTCGTCCTCCTTATTGCAAGTTCTGCGTTATTCTTTCTCTCCTCTGCAATGCTGGGCGAACACTGCTTGCTGCTGGCGCCGCCGGTCCTTCTATGGCTATTTTTCTATTCATGGTCCAAGCGGTTTACGCGTTTCTCTCATCTGATTCTCGGCATCTCGCTGGCGCTCGCTCCGGGCGGAGTGTGGTACGCGCTTACGGCAACTGTTTCTTGGCAGCCGGTGGTGATGATGTTGGCTGTGGCGCTTTGGGTGGCCGGTTTCGACATAATCTATTCATGTCAGGACGTAGAATTTGATAAGAGAGAAAGGCTATTCTCGCTTCCTGCCGTACTTGGAATTCCGTCTGCCCTATTTTGGGCGCGTGTAATTCACGCGGCTTCCATTCTTCTGTTGCTTTGGTTCGGCGGTATTATGGAGTGCGGCGCCGCATATCATCTCGGCACTTTTGTGTTTGCCTTGCTTCTGATGCGCCAGCACTTTTTGGTGACGGCGGCGGACTTATCCAGAGTAAACAGCGCTTTTTTCACTCATAACGGAGCGGCAAGTCTTGTTTATCTTGCGGGAGTGTTCGTGGACACTCAGATGTTCTGATCCAGCATCAGGAGATCAGCACGCTACTCCACTACGAAATCGGGTCTGGTAGTAACGGCGCTGCGCGTCTGATGAAGATTTATCTGCACATCAACCAAGCGCATAGCCGTCTCGCGCATATGGGCAGGCGCCAAGAGCCGGTAGCCTACGCGGCTTTTAGAGTCTTCTACGATTTCAACATGTTCCAGCATGACGGCGATATTCGCCATCTCGAGCGCGCCGCAAAGCTTATTGGCAAGACTCTGATCTGTAACTGTGATAAGGATGTGAAAGCTTTCAATCTTCTGTCGCAACGAGTCCATTTGTAGACCTCCAAGGTAACCGAGGAAATTCTAACCTTCGGGGCTTTTTCAGCAAAACGATTTATTGCTGGATTCCCGCGTACTCCAGTAGGTGCAAACGTTTTGATAGCCGATTATACTTCCACGAGGCATAAGCCGCTACAGGGTATTTGATGGCAATAATTGAGCAGCTGCGCAGAATTCTTCCTCTTTTCCAGATTGACGGCCAGTTGCGCTCAATTGAGCGCCACCAGGGCGGTCATATAAACGACACCTTCATCAGCGAATGGATTCAAGCCGGCGCCGTAAAGCACTATATCCATCAAAGGATAAACAGTACGGTTTTTACAGATATTGCAGCAGTGATGCAGAACATCGCTCTTGTTACCTCCGCCCTTCAGAGCCGGATTCCGGAGCTCGCTCTTTCTCAAAACGATAGAACCCTGAGCCTCATTCCGGCAAGAGATGGCAGCCACACAGTAGATGGCGGAGAAAGCGGAGTTTGGAGGAGTTATGTCAAAATTGAAAACGCACACAGTTTTGATTTATGCCCATCCAATTCACATGCCTTCGAAGCGGCTGCATTGCTGGGCCGGTTTCACCGCTATGTTGATTGCATAGATGCGTCCGTTCTGAAGGAAACGATCCCCAACTTTTTTTCGTCGCCATACCGTTACACCCAGCTCGATGAAGCTATCCGCAGTGATAAACTCAAGCGCCGGGCGAACGCCGCCACCGAGATTGAATTCGCTTTTCAGCGCCGTGAGTTTGCAAATCTTGTAGAGAAGCACCGCACTGCAAAAGAAATTCCTCTGAAAACGGTGCACGGCGATATGAAGCTGAACAATGTGCTATTCGAAAGCTCCACCGGCAGGGCCGTATGTTTAGTGGATCTCGACACCTGCATGGCAGGTTTTCTGCTCTTCGACTTCGGCGATCTGGCGCGTAACGTCAGTATCAGATCAGCTGAAGACGAGCCTGATCTCTCAAGGATAAAGGTCGACATGGCGTACTTTAAAGCGACTGTTAAGGGCTATCTATTACATGCCAAGCCACTTCTAAATGAGCTTGAACTTGGCCTCATACATTTAGTGCCGCGGCTTTTGGCCAACACACTTGCGGTTCGCTTTCTAACCGACTACCTAGAGGGCGACAGGTATTTTAGAATCGCTTCTTCAGATCACAATCTGCAGCGCGCACGCGCGCAGTTTGCGGTGGTTAAGGCAATGGAGAATGCGGAAACGGAGATGAAGCAATGCGTGCTGACGGAGTTAAGGTGAGGTGTCTGGTTGCGATATCCTTACTATTGATCTTGCAAGGGTGCCTTTTGCGGCGGGAGAAGCCCTCCATTCCCGAAACTCTTTTCGTGGTCTGCATTGAGCCACATAATGCGAAATCACATTGGCTTCAGACAGCCGGGAAGGAGAGCAAAAATCATTACTTCAACAGCCGTGGCCGGGCCGAAGTTCTGATTCCGGCAATGGAGGGTGACATGATGGAGGTCCTTGGCGTTAAATACATCAACAACGATCCCAATGATTACGAACTTTTGCGCCTGGTCTCTGAAGGCCGTGTGATCCGGCGTTATTCTTACAGTGAGCTTAGTGGGATACCTTCGCAGCCGGACGGATGCCGGATGTTGGATCCATGAGCTAACCTTCAGCGATCACCTGATTCCCTGATTTTTTAAGTATTTGAACGTTGGATAGCTGCGCCAATTGATTTACAATTCAAGAGCGCAGCAGCCCGTTTTGTGGGGTTGGTACGTTAGTTGTTAGTGCCCGATTTATGTCACGATCACAGATATCTCTTCTGCCATCGGAAGGCCCCCGGTCAGCACAGACGGTGCCGGATACGCCACCGTCATCGCTCAATACGATAGTGACAAATTACATCGATAGAAGTCCTGAACGCCGCTGGGTGAACATGCTGCTCCCTGCCGCTCTGCCCCGGGAGTTGAAGCCAGATTCCTCCGAGAATCTGGCTATGGTGCGATTCAATGTGCCGGTGACCCGGGAAAACCAACCTATGGCTGTCAAGAAAGTTGCGCGAGCGCTTACACCGGCATTTCTTTTGCACGGGGAAGCTTTCACGGGGGATGCCGCACTTATCAGAGTAATATGCGAAGAGGGTGTCCAGTCTCTCGCGATTGACCGGATGCGCTTTCCGGACGCCATTCTAGGAGTGAACCTGGAGCAGCTTAAAGGCGAGATAGCGTCGAAGTATGCTGAATTGGGCGAGAAGCATACTCATACCACTCTTTATGCAGTCCAACTGGGAGCCGAACTGTACAAAGGCGCATTCGTGCGCGGCAGCCTTGGCAGCGAGGGATGGGAGGGCTACCGCGCTTGGCGCAATGATCTGAAGGCGAGATTCGGAGTTAATATCCGTTTAGTGTTTGATCACGGGACAGTTGCGGGGGCGATTTCTCCTCCGGCCAATTTGCCGCAACATTCTTGCTCCTCCATGCTCCATGAGCAGGCTAGTCACAAAAATAATGGCACTGTACAAAAGACGCCGAGGCTGACGAAGTCTGAATCTCAAATGATCAAAGGCGCGCTCAATTTCGCTAAAGATTGGCGCCGAATCTCCTTTTTCAGTGTGGATGGCCGCAACACAGTGGACCCTGAAGACATAGTGTCAATCTCCAATCCCTCGAAGAACGGCATGCACATTAAGTATTTAGTTCCGCTTCATGCAGCACGGGCTGGAACGTTTAGGCAGGGAAAAACGGCTCTAGGCATAGGAGTCGAGGCGTACCTAACGAAGGACGGAACATTTGGTTACAACCATGGTGTCACGGCCGTTGTGCGAAACAGTGCCGTTCTATATTCGGATGATGTCAGTAAAGTTATTGAAAGGTTGCAAGTTAATGAAGGGCGTATAAAAAGCGGCAAACCCAAGCTTGATGATTCTATAAATGCAGGTGTTCGTGCAATTGAAGAAGATGGCATATTGCTGCAACAGCTCTCAGCACTGACCGATGCTGCCGTATCTCACATGGCGCGCCGCTTACGGGACGGGTCTCTAATCAAAATGAATCTTCAGAGTGAGTCTGAAGTTTTAAATCAGAAGTCTTATCGTGCTGAAGCCGCCGTCTTTGAGATGACTAAATTTGCGCAGAGAGCTTTTGCCGAATGGATCTTAAATCGTAAAAACCCCCCACCTGTTATTGTGCTGCGCCCCAACTTCAATTTCGGCAGTGAACTAGACGAGATCAAGAAAATTCTGCCATGGGTAACTACCGAAGCCATGGCCAATCCGGATAGGCGCCGCATGGTAGCATCGGTGCTTGCAAGTACAGGACACAGAGAGCTGCTTTCACGTTTTGCGCAGTCGTTTCCTATAGCCGCAAACGGTACCCAGTTTGCGGTTGTCAGTTCTGCGTGCGAGCTCGAGCCTCAAGATGTATGCCGCTTCAAGCGCGCTCACAGAGCCGCTATCGGTGCCGTCAATCAGATCCAGGCTCTCAGCGTGCTGCTTCCCGGAGCCCCTAGCTTTTCGGCAGACGAGCTGCGATTCTGTGTTAAGGGACTCTCTTTAAATGACTCCGATCTTAAACTTCGCTTCGGAGCGATGCTTTCAGACCGCATATCCGATACAAATAAATTCCTACGTGATGTGGGCGCCAGTACCTCATTTCCGGCTTAAAAATAAACACTTTCCCCTCGTTGATCTCGCTGACCTCTTTGTTTATTGCTGAAAGATCATTTGCAAATCCGCTGGCCCGGATCGTCAAAGCTCCAGATAGCAGCAAATCTAGATAGTCGCACGCTTAAAACTACAATGAGTAAAAAGGAGCGGCGAGGAGAAGGGCCCTTACTGCGCTACTAAATCTTAATGATCAAAGCTGCTTATGAATCTGAGGCCGCATTTAAGGCTATTTCATGCATAACATTAGCGCAGTTTTGTTATTTTTATATGCCGAGTCAGCATCAGGATAAATCGGGGAAAGAAGGTGTCCTTTCCGATACCGATCTTGGCAAGATCGCAGCCAAGATCTTTGCTGAGCCACGCGATCCATTTGCCCCTGAGGTGCTGGAGTCCAAGATGGCGCGGCATGTTACGATAATGCATAAACTCGGGTTCCCTCTGCCTGCATGGGATGAGAGCAGTGCGCGGCTTTTGAATTCGGGCGCTATATTAAGTGACAGCAATGCTCAAATTGAGCTAAAAGATGCAGCGAAACGCGGAGTAGCGCGCAGACCCACCCGCTCAAGCCGTACGCTGGATCTTGAAGAGCTTGAGATCGAGACTTACTCCGCCCCCGGCTTCTACCACCTTCTTGGAAATAGGCCGTGCCAGGACGCAATAACAATCTCTCGTTCAAACAAGGCGGTTATCGTAGCAATGTGTGACGGCGTCTCAGGCTGTCCGTATTCAGAGCTGGGCGCTAACTTCCTCTCTCAGAAGGCGATCTCAGAAGCTGAAAGGGCCATATCGCAGCTGGCCGCGGGCGATACTATGCTTAAGCCCTGGTTCGCAGGTTCTATTCATCACTCTATAGTCAAGGAACTGTTTGAGGTGTGTGAGAGACTAAATGTGCATCCGCAGGACGGCGCGAGCCTCTTTTTTGGTTCAACACTTCAGATGCTAATCATCACGCCTCGTGAGCGAATGGTACTCTCTCTTTCGGACGGATATATGAAGGAGGGAGGCAAGCTGACGTCCTTTGTAAAGCATCTTCCTAAACCCCTAGTGCCAGTAGACGAAAGTCATGCGCCTTCAATATCGTACCTACTTACCTTTCCTCAAGGCATGTACGAGCACGAGGCCAGCAATGGAGTAGAGGCGCTAGCGATACAGGCACGGGCTCTAAACATTTCTCACTACTCATCGGCGGCGAATATTAAAGAACTCGAATTATCTACTGACGGGACTCGCTATACAGCGGAGTATCGGCCCTTCTTCGGCAGGCAGAAATACTCAGGCTGTGATTTTCCGCTTGGCACACTGCTAGATCAATATTCCTCAAGCGAGGTGAACTATGCCGTTTACCTTCACCATTTGGCGATGATGGGTAGGCGGCATGCCGAACAAACCAAGCTGGCGCGTCCCGTGAGCCAACCTCCTTACACTTGGTGTGATGAGATGCCGGCGGCAATTCCTCCACGCGACCTCGCAACTTTTCAATTAAAGGTACTGGAGGTGATAAAGGGCAGCTCGCCGGAAGCGAGAGAGCTAATGGAGGAGAGTTCTTTATCTCAGCTTCCGACAGCGAAACTGCAAGGATTACTCCTAGGCACCGACCTTAGAGATAATCCTATGGAAGATGAGCACATGAGACGCGAGGGTTGGAAGGCTTTATCGAAAATCGGCGCATTTGCAGAGGAGGTACTCAAGGAAAAGTTCGAGATTGAACTCTCTTCTGAGTCCGTGCCGTTGTATGATGATGTAACAATCTGCCGGATAAAGCGAGGTGGATGATTGAGGCCGAATACTTAAATGGCTCGCCCTTTCTTGGCGGATTTACTGCGAGCCCGTGCGGTCTCCCATAACTTACTCGCTTCAATGCCGCGTTCAAACATCATGGCTGAGGCCGCTTCTGCCATTAAGAGAGGGGTATTTTCGTTCGCGCGCCACTTTTTGCTGCTGCTTTCGAACCAATACGCTTCAGGCAAGCGCATCGCCGGAATCTCGACCTTGCAGGAGTCATATACTTTGACGTAACTATCCTTGCTCTTAGTAATTTGGGCGAGGGAGCGCTTCAGATGCCTCTCTCCCAAAAGAAAAGATGCTTCATCCATTCCGCTCGAGCTAAGATAGCGCTGAAAGTAGTACGCAGAGATGAGCGGATCAAAAAGCGTCCATTCCGCAGCTTTATAACCCTCCTTTGAGATATCGCAAAAGCAACCGCTCTCATTGATTGGATAATCCATCCCAAGATATTCGTCGTTGTCCCGCCGGGTAAAGCCAACCTCTCCCATGCGATCACGGTAGAGGGCGGAAAGAATTGCGCGTTCCTGTGTTCCGCTGAGTCCGGGATTAAAGGGAAAGAGAAGGAAAGCCAGCGCCGAGTCCGATGGGTAGCGCTCCGTTTCCACGGCGGCGCTTCCGCTTTTTGGAATTCTCGCGGTTAAGACCCGTTCGCCCTCGATTAAACCGGTCGAGAGCTCTTCCCGAAGCGAGGGGCCACCCTCCGGATTATAAATTTGAAAAGTGTCCCAGTTGTTCCTTTCGAAGTAGGCGAGCGCCTCCTTGAGTGCTGCTACGCATATTCCGACGCTTGAAGCGCGGCTCGGCTCAAGCCTATCCTCCCACGGCCCGTGGTCATGCTGTTCCCAAAAGCGGATACGGTTCAAAAACTTAAGCGCCACCGAGTATATAGAATCAATTCCGTTGTCGGGATTGATATCCGCAGTTATGAGATGGTCGATCGCCTTAAGATCGAGCAGGTTTCGATTGGCAAGCCAGAAAGTCGCATATAGCCACATCCCGATAGCATCGAGCTGACTGTGGCTCCAGTCTTGCTCGGACTCTATCATGTTCCCGGACTCGTCTATGCGCGCCCGGATATGAGGGAGGTCCCTATTGGGGTTTCCATAACGGTACTTGGCCGCCGGGTCGTTGTCATAGTGAAAACCTATGAAGCGGCTTCGCTGTTCTTCTCTTCCATAGAAACACGCGATATTCGACATCGCTTTGCGGCTTTCGTTCGGATGCCTTGTCATCGCCAGAGCGATAGCAACAATGGCAGCATCGCGCGTCCAAGCATGCTGAGCGTAGTCACTCGCCGGATTCAGCCCCGCCGGAATAGTGCCTGTGTCATACAAGTGAATCTCAAATTGAAGATTGCTTAGAATAGCGCTCAGATCCTGGTGGGATATAGGAAGCGCACTACGAATGAACTTCCCTAAAGGATGGCGCCGAACCAGTGACGGGCAAAGCGGAATTTGATCCGGCAGCAAGACTGCTTCTGCGAAGAAGAAATCGTTGCCGGGCTGTAGACCAAAAATCCGTTCAAGTTTCTGAAGTTTTCTAAGGATCAGTTTATCGAAATTGAGCCGCGGGACGCGCCTTGAGCCTTGTGGCTGAAGCTTAGCGACCAAATCGACACCTTTGACCTGCGGCTTCACCGGTGACATAAAAACCTCACTGTCATACCTATTATATCGGACACTGCTGACTTCTATTAGATTGAGATTTAACATCTCTCAAAGGGTTAGCAAATACGCTAAGTTGCGCACGGCTTGATGTGTCAGAGTGATCATTCAGCGGTGTGCGTAAAAAACTTACGCAGGCTCTTTCAATTTGTCGGCAAAGTCTTTCTTGAGCTTTTTAAGCTTGGGCGCGATTACCAGCTCACAATAGGGCTTGGAAGGATTAAGCTGAAAGTAATCTTGGTGGTAATCCTCAGCTCTGTAAAACTCTTTGAGCGGCTCTATAGATGTGACTAACGGGGCTGACCATAATCCGGATTTATCTATCTCTTCTTTGATCTTTTGTGCCGACGCTTTCTGCGTCTCGTCACCATAAAAAATTACGGAACGGTACTGCGGGCCATGATCGTTTCCCTGCCGATTCACCGTCGTCGGATCATGGGTATGAAAGAAAACGCGCAGAAGGTCTTCGTAGCTAATAACCTTGGGGTCAAATGCTATTTTTGCGACTTCCACATGCGCGGTGCTGCCGGAGGCTACCTTATCGTATCGTGCGCTCACCGCATCGCCGCCCGCGTACCCCGATTCGGCGTCCTGCACGCCTTTCAAATTCTCGAACACGGCCTCGACACACCAAAAACAGCCGCCTCCCAGTACAGCGTACTGCAATCCGCTTTTCATCTCCCTACTACCTCCGGAATGATTATTCTCCGCGCCGATTGAATCGGAAATGTTAAATCCGGTCAATGTTAAAGCCGCTAAAACTATTGTGCCGATGGCCTGACGAAATAATCTCATATACAATTGGCATTATACCTGGACTTATAGAGAGCGAAAGATGAACGCATCAGACCTCGGTAATATCAAGAACATTATATTCGATCTGGGAGGAGTAATACTCAACATTGATCACACTTTAACCGAAAAGTGCTTTGCCAAATTCGGTATCAAGAACTTGTTCGCTCATTACAAAACGCTGACGGAGGATAACTACTTCGACCATTTTGAATGCGGACGAATATCGGCAGACGAGTTCGCGGCCAAGCTATGCGCCGACTTCGGTGCAGAGATAGAGCGGGAGCTCTTCGTATCCGCCTGGAACGCGCTGCTTCAAGATCTCCCGGTTGAGCGGGTGAGGGCGCTTGAAAGTGTCAAAGAGCGCTATCGGACTTTTCTGCTAAGCAATACAAATGAGATTCACATTGACTCGTTTCATTCATATATGCAGACCAGCTTCGGCTATCCTGATTTATCGCATCTTTTCGAGAAGGTCTATTATTCATGCCGCATCGGTGCGCGCAAGCCGGACCAGGAGATCTTTAGGATAGTTCTGAGCGATGCGGGGATGAATGCGCACGAAACACTCTTTCTCGATGACTCGGGGAGCAATGTTGCCTCAGCGAGAGCTGTCGGTTTGCATGCTGTACAAATTGCCGGAGAGGTGGACTTGCTGTCTGTGCTGTCCGGTTTGCGGGGGGTATAACTGCGCTGTTACAATCGAAATCGATACCTAACGGCATCCTTCTCGATAATGCGCGGCAATTATGAGCGCAAGATTCCTATCTAAACCACCACTGATGCTGGCGCTTTTAAGCGTCTGCTTACTGTTATTTTATATCTACTGGTATGACTTCGCGCTCTACGCCAAGATACTACTTCAGTTTCCGGCAGGCGGCGCGAGTTTTTGGAAGCAGTACTTCTATCTTGGGTGGCTGATCGTATTTTCTCTTGCATTATATTTCTTTCGCTCACCTATCCATTTCGCTTCTCGCTTTGTGCTGATTCCGATTTTCTTGCTTGCTGTTGTAGGAATCATTGCGCATTTCCACCTAGTTCTGCGTCTAGCACTTGCCCCTTTAGATTATTCAGTCGTCGTAGACAAAGGACTAGTTTCAAGCCAGCAGTTATTTCACTCGCACGTCATGAAAGGCATGGTAGGCTGGCTGGCCAAAAGCGTTTACACAGATTTCTCCCTTCGGGCTGATGCAGGTCTGCCGTATCTAACTTTGCTCCCCGGCTGGTTCTTTGCTATTTCACTAGCTTTGTTTATCGCCTCCGTCCTGAGTGTGCTCCTAGTCCTTAAGGCAGTCTGCACTGATAAATGCTCTGTGTTGAAGCTCTTTATTTTAGCAACTTTGGGGTTCTACATCGTCCGGCCGCTTGTCGACGGCGGCGCATTTTCCAGCGAGTTTGTTGCCGCCGCCGGTCCGTTCACCGCTTTAGCTTTAGCACGCCGGGTTGATATCAATAAATGGGCCGGAGTTATATTAGCTGTATTTGCTCTCCTAATTGATCATCTATTCCGTTCAGAGGTGCTTCCGGAAAGCGTCGGCTGGGTAATCAAGGATAGCTTTATGCATCTTTGCTTTATAGCAGCCATGCTATTTCTGATACATGAGACGCTCCGGCCCATAGCGAAGGCGAGCATTGCTTTCCTGCTCTTTATTGCAGCGGGGTATCTAAATCGCGGGCACTTCATATGGCATGAACTAAAGCATATGAACGAAATACACCCGGCAGGCACAGAGGTTATTATTACATCCGATCAAGGTTTAGATTATCCGGGCCAGGTCATTAACAGTGATGCGCCCGTCAAGATATTCTCGCACCGCCTTCAGAGCGAAACCAGCTTATGGCATTTATTTGCAATGTATCATTCCCCGCCCGGGTATTTCCCTGCGATTGCTGACGGCAAGGGCTGCAGAGTGACGGAACACTATCGTGTGACCGGTACTATTCACGCCATCGGCGAAGACCGAAATATCATTGACTGCGCCGGTGGAGTCGCCGAGAGCCTGGCTATTCATTGGTACCCCTCGGCTCAAGATCTACGGATAGGCCGGTATGAAGGAAGGATTTTTGGTTGCATTTCAAATTCCGGTTCCTACACTCTTGCACGAAGACTGACAAATTGCGGACTTACGCAGTTTACGCTCACTCCCGATAAATGATTCAGATGTCGAACAAACACAACCAAGCATGGCGGGCGTTTCAAACGTTCGCAGCCGCCATGCTTCTGTGGTTGATGGTGCGGGCGGCCGGTATCGATGGACTGAAGCAGGCGCTGCTTCAACTTACCTGGGGAACGGCGCTATATTTACTTTTACTCAGTGCGGTGATGCTCTATGTCGGCAGCTTGAAATGGAAGCTGTTCATCAATCATGTCTCACGCGGAATTTCAACGCTCCAAGTGATGCGAATTTATTTGATCGGATATTTCGTCAATCTCGTTTTGCCGTCTTATGTCGGAGGAGATGTCGTCCGCAGCTTCTATGCCGGCAGAAAGATCGGTCATCATGAAGCGATTGCGACGGTGCTCCTTGAGCGGCTTTCAATGATTGTTGTTGTCTTATTAATCTTGCCCGCCGCACTGTACCGTGTCGGCATCTCGGCTCTTTCCCTCAATTATTCCTTAGCGGCATTGATTGTGGTATCAATTGGCGCCGCGGCCTTCAGTCTCGTCCGGTGTGTACTGAAACGCACTTTCTCCTGGGGCATGAGCCGCGCCGGAGCCCACGTTGAGAAAGTCAGGCAAGCGCTTCATGTTACTTACAAGGCCCCACGGCTGTTTGTTAAAGCCATGCTTCTATCATTTCTATATCATGCCCTCAGCGCGCTGAACGTAGCAGCCTCGGGGTATGCCGTGGGATGGGAAGCTCCTCCCCTTTTGGAGATCTTTATCCTGCTGCCTTTCGTGTTTATATTGACGTCTCTGCCTGTCACTCCGAGCTCATTAGGAGTTCAGGAGGGGGCTTTCTTTCTAATGCTGAATTTTTTAGGCGCATCAGAGGCACAGGCTCTTGCGGCGGCTATGGTGCTCCGAGCAAAATCGATTGTATTGGCTATGCTGGGCGGGATCTGCTGGCTTTGTCAGCGCGACAGAGGTGACCGAATCAAGTTTTTATAAGTCCTTTCCCGGCAAGGTGCCGAGATCAAATACGGGCTTTTGGATTTTTTCCGATAATAAGCTAGACTCCCTGAAGGAAATTCGGGAGGACGGACCATGAAAGCTATAACGCAGAATCTTTGCAAACTCGCGCTGTTTTTTTCAATTCTCGTTCCTGTGCGCTCGCTAGCGGACATCAAAGAGCAAACTGTCCAATATAGAGATCAAAAGCAGACGTTAGAAGGGGTCTTATTCTACGATGACAACCGAAAGGACCCCATGCCGGCGGTTCTTGTCGTGCACGACTGGATGGGCATTTCCGAGGACACGACCATGCGGGCGCGAATGCTGGCCGAATTGGGGTACGTGGCATTTGCGGCTGATATATACGGAAAGGGAATCCGCCCTGCAAACAGCGATGAGGCAGGTAAGCTAGCAGGAAAGTTTAAGTCGGAGCCTGCACTGATGAGAAGCCGGGTCAAGGCAGCTCTAAATGTTCTGCAAAACCACGCTTTAGTAGACGACGCGCGCCTTGCTGCCATCGGATATTGTTTTGGCGGGACGGTGGCACTTGAACTGGCTCGCAGCGGCGCTCCCGTCGCAGGAGTCGTTTCTTTTCACGGGGGATTGGCGACAAAGAGCCCCGAAGATGCCAAAAACATTAAGGGCCGCGTTCTAGTTCTGCATGGAGCCGATGACCCATTGGTTCCGGACACAGAGGTGGCCGCGTTTGAAGATGAGATGAGAAAGGGCGGCGTTGATTGGGCCCTGATAGAGTACGGCAACGCAGTGCACTCTTTTACCGTCAAACGTGCCGGGAACGATAATTCAAAGGGTGCAGCATACAATGAGAAAGCTGATAGGCGGTCGTGGCAGCATATGAAGCTTTTTTTCGCGGAGATCTTAGGTTAACCAACGCAGCCTGCGCGTAAGGTTTTTGTGGCCTACTCAGCATTATTCTCGAATCTTCTGCCGCTATACGCCATTATTGTTTGCGGTTTTGCTGCAGGGAGATGGCTGAAGATAGACCGCAATACTGTCGCGAACCTTCTTATTTATGTGCTCGTTCCGATCGCAATATTCGGCTTCATTGCACAGCTGCGGCTTTACCCGGCTGTTTTCTTAGCGCCTTTGATTGCATTCGCGGTGTCATCGTTTTCGGCCTTCGTCAGTTTCCGTATGGCGCAAAGATCAATGGGCGTGCCGCAGGCTTCGCTCGCAGGCTTTTGCGCTGCTGGAGCCAATGCCGGCTACTTCGGGATTCCGCTCTTTTTAATGTCTCATGCTCCCGAAGAGTTGGGCGCTTACATGATAACAATAATCGGCTACCTCTTTTATGAGAGCGGTCCCGGATATTTTATATTGGCGAGGGGAAACTATTCGGCGCGCGAGAGCCTCGTTAGATTGCTGCGCCTACCTACGATCCATGCCGCTGTCTTGGGCGTTGCCGTTTCCATGATGGAGGTACAGCTGCCTGTGGTCATCATTGAATATTTGCAGCATATAAAGGGAGCTTACATAGTGCTCGGGATGATGCTGGTAGGGATAGCGCTTTCCGAGATTAGGAACCTAAAGATCAACATGCGTTTAACGGCCCAAGTAATGGCGTTCAAATTCTTATTCACTCCCTTGTTTATGACAGTGGTCGTACTGGCAGATTACTACTCTTTCCGCCTGCTTGATCGGCTGCTAATAAGCTGTTTGATAACAATCTCAATAGTTCCGGTAGCCGCAAATACTACTGCTTTTGCGTCAATACTGAATCTCCCGGTTGCGGAAGCGGGCGTGCTGGTGGTCGTAAGCACACTAGCGGCCCTTCCTATGATCCTGATCGTGTATCCGTGGCTGCTTGGCCTACTTTAGGGCCATCAAACTACAACCCATAGGGCATGAGCGTGCTCAGCGCGCGCCGTTTGGCAAGCGGGTAACCTACGCGGCAATTATCAACAACTAAGGAGAATCAGCATGAAGGCCGTCGTGTTCCACGATATCGGTGACATTCGCATTGACGATGTACCGGACCCCGAAATAATCGAAGATAGCGATGCAGTTGTTCGTATAACAGCAAGCGCAATATGCGGCACCGACCTTCATCTGGTGCGCGGCACTGTGCCAGGCATGAAAGCAGGAACAGTACTGGGGCATGAAGGAGTAGGGATTGTTGAAGAGGTGGGAAAAAACGTGCGCAATTTCCAACCGGGCGACCGAGTCGTTATACCTTCTACTATCGCATGCGGTTATTGTTCATACTGCCGTTCTGCTTATTACGCGCAATGTGACAACGCCAATCCTAACGGCAAGCGAGCCGGTACCGCCTTTTACGGTGGGCCTGCCGAAACGGGATCGTTTAATGGTCTTCAAGCCGAGTACGCGAGAGTGCCGTTTGCCAGTCTAGGAATGGTGCGTATACCGGATGATGTTTCGGATGAGCAGGCTATAATGATAAGCGACATTTTTCCAACCGGATTCTTCGGCGCGGAGCTGGCTGAGATTGAGGATGGAGATACGGTTGCAATCTTCGGCTGCGGACCGGTGGGACAGTTCGCGATTGCTTCGGCAAAGCTCAAGAATGCGGGGCGGCTGATAGCAATTGACTGCGTTCCTTCGAGGCTTGAAGCTGCACGGGCTCAGAATGCCGAAGTCATAAACTTTAACGAAGAAGATCCTGTGGAGGTGATTTTGAGTCTGACCGGAGGGATCGGAGTAGATAGGGTAATCGATGCTGTTGGAGTGGATTCAGTAGCACCAAACGGCGGACCGGCAAAAAGGCAGATGGAGAAATTGAAAGATGAGTTTAAACGTCAGCTCTCGGAAGTAGCGCCTAAAACCAACGTGCAAAACGGGCATTGGGTGCCGGGAGACGCGCCCTCTCTCGTGCCTCATTGGGCATGTAAGGCGCTGGCAAAAGCGGGTACGCTGAGCGTAATCGGGGTGTATCCCAAGAGCCATAAATTTTTCCCTTTTGGGGAATTTATGAACAAGAATCTGACCCTTAAGGCAGGCAACTGCAACCATCGAAAATACATTCCATACCTCCTTGACCTGACGCAGAACGGAACAATTGATCCCGCGGAGGTACTCACACAAAGTGAGTCAGTGCTGCATGCGGTCGAAGCTTATGAATCTTTCGATACGCGCGCGCCGGGTTGGATCAAGGTCGAACTTGAACCGCAGTTACACGCGTAGCTGACGGCCCCCGGTGTGACTGTCATCATATCTTGGCGGCCGACCGGATGTTAGGAATGTAGCTCGTTTAGTTCATCGGGCACACGATTTGTCCAATCATTAATACTTAAGGAGCTGACACAGTTATGGCACAGTACAATGGATACTATGATCGCGACTACGGATACTCAGGCGGTTATGAGGGAGGAGAGCGCGGCCGGAGAAGTTATGGCGGGGAGTCGGACTACGACTATGAAAGCGATAGAAGCCGGGGCTTCGGAGGTTACGGAGGATACGGCGGATATGGCTCGTACGATCGTGATCGTTATGAAAGCCAACGGTCCCGTCGAGGTGGACAAGGCTCTTCGGACTATGGCCGGGGCTCTTCCGACTATAGCCGTGGGTATTCCGGTTACGGCAGATACTCTGACTATGGACGAGGCGGCGAGTATTACGGAAGCCAGCGCGGGTATGGCGGCTACGGACGAGGTGGATCATCGGGCTTTGGCGGCTCTTCCAATAGGGGCAGCGAGTACTCCGGCTATGGCGGACAGGGGGGCGCTGGTTACGGATACGGCAGGCCTCCACGCGGCTATTCCGGATATTCCTCCTCCGACTATGAGGAGGGATCGCAATCCCCGTATGGCAGTCTTGACTACGGCCGATATGAGTACAGTCGCGGGCAGGGTCAGCAAGGTCAGCAAGAGAGCCGCGGCAGATTCTACGGAGTTGGCCCGAAAGGCTACCAGCGATCCGACGATCGGATACGTGAGGAGATTAGCGAAAAGTTTGCCCGCGACTCCGAGCTTGATCCTTCCGATATCGAAATTCAGGTAAAGAACGGCGAGGTAACTCTAAGCGGATCGGTAGAAAGCCGTGAGGCAAAACGCAGGGCCGAGGACATCGCAGAGGATATTCTCGGTGTCAAGAATGTTGATAACAAGCTGCGCCGGCAGGAAGAGCAAAGCTCTTCTAGTTCAGGCAAGAGTTCAGCATCAAAAAGTTCGCAGCGCTCAAGCAGCGCATCTATGACCCAATAGCAGCGGCTTAGAAGCCTCTATACAAAAGAGGGGCTGGTTGCAGAAGCGCCGGCCCCGATTCCAATTCAATTAGCCTGGACTGCAAAAGGCTATTTCTATTTGCTGCTTTTTGTGCAGAGACTCTCGAGTGCCGCATTATAGGTACGGGCAAGTTCAGAAGGAGCGCTGACACACATCTTGAGATCCTTAATCAGCCCGTCAGCGAGCCCGTAGATCCAGCTATGCACTGCCAGCTCCTGCCCCCTTTCCCAAGCGGCCTGAACAATTGTGGTTTGGGAAACATTAATCGCCTGCTCAATGACGTTCAGTTCGCATAGCCTTTCGCACTTTGCATCGTCGCCCTCTATTGAGTCTATTAGGGCACGGTGCTTGTGGCCCACATCTTGAACATGCCGCAGCCAGTTGGAAATGAGCCCTAAATTCTGGTTCTGCCAAGCGGCCCTGACACCGCCGCACCCATAATGCCCGCAAACTATAATATGCTTGACCTTTAAAACATCTACCGCAAACTGCATCACCGACAAACAATTCAGATCCGTATGTACGACGATGTTAGCTACATTGCGATGAACGAAAATCCCGCCTGGAGGAATGCCGGTAATCTGATTAGCGGGGACACGGCTATCTGAACATCCAATCCAGAGGTATTTCGGGGTCTGTTGTTCAGCAAGGTTTTTGAAAAACGAAGGGTCGCGCGCGGTAACGCCTGCAGCCCACTCCCGGTTGTTGTCAATTAGTTCTTTTAGTAGTCGCATAGCCCTCTTTTTATACCGTTACGCTAATAAGATACAAGCCGCACTCATGGGACTCTGGTCTTATTGGTTTTTTGACAAGCGCTTCGACGGCCGTCGTTAAGGACTTTAGGCAGCCATCAAAGGCTGCGCAAGATTTTCACTAAGTGTTGCGTTAAGAAAACCTATTCAATGCCTTGGTGCGCTTAATACGATCGTTCCCCTTCCTCTGTCGTAATAGGATAGCATCGATAATCCGTAATCAGCGCACCAGCTTTTTGCTAGAGCTTGCTCTCCAGGGCGGGCGCCGTCGTCCATGATTACCAAGGCATCGTGCGAAAGGCGGTCTCTTACATTCGGGATGAGTCCGCTTCGTCCTCCCTTGGTAGTAGCCTGCGGCCCGTCACAAAGCACAAAGTCGATCGAGGATGGCAGCTCTCCCCCACGGATATCGAACCATTTGTATCTTCCGAAATCGACGAGAGGCCGATGGAGAACTTCGGCTTCTCCGAGAAGCTCCTTGTTTCTTGCTAACTCTTTCGACGCTGCCAGCTGCCAAAGTTTCCCATGCTCCAAGGCAACGGTTTGGAATCCAAGCACAGCCCCGTAGATAGAAAGAATTATCGTACTAAGGCCGCTCCCTGTTTCCAGTACGGTGCGCGGGCGCCTCTCCATCAGGTAACGCCCAAGAGTATCAATAAAATTGAAATCAACAGCATAGCTCTCATTCCCCCAGCTGCGCGCCATCGCCGTAAAAGAGGGGCTAGTAATGCAGCCTAGTTCGCGCAGGTCTCTTTTTGCCGAAACTATTCCCTCTGTCATCCCGGAATGAGAAAGCAGAGCCTGGCGCAGGCCGAAGGCGCTGTTTTTGATATCTAAATAGACCGGTTTTGCTATCGAGGATAACGCAATCATTTGTGAATACCGCCGAAGAGAATGGTACCAGCCTCCCGGCCGCTAATCCAACTCAGATGATTAACGGTGTCAAATCGGAGAATTATGACGATTCGCCGTCCCACCGATTGGGGGGGTGCGCCTGCAGAATCACCTCCGGGTTTCTGTCGCTGAAGATCTTAACCGCCCACTCCCCGGGGAATAAAGCGACAACGCAGTTATCCAGATCTGTGCCGATCCGCACATCACGCGGTACATCTAGCTTTTCGCACTCGGCCTTGGTGAGCGAAGCCGGCAGCCACCGGATGATGTTCCAAGGCGCGGTTTCAATGGCGGAAAGCGCGCCATACTCGCTCTCAAGGCGGAACCTTAAAACTTCGAACTGCAGCGGTCCGACGGCGCCAAGAAGTGTGGACCCGCCGCTAGCAGGGATCTCAAACCTCTGCGCTACCCCCTCCTTGAGAAGCTGGTCGAGACCTTTCTGATAGCGCTTGTATTGCGCAGTGCTTGAGCTGGTAATATAGGCGAAGCACTCGGGAGTGAAGCGGGGAATCTCGTCATAGACGATCTCCGGATTCTCCGTAAGTGTATCTCCAATTCCGAGATCGGCTGCTCCAATAAGTCCGATCACATCGCCGGCATAAGCCGTTTCTATGCTTTGCCGCTCCTGCCCGAAGAGCTTATGCGCACTCGCAAGCCGCACCTTCTTCTCGTTGCGAGGATTGATCGCCTGCATATCGCGTTGAAACACCCCAGAGCAAATTCTCAAGAATGCAATTCTATCTCGGTGCTTCGGATCCATATTGGCTTGAATCTTGAATACAAACCCGGAGAAGGCAGGAGTTTGAGGATCAATTTCCGTACCGGCGGCGCTCCTTCGGGGCGCCGGCTGAGGAGCATTCTCAAGGAAGAAATCAAGCAGAAACTTAACCCCGAAATTGTTGCTGGCGCTGCCGAAGAGGACCGGAGTAAGCACCCCTGAAAGAACGGCCTCTTTGTCGAAAGCGGTGCCCGCTCCATCCAGGATCTCAAGTTCCTCAATGGCGCTTGCAAAAGATCGCGGCGAAAGACGGTCTTTAACTACAGGATCTGAAAGTTGAGAAACAGCAACAGGGGCTTTATAGGCGCCTCCCGGGGTGCGCTCGAAAAGGTGCACCTCCTTTTTCATTCTGTCATAAATTCCGCGAAACTCCTGCCCGTTGCCGAGCGGCCAATTGATCGCTACAGCCGAAATGCCGAGCACCTCTTCGAGCTCATCCAGCAGCGCGATAGGGTCCTGACTTGGCCTATCGAGTTTGTTCATAAAGGTGAAAATCGGAATCTTACGCAGGCGGCAGATCTCAAAGAGCTTGCGAGTCTGGCTCTCAATTCCTTTTGCAGCATCGATGACCATAACCACACTGTCGACTGCGGTCAGCACCCGGTAGGTGTCTTCCGAAAAATCCTTGTGGCCTGGGGTATCAAGCAGATTCACGCACCGCCCGTCGTACTCGAACTGAAGAACGGTGGAGCTGACCGAGATACCGCGCTTCTTCTCGAGCTCCATCCAGTCCGAAGTAGTTGCTCTGCTTGCTGCCTTTGCGGTAACGGAGCCCGCCAGCTGAACAGCACCGCCGTAGAGCAGCAGCTTTTCCGTAAGTGTGGTCTTACCGGCGTCGGGGTGCGAGATAATGGCGAATGTTCGTCTTCGTTCTATCTCTTCTGAAAGCTTCATTGATTTTTAGCTTTGATAAAGGGAATTGGCGGCAGTTAATGATTCTTTGATGGTAACGATGAGCTCAAGCCGAGCGAGGGCACAATACCTGGCTTAAGGGGGCGTCATGGCGCAAATACAAGACTCAACGGAACTAAGCATGGCGCAAGAATATATCATTGCTCATCTCACTTCAACTAATGCATAGGCTGCGCAGGCAGAGGTCTTCAGCTATTAGGACCCTGTAAGCGCGGTGGGTTTTCTGTCGGCGCTTGCGGCAGATGGAACCTGCATCTCTTCGAAGTTAACTTCGAGCGATCTTCGCAGTCCGTAAAACGATCCGTGATCATGCGGTGCGACTAAACTTATAGCCGTGCCGCTTCGACCCGCGCGCCCGGTGCGCCCGGTGCGATGCACGTAGGTCTCGCTATCAGCATGAATAGAGTAATTTACGACAAGCTCCAAATGTTCGATATCGATTCCCCTTGCGGCTACGTCGGTTGCTATTAGGTACCTTAACGTTCCGCTTCTCAGCCCGTCTAGCACCGCTCCGCGCTCACGCTGTGAAAGGTCCGAGTTGATGCGCTGGGCGTTTAGGCCGCGGCGCCGCATGAAGACCTCAAGCAGTTCGGTGTCGGAGCGCGTATTGCAAAAAATTATCGCCGAGGACGGATTGAACTCCTCTAGTATATTGCAGAGCGCGGAAGCCTTATCCGCGATTCCTCCCGAAACCTTGGCAAAAAGGTGCTTTATGTCGGGCTTGGTAGTCTCATTCGACTCGATCTTTACAACCGTCGGAGACTTCAAAAAGCTTTGAGCCAGCATCGTGATTCTTGGCGGGAGAGTCGCGCTAAAAAACATTCCTTGCCGTTTGGGAGGAAGCCGTTTAAGAATTGATCTTACGTCTTCAATGAATCCCATTGATAGCATTTCGTCGGCTTCATCTAGAACGAATTGCGAGCACTTCCGAAGCAAGAGTTCCCGCCGCTCAATCATGTCCAGCAGCCGCCCGGGAGTACCGACGACCACGCGCCGGTCGCTCCTGAGCTGAGATCGCTGGCCGCGAATCGAAGATCCTCCGATCACACACACCGGCTGAATGTCAGGACAAAGCTCTGAAACTACCTTGCAGATCTGAAGCGCAAGCTCCCTAGTTGGAGTAATAATCAACGCCGCCGTTCCGATGGTGGGCTTTTCCTGCCTAAGCTTCATTAATATAGGGAGCATGAATGCAAGCGTCTTGCCGCTCCCCGTCTGAGCCTGCACTATGAGGTCTTTTCCCTCCATCGCATGGGGAATCGTTTCGGCTTGAACCGGCGTAGGGGTTACGATACCGCCGCGGGTCAAAGCTTCTAAAAGTTGGTTGTCCGAGATTAAATTGGAGAATTGCTGCAGCTCGACAACTGAGCCGGATTGCGTTGTGTTTGATTCCATTTATTTCCTACCGTGACGCCGCGATGGCTACCAGAAGCGGCGCAGGTTTGACTATTAAGGCCGCTGTGGGTGCGTGTGAGGCGCTATGATTATATTTACGTTTATTTAGCCTAGAGGCTTATCTTTCTATCTTTTGTTTCCAAGATAATGCCACATTATTAACTACTTTGCCAGCATGCGTAAATTAGGCATTTTACGCGCCGGATACCGATTTCAACTGTTAACTTGGTTATTATCGGCAGCTTAGGGCAGGTTACTTAACCTTTTGTATTATGATGCTGAGCCGTACAGAGAGGCTGCGTGAAGGTTTAATACAATTCTAACCACTCCAATAGGTTGGTTTCATTGAGCAGATTTTATTGACTCGAGAGTGGGCAGAATATACGGTCTTTAGTCCGGTAGTAATTGAAGTATGTTTGAGTATTCAAGACCAATACGGGGCGAACCTAGCCTGAGCCGAACACCGTACCTTTCGAGCACTTATTTTGGTAACGGTGGTCCTGGGCGGAACAGTCAATCTTCCGACCCGACCGAATCAGCCACGCCACACAATGTAATTGCCCAGCTGTCGATCACCAAGGCCCTAGGCGATCTGGTTGAAAACCACAAACGTTCCACTCTTTGGGGAAGCAGTATTCAGGTAAGCCTGTCGGAGATGACTAAAATTGCGGCAGGCTACGCACCTCACCAGTTGAGAGAGGCCTCACACCTGAGAGATCTAATATTCGCCGATAACTATAAGGCTTTAACGCAGCTTCCTTTGGATGTCGTTGCGGGGTGTGTCGCCTTGCGGGAAAGGTCAACGCTTCAGCTATTGAACGATTTAGGTGTATCGGAGCCTTATCTTTGCGGCTTTGAAGCCGCGGTTAGGGACAAACTGAGTTCCAGCATGATGAAACGTTCATGGCTATTGAACGGTTCGCAAATGTCCTCAATGCTCATCAATAACTTTCCCCGTGTTTTGCATTTAGGAAACCGTCTCGAAGGAATGGGCGTCAGTCCCGAATTGCAAACGGCCCTTAGGAGCGGCTTTGACTATTCGTTTTTGAGGGCAGTCCCTCGCGCTGACGATCTGATAGAAATGCAGGTTTTTGAGACTTCAAATAAAGTGCGAGAGTTATTCGAAAGCCGCTACCGGCTGATGCGCGACGAATTGAGCGCAGCCTTCAATATCGGCGATAGGGAGATGCAGTACCTCGATACCTATTACATGGAGCCGCGGCTGCTCCTTGAGCAGGATGCGAAGACACGTTCTTGGGTAGAGGATAGTGCTGTACCGGAGTTTAACCTTCGACTCGTTCGAAGCATAGTAGAGGGAATGATATTAGATAGGCTTGGCTTCGCTTCTCCGGAAGAGAATGAAAACGCGCGAGAGGTTCTAGATATAGCTCGGCAAGAGGCCTGGCTTTCAATCTATTGGAAACGAACAGTCAATGCCGGTATAAGGATTGGGGGGATTGGGATGCGGGCAGCCCAGGTCGGAATGGGGCTTAGATTCTGGTAACCCCCGGAGCGCTCTCAAGCGCCAAAGAATTCCGTTTGCGTTACAAGCATTCTCTTAAACTCTGGACCCCACCTCAAATATTTTGCCATACTCGCTCCGATGCCGGATTCATCTTCTCACATCAACGATCCGTCCTTTAGCAGCCCAGAGACCGGCAATCTGAAAGATCTTGCTCTGCTCTTCTTTCGCCTCGGGGCAACTTCTTTTGGCGGCCCTGCGGTTCACATCGCAATGATGGAGGACGAGGTAGTAAAAAAGCGCCGCTGGCTTACACCACAGCAGTTTCTCGACATGCTAGCCGCCACCAACTTTATTCCCGGCCCCAATTCCACTGAGATGGCTATTCACGTGGGCTACGAGAGAGCGGGCATGCGGGGATTGCTCATAGCCGGCGCAGCATTCATCACACCGGCCTTTTTAATCGTTTCTGCTATTGCAGCCGCTTATGTCTACCTCGGTGGATTTACAGTGGCTCAAGGCTTTATGTATGGCATTAAGCCGGTAGTTATTGCAGTAGTTCTGCAAGCGTTGTGGCGGCTTGGAAAAAGCGCGCTGAAGACCAGCTATTTGGTGGCGCTTGCCGCAGTTGCAGCCGCGCTTAATTTTGCCGGCGTGGGCGAGCTATGGGTGCTATTCCTAGCAGCACTGGCCGGACTTTTTGGTTCAGGGATTAACCTTAGTTCCGTCAAATTCTTAAATACACTTTCGATCGCTCCTCTCACTCTCTTCATCCCTTCCGGGCCTGCCGCCATTAGCTTTCCGGCGCTTGCCCAATCGGCTGCCGTAACGCTTGGACATCTGTTCTTTCTTTTCCTAAAAATTGGATCGGTGCTTTTTGGCAGCGGCTACGTATTGCTTGCTTTTCTTAGATCGGATTTCGTCGAGGAACTTGGATGGCTTTCCGAGGCTCAGCTTCTTGACGCTATCGCTATCGGACAAGTGACCCCGGGACCCGTTTTTACCACTGCAACCTTTATCGGATATTTGCTCTCCGGATTTGAAGGGGCAGTGGTTGCAACTTGCGGGATCTTTCTTCCGGCGTTCTTTTTTGTCGCTGTTAGCGCTCCTCTTCTTCCATTTCTTAGGAGATCTCCTACGGCTGCAAGAGTCTTAAATGCGCTTAATGCCGCCTCGCTTGCAATAATGGCGGTGGTTACGGTTCATCTCACAATCGCGGCGATCGTGGACTGGATGACCACTGCACTAGCGGTAGCAAGCGGTATTTTACTGATCAAATGGCGCGTGAATTCGAGCTGGCTGGTATTGGGAGCCGGAACCCTAGGTGCGTTTAAAACGCTTCTGGCGCTCTAACCCGACTGAGAGCCAAATGTCCGCCGAATTGTGGTTCTAACATCGCGTGGCATCGGACCCCATATTCTGGTGCTTCTACGTGTGGTGTGTCATTCCTTATAGCTATGCGCCTGAGGACGTTTGCACTCCTTACTGGGATTTTGCTCGGATTAGTAGGGCTTTTTGCGACTGCCGCATTAATCGTCTCCACAGCGCGCCTTAACACTACAGCTGCATCAATTCAGAATGCCGTAGAAAGTGTCTACGCTGCGGAAGAGCTGCGAACTCTCCTTCTCTCTCACAGCAACGAAAGACTTCTAAGCGGGCTTGAAGGTACCGAAATGCCTGAGATCTTGGAGGAGGTGAAGGAGGGGCTTTTTCAAGACATTGAAAGATACGTCAGTACTTCGGCGGAAGCAGACCTTGTGGCTGCTGTTAAGCGACAGGTGGAAGATTACTTTACCCGCAGCTTGCTTCCCCCGCGTGAAGATCCTGTGCAGACATATCTTGCACTTGCTCCTTACTTCAGAAGAGCGCTCGCTTCGCTTGATAAGCTAGTTGAGCTTAATATCAATCAGTCTGAGGAGTTCGCAGCGGCCGCATCGCGCGAAAGCCGCCTAGCCGGCCTATCCGGCTGGGCTTTGGCGGTCATAATTTTTCTACTTGTCGGTGCCGTGCTCATAGGATCGCGAAGGTTGATCTATCGGCCAATCATAACTCTTAGAACTGCAATTGAGCAGTTCCGCCAGGGAAGCACAGTATCCAATCCTTGCGCTAGTTGCGGAATATCGGAGTTTCACGAGATCGGCGAAGCTTTTAGAGAGATGGGCGCAATGTTGGCCCGCCACCGGGAGATGCAGCTGCGCTTTATTGCGGGCGTAGTTCATGACATCCGCAATCCACTTAATGCAATTCAATCTGCGCTGTCCCTAGTCACACGTTCACGACTTGACCCCGCAAAGCAGCGCGAGGTGTTCGCCGTGGCCACCCGGCAAGTGGAGCATTTGAACGCTCTTACTAAAGATTTAGCCGAGAGCTGCAATATCGAAGGAGGCCACATCACTCTTAAAAAGGGTGACTGCAATCTGAGTGAACTGGTAACAAATGTCGTACAAATTTACAGCAGTCCCAACCATCAATTTAAGCTGCGTATTCCAGAAAAGTGCTTGGCCTACTGTGATTCTCTGCGAATGGGCAGGGTGCTCAGTAACCTTATAAGCAATGCCGTTAAGTATTCACCGATGGGCGGCGAAATTCGCATCGAGCTGAAGGAGGAAGATGACCGCATAATGTTGTCTGTCTCGGATGAAGGTATCGGCATCGCCTCGGAGGATCTCCCGCGCATATTCGAGCCCTTTCGCCGGACGCCCGCCTCAGAGAAGGCATTTGAGGGGATGGGCTTGGGGCTCTCCGTAATAAAGCGAATAATCGAGGCTCACGACGGAGCCATAGAGGTCGCAAGCACCCTTGGAGAGGGGAGCACATTTGTTGTGATAATTCCAAAAGGGCAGCAGAGTTTTGCCGCAGTTGAGGTTGCAGCTAATTAGCGGGGCTGACGATTCCTCTGACATTGATCATATGTAATATGAATATCTCCAGGCTAATGTTCACGGATTATGCGACCACTCTCCCTCGCTTATTTCATTTGCGCGTCGGCCGCATCATACCCGCTAGCTGCGTTTGCATGCCCATTCTGCCATTCAGAAACAGCAGCCACCGTTAGAGCCGAAATTTTCGGCGGTGATTTTCTTTCGAATCTACTGATCGCCTTTCTGCCATTTGGAGTAATCGCCATCCTAGTGGGAGTATTCCACTACGGACTCTCAAAGCTCTACGCTTCACAAAGGAGGCGGCCATTTGTGCCACAAGGAGATATATATGGAGAGTAAACTGCGAGGGAACGCAATACTGACAGCCGGAGTTGTAATTGGGGTAGGCATCATAGGCTTTTTCGATGGAATACTTTTCCATCAGATACTACAGATTCATAACATGCTCTCCGCAGTCCACTACCCTGACACACTAGTGAATGCAGAGATCAATATGTTCTGGGACGGACTCTTTCACGCCTTTACATGGACTACCACCTTGGTTGGCTTGGCGCTCCTTTGGCGCGGGTTTCTCCGCGAAGCGGTGATCCCATCAACCAAGGCATTTGTCGGATCTATACTTTTCGGCGGAGGACTTTTTAACCTGATTGAAGGGCTGATAGACCACCATATTCTGCATGTTCACCATGTCGTTGAGCGCTTGGGCCAGTCAGTTTGGGATTATGCCTTCCTCGCATCGGGTGTGGTGTTTATGGCGGTAGGATGGAGGATGATGTATGGCATCCAAGAGCGCATACCGGTAAGGCGGGTGAAGAGGGTAGTTTCGCATTAATCAATTCAGAGATCGTCCAAAACTAGTCCTGATAGTGTTTCCGTCAGCAGAGATTTCACTTAACCATCGGTATTAGAGGCTGTGAAATGATTCGCTATTAGCGCGTTTTCGGCATACAGTCTTAGATTACTAATTGAAGGTTTGCCTCCGCTCGAGGAGAATCGTAGCTGTGCTTGATGCCTGCTACATTGGAAAAGGGTGAGATATGAGTGCTGCTCTCGTAGTGTTTGTACTATTCGCCGGGTTTATAGCCGCAACCTCTCTGCGGGTAGTGCCTAAGGGCCAGGTCTTTATAAAAGAGCGGCTGGGGCGTCAGAGCGGCGAGCTGAAGCCGGGGATTCACTTTATCTTCCCTTTGATCGATCGAACCATTCGTCAGGAAAGCGGCCCCGCTTCGAAGTCCTTTCAGTTCGGACGGGTGAAAGTTTCCATTGGTTATGAAATTGAGGACGGGGATCTTTTAAGGCGTAGCGTCGCAGATATTGATTCTGCGCTTCGCATGGGGGCAGAGGCGAGACTCAAAAAGTATCTAGGAGACGACCTCAGCCGAGCCGGCTCAGTGGAGCTATCGCGTGTAAAGAGTGATTTTGCGAGAGATATGACCGACCTCTTTCACCCATGGGGTGTGAAGGTGAGAGATGTTGAGTTGGTGATGGCGTAAGGAAGTTTTCTTAGGGTCCGAGTCCCGTCGGCTAGGGCACAGTGCCCAAAGGGAATACAGTGCCGAAAGGGAATATGGCGAAGCCATGAGGGAGCCACTTTAGCGGCGAGTCGACCCGCCTATGCCAAGGCTCCGGCGGGTTTTATGATAATCGAGATATCGCCTATCCGCCGGAGCTTGTTGGAACAACAAGCGAAGGAGGATGGCGGAGCTGATTTTTTCGGTGACAACTCGCTGAATGAGCAAATGAACTGTTTTCCGCACAACAGTTCCGCAATATTAGAAAGCGAACTCCTGCGACTTGATGGGAAGTACTGAGAAAGCGCAAAACAATCCTAACCCTCTATTGGGAAGTACTCACACAAACAGTAGCAATGCACCCCGGCAATAGCTGTTAATGGCCGATATCCACAGTAAATTAAATAAGTTAGCGCTGGTCTCGAATTTCAACTTGTTAATTAATCAATATATTACTATATTGTTTAGTATGAATAGTAGATTAAGCAATGTGATTCATGCTCAAAAAGCAGAGCGCGACCTCTTAGGCTCCAAAGAAAGTATCGCGCGAGAACAGAGTCCGAAATTAAAGGGACAGTTGAGCTCGGACCTGGTGAAGGTTATCACCGGCCCACGGCGCGCAGGTAAGTCGGTACTAACCTTTCAAGTGCTCAAGGGACTAAACTTTGCTTATCTCAATCTCGAAGATAATTCCTTACCACAACCAGTTGATGGGGACGACCTTTTCGAAGCCATTGATGAGGTTTATGGTACTGTCGACTTTTATTTTTTTGATGAGATACAAAGCCTTGATCGTTGGGAAAAATGGATAAACAAATTACATCGTCGTGGAAAGAACATAATCATCACAGGATCAAATTCCAAACTCTTAAGTAAAGAGCTTGCCACATCATTAACAGGAAGATTTTTACAGACTGAATTGT
The DNA here is from genome assembly GCA_024102635.1 of Deltaproteobacteria bacterium. Classification (GTDB taxonomy): domain Bacteria; phylum Bdellovibrionota_C; class UBA2361; order UBA2361; family JAGFJO01; genus JAGFJO01. The sequence goes on from JAGFJO010000059.1 coordinate 59,319, forward strand.
TTCCTTTTAGTTTTAGAGAGTTCGTAGAAGTGCCCCACTATCTCCGAACGCCGGTGACGGCTGATGTCAGTCGTTTAGAGCAACTGCTATTCGACCAATATCTAGAACAAGGGGGTTTTCCCGAAATTAATCTCAGTAAAATTGATCCTAGAGATTATTTAAAAACATTGTTGGACTCGATTGTATTGAACGACATCATTAATCGTTACAAGATTAGAAGTTCAAGCCAGGTGCGATCCTTAATGACGCTTTTGATCAATTCGGTGGCGTCGCGATTCAGTGCTCGCAGCCTCGAAAGGGCGCTGGAAGGCGCACTGAGTATCGCCACGATTCAAAAGTTTCTAGGATACTTCAATGAGGCTTACGTTTTAGAGGATCTGCCACGATATTTCCATAAGACAAGGGAAAGATTAAAGGCAGATCGCAAAATGTATATAATCGATAATGGATTTGTTACTTTTGCCGGGTCAGCTGCGACATCGAGCAAAGCTAAGCTTCTGGAGAATTTGGCGTTTATAGAATTACGGCGGCGAGGATTACGAGCCGGTATTGAACTGTTTTATTATGTTACTACGACAGGATACGAGGTCGACTTCATAATGCGAAATGACGGAAAAACCTCTGAGATGTATCAAGTTAGTTTATCACTGGATTCTCAAAAGACATTAGAACGTGAACTGAGATCTTTGGAACAAGCCGCAGAAGAATTGAAATGCAAAAAACTAACCCTGCTCGTTGGGGAAGGGCATGCGCAGACGCTTACTTCTAATAAACACCAAATAGAAGTTATTCCGATGCGAGAATGGTGTCTGAAGAACTTTTCTTAAGCACGCCCGGACGGGTATTTCTTTTGAAAAAACGGCGGAGCCGACCCTTCGACAAGCTCAGGGTCTTAAATCAAGCCATGAGCTGTGTCGAATGGCGGAGCCGACCCTTCGACAAGCTCAGGGTCTTAAATCAAGCCATGAGCTGTGTCGAATGGCGGAGCCGACGGGACTCGAACCCGCGACCTCTCGCGTGACAGGCGAGCGTTCTAACCAACTGAACTACGACTCCGTTTCTGATGAATGCTTCTAAAGAAGCATTCATCAGAAACGCCCTGAGTAAGCCGAGCGTAGCTCGGCGCATCGAAGGGCGTTTGCAGCACCAACCCTTCGACTCGCTCTGCTCGCTCAGGGCAGGCTGAATACGGGCCAAGCTTCGATTAAGAACATCCGCACCCTCGGGCGGATAGCTCGGCGCATCGAAGTACTGCCTTTTCACTCAGGCTGGCAATTATAGCAACATCCTGTAAAGAGTCCACTATTTGACCTAGAATTAATGGGCCGGCCGCGTTTGCTTCATCTCACGTTTAATATATTATTCTTTTTCTGTGTTTCGCATCCGCGATTTCCAGAAACGGATCATATTTTCGGAGTTTTAAGCCGTGGCCGATTACGATCATAGGTCGATCGAGAAAAAGTGGCAGCGCTACTGGGAGGATAATAAGACCTTTAGGGTCGAGGGGCTTCCAAAGGGTAAAAAACTGTACTGCCTTGATATGTTCCCTTATCCCTCAGGTTCCGGATTGCATGTGGGACATCCTCTCGGGTACACGGCTACTGATATTTATTGCCGCTTCAAGCGCATGAGCGGTTACTCAGTTCTGCATCCAATGGGGTTTGATGCGTTTGGCCTCCCGGCAGAGCAGCATGCCGTCAGCACAGGCGAGCATCCCGCCCTAATTACTAAAGCCAACTGCCAGCGGTTTACCGACCAGCTAAAGTCAGTCGGGCTCTCCTATGATTGGGACCGCAATCTGGCGACCTGCGATCCTGACTACTATAAATGGACGCAGTGGATCTTTCTTAAAATCTATAACTCTTGGTTCGATGAAGAGAAGCAAAAAGCCCGCCCGATAGAGGAGCTGCCGATTCCGGATGAGGTTAAAAGCCAGGGCGCAAAGGCGGTTGAGGATTACCGCGCCGAACACCGCTTAGCGTACTACGCCGACGCAATGGTGAACTGGTGCCCGGCGCTTGGAACGGTCCTAGCAAACGAAGAGGTGATTGACGGCAAATCGGAGCGCGGCGGGCATGATGTTATCCGTAAACCGATGAAGCAGTGGATGCTTAGGATTACAAAGTACTCCGAGAGGCTGCTTGAGGATCTTAAAGAGATTGATTGGCCGGACAGTATCAAGGAGCAGCAGCGCAATTGGATAGGGCGCAAGACTGGCGCCGAGATAGAGTTCCGAATTCTCGGCAGTAGCGAGAAGCTTGTTGCTTTTACCACGCGGCCGGACACGCTTTTTGGCGTCACCTTTTTTGTGGTTTCCCCGGAGCATCCCATTGTCTCGAGCGTGACTACTGCCGAGTATAAAGAGCGCGTTCAAAAGTACTGTGAAGAGGCTGCTAAGCTAAGTGAGTTCGCGCGTACCATAGATAATAGGAAAAAGACCGGTGTATTTACCGGTAATTATGTTGTAAACCCGATCTCCAGCGAACATGTGCCTCTTTATGTAGGGGACTATGTTCTTATGACAGTAGGCACGGGCGCTGTAATGGGTGTACCGGCCCATGATGAGCGCGACTTCGAATTCGCTCGAACTTTTCAGATCGATATTAAGCCGGTGATAACACCGGTCGGAGAAGAACAAAGGGTCACGGACGCTGTTCTCGAAGGAGAGCTCTCCTGGACCCGAGAGGGAACGATGATCCCGCTTGAGCATCCCGTTTTTAAGGAGCTCGGGCTCGCTGGTATCGAGAATAGGGCGGCTGCCGAGAAGATCACGGAGTGGCTGGCTAATAAGTCGCAAGGGCGTGCAGTAGTAAACTACAAGCTGCGGGACTGGCTTTTCTCAAGGCAGCGGTATTGGGGAGAGCCGATCCCGATTATTCACTGGGATGATGGAACTTCAAGCGCAACTGATGAATGCGAGTTGCCGCTGGTTCTTCCCGAAGTTAAAGATTATCGCCCCTCTGAGAGCGGCGAGTCACCGCTTGCTAAGGCTACGGAGTGGCTTTATGTGACCGACCCGAAAACGGGGAAGAAGGGACGGCGCGAAACTAACACCATGCCGCAGTGGGCCGGATCGTGTTGGTATTACCTACGTTTCATTGATCCGCACAATGATAAGCAAGCCTGGGACCCCAAGCTTGAGAAAGCATGGATGAACGTGGACCTTTATGTCGGCGGCGCGGAGCATGCGGTGCTGCATCTTCTCTACGCCAGGTTCTGGCACAAAGTGCTGTATGACCTCGGACACGTTTCTACCAACGAGCCGTTCCAGCGCCTTTTTAATCAGGGAATGGTTCAGGCGTTCGCATACCGAAACAGCCGCGGGGCGCTTGTCCCGTCCGATGAAGTTGACGATATTGAAGGGGCCGAGCCAAAGCATAAAGTCACCGGCGAGGCGCTGGAGCGTATAGTAGCCAAGATGTCCAAGTCGCTCCGCAACGTTGTTACTCTTGACGAGATAGTCGATCAGTATGGCGCCGACACCTTTAGAATGTACCTTATGTTCATGGGCCCGCTCGACTCTTCACGCGGATGGGACCCGAAGGCGATAACCGGAAACTATCGATTCCTTAAACGCGCCTGGACTTATGTTACTGACAATCGCGATGCGGGAGCCCGAGACGTAGCAGCTGCCTCCGAGGAGCCGGACAGTGTGCGGCGGGCGCTCAATAAGCTTATAAAGAAAGTGACCGAGGATATCGACCAGCTGTCGTTTAATACGGCCGTTGCCGCTTTTATGGAGTATCTGAACGAAGCATCTGGGCAGCCGGTATCGAAAGAGAGCCTTGAAAAATTCGTTCTGGTGCTTTCACCTCTTGCGCCGCATATAAGCGAAGAGTTGTGGCAGCGGCTAGGGCACTCGGCATCGCTTGCATACGAGAGGTGGCCGCAGTATGACGAGGCTGCTCTTGCCGAAGAAATTGTGAGCGTTGTTATCCAGGTGAACGGTAAAAAGCGCGCGCTCATTGAAGTGGATAGCGGGATCTCCCAGGAGGCCCTTAAGGCGGAGATAATCACCCGTATGGCCGATACAGATTATAAAGTTTCTGAGCGCGATAAGTTTATCACCGTGCCGCGGCCGGGAAGCACAGTACCTAAGCTTGTAAATATTATTCTGCAATAGAGAAGCGGCTTAAATTCATGAGCATCTTGGGGACGAAGATAGCCTCCGTTATTTTCACCCTTGGATTGGCCTTTGCAGTGCTGGCTGTAGGTTTCGGGGAATTTCACCTTTTCGGAAATCTTACCGTCATACCGTCAACATTGAGTGGGCTATTAATTGGAGCCGGGCTTACAGCTCTAGGATGCCTTCTTGCGTATCTTCGGGGGGAGCGTCTCTCGCTCTCGGCGCCGGTTCTTATCATTTGCCTAGCACTAATTCTTATCTCCGATATTCCGTATCGCCGCTATAACTACTATCAGTCGCCGCCCATGGCGGTGGAGCTTTTAATTGGCGGCGCCGCAGTTCTGATCTTAGCGGCCTTTATTCCGAAAGCTGTTATGCCGCTTATAATGGTGCTTTCGCTTCTTTCGGGGCTGGCAGGTTTTCTCTACCTGGCAAATGGAAGGTTTTTAGTCTCTGATGACCACTCATCGTTTCTTTTCAGGCTCATTCAACTAAAAGAGAACTTCCCCTTTATTCCGTTTTATTCAACGGAATGGAACGGGGGCTATGAGGCGCGTGAATTTTTCCCCTCCGGGATTCTGAACGTGTTTTTTATCTTTGCGCCGTTTATATATCTTTTCGATATCTCCAGCATCTATACCTATCTTGTAGCGGCGCTCCTTTTTGCGGTCCATCCCGCACTTATATGGCTTGCCGCCCGAGTGGTACGATTTTCAATACCTGCTTCTTGCGCTGCAGTCGCTTGCTCTATTTACTGCTCGCTCCTTTGGTATAAGTGGGCATTGGTTTTTGGTACGATAGGATTTCTTACTTCGCTTGCTGCTATCCCCGTAGTATTAGCGCTTTTAGCGAAAGCCTCTGACGAGAGCTCAAACTGGAGAAAGTCTGATGCGGTGCTCTTCTTTCTGGCTAGCTCTCTCTCACTCTTCTGGCCTCTTTCAACACTAATCCTGATGCCCGCGGGGGCATTTTTCCTTTTGAATTTCAAACGAATTTGGCGCAAGGCCGGCATGTCGGCGGCGGTCATTGCGCTTATAGTGTTTCATCTTCCGTGGATGCTGATATTTGCTCACGCCTCCGGAGTATTTAATTTTGTCTCATCATCAACAGCCGGCAAGGCGGTTCATGCTAACTACTCAGCAGGAGTATGGAAAGCGTTCGCGGAGCTAAGAGAGGCAATCGGGAATTCTAGCACTGTTATTCTTTTTCTCTTTACGCCGGGAATTCTGTTGCTGAAAAGCCTATCCCTCAAACGGTTAACTTTAGTTACGGGCGCCTGGCTTCTGATTCTCGGGACTACTGGGACAATCTTTAAGCCTCAGCTTGAGCTTAACCGCATGTTCATGGTGCTATTCTTCCTCTTAGCGCTTCCTGCCGGCCTCGCCGCAGCAGAATTTCTGAGAGTAGGAAGCGAGATGCTGCGCGCCCGCTCCTGGCCCGGTTTTTTATATCTCATTCCCACAGTAGTGCTCGCACTCACTCCCTTTAGGTTATGGAAGGTTGCCACGAACCAAACGGTTGAACGTTTCTCCTTTAGTAACTCGCTTGTCAAACAGCTTGCTGAGGACATTGAGGAATACTGTACAGGAAAGGGGCGGACTATCTTCGCAGGATTTACGCTGCATGAGCTTGAGGGAGGTCATGTGGCGCCGCTAGCAAGTTTTACAAAGCTCCCCCTAATTGCAATGAGCTTCCAGCATAATGTTTGGACCTATGTTGACGTCTTTCCCGAGGATTTCAGAAGTAGAGGTGAAGAGGGGATTCTAGAGTACCTTGATCTATACAACGTCGGGTGTGTGATAGCTCATGACCGCGGCTGGCTGCGGTGGTTTAAAAAGAGACCTGAGATGTTCCAGTTTCAGACCAAACTAGGGAGATTTAACCTTTTTACCCGCACCGGGTTTGAGAGCAATTACTTCTTTTCCGGTGCAGGGAGGGTACTGGAAGGACCGGCAAGCTCCATTCGGCTCAGGCTTGATACCCCGGAGGCGGTGATCAAGTTCAATTTCTTGCCATTCTTGCGCTCTGATAAGTGCAGATTAAAGAGCTTTCCGGCAGGAAGTAATATTCAGCTAATTCAGCTCTCTGCGTGCCCGACCGGGGCAGAGATTGTTATATCTAGCATTCCTCCTTGGTCCCGTCTTTGGCGCGCCTTTTCTGGAGATTGATTGCTTGCTTACGGATTTGAAGGTGATTTATCCTCATGGTCGTGAATAAAGAGAACAAAGGTCCATATCTAGTAACAGGGGCAGCCGGATTTACCGGAGGGCATATGGTACGCTGGCTCGCCGCCAACGGCTATTCTGTTCGTGTATTTGTAAGAGATGCCGCCCAATTCAAAAAGCTGGGGCTCAAAGAGGTTGAGATAGCAGAGGGAGATCTCAAGAATGAGAAGAGTATACGTGCCGCAATAAAGGGTACGGCAGGTGTCTTTCATATCGCGGCGCTTTTTAGAAAGGCAGGACTTCCTGACAGCGAATACTACGAGGTGAATGTTGAGGGAACCAGACGCCTCCTCAATGCTGCTGTCGAGGAAGGGGTGCCTAGGTTTATCCACTGCTCTACTATCGGTGTACAAGGGCATATCGAAAATCCTCCAGCCAAAGAGAGCGATCCATACAACCCTGGCGATATTTACCAGGTCACCAAGATGGAGGCCGAAAAGCTCGCCCTCCGAACATTCAAAGAGGGGAAGATTCGCGGAGTAGTGATAAGGCCCGCCATGATCTATGGTCCGGGCGATACAAGGCTGCTCAAGTTATTTTCAATGCTTTCCAAAGGGCGCTTCTTCTACGTAGGAGCAGGCGATAAGTATGTGCACTTCATCGACGTACGTGACCTTGTGGCGGCCTTCGGCAGAGCAATGGAACTCAACCATCTTAACGCAGAAGTTTATACAATCGGCGGTAAGCGTGCTCTGCCGCTTAATGAGGCGGTTGAGATTATCTGCGAGCAGCTCGGTGTTCGGCGTCCATGGCTTCACCTTCCCGTTAAGCCTGTACAGTTGCTCGGAACGATCTGTGAAGCTATCTGCACGCCGCTTAGAATCAACCCTCCTATTTATAGACGTCGGGTCGATTTTTTCACGAAGGATCGTCATTTCGATTGCAGCAAGGCTCGCCAGCAGCTAGGTTTTCAGCCCAGCAAGGACCTCGAAGAGGAGATCGCCGATATCATCGATTGGTACTACGCATACGGGATGCTAGTCCCAAAAAAGCCTAACTCTTCAACGCTCCTTCGAACAGTCGAGGGAAAGGTCACACGGTGGGACACCCTGGCTGAGAAGACTTACGGCTTCAGCAAGGAGATGGCTGAAGGGAACATCTCGCATGATCTTTTCAAAACCGAATTTCCGTGCTCGCTTGAGCAGATAAACCGTGAGCTTCTGCGGAGCGGAAGCTGGAAAGGCCCGCTTGTTCACACTAAGAGAGATGGAAGCAAGCTGCGGGTTGAGAGCCGCTGGGAGCTGAGAAACGATGGCGACAACGGAGCACCTTATGTGCTGGAGATAAACCTTCCGGATGAAGGGGATACGGTTGAGCCGATATTGGCTCCGGTAGAGAACGTAGTTGGAGCATTTGCCTATCCCTTTTCGTTGAACGAAGTGGCCACGCTCCTTCAATGCGTATAGGAATTATTCTTATCTCCAGGGCCGTCCTAATCAGTAATCTGGCCTACGCCCGGCCCGCTAGTTTGGCGATTTAGCCCTCCAACATTAAGTCTTTAAGGGGGTTCTACGATCCTCTGTTAGACCCGCGTAGCCCGAGAATTTCATGAGTAAAAGGGTGGAAGCGGAGATTGGTGTAGCAGAGGTATAGTTATGGGCGTAGGCAATATTCGATCATCAGGCAGAGTTAGAATCCAAGATGAAATTCTAAATTCCAAAAAGTCCAAACCGGAGCGCCCGGCGTCTGGAAGGCCAGAAGAGGTCGAGCCGGGCAGGGGAAAGCTGAATGCCCCAGGGCAGAGGCGAAAGATTCAGGATGAAATACTCAATCCGGCGCCGAAAGAGCCACCTGCTCCATCACCTGCTCCCCCGGTTTCAGAACCACCCGCTCAAACAGAGGCTCGAACCCTAGCCGAGCGGTATGTGGCGCAGTATGAAGCCCAGGCCGGAGCAATATTAAACGAGGAACAGAGGGCTCAAAAAATAAGCGAGGTAGAAGAGTTTTACGAAGAGGCGCAAAGGACCGGGCGGCTTGAAAAGATCGTGTTTGCTTGAATAGCCGCTTATTCGACGGCTAGGCCACATAGGGAATTCCTCTATTGCTTGTCTCGCTGATCTCACTGAACTCATTGTAAATTATGGAGCAGTATTCGCCGTGTTGAATCATACAAAACGGAGGCGCGCTCCACTTTTCTGAATGTGCTTCCCATAGGCCCTACTACAATGCAGGGATGTATCTAGATTCATGAAGGCAGCGACGTAGGGAGATGGCTTGTTTATCTCCATCCTTTGATCCAATATCTCCCTGAGCCCTCCGCCGGGTGCAACAAGCGCGGCGGAAATCATTAAAATAGGAAAACCCATGCTCCGTCATCTTGTTCTAATCGCACTAGCACTCGCCATAACCTCATGCTCATCTGACACCTGCACTCAGGAGCAAGCAACTAATAAGATGCTCGCTCTCGGGCGAGTATCCGCAAGAGTAGCGGCACAAGGGGGTCAGTACGAGTCTGCCGTGGCAGCGCGAATCGGAATAGAGACCGGCGAAGTAAGCGAGCTCATCGCTCAAGGAAAGTACGGCGAGGCATGCACTAAAGCCGATGAGATTGCAAAGAAGCTAAAAGTAAACCTCGCTGATGAAGAGAAGAACATGCTCACAATCGAGCAACTCGCAAAAGACGGCGGCAAAGGAAGCGGCACCTGTTCAATTAGCGATGCCGCGAAAAGGCAGATGGAGCTGCATTCGCTCCTGCAGGCTGAAGTCATGGCTGGACGAAAAGATAGCGAGGTCTTTAATCAGTTCACTAAAGATACGGCAAGCTTCGGCGAGAAGCTCACCCGAAACCCCAGCGAAGCATGCGCGCTTATCGACGAACTAAAAACTAAGTATGGCCTGCCCTGAGCGAGGGGCGCAGCCCCGAGTCGAAGGGCCTGCCCTGAGCCGAAGGAAGCGCCGAGGATGTGGCTTTTCACACTTCTAGATTGCTTCACCCTCCGTGTTCCTCTGCGTCCTCTGTGTTAATTAACAAAAAGGTCGCATAACTATAATATCGCTTACAATCTATAAGCTGCGATTCAAGGTTTTCACACGGAGGACACGGCGTACGCGGAGGACGATTCTTAGAAATAGATCGATAAGATTTTCGATAGCGGGCAACCTAAGCGCCGGTGACCTGGAACGCCGACCTGTCCTGAGCCGACCGAAGGACCTCTAGGTCGGCCAAGATGTTAAACAATCGATCAAGCCGGGCCGAAGCCCAGCGCTCCGACAAGAGATCTTTCAAAACTCAAGAAACTAATCTAATTCAACCCCAGCTCAGGAGCGATAGCTCTCATCGCCTGAATCACATTCCCGATATGCTGCTCCATCTCGATCCCGAGCTCCTGTGTGCCAAGAGCTATATCTTCACGGTTGCACCCTGCGGCAAACCGTTTATCCTTCATCTTCTTTTTGACAGAGCTTACCTCGAGGTTATTGATCGATTTGTCGGGACGAATTAATGCACTTGCGGTAATAAGGCCGGAGAGTTCATCAACTGCAAAAAGAGCTTTCGCCATTAACGTATCGCGGGGAACTCCTGAGTAGGTTGCATGTCCCATAATTGCGCGCCGCACATCATCAGGATACCCGCATTCTGCTAATATCCGGTTTCCGATATACGGGTGCCCATCCGGTTCGACAGGTTCGGGGTACTTCTCATAGTCAAAATCGTGAATTAGCCCGGTTATGCCCCATTTCTCAACCTCATCACCTGGCTGATCAAAATGCTTAGCGTACCACCGCATCGCTGCCTCCACGGCAAGCGAATGCTTAAGCAAACTCTCCGAGGTTGTATACTCCTTAAGCAGCGCAAGCGCTTCTTCTCTTGTTTTCATTTTTTCTTTATTTCTCCGCTTCGGGATTCTCAGCCCGCCAGCTATCTATCTCCCGCTCCAGGTTGAAGCGTGCCAACTCTTGCGGCGATACCTTTATCTTTGCGTATTCATCCATTAGCTTAAGAAGGAGCGCTGCCTTAACGTTGTTGCGGATCTCTTTATAGGGAACTACCAGCGTATAGTCCTTAGTGTCGGATGAGATGGAGAAAACAAGATCGCCAGCGCGCGCAGTGCTGCCCGCCTTTCTACTGTAGGCGTAAAGGCCTGCCTCTTTGACCAGATCAAGCAGCCGCTGCAGCCGCGCTCGTGAGTCGTCATCTCCCAGCGCTTTTATGATTAGCTCCTTTTCTTTTGTGCTTACCCCGTCGGGAATTACTTTTAACGAGAGCTCTGGAAGCTCGCTTGCGTCCTTGTCATAAGTAAGCTGAACGGAAGCGGTCTCTATCCACTGCTCGAACTCAATCTCGTCTTTTGATTTAGCGTGCTTCCCAAGCAGTGAGAAGGAGTAGATCAATAGGGAGATAAAAAGCACCGCGAAAAATGCCCGCATGCTTCTGATGGTAGATGGCGCAGTAGGCGGCTGAGAGGGTGAAGCTGTCAAGGTATCCATACAGGGTATTGCTAAATGGCCGGGGATCTCACTGCCAAAGGCGATGGTAACCGAACGGCACTTGCAGGTCAAACTCAGTCTAATTCTCAAAAGAGCTTATCAGCTCCTTTGCTCTTTCAAGTAGGAGATCTTTCACATTAAGCTCCGGATCTTCAATGACAACGCTTTCAAGGGCTTTAAGAATGCGGCCAAGAGCAGGTCCGGGCTTTATCCCAAGTGCAATTAGATCGTTTCCGTCAACCGCCAGTGTGCTGCCGCCCGAGCGGGCAAGCCGCTCCCTCTCGCTTTCGACCATTCTATCAAACTGCGCCAGCCTCTCTTTGAACTCCTCCATCTCCATAATAGGTGGGTAGTCGGCGATCTTTATCTCTCTCCAGTCTTCGAAATTGTCACCGAGATCTCGCATTAAACGGCGCACCCCCGGCGGTCCGCAATCGATCGGACGCATATGAAGCCGTACCAGGTCGCACACCGCCTCGATATCATCATTAGAAAATCGAAGGCGCTTAAGGATCACTTTGGACATCTCGGCGCTGATTCTTTCATGATTATAAAAGCGCCGTGTACCGGTTTCATCGATAGAGAGGGAGCGCGGCTTGCCGATGTCATGAAGAAGTGCGGCCAGCCTGAGCCTAAGAGTCTGCGGCGCATTGTCGAGTACAGTCAGCGTGTGCTCGAAAACATCCTCTATGTGAAAACGATTTTGTTCGAAATCATAGCTCTCGGTGAGCTCAGGAATGATCAGCTCGATCAGCCCGGCTGCTCGCATCTCCCTCACTGCGTGCCCGGCAAACGGGGAGAGAAGGATCTTCTCAAGCTCCATCCGCACACGCTCTATGCTGACGTTCTTAAGCAGCTCTCTTCTTTCGATTGCCGCTTGCAAGGTCCCTGCATCGACTTTTCGCGCCTGCGCCGGGCCAAATCTTATCATGCGTAGTATTCGCAGCGGATCCTCTTCAAACCGCGCCGCAGGATCTCCTACAGCTTTAAGAGTGCCGCCGGCTAAATCTTTGTAGCCCTCGGAAGGATCAATTAGAGCGTCACTATCTATTCTGTACGCGATTGCATTAATAGCAAAATCACGTCCTCCGAGATCCTCTTCAATCGAATCAGAAAACTCAGAGCTCTCGCGCGCCCCCGGTTTGCGGAAAGTGGTAATCTCAACATTTCCGTCCTGCATAACAGCGGTAATAGTGCCGTGCTTTATTCCGGTATCTACTACTTTGATTGCCGCGTTTTCCAAGCGTTCTCTAGCAGCCTGCGGATGAAGCTTGGATGCCAAATCAAGATCGCACTTATCTACTCCGAGGATTACATCGCGCACAGTGCCACCGACCAGGCAAAGCTCGGAGTCCTTACCTAACGCATCGTTTATTTTTTTTATCGATGAAGTTTGCGCCAGCGCGCGTAGAAGTTTTTTGGCCTCAGAAAGTGCCTTCAAATGTGAGGAAATGACGCCATACGATGGGGATCTTGCCATGAAATTTCATATTTAATACAGGCAGCCAGTCCGGTTTAACCGGCTTGCTAAGCAGGGTCATCCTGGCCTGTTGCGGGGTCCTTCCGCCCTTCCGCCTATTACACGTAGAGCAGCAGCATACGATATTTTCCCAAGAAGTTCTTCCCCCCTGGCTTCGCGGCAACACATGATCGAGCGTCGCTTCACGCGCGCCTAGCTCTTTTGCGCAGTACTGGCACTGGAAATTATCACGGGCGAGGATGTTACTTCGGCAGAGAGGAGGGGCCTTGCGGCCGATCTTAACGAAACGCAGCAGACGAACGACTGCGGGCGCCCTTATTACAAGTGACACCGATCTGATGTCGTGATCATACTCCTCGAGCACTTCCACCTTGCCCATAAAAAACATGGTGACAGCGCGCTGCCAGGAGATAACCTTTAATGGCTCAAAGCTAGTATTTAATAAGAGAACCGACTGCATCTGTGCTCCGGACAGATTCTCTCAAAACCATTATTAGTAATATCGGCACCTTACGCAATAAGGTTTAATGCCTTTTACTCCTTTATTATACACCTTTTAGATGCATACAGCAGACCGGCGATGCTGAAGAAAATCAATCAGAATAAATAGATACCGTTACTTGACACTGTATAGGGTAATGTCTATTTTGACGATTCGCCTCTCGTCAGGTCGCTAAACTTAGTTTGTGAACGTGGTATAGAGGATGAATAGAGGACGGAAGGGGGCCAGTAGCTCAGCTGGTTAGAGTGCACGCCTGATAAGCGTGAGGTCGGTAGTTCAAGTCTACCCTGGCCCACCATTCGACTCGCCGCTTGCGCGGCTCGCTCATGGCAGGCCATTTATCTGGTATGTTTGTGGAGCCGGGTTACTGCTATATGAATTGGCGAGTCGAAGCCATCCACTGTATGGGGTTGTAGCTCAGCTGGGAGAGCATCGGCTTTGCAAGCCGAGGGTCGTCGGTTCGATCCCGACCAGCTCCACCAGTCGATGGGCGACTGAGTCAGATGTGTGTGTGCAAGCGGTGAGGTGTGAAGCGTAGTTCGCCAGCGTGTCGTGCGGCGGACCAGGCTTCACCCCTTACGAAGCAGTTGTTCGTAGAGGTTCGTTCTTTAACAAAGTGGATAAGTAGTAGTTCGTGTGCCCGGCGGGGTATGTCAGTCGCCGGGTGCATGGGTTGTGATTGCATTCGAGTCGAGCGTGTTTGCGAACCGGCGACGCGTCTCGACGCACAAACGAGTTCTGAGCCTAGCGCTGCAGGGCCTTCGTATGAGGGTCCAAGGTTATAGGATCAAGCGACTAAGTGCATGTGGTGGATGCCTTGGCGATCACAGGCGATGAAGGACGTGCAAGCCTGCGAAAAGCGTGGGGGAGCTGGCAATGGAGCTTTGATCCCGCGATGTCCGAATGGGGAAACCCACTCCGCCAGGAGTATCCCTGGCTGAATACATAGGCCAGTGGAGGCGAACGCAGCGAACTGAAACATCTAAGTAGCTGCAGGAACAGAAATCAACCGAGATTCCGTAAGTAGTGGCGAGCGAACACGGAAGAGCCTGCACGACTAAACCATCAGCTTAGCAAAACGGTCTGGAAAGTCCGACGATACAGGGTGATAGTCCCGTATGCGAAAAGCCGGTGGCGGGTCTGAGCGTGCGACAAGTAGGGCGGGAC
>JAGFJO010000077.1 GCA_024102635.1 Deltaproteobacteria bacterium
TTAAATACTACGATACCGCTCGAGCTTAGAAAGTATGCGGAGTCCGTGGCACGCTCGGATTACGACTCTCTCAGTGATTATGTAAGAACGCTAATTAAAAAGGATAAAAGTTCACGGGAAGGAAGTGCTTACGATTCCCTTCTTGAAGCATTGCTGAACTATCTCATGTCCCCCGCGTCTGATGAAGAGGGTGTCGGGTCCCCCAATGACATTGACTTGCTTACAAAGCGACTCTCCACCATTTCGTCACTCTTTGAAACAGGAGTAAGGCTCCGGGAACAGAAGCTTAAGAAAGAAGGACGATATCATTCTGAAAGCGAGCTTTCTAAGAGAATTAATAACTGGATAATGAGTCATGTTAAGAACGGTGAAGTCCCCGGCCTTTTTGAGATCTCAGAGGATAGAAAAACGAAGCTTTTGAATGGATAGCAAAAAGCCGCTGGCCTTTGAATGTGCAAAGCTAATTGAGGAAGAAGGAGTTTCCTGCGCACTTGTTGGCGGCGTTGCCGTAGGTGTTTGGACGGAGGAGCGCTTTACAAAAGACCTAGATTTTGCGCTGGCCGTAAAGTCCGACCAGCAGGCTGAAAAGCTCATTAAAGCGCTATTAGGTAAAGGATATCAAATTGAAACAGTTCTTGAACACAAGCCAACTGATTCAATTGCAGTGGCAATACTGTCCTCCCCATCCGAAGATTCAATAACCCATCGTATCGATCTTATTTTCAAGCAAACAGGAATCGAAAAAGAAGTCGTAGAAGGTGCAACTATATTCGAACTCGCACGTAACCAAAAATTCAGAGTTGCATCCGTAGGTCATCTAATAGCTCTAAAGGTCCTTTCTATGGACGACAAGACGCGCCCCCATGACAGGTTGGACATAAAGAACCTTATACAAGCCGCAGACGGGGAAGATATTCAAGTGGCTAAGGAGGCCATCGCGCTAATAGAAAAGCGAGGGTTCCACCAGAGCAAGGATTTAGGAAGCGTATTAAAGACTCTTCTTCAAATTTATCAGTCCAAAAAGCAAGATTTTCGACTTAGGCGGTAGCCTTTTCATTTGTTCCGGAACTCCGTGCTTGCGATCAGCCGCTGACGCGTTTCAATGGTTGAGGTTGAACCACGGGACCGAAGTTAATCACTCTTCCGCTGTTACTTGCTCGCCTTCCTAGTCCCGATAACACCCGCTTATCAATCGTCAGATCGATTAAGTAAGCAATGGAGTTCCACTTTGGAACTTGATAAGGGATTAATTGAATTATATCTCTTCATGCAGTTCAATTGCGATCACATGCTGCGCTTCGGGCATGTAAATTAAACATCGATTGCCTTCACGCTTAAGCGCGGTGATTTTCTCACGCACCGCCTGTAAGTCACCGGCCTTTGCTGCGGCTTCTATCTGCGTTAAAACGTCAACGAACCCTTCCGCAGATGCCAGGCCGGCCGAGCCCAGTAGGCTATGGGCGCTGCGGGCTATCGCCTGAGCATCGCCGTTACCAAGATGAAGAGAGATGTCGGCCAGATCGCGGTAAATCTGAGCCTCGAATTGGGAGAGCACTTTCTGAACAGCAGCGTAGTTATTAGCGCAACGTCTATAGAGGGCCCTGAGATCGAATGGTACTCGCTCGGAGAGCGGATTTTTAGTTTCGAGTTGCGATTCCGAAGCCGGTAATCCACCGTTGGTGGCTCTAGAAAGCAATGAATTGATTACACTGCCAAGTTCATCCGGATTAACCGGCTTACTGCAATATGCATCCATCCCGGCATTGAGGCAGCGCTCCTTGTCGCCACCGATGGCGTTCGCTGTCAAGGCGATAATGGGAATGTGAGAAGAGCCGTTTGCTTTTTCATGCTCACGAATCTTCTGTGTGGCTTCAAATCCGTCCATTTCCGGCATCTGGCAATCCATGATGACCAGATCATATTTACCGGTACAAGCCTCATTTAACGCCTTTGTACCGGTTTCCACCAATGAGTATGAGTATCCTAGGTACTTCAATATCTCACCGGCTACAATCTGACTGGAAGGATTGTCCTCGGCAAGCAGTATGCGGATCTGCTTGCTGCTCAGCGCATCAGAAGTGCCATCACTAATCTTGGAGGCTCGATCCGAGAGCGGTCCTCGAAGAAGAGATATTTTGTCCATTATTAGATCAAGCAGCCGTGATTGACGCACAGGCTTTGTTAGGCAGCCGTTAAAGCCCGCTCTTTCCAGCTCTTCAGGCGAAGGCTCATCCCCCATTTTTGTAAATAGCAATAAGGTGAGCTGGGGCGCTTGTCTAAGTAGTCTGATCTCTTCGCCTAGCCTAATGCCATCCATGTCAGGAAGATCTCTGTCAATAAGTGCAACATCAAAACTGCTGCTCTTTTGGTCTCGAAGAATTTTTAGTGCTCCCTCCCCCGAATTAGTCAGTTTTACATGCATTCCCCAACTTGTAAGCTGCTCTACCAGGACGGCTCTAAAGTTTTCACTGTTGTCGGCCACCAGCACCCGTATCGAGCGAGGATCCCGCTTGCTACTTTTTGCTCCCTCATCATGTAGGACCTTTTGCTGAAAGGGCATGGTGAACCAGAAAGTAGAGCCCTTCCCCTCCTCACTTCTGACTCCTATATCGCCCCCCATCAGCTGCACAAGTTCTCGAGAGATCGCCAAGCCAAGGCCGGTGCCTCCAAAGACGCGCGTCGACGAAGTGTCAACCTGTGAAAAAGGTTGAAACAGCACCGCTAACTTATCCTCCGGTATTCCGATCCCAGAATCGGTCACCTCAAATTTCAGCAAGACCCTGCTTTTTACTTGGCCTTCCTTTGATACCCTAAGCATGACGTGGCCTTTTTCAGTGAACTTCACAGCATTGCTCAAAAGATTAAGTAATACCTGGCGCAAACGCGCGCCGTCTCCACGAAGGTATGATGAAAGATCTGGCTGAATATAGGAGAGAAGCTCTAACGGCTTCTCTGCCGCACGGGGCGCCACAACTTCTATAGCTTCTTCAATCACCTCATACAGATCGAAATTCGCAGGTTCGGGCACTAATTTACCGGCCTCAATCTTCGTAAGATCAAGAATGTCACTAATAAGGTCGGTCAGCGCATGCCCGGAGGATTTTGCGACATCGAGGTACTTCTGCTGCTTTTCGTCTAAAGTCGTGCGCTGAAGCAGCTCCAACATTCCAATGACACCGTTAAGCGGAGTACGGATCTCGTGGCTCATATGAGCAAGGAACGAGCTTTTTGCCTCCGCAGCTGCTTCAGCAGCGCGGCGGGCCTCTTTAAGTTCAACTATCTGCGATGAAATTGTGTCAGCCATGGCATTAAAGCTGAAAGCAAGCTCTGTAATCTCATCATCACCGGTGACAGGGGCCCGGCTGGTATAGTCGCCCTCACTTAACCGGCGGGCTACGACACGTATCTGGTCAAGGGCACTTGTAACGTTTCGCGCTACGAGTAATCCTAGCAGCAAAGCCAAACCAGCTCCCATCAACGTTCCAAGCAATATTTTTATCCTAATGCCGTTTACTTCCTGATGAAGGAGCGACATTGGGGCTCCGGCGCGGATGAAACCGGTGAGGGCCTGATTTTGGAACACAGGCAGAGCGAAGTACATGGTATCACTGCCATCTGCTTCTTGGCGGATGGCCACTTCAGGGTCGTTAGCTAAAGCGGATAAGATCTCCGGCTGAGAGAGAGGTTCGCTGCCCAAGTCCTGCAGTGGCTCTGTTCTCGAGTCGTATAGCGGCCGGCCTTTGCTATCCAGGACTGTCAGTGAAACGTTCTCCGGTTTAAGTGCGGCCGGAATCGAGAGCGAATCGGGCACTATCGGCTGCTGATTTTTCAGCTTATCTGCAACCCCTTTGTATAGGATTGCACATGCTGTACGGAGCAGCCTCTCTGCATTCTGTTCCAAAGTATTTTGAATCGGCTCCTTTATTAAGACTCCGACCAAAGCTGTTGATACGAATATCAGCACTATGTAGCCGCCGTAAAGCTTCCAGAAGAACTTCCGAAATATTGCGAGCATCCCCGACCTGTGACAGAAACCGATGATCGCGAGTGACATGATGAAAAAGCCTGCCGCCGTATGAATTGCCATTGGGATGAAAACGCTCAGTCCGTAAAGAACGCGCAGTCCGTACACGTAGCCGACTATAGCGAGGCTTGAAACGATGAGAGCCAGGATCGCAAAGGCTTCCGCTACCCATGTCCCATAGGCCCGTATGCGCCCCAGGTGGAGCGCTACCAATGCCGCTCCCATGCATAAGAAGTTAAATGCAGTTGTGGGAGCCATCTGATTAGGCTCCGGTTCGATCGGTGAATCCAAGGCACTTGTAAAGAGTAAGCGGTCGATGTAGAGGCCTATGCCGGTAAAGGATTGCAGCAGTTGGAGAGCGCCTATTATAAGAACCAAGCAGGCAGCTATGAGCGAAGCGGATTTGCCGGATCTCCTCTGACTATCGAAGATACTAAGTGAAAAGCCCGAAAGGATGAATCCGATAGCGGTAAGCGGATTCATGGAAACTAGGCCCGGCCAGACGCGCTTGAGCGCGTCGACCTCGAGCGCCCACCCAACCATAACAGCGCTTCCCAACGTTATTACCACAAGCGGTAGATAGCGAGGGAGAATAGTCGCGTGGGGCGCCACAATATTCCTAGACGTTGAGTCCATCAGCCAAACCGCCACTTTAATGTGTGATAGAAAATGAACAAAGATGCAATATAAAAATAAGCGTCGTTAGACTAGCTCGCTAGTAACGGCCGAGCGGCAATATATAGCATTTAGGTACACTCCGTATTAATACACTTGTTACCGGAGCTTCGTCTGGTAATATTCTCTGCCATGGCGGCACAGAGCATAAGCATCTCAACTGACGCTTCAGTCTTGGTAGTTGATGACACCCCTATGGTGTTAACCATGATGTCGTCACTTCTTCTTGGCGCCGGCATACGGCATGTTGTTACCGCTAACTGTATTCAATCAGCATTGGATAAGCTCCCACTTTTGGACAAGTGCCCCTTCAATGCTGTCTTTTTAGATCGTTACTTAGGACAGGAATGTGGACATGAGGTACTTAAGGTAATAGTGGCTAGGTATAAGGCGAGTGTCCCGGTGATAATGCTGACCAAGGAGGATGCTGCCAATAAGATAATTGAAAGTATTAATCTTGGCGCTAGAGACTATATAGTGAAGCCATTTAACGAGGAGACAGTGATCACAAAACTGGAGCAGGTTTTAGGGGTAGAGCTGAACAAGCGGTTATAAGAAAAGGGTGACAGTTACGACTTCTGAGTTTCTGTCCGGCAGTAATCAAGGCTCCCCTAGTTTTCTAAAGCCTTCGCCGCCTACTAATCGTCAAAATTAATACGCTAGCAAGCAGATTCCACTTTGGAACTTTATAAGTAATATAAAGGAGATTATTTCACAGTAACTCAATTGAAAAACCCTCTTCCTATAGATCCGTTTCTCCCTGCCATCTCCCAAGCACTCGCAGCCGGAAAAAACATCGTGCTTACCGCCGAGCCCGGCTCCGGCAAGACAACCCGCGCTCCGGTTAGCCTTCTTAATTCAGAGTGGCTTAAGGGGAAAAAAATCATAATGCTAGAACCCCGCAGGCTTGCAGCCAAAGCGGCGGCGTCATTTATAGCCGCCCAGCGCGGGCAGAAAGTCGGCCAAGAAATTGGGTTCCGAATCCGAGGCGAATCTCGCGCCGGTCCGAGTACACGGCTTGAAGTGGTGACCGAGGGGCTCCTTACAAGGATGATTCAGAGCGATCCGGCGCTTGAGGATGTGGGGCTAGTGGTCTTTGATGAGTTTCATGAGCGGAGTATTCACGCCGACCTCTCGCTGGCCCTGGTGCTGGATGCAAAGGGCGCGCTGCGGCCCGATCTTAGAGTGATGGTGATGTCGGCAACGATTGATGCAGATACGGTTGCAAAGCTACTAGGCGATGCAGAGATTATAAGCTGCCCGGGCCGCCAATTTCCGGTTGAGATCCGTTATGGAAAACAGCTTGAAACCCGCTTTATAGATAATAGAGTTGTTGAGGCGGTACAGCGTGCGCACAGTGAGAACGAGGGAGATATCCTTGTGTTCCTTCCCGGACGCGCTGAGATTCATCGAATAGCTGAGAAACTTAGCGAGCTGCCGCTTTCCGGCTCTACCGAGGTTGTCCCTCTGCACTCCGATATTCGCGGCGATGAGCAAGACCGGATACTCTCGCCGCGAGAGGGCGACCGCCGGCGCATTATCCTTGCCACCAATGTGGCTGAAACAAGCGTAACAATTCCCCGCGTGCGCGTGGTTGTCGATTCGGGGCTCTTGCGAGTGCCGAGATTCAATCCGCGGCGCGGGATGGCAGGGCTCGAAACGGTGGCTGTAAGCCGTGCCTCGGCCGCGCAGCGCGCCGGACGTGCCGGGCGTGAGGCACCCGGGGCGTGTTACCGGCTGTGGAGTGAGCAGGATGAGAGCAGCTTTGCGCCATATAATCAGCCGGAGATTAATTACACAGATCTTTCGGCGCTGCTTTTAGAGCTTGCAGCATGGGGCGAGAGCAACCCTGAAAAGTACCGCTTTTTGACTCCCCCACCCGCATCAAATCTAGCCCAAGCGCGAGAGCTGCTGAAAATTCTCGGCGCACTTGATGAGAAGAACTTAATAACGCCGCACGGAAAGGCGCTTTTACGGCTGGCGCTTCCCCCGCGTCTCGCGCATATGCTCCTCATCGCGTCGGACAAGGAAGCTGGCGGGGCCGCATGCGAACTTGCAGCACTTTTAGAGGAGCCCCTGCCCTCTCTCGATCGTGCGGCCGATTCCGTAGTTTCAAACCGCCTTGACGAGCTTCACAGCTCGGCAATCGGGCGCGGCGCATATTCCAAAAACACCGTGCGCCGAATTGAGGCGGAGACTGAGAGGCTTCGGAAGCTACTCCAGCCTGCAAATGATTCCAACGCACTTTCAACCGGCGCATTGGTGGCACTTGCTTATCCGGAGCGGGTGGCCAAAAGAAGAGAGGCGGGCGGCACCAGGTTTTTGATGCGCAGCGGCTCGGGGGGAGTAGTTTTTGAGGGCTCCCCTCTTGCGCGCCATGAATACCTAGCCGTTGCACATCTGGACGGGCTCGGAGAGAACGCGAGAATTTATCTTGCTGAACCGATCGACATCGAAGAGATAAGGGAGATATTTAATGCCGAGATTACCCGGCAGCGAGAGGTAAGGTGGGTAGATAATGCCGTAAGGGCGCGGGAAGTTGAAGCTCTCGGAGCGCTGATTCTTTCTGAACGGGCGGTGCCGTGCAGTGACGAGGAGGCGATTCCTAAAATTCTCTCTGCCCTGCGCGAGGGCGGCATTGCACTACTTCCGTTTGGGCCTGCTTCAAAGTCCTTGCTGGAGAGAGTAGAGTGGCTGAGAGCACAGAGATTAACTAGTGAAGACCTTCCCGATCTAAGTGCACCAGCTCTTACAGCAGATCTTGAAAGCTGGCTTGGCCCATTTCTTCCAGGTGTCCGATCACTTGATGAGATGAAGCCTGAGGTCCTCCATACCGCGCTAACCCTTAAAGTGAATCGAGGCGTACAGAAGTTGATAGACGACCTTGCTCCTACCCACCTCATGCTTCCAAGTGGGCGGGCTGCGCCTATATCTTACGAAGGCCCGCGTGCGCCGTCGGTTTCCGGGCGGTTGCAAGAGATGTTCGGTCAGGCCTTTACTCCGCGCATAGCAAACGGAGCGGTGCCGCTTACCATTGAACTCCTCTCCCCTGCCGGACGCCCGCTTCAGGTCACCTCAGATCTAGAGAGCTTTTGGACCAACTCCTATCAAGAGGTTAGAAAAGAGATGGCGGGGCGTTATCCGAAGCACTCCTGGCCGCTTGATCCGCGCAAAGCAGAGCCGACGCAGGGCGCTAAGCGGCGAAAGTAATTAGCTGCTGATAAGTCCATTTAATTAACTAGATCGGCCCTGCCGTTATACTCGCAGTGCGATTTGGTTGCGGAACTGCCTTCGTGCAGGGAGAAGATTAATGAGTAAAACCTGGGTTTTTCTGACAGTTTTCGTACTCTGGGGGCTTTATTCATGCTTGCCCAGTGGATCGCAGTTCTATAAGGGCGGCAAAAATTTTAATGCCATGAAGCAACAGCAAGAGGCCGAGCAGAAGCTTCAGAATAAGCCAAAAATTTTAGACGTTGCCCACAACGCTCCTGAGGGCGCGCTAGCATACCTGCCGTTCGGGAAGGGAAAGAGTGTCACTGTGTACGAAGACGGTATCTCGATGTCGGGCATGCGTGTGTCCGGGCGCACCTACATCCCGTTTAGGGAGGTAACGAGCGTAGAGGAACTCGGCAGCGTGGTGACTGTGGGAACCGGCACCTCCGGGATTCGATTAGTTAGCCCCAACTACAGAGAGCGAGCTGAACTCCTTTCCCTGCTTCGGAAGCTTACAGATAGCGCACACGGATTGAACTGAGCAGCTTACTCCTTTATAGATTGCCCTTTATCTCGACATAATTCCCCACCTATCACGCTTTGAGCCAGCGAATGAAGCTTATTAAGAGAGAGCCTCGTATCGATTACTTTCCATTTCATCTCCCCGCACTGCTGCTGAAACTGTTTTTCTATCACTGACTGGTCTGCATCAGATGCGTCGCGAGTTCTGGCAGAAACGCGCTCCCTGGCGGTTGCTATGTCTGTGCTGCACCAGATTCCGAGAAAGGGAATCTTAAATTTTCTTGCCACACCTTCGGCAGCTTCGCGCTCGGCAGGATTCATATGCACTGCATCGAGAACCACTGAATATCCCGCTTCAAGAGCCGGTATTGCATAGCGCCGCATCGCCTCATAAGTGCGCGTTGTGATCTCCGGGGAATATGCGCTCTCGGGAGCCTTGGTAAGAGGATGAAGTCCTAGAAGCTGTTTTCTAATGACGTCGGAGCGAAGATGTACGCCATTTACTATTCTTGAGATGGCGCGCCCCAAAGTAGTCTTTCCGCTTCCCGAAAGGCCCCCTATCGCTATTACTCTAGGGGTATCCTTCAATATGAATTTCAACGCTAGTTCTAAGTGCGAGACCGCTGAATGTGCGGCGTGGCTTCGTCTTCCCGGCTCTTCTAAAGTTGCATGTTCGATACAGCTTATCTTGCACCGAACCGCTGCCCTATAGGAGAGGTAGAGCGGCAAGAGCCTTGTCCCTTCATAATCACCGCTGTTCTCTAAGTAATCATTAAGGGCGAGATTCGATAGATCGGGAGCGCCTCTGTAAGTAAGGTCCATTAGAAGAAAAGCAAGATCGGCCGAGACGTCGCAGCAAGAGAGCTCATCACTAAACTCAATTCCGTCAAATATGACCGGTTGGCCTTCAAGCAGCGCGATGTTTCTAAGATGAAGGTCTCCGTGCAGGGATTTAACTGATGTCTGCCTGCGTCTTTCGATCAGCTCCTTAAGAGTGAGAAGCTCTGATTCAAAAAGCGTATTCAGCCTTTCGACTAAGTGCAAATCTACGATTTCGGCACCGTCCTTTTTAATTCCAGCGATATTTTCGCGCACTATGCGGCTTACCTCATCAAAGCCCCAAAACTTTGGAGTATGCTCGGCGCGGGAGTGAAAGGCAGCAATCTGCATTACAACTTCCGAAAGGAGCTTATCTGTAAGGAGGCCGCGCGAAAGCAGCTCAGTAAAAAGCGAGTTATCATCAAACCTTTTCATCTTTACAGCATACTCCGCTGCCCTCCCCTCCCCGCCGAACGCATAACTCCCCTCCTTATCAGTAATCGCCACGACCTCCTCATAAAGCTCAGGGGCAAAGCGGCGGTTTAGCTTAAGCTCTCGCTCACAGTAAAAGCGCCGTTTTTCAAGGGTGCTAAAATCAAGGAAATCGAGCTTAAGTGGCTTTTTTATTTTGTAGGCCTGGGGACCGGCCAGGAAGATCTCCGAGATGTGAGTTTCAATATGCTCAACCGCTTCCACTGCATGATGGTAGCTACTAGGATCTAAAAGAAAGCTTCTAAGTCGAGCGTCCATGACGATATGTTAGGTGTAGAAGACTTGGATAGGACAATTCTTTCACAGAAAGGCGCCGGCGGTCCAATGAAGCCGGTGATCTGAAGCAATAGCTGAAAGGAAATCAGCAGGTACAAGCACTTGACTCCTTAAAAACGAACCTGCTGCCACCATGGACCAGTTACCTTAGCACTTTAAGCCGGTGGGGCTCTTAAAATGTCCTTACGCTAATGGGCCGGTTAGACCTTGGCTCCATTGCGCTCCGATTTCGGAGACGCAGACCTGCGACGCCTTGCTTGAAAGTCAATGCCGGTCATGGCTGCTGCCATCTCCAGCACCTCATCAAGCCCTTCCGGAGCAGAAGGCTCTTCTCCGGCCAGAATGACGGTGTCCGGATCGTGCCCATCGCGTTTGACGATGTGCATCCCGTTGCTTTCGCCTTCTGAGTACCGGTACTTGGCTGCCAACTGGAGCTGCTTCTCTTTCAGCACCTTCACGACCGCTTCACGAAGCGCCGCCTTCACTGCAGCGACATCTTTCTTGCTCCCGACAAGCGGAACAAAGAAGATATCATCAACGACAGCTTCTTCAGCTTGCC
>JAGFJO010000091.1 GCA_024102635.1 Deltaproteobacteria bacterium
GTATCATCCATGAAGATGGGGTGGTGCATCTCCTGCCATCGGGATCAGGGAGCTACGATAGATTGCTATGCTTGTCACAGGTAAATGAGGATCGACAATGTCTCAGGATAAGGTTGCAGGAGAGAATAAAGGTCTGGTCCAGATCGGAAAGAACGGAAAAGACTTTGATCCTTCACGCCGCAAATTTTTGAAAGTACTAGGCGCTTCATCAGCCGCCGGGCTTGCAGCATGCGCAGA
Source organism: Deltaproteobacteria bacterium (assembly GCA_024102635.1). GTDB lineage: Bacteria > Bdellovibrionota_C > UBA2361 > UBA2361 > JAGFJO01 > JAGFJO01. Next base: position 238 of record JAGFJO010000091.1, read on the forward strand.
TAGTGCTAAGCAGAATATCTTCCCGAATGTGGAGGGAGACTCGCAGCAGATTCCAGGAGTAGCGGTTTGGTTTAATTCTACCTGCACCGAATGTCCTTCGGCGTGCGGAATATCGGTGAGAACGCGCGAGGGGCGAGCTGTAAAGTTAGAGGGAAATCCGCAGCATCCGGTAAACAGGGGCTCTCTATGTGCTTTGGGGCAATCCTCTCTTCAGGGACTCTACGATCCGGACCGCATACGCCAGCCGCTGCGAAAAACCGGAGTAGTACGCGGAAAGGCAGTTTTCTCCCCCATCTCGTGGGAAGAGGCCATTACCCGTGTAGCTACCTGGATCAAAGAGAGCAAAAACAAGATGCTTATCACCTCCACCACGAGTGGTGCGATGGAAGAGCTCTTGGGAGAGTTCTCGTCCAAGAACGGCATTAAGCACACCTCTTATGATCTGCTCGAGGCCACCGCCGTGGCGAAGGCGAGCGAGATCGCCTTCGGTGTGCAAGGAATCCCGACTTACCGATTCGAGCGCGCAAAGACGATTGTTAACTTCGGTTCCGATTTTCTTGAAACGTGGATCTCGCCTTGCGGTTACGCTAAGGACTGGTCTATTGCGCGGCGCGGAAAGCATCCGGTGCGCTTCGTTCACATAGAGCCGCGGCTCTCGCTGACCGGGGCGAATGCGGATGTCTGGCTTGGCGCAAAGCCGGGCACTGAGGTGCGTCTAGCTCTGGCCCTACTTAAAATAGTCGTTGAGCGTGGCCGCCGCACGGGAGTGCGTGATGATATTCGCGGCCGTCTTGATGATCTTTTAAGGGGCGTTTCAGTCCTCAATGTTGCCGAGGAGTGCGGAGTTGATGCAGCCAAGATTGCGCTTGTGGCTGAGTATCTGACCGACAGCTCTCCGAGCTTGGTTTTGGCCGGCGGCACGGCAGCTTCCACTGAGCAGCAGATTCCTTTGATGGTGGTATGTAACCTTCTCAATTTGGTTCTTGGGAATGTCGGCGCTACGGTCGATTTTACTCAAACACGCCAAGCTAAAAGCTCTCTGGCAAAACTAATCGAACAGCTCGATGTTTTGCGCAAAGGCGAAGTCGATCTTTTAATGGTGCACGGCACAAATCCGGCATTCTCTCTTCCGAGTTCATACGGTTTTGAGGCAGCAGCGCGCAATGCGGCAAAGCTTGTAAGTTTCTCAAGCTACATGGATGAAACCACCGCAATGGCGGATCTTATTCTGCCTTCGCATCACTCGCTCGAAAGCTGGGGCGATATGCGAGAGGTGCCCGGTGTTTATTCACTGATACAGCCGGCGATGATGCCGCTTTATCAAACACGCAGCTTCGGCGATACGGTGCTTCAGCTCTCCGAGAAAAGCGGCAATCCAATTGCAATAGAAGGCGGCAAGGATTTTCAGAGCTACCTAAAGAGCAGTTGGAAGAAATTGTTTGCGGCTGTCGGCTCTCCCGGCGGCGATTTTACCGAGTTCTGGACCCGCTCCCTGGATAACGGCGGATATTTTGCGCAGCCGCCTCAAAGCAGGAGCCTTCCGCAGATCGCTTCCAAGGCGCTAGAGGTATCATTCGAGCCCGCTTCATTCGAGCATCAAGGATGCTCTGATGAGGACCCGATAGTTTATCCTTATCCATCAGTCAAAGGCTTCGATGGAAGTGCAGCCAATAAGCCGTGGCTGCATGAGCTGGCCGACCCGATTACCCAGGTAGTTTGGGATAGCTGGGTGGAGATGCATCCTGACACCGCCAAAAAATATGGACTTAGCTCGGATGATATTGCGACCGTCCGCAACTATTTCGGCGAAGTTAATCTCCCTGTTTATATAACTCCGTGGGTGGCACCGGGAATTGTCGCGATGCCGATCGGACAGGGCCACACGTATTACGGCCGGTATGCAAGCAAGGTAGGCGACGGGAATGTATTGAATTTACTGCCTCCGATTGCTCCGGCGCGTAATTTAGGCGACGGTGTGCCGCTGCTCGTTACTCGCGCCGCTTTGAAGCGCGGCCCCGGCAGGTCCACTATGGTGAACGTGCAAGGTTCGGATTCGCAGCTCGGGCGCGACTTGGCGCAAACAACTTTCATAACGGGCGCCGCAGCAGCCGCTCATGGTCATGATGATCACGGCGATCATGGACATAACGGCCATGGTCACCATGAACCAAAGCAGATGTATGAGCAAAGACGCCACCCCGCTCATAAGTGGGGGATGGCTATTGATCTTGCCGCCTGCACCGGATGTTCGGCTTGTGTAGTGGCATGCTACGCGGAGAATAACATCCCGGTTGTCGGCAAGACGCGCTGCTCCGAGGGCCGCGAGATGGCATGGCTGCGAATCGAGCGTTACTACGACGGCGGCTCAGAGGATCTAAAAGTGAGCTTTCTTCCGATGCTTTGTCAGCACTGCGGTAATGCTCCTTGCGAACCTGTCTGTCCGGTTTATGCCACCTATCACAACGAAGAGGGCCTTAACGCAATGATCTATAACCGCTGCGTGGGCACCAGGTATTGCTCTAATAACTGCTCGTACAAGGTGCGCCGGTTTAACTGGTTTGAGTATGAGTGGCCTGAGAGCCTTGCGATGCAGAGAAATCCCGACGTCACGACTCGCTCTGTCGGAGTTATGGAGAAGTGCACCTTCTGCGTGCAGAGAATCTGGGAAGCAAAAGATATCGCCAAAGATCTTGGCCGGCCTGTTTTGGATGGCGAGATCAAGCCGGCTTGCGTACAAACTTGTCCGACAGAAGCGCTTACGTTCGGTGATCTAAATGATCCCGAAAGCCGCGTAAGCAAGTTGGCGCACGACAAACGGGGCTACCGCATTCTTGATCACCATCTGAATACGCAGCCGTCGATTACTTATCTGCAGGATATTAAGTACAAGGCGTAATGGCGCTTTAAGGTAAGAGTTTTAGAACGAACGATATGAGCAAGCAGAGCGAGAAAAAAGAAGTCAGCTACGCCATGGTGAACGACCTGGTGCTTCGGATGCTGGAGCCTCCCGGCGCAGGTTGGTGGGTTCTCCTTCTAACATGCATTACTCTTCTCTCTTGGGGCGCAGTATCCTTCGCTTATCAGCTATGGGCCGGATACGGCATGGCCGGTAATGCTCACCCAATTGGCTGGGGAACTTATATTACCAACTTCGTATTCTGGGTCGGTATCGCTCACTCCGGCACTTTGATCTCGGCGGTGCTATACCTTTTTAGAGCAAAATTCCGCATGCCTATCTACCGTCTTGCTGAAGCGATGACCGTTTTTGCAGTTATGACAGCGGGACTTTTCCCACTTATCCACGTGGGCCGTCCTTGGATGGCGCTTTGGCTTATGCCGTATCCTAATGAGCGCGCGCTCTGGCCTAATTTCCGTTCGCCGCTCTTATGGGACGTGTTCGCAGTATCCACATACTTTACGGTGTCTGCGGTGTTCTTTTTCGTGGGCCTCGTTCCGGATATCGCTGCAGCGCGTGACCGCGCCAAGACCTTCTTCCGCAAGATGCTTTATGGCGTAGCCTCTCTAGGGTGGACGGGCAACAACACGCAGTGGAAGCATTTTATCGCTGCTTATCTCCTCTTTGCCGGGCTTGCCACGCCCCTCGTAGTATCAGTGCACAGCGTGGTATCGTGGGACTTTGCGATGAGCATCGTGCCGGGCTGGCACGCAACAATATTTCCGCCATACTTCGTGGCCGGCGCCATATTCTCTGGAGTGGCAATGGTCATGACCTTGATTATCCCTCTGCGCAAGGTCTTCAAGCTCGAACCTCTTATAAGAGAGGAGCACTTCGATGCAATGAGTAAGCTGATTCTGCTCACGAGCAGTATAGTTGCCTATGCCTACATCACCGAGTTTTACGTGGCATGGTACAGCAACAACATGTTCGAGCGGTTTCAATTTTGGTTCCGGCCGTTCGGTGAATTTGCTGTAGCATTCTGGGGAATGGCCTTCTGCAACTGTATTGCGCCGCTTGCGCTTTGGTACGGTCCGCTAAGGCGCAACATTGCGTTCCTTTTTGTTCTTTCGATTATCATTAACATCGGGATGTGGCTTGAACGGTTCAATATCATCTTTACATCCCTGGCGCGTGAGTATATTCCCGCGGCGTGGGGCAGTTATAATTTCTCATGGGTTGAAATCGGAATTACTTTTGGGGCCTTTGGCTGGTTCGGAATGTGGATGACTTTGTTTATCAAGTTTTTCCCGGCTGTCGCAATTACTGAGATAAAAGAGATCTTGCCGCCGCCGGTGCGCAACAAAGAGAGTTTGCAGGGCCATCATTAGAGCGAGGTTACGATGCGAGGCAGCAAAGCAGTAGTTGGAGTTTACTCATACCTGGACGACCTGTTGAAGGGGATCGCCGATATTAGGTCGGCTGACCTTGATTACAAGGTTTACTCTCCGGCATATCGTCATGAGATAGAGGAGGCCACCTTGCCGGGCAAGAGCTCGGTTCGGCGCTTCACTCTAACGGGCGGGATTATTGGATGCACCTTCGGCTGGACACTCGCGATTCTCTGTTCGCTTGATTGGCCGCTGCGCGTTAGCGCTAAGGATATCGTATCGCCTCCGGGATTTTTCGTAATCGGATATGAGTGCACGATTCTTTTCGGGGCGCTGGCTACGCTAGGCTCCTTGCTTCTTTACTGCGGGCTGCCGAATTTTCTGCGTAAAGTGGGATACGATCCGCGCTTTAGCAGAGATAAATTCGGCTTAGTGGTCGGCTGCGACGGGCATAATTTAGAGGATGTAAAGGGCCGCCTCATGAAGTCCGGAGCTGATGAGGTCAATGTTACGGAAGGCATTTAGATGAGAATGCATCGTTTAGCTTTGGTTGTTGTCTTGTCGTTATTGGCTGCGGGCAGCGCTGTCGCATTGCCGTTTAATGACGACATGGTGCTTAATGAAATGAAGACCGGCCGCATCATGAGGCCTTTGCCTGATGGGGCAGTGCCTTTCGGTTCTGCAGAGGAGCTGGTTCAATCTAGAGAAGAAGCTTTACAGCTGGTGAATCCGATAAAAGGGGACCCGCGTTCTGCGCAAAATGGCGAGCGGCTTTTTAAGGTCCATTGTCTTCCATGCCACGGCGATATATCAGCTGTGCCTTATGTTCCCGGCACAGTATCGAAGTATCTCCCCGGTCCTAATCTCTCCCTTGATATGTACGCTGAGAGAACCTCCGGCGGAGTTGAGGGAAGATCTGACGGATCGATTTATGGGACCATTCATTTCGGCAGCGTCACCACTTTGATGCCGGCGGTAGGGTGGAAGCTCTCACCCGTTGAGCACTGGGACATAATCAACTACATCCGAAAAGTTCAGGCAGCCACCAAATAGGTAACAGATATGTCACACGTTGAAGCAGTGAATTTAGACATAGAAAAGTTGATCGAGTGCGAGCCAATACGCGCCACTCGCACCCTTACAAAGACGATGTGGGTTTTCGTGCTTGTGGGAATGGCAATCTTTATGCGAGCGGTATTTTTCGGCGATCCGGCTCTCGCCTGGGGCGCCTTCTACACCAATGTGATCTTCTGGATGGGGCTGGCGGTAGGCGCTTGCATTATTCCCGCCATATTCCAGATCGTGCGCGCGCAGTGGTCGCCTCCGGTAAGGCGAATCGCCGAGGCAAATGTTGCGTTCTTGCCTTGGGCTTACTTTGCTCTTCTAACATCCTATTTCGGTAGAGAGCATCTTTTCCCATGGGCCAGGGCTCCCATGCCGGGACGGGAGTATTGGATGTCGCCGGATTTTGTTTACCTGCGCTTCGGACTTTTGATGCCGCTTCTTTTCTTTTTGATCTGGCGCTTCGTGCGCATGTCTCTAAGAACGGACGTGGGCATGATAAAGGAGCACGCCAAGCACTCGCATAAGTGGAGTCTCTCTTACTATGACACGCTGACAAGCGGCTGGAAGGGAACCGTCGAGGAAGTGCGTGAGATTCAGCCGCGGCTCTCTCGGTTCGCGCCTGTGCTGGTTTTTGCTTATGCAATAATCTTCTCGCTCTTTGCTTTCGAAATGATAATGAGCATGGATGTGATCTGGTACTCCAATATGTTCGGAGGCTTCATATTCATCGGCAACATATACATGGGATGGGCCGTTCTCAGTATCCTTGTTTCCTACCTTAGCCGCCATCACAAGGAGTATGCGCGCACCTTAACCGACCAGCAATTTTGGGATCTGGGCAAGCTGACATTCGGATTCTGCATTTTGTGGGGCTATCTTTTCTTCAGTCAGTTCCTTCCGCAGTGGTACGGTAATCTGCCGGAAGAAACTCAGTGGATGATTCTTCGTACGCGCGAGTACCCTTGGAAGATTTTTGGCTGGACGGTACTGAGCTTATGCTTCGTTCTTCCCTTCATTCTTCTGCTAAGCCGTGATGTTAAAAAAATTCCGGCAACTCTTTCGGCTGTATGCGCCATTGTGCTTTTGGGAATGTATCTTGAGCGCTACATAATTGTCATGCCGCAGCTGTCGCCCGGTGCTATACCGTTTGGCATCACGGAAATTGGAGTATTTCTGGGCTTCTTAGGAGTTTATGTTCTTTCGATAAATGGCTTTTTGTCCCGCTTTCCTTTTATTCCAGTTTCTTCACCGCTCTCGCAGGGATCTACGGATTGGTAGATTTAATTTGATTAGCGAGGGGCGCTTCTTCAAGGTACGAGGCTGCTAAGACAAAGAGCTTAACCAAGGTAATTTCCCTTAAAAATCCGCTGCATAGAGGTGCCTGAAGGAAGTTCTACGCCTCTCCGATAACGTAATTCCGGCACACCTCACGCGCCCGAGGCTGCTTTTGCATTTTAGGCCAGATGTGATATAAACTGACCCGGCGATTTCAACTGAAGAAAACTAACTATTAAGATAGCTTATGCCAGTTCCAAAAAAGCGAACCTCCCACTCTAAGAGGAACATGCGTCGTTCTCATCATGCGCTCGAAGCGCGGCACGCTGTTATCTGCCCCAACTGCGGTGAGCCTACTTTGCGCCACCGCGCATGTTCGGCATGCGGTCAGTACAGAGGCCGGCAGATATTTGAAGCGAAGTCCGAAAAGTAAACGGCAGAATTGAGTTTGCTTAACGTTCCCTCACTTTCGTCGGCTTTGCCTGTTGCCATCGATGCGATGGGCGGTGATTTCGGCCCTGAAGTTGTGGTAGAGGGCGCTGTGTTGGCGGCGCGCGAGCTTGGAATCAATGTAATCCTTGTCGGGCAGGAACCTCAACTAAAGAATATTTTATCCCGTTTCCGAGGCGCCGAAGACAAACGCATTCAGATTAAGCACGCGCCGGACACTATCTCGATGGATGACACCCCGGCGCTTGCAATCCGCAAGAAGCCGAACTCTTCAGTTAGAGTGGCGTTCGAGCTTGTAAAATCAAAACAAGCGTGCGGCGTCGTTAGTCCTGGTAACACCGGAGCTGTAATGGCGGCAGGTATCTTCGTGCTGGGCACGGTTCCGGGGATTGCGCGCCCGGCTATTGCAACTTTGATTCCTAAATCCGTAGGATCTACTCCTACTGTTCTTCTCGATAGCGGAGCGAACATAGATTGTCACGCTCACCAGCTGGTGCAGTTTGCGCTAATGGGAAACTACTATGCCATGTCGGCAATTCATATTGAGCGGCCGAGGGTGGCTCTTCTTTCAAACGGCACAGAAGAGAGCAAGGGTAACGATATTACCCGGTCAGCGGCTATGATGCTTTCAGGCATTCCGGGCATACATTTTGTGGGTTATGTAGAGGGGCGCGATCTGGCCCGCGATGTCGTGGACGTTATCGTTTGCGACGGTTTTGTGGGGAATATAGTTCTTAAAGCTATTGAGGGCAGTGTCGAAATAGTGCTCGATACAATGAAGCATCAAGTCGACAGAAGCGGACTGGGCAGGCTTGGAATGTGGCTGGCAAAGCCGACGTTGAAAGCCGTGTTCAAAGAGCAGCTGGATCCCTCATCCTTCGGCGGTGCGCCGCTATTGGGACTTAATGATGTGGCAATCGTCTGCCACGGAGCGGCTAACGCCAAAGCAATAATGAATGCTGTTAGGGTGGCTAAACAGACCTCTGATGAGGGGCTGTGCGCTAAGATCGCGGCCGCCCTAAGCAGCCTCGATCTCCGTATGCCGGGGGCTTACGATGAGAACATCTGGAATAAGATGGGGCAGCGGTTTGAGAAGAAGCGCAAACCTCGTGAGTTAGAGCACGAATCTAACGGAGATCAAAGCGCGGCAGAAGAAATCGAATTAGACAGCGGAGTGCAAAATGAGTAGCGATCTTTCAGGAAGCGTAGCGCTAGTAACCGGCGGTTCGAGGGGGATTGGCCGGGCGATAGCCCTTAAGCTAGCCTCTCGCGGCGCTCACGTATATGTGAATTACACTTCAAGACCGGATGCTGCCGAAGAAGTGGTCGCCAAATGCCGCGAACTGGGGGGGAGCGCGGATGCCCTTGGCTTCGATGTTTCGAGCAGCGAAGCGGTCGATCAGGCTATCGACGAGATCAAAAAGAGAAGCTCAAAACTGGATATTCTTGTTAATAACGCAGGAATATCGCGCGACGGCCTTTTTATCAGAATGAAAGACGATGAGTGGCAGCAAACTCTGGCTATAAATCTTACAGGCGCCTTCAACTGCTCACGCGCCGCGGCCCGTCTTATGATGAAGGCCCGTTACGGCAGGATAATTAACATAAGCTCGGTTGTTGGAGAAATGGGTAATGCCGGGCAGGTTCCATATGTCTCTTCAAAAGCCGGCTTAATCGGTATGACGAAAGCTGTTGCACGTGAACTTGCCTCGCGCAACGTTACTGTGAATGCGGTAACACCGGGATTCATTGAAACTGATATGACCCACGTGCTTGATGAAAAGGTAAAAGAGCAGACCCTTGCCAATATTCCTCTTGGCCGCTTCGGGCAGGCCGATGAGGTTGCGGAGCTGGTTCTTTTCTTGTCGCAAAAAGAATCGAGTTATATCACCGGACAAGTCATCGGCGTGAACGGTGGAATGCATATGTAGCTTGAGCCGCTCGGCAGAGCGGCTTGTTCGATTGCCGAGGGATCTTTTTGCCGGCGTGGACGCCGGTGCTCCATTATTTGCTTTGTGATGTCGCGTTTTCCGATTGTAAGTCCACGCCCCCGGGTAGAGTCTCACAGGCGCATGTTGCCCGACAATAATTCAGAGTCATTTTGTATCAGTTCATAGGTGGTTTTTATTCTTTGGAGATCGGAGGAATCAACCCAACCATTGTCTGTCAGCACTAGAGTGGTCCGAGCCGTGATTCTTTCATTAACCTTTGTGCTGCGGCCGGAAGAGGCTTGTGATAATAGCTGCGAATTTTCCGAAACCCATTCCGGCACTGTTGAAATTTTATAAGAGAACTCTACTTGAGTCGCTCGCTGCGACATTATTTCTGCTGGCTCCGTGAAATTGTCAATCGATAAATCGCTGATTTCGCCAAAGCAGAATTGAAGGTCGCTGCCGGCCATGTTCTTAACCCTGTAGAGAACCGCCTTTCCTTTGGCGGTAGGTTCAAAAATTTTCCAGTCTACTAACTTTGGCTTTTCAAGAAATGGAACGACAGATGGAGGTCTTTGTTCAATCCTTTCGCTCTCCAACCCTTGCTTTACCAGCAGGTTGTGGATCTCAATGTCCGAACTGTTGAATGGATTATTTTTCGCTTCATACTCTGCCGGATATCCTTTGCGGGCGTGGTTCGGTCCTGGAACTGAGAGGCAGAGCCGCAACGCGTCACTTCGTTTCAATATTGCCGCTGCAAAATTATCCTTCGATGCATCCTTTGACGAGCTACAGCTGATTAGTGTGAAAAAAGCAATGGCTAGCGAGGCAAATTTTCTGTGCATAATATTTTGATCGAGTGGCAGGACAAGTTTCGCAGATAATAGTGCACGAAATTAAATTTTCAAGGGAAAAAATACTAACCAAAGGCCGGAGGACCGTTCACGGGGAGCTAGGCGAGGGACAAGCATTACCAGTCGTGGAATTAAAAGCAAAGGAGGATATTGAACGGGGAATCGAAAGGCCTATTATAAGGATCTACACCATTCGATTGACAAGTGGGCTAGGTTACTGGGGAAAGTTGGACAGTAAACTTTTACGAGTTGCTCAGCTTCATCTTGTTCCTAAACTGACACAGCGACTTAATTACTTGAAAAACCTAGCTTTTTGACCTAATACGATCTTTCGGTGAAGTTGCGTAGCCGCTTGTATTTAGCTATCTTTTTCTTTAACTTGTACTGACACTTAAACCGCAGTGGTTCTATTGACTATTACCGATTTTGGTCTATAAGAGTTGTTCGCGGTTAAAAGCAGCTATTAACTTTTCATAAGTTTGGGAGACTTAGAATGGCTTCGAACGAAGAAATTGCGGAGCGTATAAAAAGCATTATTGTTGAGCAGTTGGGGGTAAGTAAAGAAGAGCTAACCCCGCAGGCTTCTTTCATTGAAGATCTTGGCGCCGACTCACTCGATATCGTTGAGCTTATCATGGCTCTTGAAGAGGAATACGAGATGGAGATTCCCGACGAGGATGCTGAGAAGATTCAGACAGTAGAAGATGTTATTAATTACGTCCAATCGCGGCAATAATTGGAAGCGTTTAAGAGATTTTCATTCTCTCAAATTTCCGCGGACGTAGTAATAAATTTTGTAATGGATGGGACGGTGGCGCAATGAAAGTTGGCAACCGTCTTTTTTTTTATTGGTGAGACATTACGGCGCGCTTTAAGAAGCGCAGATTAATCAGGGGTAAGAGCAGAGATGAGTTTCAGGGATGAACTTAAGAAGGTCGATAGCGAGATATACGATCTAATTCTTAAGGAAACAGAGCGCCAAGAGCTGGGTCTTGAAATGATCCCCAGTGAGAACTTCGTTAGCGAAGCCGTGCTCGAGGCTAATGGTTCTGTTCTCACCAACAAGTATGCCGAGGGACTTCCCAATAAGCGTTACTACGGCGGATGCCATGTGGTCGATGATGTGGAAGAGATCGCCCGTACCCGCGCCAAGCAGCTTTTTGGAGCGGAGTTTGCAAATGTTCAGCCGCACTCAGGCGCGCAGGCTAATCAGGCAGCTTATGAGGCGCTGCTTAAGCCGGGTGACACTGTTATGGGGATGCGCCTAGATCAGGGCGGCCATCTGACCCACGGGAGTCCGGTGAACTTCTCCGGCAAGCACTACAAGATCGTAGCATATGGAGTAGGTCAGTCAGATCACCTTATCGACATGGATGAGCTGATGCAGCTGGCAAAGGAGCATAAGCCGCGCATGATAATCGCCGGTGCCTCCGCGTATTCGCGCCGTATTGACTTTGAGGGCTTCAGGAAAGTTGCTGATGAGGTAGGCGCGCTGCTGATGGCGGATATAGCGCATTATGCAGGGCTGGTAGCCGCCGGGGAGTATCCGACTCCGGTTCCGTTCTGTGATGTAGTGACAACTACGACGCACAAAACATTGAGAGGTCCTCGGTCAGGGCTGATAATGGCTCGCGCTTCTTACGCCAAGCCGATCGATAAAGCAATCTTCCCGGGGCTTCAGGGAGGCCCGCACATGCATACTATTGCCGCCAAGGCGGTGGCTTTAAAGGAGGCTGCAAGTCCGGAATTCAAAACCTATGCAAAAAAAGTTATTGAAAACGCCAGAGCTCTTTCGTCTAAGTTGGTAGAGCTGGGCTTTGCCGTTGTTTCGGGCGGCACAGATTCTCATCTTCTTGTCGTTGACCTGCGCCCTGCCGATGTTACCGGCAAGGAGGCAGAGGCTTGCTTGGACACAATTGGAATTACTGTTAACAAAAACACGATTCCATTTGATCCTCAGCCTCCGATGGTGTGCAGCGGCATTCGGCTCGGAACGCCGGCGCTGACAACTAGAGGAATGGGGACACAGGAGATGGGATTTATTGCGCAGTTGATTAAGCAGGCGGTTGAGAATCGCAACGATCAAGGCAAGCTTAAGGGCCTAGCGGATCAGGTGCGATCTTTAAGCGCTAAATTTCCTCTTTATAGGCACCGCTTGGTGGATTGAAGATGCGCTGTCCGCGCTGTTCATCGGAAGAAACCTCTGTTATTGACTCTCGCGCCGACGATAATGAGATTCGGCGCCGTAGGGAATGTCAGAGCTGTCAATTCCGCTTTACCACCTACGAGAGGGTCGAGCTAGCGCTTCCCATGGTAATAAAAAAAGACGGCCGTAGGCAGCCGTTTGCCCGTGACAAGATAAGAGCGGGTCTCCTGAGGGCTTGCGAAAAGCGGCCAGTCAGTATGGAGCTTATCGACAAAACGGTAGAACGCATCGAACAGAAGGTATTGGAACGGTGCGTGAAGGAGATCTCCAGCATGGATATCGGAGACCTTCTGATGGATGCGCTGCGTGAGATAGACAAGATAGCCTACATAAGATTCGCCTCTGTATACCGGGAGTTCTCTGATATCAGCCAGTTTGTCGATGCTCTGGAGAGCCTGGACAAACGCAAGGGAAGGGGCCCAAACTCCAGGAAGCGCGCGGTTAATGCCGGTGACTGAGCCAGGCCCCGAATCTTTTAGGGTGAGCCGCAAATTTTTTCTTTCGGATCTATATCGATTATTAAGGATAGAAGTTGTTTACCGGCATTATTGAAGAGCGGGCAGTTGTAACCAAAATGGAGATCGCTGCAAGCGGTGCATCGCTGCAGGTGAGAAGCTCGCTGGGCCACGCCGAAACCGGCCTAGGAGATTCGATCGCTATAAATGGAGTTTGCCTTACGGTAGTCGCAATAGACAGCGGCCTATTAAAATTTGACGTGTCAAATGAAACGCTGCGCTGCTCTAACCTAGGGCAGTTATCCGAGGGCAGTGAGGTAAATCTGGAGCGTTCGCTTAAGGCCGGGGAGAGGATCAGCGGTCATTTCGTTTTTGGGCATGTAGATTGTGTGGTGCAACTGAGAGAGCGCCGAGCAGAAGGAGATGCTGCCGTGTTGTGGTGGTCTTTGCCGGCAGAGTTTCAGCCTTACATCGCCGAGAAGGGCTCAGTAGCTTTAAACGGGGTTTCTTTGACCGTTGTGAATGTTGAAAAGGAGCGCTTCTCGGTTTGTATCATCCCACATACGGCATCTCTTACAAATCTTCAATCCCTGCAGCCGGGCGACACAGTAAATTTGGAAGTAGATATGCTGGCAAGATACGCGGTGAACGCACTTTTTCCCATGAAATCTTCAAAGAGAGAGAGCAATATTTCGCGCGATTTTTTAAAGGAGCACGGATTCATTGAGTGATGCAAACGAGCCGCTCGTGCTCTCCCCGATTGAGGAGATTATCGCGGAGATAGCGGCAGGCAAGATGATTATTCTCGTTGATGACGCCAAGCGGGAGAACGAGGGGGATCTGGTAGTTGCAACAGAGAAGCTCACTCCTGAGCACTTGGCGTTTATGATGCATGAAGCGCGAGGGCTTATCTGCGTCAGTATTGATCAGCTCACGGCGGAGAGGCTAAACCTTCCGTTGCAGGCTCTTGATAATAGCTCGCCATTTCAGACCCCATTTACAGTCAGCATCGATCACCGCTCTGTGACCGAGATGGGCGACTCTGCCGCGGGCCGTGTGGCGACGATGAGCGCATTACTTGACGAAAGAGCACAGCCTGAAGATTTCACCATTCCCGGCCATGTTTTTCCGCTGATAGCGAATCCGGAAGGGGTGATCGCCAGGCAGGGGCAGACCGAGGGTTCGTATGATCTGGCGAAACTTGCCGGACTTAGGCCTTCCGGAGTGCTGTGCGAGATTCTTAACCCCGATGGCAGTATGGCTCGCGCCGGGCAGCTAAACGACTTTGCGCAAAAGCATGGCATCAAGATCGGCACTATCGATCAAATAATAAGGCATAGAATTACAACCGAGATCCTTGTGCGCGACGTTGCGCACTCAACGCTTCAAACCGATGCGGGAGAGTTCGAAACGTATGTGTTCGAAGATGCGTTGGATGGAAAGGAGCATCTGGCTCTGGCTTATGGAGATTTTCTCTCCGAGAGTCAGAGCAAAGGAGTAATGGTACGCATTCATTCCGAGTGCCTGACAGGAGACGTATTCGGCAGCCGCCGCTGTGACTGCGGAAGTCAGCTCGACACAGCAATGAAACATATAGTGGATAACGGCTCCGGATTGCTTTTATATCTGCGGCAGGAGGGACGAGGGATCGGCCTCGGTAATAAACTGCGCGCCTATGCGCTGCAGGACCAAGGTCACGATACCGTTGAGGCTAATATCCAACTCGGTTTTGCAGCTGACAGCCGGGAATATGCAGTTGCCGCACACATTCTCAATATGCTGAAGGTACACCGAGTGCGTTTGATGACTAACAATCCCGACAAGCTGAAGCGCCTAGAGCAGCTGGGCGTTACGGTAACAGAGAGAATACCTTTGCTTGTTGAGCCCGACGCCTATTCCCGCTCTTACCTTGAGACCAAACGCAACAAATTGGGGCACATACTATAGAAAAGGTATGGTTCCGAACTACGCTAACTCCTTGTAATTGCTGCATTCTATAGCAAGAGGTAGTTTTTCACCGATTGTTCTCTCCACCCAAATCTCTTTTGCTGGCCCCTTTAGTAGAATTGGAGTGCCGTGTGAGGTAACATAGAGTTCTTGCATCTTTATAACAGGTATCATCAGGGTAGGGAGAGGAAGCAGCCATGACGCGCTCCGTAGACGTGCAGCTATCGGCCGAGGGCCGGCGATTCGCCATAGTAGCTGGACGGTTCAATAGTTTCATCACCGAGCACCTCGTGAAGGGAGCGGTGAACACCCTAACCAGCCATGGAGCTTCCGAAAAAGATATCCTAATTATTCACGTTCCAGGCGCCTTTGAAATCCCTCTAGCCTGCAAAAAACTGGCTCAGTCGGGCGCATATCATGCCGTCATAGCGCTAGGTGCTGTAATAAGAGGTGACACCTATCACTATGAACTAGTGTGTAACGAGGCGGCGCGAGGAGTTATGCAGGCATCTCTGGATACCTCTATACCGGTAACCTTCGGAGTGATTACCGCAGATAATATCGAGCAGGCCATTGAACGGGCCGGCTGCAAAGCCGGTAACAAGGGAACCGAGGCTGCAATGGCGGCCATTGAGATGACAAACGTGCTTAAAGAGATAGAAGTCGGTAGATGATAAGTTGTAGGCGAAAAGCCAGGGAAGCTGCATTACAGGCGCTTTATCAATGCGATGCCCTTGGTGAATGGTCGTTAGCCTGTATAGACCTTTACTTTCAGCAGTTCCAATCCGAAGGAGCGTTAGAGGGCGAATCGCAGGAGCACACCGGCTTTGCCCGAATGATAATAGATGGAGTGATCTCCAACTTCGATTTCATCGACAGTCAGATCTCTGCTGCTTCAAAACATTGGAGCTTGCCCCGTATGTGCAGAGTGGACCGCAACTTATTGAGATTGGCGGTTTATGAGATAGGCTTTGTTCCCGACATTCCTGTTAGCGTCACCATCAACGAAGCAATAGAGATCGCCAAGAGATACTGCGGAGACGATGCCCCGATGTTCGTAAACGGAGTGCTTGATAACATCGCCACCACTTTTGCTTCCGATCCCCTCCTTAAGAGCAAAGTATTTCAGAAAGAGCTTAAAAAAGCCGCCAATTCATAATAGCTGCCGTTAGAAATAAGGTATGGCTGACACAGAAAGGATCTCTGTAATTATTCCGGCACGGGATGAGGCTGCCTACCTTCCCGGATGCGTGGAGGCCATTAGAAAGTCGCACACCGGGCTCTCCATTCCTCTGGAGATTGTCGTGGTGATAAATCGCTGCACCGACAATACCGAAGAGATCGCGCTTAGCCTTGGCTGCCGCGTAGTGCACGATGATAGCAAGAATCTTGCAGAGATTAGAAACTGCGGTGTTAAGGCAGCTACCGGCGAATACATAGTCACTATCGATGCCGACAGCAAGATGTCAAAGAACATGCTGCCCAAAATAGTCGCCGCTCTTCGCAGCCCGACAGTGGTGGGAGGCGGAGTAATGATGTTTCCTGAGCGTTATTCCGTGGGGATAGTACTCACCTATATAATGTTAGTCCCCATAGCGCTGCGCTACGGCATTGCAGGAGGAGTGTTTTTCTGCCGCAAACAGGACTTCGATGATATAGGAGGGTTTGATCCGGAGTATTTTAGCGCCGAAGATATAGACTTTGCCCGGCGCCTTAAAGCTCACGGAAAATCCCGCTCGCAGCGTTTTAAGATCCTTCTTACTTCGCACATAGTAACTTCCTGCCGGAAATTCGATAAGTTCGGCGACTGGTATTTTTTACTTCACCCTCTAAAGTTTGTTCGCGCTCTAAAAGGACGTGATCGCGAATTAGCCGACAAAGTTTGGTACGATTTTCCGCATTAATCTTTGTAGCGGGACGAAGATTGACTGAACGCGGGTCGCCAGTGAGAAGTGTCAGGTGATACTCAAGACTGTGAGATTTTTGGGCCACTGCAAAACTTTCGCCGCTTCTAAGTAGTCGGCGCTTCGTTGCAGTC
>JAGFJO010000105.1 GCA_024102635.1 Deltaproteobacteria bacterium
GTTGTTTTTTTGTTGGTAGCGTGTATTTTTGTTTTTGGATTGAGTAGTTTTCGTTGTTGTGTTAGATGGAGGATGAACGTGTTGTGGTGATTGGGGGTGTTGTTGGGGAGGTGGGGTGTGTTGTGGGGGGGTTGTTTCGTGGCGGAGGGCGGAAAAGTAATCCTGTTCCAGGCTCTTGTAAAAGAGCGCGCTAATCGGGAGAGTCCCCGCGAGGGGACTAAACTAGGGTCAAGCTGCCGTCCTTGACTTCTTAACCCTTATTATTCTCAACCCCCTTTTCACGGTTCGAGTTTAATCCGAGACTCAATGTTCCGGATGGCCGATTTCACGCTTTTCGCCATCTGCTTGCTCAAGTTCTGCCTGCGAATTTCCTTTAGAACAGGCAAAGCCTTGAGGAGTCGTTCCCTCCCCAGCGTTAAAATGATCTCCTCCCGAAGAACTTCGTCGTCGGAGTCGGAGAGCACCGCAAGGAGCGAATCCACCATGTCGCCACGGGCTTCGCATCCGGATGCATATGCGTGAACAGCCGCTTTTACCACGCTAGAATCCTTATCGTGCAAAAGGCGGCGCAATTCCTCCGGTTGTTCAAACAGTTCACCCAACGAGGCTGCCGCCAAGGCTGCTTCTCGCCGGTCCTTGGGGCGTTTTGCATAGAACAAGCGTCGAATAGTTCGTGAAAGTTCTACTGCGCAGTGCTTTGCAAATTTGGCCTTCTGTTGGTCGTCGCCCGACAACCATTGACGAATGATTCGAACAAGTTCGGCATGAGCTGACGGAAGGTAGAACGAAAGATGCTGCATAGCCACCTTTTGCACCTCCTCAGCGGGGTCATGAAGGCAAGCAATTGCCCTGGATTTTTCCTGATGCAAAAGACTCTCCTTTTGCAGCAAGAGATTGAGGGCCAGGCGCCGAACCTCCGGATTGCCGTCCTCTAAGGCATTACAGACTGTGGGCAGGAGATCCTGCGCATATTTCTGGTGCACTGCGTTGAACGCGCGCACCAAGTGGAAAAATTCCACGCTGTCAGGCGCTGATTTTTCAATCAGTGTCCGAAATTCCCGTTGGAAGCACTCCTCTTTCGAGTGTTCTCGAATTCGCTCGGCAAGCTTCATCGAAGGTGTTGCCATGATCTTTCTCCAGAAAGTAGTCTAGAGACGATAGTGGACAACCCCACTTTAAATCGCCCCTCCCTCCAAGGTTTAGCTTCGAGGGAAAGGCGATAAAAATCCTTTGTGCCGGACGGCAGCTTCTACCCGCCTAACATTGTAAGGTGTAGCGATAGCTAAGCAAGTAAGGGGTGCGGAAAAGAGTAGAGATATTAGCGACAGTTACAACTTTCCCATTTTACCTCTGGGCCGAAGAACGAAATTCGGTCGAAGGCGGCAGGGTGAGGCATCGGGCTGATTATCCCTGGCATTTACTTACGGATAACACATTTATGCCCTTTCACCATCGCTGAACATTCAACGAGTATTTGGTCAGAATTGTTTCGCCGCCGTAACTAATGTGGAAGGGAATTTGCATACAACGTAATCCAACTTTCGCGCGAAAGTATTAATTCAATAGGGCTAAGCTAGTGGGATCGATTAACGTAGAGATTAGTTGTCGGCCAAGAGGCCCTTCGGCAGGACTCTTCCTTCGACTCGCCGCTTGCGCGGCTCGCTCAGAACAGGTCCTTCGACTCGCCGCTTGCGCGGCTCGCTCAGAACAGGTCCTTCGACTCGCCGCTTGCGCGGCTCGCTCCCTTCGACGAGCTCAGGGCAGGCAGGACAGGCGGCAGTAGAAGCACCCGATTAGACAGGCATTCATACAAAACTTCTTTTTATCCATATTACTGGACCCACATTAACTAATTGAATTAGCTATGTATATCGCGCATGTCCAATAATTCAGCTTGTATTCATATATTATACATAGTATATTATTGGACAGGTTATTATGGAACTGCAAACACTGCTTACCACAGCATTGGATAAGCTCTACGAGAACACCGACTTGCGACTAGAGCAGATTCAACTTGAGCCTCCCATGGAAGGGCAGAGGAGGCCTGATGCTTTGCTGCGTCTCCGCACAGAGGGGAAAGAGAAGCTATTTGCGGTTGAGTGTAAAAAGAACGTAACCAAAGATACTGCCGGAGCGGTAATACACTTCATGCGCGAGCTGCCCGAGAAAGGAATGCTTGTTGCTAACTATATTCCGCCTGCTGTTGGGCAGCAGCTGAGAGCTAATCGAGTTCCGTTTATCGACACCGTAGGAAACGCTTTCATCCATGAGCCGCCTGTGCATATTGATATTCGAGGGCAAAAGCCGCCGGCTAAAAAATGGAAAGAGGAGATAAAAGGAGCGGCCTATCGTCCAACCGGATTGCAGGTCGTGTTTGGATTTCTCTGTCAGCCTGAAATCATAAACGAGCCGTTTCGAACTATTGCCGAGAAAGTTGGTGTTGCCCACGGTACAGTTGGGTGGGTTATGCGCGACCTTCACGACCAAGGGTTTGTTGTCAAAATTGGGAAAAAAGACAAGAAACTTATCAGGCGAAAGGAGTTGCTAAAAACATGGGTCGAACGGTATGCGGAAACTCTTCGGCCAAAGCAATTCATTGGGCGGTATTTGGTGGAGGATCTAGAAAAATTCAGAAAAGTGCGGCTTAGCGATTATCACGCCTATTGGGGCGGAGAACCCGCAGCAGAGAAACTAACCAACTACCTTCAGCCCGCCACCTTTACTTTATACATGCGCGACGATGCAAAAAAATTCATTGTCTTAAATGCTCTGAAAGCGAATGAACAAGGAAACGTGGAGCTCTTAAAAACGTTTTGGGGCCCCGGATTTATTCCTTGGGGAAAGGATACCGTCCCGCATATTCTCGTTTATGCTGATCTGCTGGCAAGCGGGCAGGGCCGAAACATAGAGACTGCAAGCCTCATTTATGAACAAGAGCTTACTAGACTTATCGGGCAAGATTGAAGGCCCGGTAATTACCGTATGCGACCCGATAGCAAAGCTCGTTAAAGAGCATAAGGTGGAGTGCTTCGTTATCGGCGCAACCGCTAGAGACATTGTGATAAGCGCCTATCATGGCTTCCCGATAAGAAGCATGACTAATGATGTCGACTTTGGAATTCAGGTAGCAAACTGGGGGGACGTCATACCTGCACTTTATGAACAAAATTTTTGACTGACATCTCAATTATGAGAGTATTATCCCACCATGTTGTGCTTAGACCCCAGGAACAAAGAGCCTGCTGAAAGGTATAGCTCTGGCCCGAACAAGGACGTCAATATATCCAAGGCAGTGCCGCGACCCACTGCAAAAATAATCGATCCAGCCATGGCAGAAAGGTGGGTAATGGCCCATCCTCCCGGTTATCAGGAATTGGCCGAGTACCTTTTGGATAACATCACCCGTATTACCCAGGCCGAGTTTGAAGTTGCGTTGAAAGTAGTCTCTGAAAGGCTCAACAGTACACTAGGGGACCGCCCTTACGCCGTCCTTCTTCCGGACAAGGAATCATATCAGGAGTTAGGGGCTCAGAGCTTTGAGGAATTTTCTGAAAATGTCGCCAGCGGTGATTGGGTTCTAGATCTGGCAATCGAAGGCGGCCTCAGGCCACCAGCTCATTGCTTGGGAAGGGCACATACCGCGTGGCCGTTTGAAAGGGAAGCTTTCCACTGGTGTGCCGATCGCGACGATATAAAGGATATCGTCATACTTGATGACCATAGTCTTAGCGGCTCATATGTGGTGGAGGCACTTAAGGGTGTCGAGGCATTTCATGCACGGGGCGGCAGAACTTTTGTGGTTGTTCCGCACATTACTAATCACGCGTTAGCTGAGCTTAAAGAGCAGAGCCCGGAAACGAAGGTGATTTACTTTGAGATTGTACCGCTGGCTATTGAAGTGTTGAAGCGTGATGTTGCGGCGGGGAATCGAGACGCTGTCCGATATTTGAACCAGATAATCGAGCTGTACTCGGAAGACGCCCAATTAGAGGACTCGGTTCTCACTTACTGGGATCATAAGCTGCCCGATAATTGCTTCGGATCTGGGGGTGACCATAATATCGATCTTCTGCACGGTTACGTGCCCCCAGTGCCTGACAATACTCCATTCGAAATGCCTGAAACCGAGGAGGAGCTAGAGAAGCTCGAGGAGCTGATAGCTGCTCAGGGCCCTAAGCCGGAGCCACTCTTAATACCATTTATCTCCGGGGCAAATGACTTAGAGGTTTATAGGACTCGTGCATATTACGATTTCATAAAGGCAAAAAGAAGTATTTCAGGATCCTAGCCAATGCAAGCTGGCTGTAACAACTGAAAGGGCATTACTTTTCTCGCCCGACCAAAAACCTCCTCGCGCCGGACCAAAATACCCGGTCGCCACGGCCCGCACGCCGCAATCAGTCCGCCAACTTGAAAACGTATGTGAGATGTAGGTGGGTAGCGCCTATGACCCTAGACGGGTCGTCACTTGACGCATATGGATTTGCGCATGTATTCTATATATACAGCATCAACGATTGGTATATATGAAAAAAATAAAGAAGATTTCTACGAACATACCTGAAGAGCTTTTGAAGAAGGCGTGCGATCTTACAAATCTTAATCAGACCGAAGCCCTGATCGCGGGATTGAAAGAGTTAATCGCTCAACATGATCGGGAGGCAATCGTTGATATGAAAGGAAAGCTAAAAATAGATATTGATATCAATGAAATCCGTCAACGGTTCAGATTGTGAGCAATCTTGTTGTAGTCGACACCTCTGTATTTATCGAATATTTGAGAGGAGACGCGGATGACACCCTCTCCGTTCTCACTTTGAAGAATAAAGTTCTTTTATCTCCGGTAGTTCGGCTAGAGCTGTTGGCAGGCGTTAGAAAAAAAGAACTACACTCGGTTATCAAACTTTGTAATGCTCTGCGCCCTATTGAACAGTTCGCCTCAGTTGAAGAGTGCGAAAAGCTGCTCGAACGTGCTCGAGGATCAGGGCTGTTTGGAGGTATCCCTGACCTCCTTATTATTGCAGACGCTATACGGCATCGGGCCCATCTATTTTCCTACGATGAGAAAATGAGATCGCTCGGGAAAAGGCTTGGGGCAAAGCTTGTGAATGCTTAGCAGGGTGGCAGCTTTCAATATTCTAAGCTGATGTTTAAACACTGAATAAGGACTGAGCGCGCTGGCCAGAGTTCCTTCCGAAATATGGTAAAAACTGGAAGGGCATTACTTTTTCGCCCCAGTTAAAATGCCGCTCGAACCGGCCCGAAAACCCGTCTCCTAGACAGGTCTCTCCCCAAGAGCTCCCCAACGGAATCTTAGCCCTTTCTACTCAAACGGGGGAACCCGAGATTAGGAGTAAAGTGACTTTTGCGCGCGCCACCGAGAAGGGGTGAGTGAAGATGCATACAACGTGACCGAACTTTCGCGCGAAAGTTCTAATGCAATAGGGCTAAGCTTGGGGGCTTTGATTAACCTAGGATTAGTTGTCGGCCAAGAGGCCCTTCGGCAGGACTCTTTCTTCGACTCGCCGCTTGCGCGGCTCGCTCAGAACAGGTCCTTCGACTCGCCGCTTGCGCGGCTCGCTCCCTTCGACGAGCTCAGGGCAGGCCTTTCGACAAGCTCAGGGCAGGTCAGCACTCCGAAAACTTTCCATTAAATATGGCATGAGCGAATGGTAATCCTTTGCGGGAAGAATTTCGTGGAGTGCATACAATTATTTACAGTAAGTGAGTGATATTTATATGATATATATCAATATAATAGTAATGTACATACATTAGTATCTAAAGTATAATCTAAATATGATGGAGATTTTTAGGGAGGTTCGGAGATGAGCTGATTATGCTGCCTGAAAAGTACAACGTAAATATCAGTGACTTTCTTGGAGAACTATGAGCAAAGAGAGATATTCTGATATCAAGGCAAAATCAAAAGCTATCAGCGACGAAGTCCGGGCACAGAAAGATTCCTCTACATATAAACGTGTAATCGGGGTGCTGTCAGGCCTCGGGTTTTTAGTGGCCCCAGGTATGAAACAGACCCCGGCAGCCAAGGTGGACTTTATGGATGCTTTAAAAGTCGGCATGGAGTTAGAACCTCGTGTGCTTGAAGTACTGCCGGCTGCTGTGCTTTCATATCCCAAAACATTCTTGCATTTTGAGAAGGCACCGCAAGTTTTTAGGGCAATAGTGGACGCATTGCGCTACGGCAGGACTGGCCCTGATTTTCAATCTATATCTTTTCAAAGGTTCTATGAAGCGGCAGACCGAGCAACGGGTAGCAGCAAGCGCAAGATAGTTTCCGAACGGAAAATCCCCAGAACCTTTCGGCTTTCGGCTTCCGCGCTTAAAGCACTATCTAGCCGTGCAAAGATGCTGGGAATCGGGAGAACGGAGTATTTAGAAAGATTGATCGAGGCGGAAGCCTTGAGAGAATAATAAGCTCAGCTTCTCTGGCACGTACCTTCCCAACACCTTGCTCAGTGAAGACGTAAGGGGTGATATCGACGTCCACCATAAGTTGAACTTGAGGTGCCAATTTGGCACCTCAAGTCAATCACTTCTTGATTAACCAGCTGGGAACTCGCATACAACGTAATCCAACTTTCGCGCGAAAGTACTAATGCAATAGGGCTAAGCTAGTGAAGAAGGCGGAGACAGGAGGGAGCACGCAATGCCCTCATGGAAGTCTGTCTCCTATGTTTCAAAAGACGCGTAAGAACGAAGCGCGGCTTAACTCCACTTCTTTCCGATCCGGATGAGATGCCAGTCCGTCGGATTCTCGGTGCCTTTTAGTAAGGCACTGAGCAGCAGTTCAGCCAGCGCCATTGCCTCGGCTTTTGGCATCGAGCCGGGATCATTAGGCGACTTGGCGTACAAAAAGCTCAGCTCTTCTTCCGCGAAGAAGTAGAAGGTGAAGTGCGGACAGGAATTAAAGTCCCGAGTGGTTTCCAGCCTCTCCCGAAGTGATGGTGAAATCTCCACCCAGCCGAACGATGCTCCATTTGTCCACTGCGGCCAGACGCGAAGGAAGTCGGGCCACAACGCCTTCAGCTTAGCTTCCGAGTCTGTGCTGCTGTTCTTCTGCGACATTTTGAATCTCCGTACTTCAAGTCAAAGTGCCCATCAAACCAATTGAAGGGTCGGCTCAAGGGAATATCTCCCTTGAACCGGCCCTTCATGGGTGTGTGCACATCTGACTATGGCAGCGGAGGTTCTAAGCTAAAAACCCTTTCTGTGCTCCCTCACTGTCTCTCGTCTTACCTCTAAGCAAAGTAACACGAAAGACATCCAACATTATGAATGTGGCTGAAATGCTAGTCAAAAGTCGCGATCAAGGGGGAAGCAGAAAAAGTGACCTTCCACGGCAATCAAGAAGCTAGGTGTGAAATCGCATACAACGGAGTGCGGCTTTCGCGCGAAAGTTCTTATGCAATAGGACTGGGTCGCCTCGAAACTCGGAAAGTCGTAACTGTCACGGGTTAGCTACGGCTTTAAATCTCGCTGTTCGCGCCTCAAGGCCCGCAGGATCCGGAGCCTGTTTCGGTAGATGTAAAGAAGCCTTTCTATCCGACGGAGACGGGTGCGTATCCATCCAGCCGCCGCGCGCCTTGCCTTGCACCGTATTAATTCGATCCAACATTACCTTTAGCCCAGTGGCGCTGTAACCGGCTTTAACCAACAATTTCGCGGCGAATTCGTCGGCGTCGTACTCTTGAGAGCGGCTATAGCCGCTTTTCACCAAAGAATCGAAGACCTTGCTTACCGAATCACCGAAGACATCCGTCACTGCTGTAAGCTCGGACGGTCCGTATTCAGCGGCGGCCTCTTTACCGATAATCATCATGGCCTCGTTGACACGCGCCTTGGAGATGGCTTTAACGCCGTGGCCCAGTACGATGTGTCCGATCTCATGTGCGAGTACACCTGCTAGCGCATCTTCGCTCGGCATTAGCTCAAGAAGCGCGCGTGAAACGTAGATGAATCCGCCGGGTGCCGATAGTGCGTTGATCTGATCGGTGTCGATGATAGCAAAATGATAGCCGCCGAAGATCTCGGGGCGCGGGGATCTTGCTGCCAGAACATGGCCCACTGTAGCGACGTACTTGGTAAGCTCTATGTCTGCGGAATAAAGCGGATAGTGCTTTAAAATGAGCGCAGATACGCCGCGGCCCAGGTGATATTCCTGCTCATCGGTCAACGTCTTTGAGGCTGCATTGAGTTTTCCGCCGGCTTTAAGAAGGGCATCAACCTGATTGCTGCTTACAATCCCCGTTGAGTCGATAAGGCGATTTTTTAGGTTGCCGATATTGATATCCGGCCAGGCGCCAAGAGAAATGATTACGATTAAAAGCAGTAACGTTTTTAGCGGACGCAAAGCTTTCCTCACTCAATCCATTTTAAGTTTTCCGTTCTGTAAAAAGGCGCGCGCCTCTTCACCGGACGGGGCGGAGATTTTTTCGACGTCGTCAACCGGGACAAAGCTAACTCCTCTTGATGCTGCATAGCTTTGTTCGACCTGATTGTTAAATCCCTTTCCTGCTAGCACCACATCGGAGGAGTTCACGGCCTTCGCTGAGCGATTCGCGGAGACCTTGAGCACTACACGCCTGCTAGTCACAGCACTCACGTGAACATACCCTTCAGTGTCGCCGAGCTTAACCTTGAGCCATGACTTCGAAGATGGAGCTGCGCCCAGCGGTGTCAATGAGTCGCCGTAAGAGAGAGGCGCGATGGCATTCGCCCAGAATTCCGGCTGGGAGCGCAGCCGAGATTCTCGGACCTGGACGAACAGAAGCGCCTGCTTGCGAGCATCTGCAAGAGCAACAAGCGGCGCCAAAACGAGAATCGTTAACAATGAAACCAGGATAAGGCGCATCAATGGACTTTCTCTTTTTAACTAAACCACGCCAATAGTTTTATAAGGAAATCTCCCTGTTTGAAAGGGTGAAATGTCGTGGGAAGGCAAAGATGTAGATACTAGTGACAGTCACGACTTTCTCTTCTTTCCCCAGTGTCGATACTTTTTACCCTTCCGCTCGAAAGCCCGGGCAGCCCTGGGAATCTCTCTTAAGCCGCGCAAGCCGGGTTGCCCGAAACTAGGAAGGTCGTAACTGTCACTAATTTTCCAGCTCGTCACGGAGTGGGGCTAGAATCTTCGCAAGGCTACGCCCTTTTTGTAATCCGCTGCGACCCGCCTTTCCTGCAGAATTAATTGCTATCCAACTGGTGGATAGCCCGGGAGCTTCCGCCTTTGTAGCGGCGGTGGGCAGATAGCCATTTTCCTCGTGAAATCTTCGCGCAGAGGCAATGATGGCGTCTTCCGTCAAGTTCTTGTCGAGACCTAGCTCATTTCTCAGAGGCTCCAGAATTTTTGAAAGTGTTCGACCTTTTTTAAGGCCTCTAATTCCTTTAAATCCCCCTGAATCGATTGCACGCCAAGTCATTCCCGGCATACCCGGCACTTCCTCTTTTGACCCCTGTGAGGGGAGACGTTTGTACTTGTCAAAGTACTTTCTAGCCGCGTCGATAATCTGCGCTTCGGTTAACTGACTGGACAGGCCCAACTCCAGGGCCAATGGCTCAAGGAGTTTAGCAAGACTTTTCCCTTTTTCTAGCCCGCGATTCCCAAGTTTCCCAGCTTCACTTATGGCTCTCCAGGTTACGCCCTTCATTCCTGGCACATCATCAACCGATCGCTCAGTTGGTAGGTGTTTGTGCTTTTTGAAGAAAGTTCTTGCCGCCTCAATAACATCATGTTCGGTGAGTTCTCGAACATAGCCTAGCTCTTCACGTAGGGGAGCAAGGATCTGTGGAAGGCTGCGCCCTTTCGGTAAACCGCGGGTACCGGCAGAGGCCGCTGCATCGATGGCCTTCCAGCTATCTCCCGGCCTTCCCGGCACCTCCTCTTTAGAGGTTGCTGATGGGAGTTTTTTATGAAGGACGTAGAACTCTCGTGCCGCCGCTATGATTGTCTCGTCACTCAGCGACCTGTCGAGGCCCAACTCTAGTCGTAAAGGCTCCAGGATGCTAAATAGGGAGCCTCCTTTTTCAAATCCACGATAGCCGAGATATGCTGCTAAATGAATTGCATTCCACGTGCTTCCGGGTATTTCCGGGACCTTTTCCGTCGAGGCTGTATGGGGGAGTCGGTTGTTCCTCTGATAGTAATTTCTTGCCGCCTCGATAATTAAATCTACAGTTAGAGTGTTGTCGAGGCCGAGTTCTTTTGCGAGCGGAGTAAGAATTTCAGTCATTGTTCGGCCTTTCTGCAAACCCCTGTGTCCTTCCTTGGTCGCGACGTATATAGATATCCAACTTTCTCCCGGCATGCCTGGTACTTCCTCTTTTGTGCGTTGAGTCGGAAGACTACCGTACTTTCTATAAAACTCTCGTGCTGCTTTGATGATACCTTCTTCCGTCAATAATGTTCCACGCACTCCAGTAGAGATCACCTTTGTAGTAAGGCTCTTTCGCACGAACTCCGGAAGACTTCCGATGTCGATATGGATTTCGGGATAATCTCCCGGACAACCGCCGGACTTTCCTTTTCCTTTTGAAAGCTTCGCTCTGCAGTAAGCCTCCACACGATCGTCGTGGGCCCTTAGCGCCCGCAATACCTGAGCGACCTTGCGGTACTCTGAGCGGGCTAGAACCGTCTCTGCGTCAGCGCCCTCTGGAATAACAACAGGTATCAAAATAGTACCGATTTTTTTATCAGGGGCATTTCGCATTGCGCGGCCGACTGCCTGCACAATGTCTATTTCATCCTTGCGAGGCTCGAAGAAAACTACTCCATCGATTGCAGGCACATCGACGCCCTCTGTTAAGCAGCGGCAATTTGAAATAACCGATAGAGTTCGGCTCGGCTGCTCTCCTAAAAGTGTTAGCAGATGACTTCTTGTGGCTGTGGGCATCTTGCCATCCACCGCATGTACCCACACGGGGCGTTTCGGTATAAAGGCTTTGGCGGAGTATTCAATTCTGTCTGCCAAATCATGTGCTTTTCTTACTGACGAGTGGAACGTCAGCACTTTGGACAAATGATACTTCTCAGCGGCACGCAAAAAAGCAAGTTCGGCGACAGCGGCCTTCAGTTCTCTATCATTAATGCCGAGCCGCTCAAGCTGCGCCATCTCGCGCTCTGATATAGCTCCGACCACAACTTGGTAATCAGTCAATAGTCCGCGTTCTATCGCTTTACTGAACGGCAGACGATGGCTGACTTTACCGTATGTCCTTTCGTCGTCCATCGAATAGACTGATTCCGCATCGCCGATGAATACCTTAGGTGTCGCAGTCAGATAAAGTCGTGTGCGGCTCTTTATTGCACGAGGATCGTGAATAAGCCCGAAGACCGACTCTTCACGTGTAGCGGTCCTGTGGGCTTCGTCGGCTACTGAACAGTCGAAGCGGGGTACCTTTGGCGACTTCATCGCTTGAGCAACAAGTGGAAGAGAGTGATAAGTGGAAAGAAGCCTTTTTGGGGTGCTGGTGTCAGCTAGAAAGGCACGTATCTCTCTGGGGTCGTTAGTGACACGGGCGGGAAGATCTTCGGGCCGGACGATTGATTCGTCTTGATTAATCCTGACGGTGGTCTCGTCGCTGCACACAACCAAATACTCGGTTCCAGAGCGGCGCTTTTCGGCTCCCTTCCATTCAATTAGATTTTGACGAATTAAGTTGAGCGTTGGCTCGCAAAGAAGCGTTCGCTGTCCTAACTTATCTGCGGCCCAATAGCCTACTAAGGTCTTTCCCGTCCCGCATGCCATTATGCACTGCGTTCTCAGATCTTCTCCACGTCGAGAGAGAGTAGCTACAATATCCTGTACGGCATCGGCCTGGTGCGGACGTGGCGACTTATGAAGCGTTGAGCCCGAGGCCTCCCTTGGCGGAGACAAAAAGAGCATTTTCGGTGCATGAGATACGAACATAGTTCGAGAATTATAACGAAAACCAATTCCTTATGTCGCATCCGATGCGGATCGGGCGAGCCGTTTGACATTTCGCACAGAACCGCACTGAAACCCGCACGGAAACCCGCATAGAATTGGCGCTTGAGGCATCTAACATATTGTAATACAATATGTTTACCATATAATTTAAGCCGCACCGTGGAGCGCATAGAAATACCAACATTAATGGAGCCAATGCTGCCCCCGGAAGGCACTCGGGTGCTTGAGGACCTTGCCGTTGAGCTAGTTGCCTGCAGCGCGAGACTCGCGGGTAAGCTGGCTGGAGATACTGTCTTTGCTATCTCTGATCTGGTGCGCTCTATGAACTGCTACTACAGCAACTTAATTGAGGGACACAATACTCATCCAGTAGATATCGAACGCGCGCTACGAGGAGATTACTCGAGGGAACCGGGAAAACGAGACCTGCAGAAGGAAGCTTTTGCCCACATAGCGGTGCAGCAGATGGTTGATGATCCGGGTATGAAATTCAAGGCGATCACCTCCAAGGATCACATTATATGGATTCATCGCGAGTTTTGTTCAAGGCTGCCGGATGACATGTTGAAGAACCGGGACCCGAGTACAGGCAAGGAGGTGGGAGTTGTACCGGGCAAACTTCGAGACGGGGAAGTTCTCATCGGCGGACATCTGGCGCCAGTTGCGGCGAGGCTTAACGATTTTTTGGATCTCTTTGAAAGGCGATATGAACCTGAAAATCTTTCACGTGTGATGCGTATAATCGCCGTCGCCGCTTCGCACCATAGGCTTTTGTGGATCCATCCATTTTACGATGGGAACGGACGGGTGGCGCGGCTCTTTAGTCATGTTTATCTGAAAGCGCTCGGATTGGGCAGCGGATTGTGGTCGGTCTCTAGGGGGCTCGCTCGAAACGTGGCTGACTACAAATTAAGATTGGCCGCCGCCGATAGATGGCGCGAGGGAGACACCGATGGGCGGGGGAGCCTGAGTTTGAAAGGTCTTGTGGAGTTCTGTGAGTTTTTCCTCTCGGTATGTATAGACCAGGTCAAATTCATGGAGTCATTGCTCGAACCGTCTACCCTTGTGGACCGGGTTAGAAGGTTCTGTCTCGAACGAGTAGAGGCAAAAAAACTTCCAAGCGGCTCTTTTGAGCTGTTAAGAGAGCTTATTCTTGCGGGACCTGTGCCGCGCTCAAGAGTGCAGGAAGTCACCGGCTACCGCGAAAGAAAGAGCACTTCCGTTGCCTCTGCCTTAATTAAGGCGGGGTATATTAGGAGCGCCTCACCTAGGGCTGAGCTCCGGCTTCACATACCATACGAGGCGGTTGAGGCTTGGTTTCCGAGGTTATATCCGGCGGATCTGGCGCTAGTTAATGGTAGCCCCACTAATTTTCTAGAAAGATCCTGGTAGCCTTTGTACCTGGGATCCTTCTTCTCCTCCTTCCATATCCGAAGGATCAACCGGTGTATATGGACAGTAAGTACCCCCACAGGAGCATTTTTCGCGCTTGTCAGGGGGTAGGTGGGAATCGTTGCCCGTTTTGTAATAACATTGAAACGATTGATTTTTCGATGGAGGCCAACACTTTCCTCCGCAACAACTTCTGCCTTTATTGACTACGACGACGCCTTCAGGTATTTCGCAAACCTCTGACGCCCCCCCAGCTTGTGGAATGCAGTCTGAGACGCCTTCACAGCAATAATGTGTCGCAGGATTGTAACACTCGCCTCTACAACAAACCTCTCCCTTGCCGCAAAGCGGACCAAAGCTCTGGCACCTATGTCTGCATCCACCTTCAACGCAACCACCTCCGGGATAGCAACATATTTCACCACACTTATCCCATTTGCATTTACCGTCAGGCCATCTAGGACCATCGCATTTCCCCTCGCGGCATTCATCTCCTGAATTGCAACATATCTCACCACACGTTTTATAAACGCATTTACCATCAGGCCATCTAGGACCATCATTATCGCCAGAACCACTGCTACCGCCAGCGCCGCCGCTACCACCATCACCACCGCTACCGCCAGTGCCACCGCTACCACCATTGCCGCCGATACTGGCGCCACCGGCATCTGGAGCTGCCAAAACATGGGCTTGAAAAATAAACAAGGAGACAAAGAAAAGCGATAATACCAACATATACGTTGGTACTGTCCCAAAATTAGAGGCCCTATTTGTTTGCATAACGCTCCACATACAATACTGTTAACGTATTATTAGAATACGTATTTCAGAAACTTACTAAACGGTATTTGAATAAACAACAAAAAAATAGGCTGCTTTTACGATGTCAGACTCACCCATTATAAGCGTCACTGGGCTCTCGAAGAGCTTTGGAGTGAAGCCGCTATTTAGCGGAATTTCTCTCGCTATCGGAGAGCGTGAGCGGGTGGCCTTGATAGGGCCGAACGGCTCGGGCAAGTCGACTCTTCTTAAGATGCTGGCTGGAATTGAGGAGCCGGAGGAGGGTGAAGTTCGGGCCCGCGGCGGGCTTCGCATCTCTTATATAGCCCAGGAGGATAGGTTCGACGGGGATCTCACAGTAAACGAGACCCTCGAACGGGCGCTGGTCGAGGCGGGGCACGATTCGCACGGTGTCGAGGGCATGATAGAGGTTACATGCGGCCGTTTCGGTTTCGCGGATAAAAATGCGAAAGTGGCTGGGCTATCAGGTGGATGGAGAAAGCGGCTCGCCATTGCGCGCGGGGTAATCTCGGAGCCAGAGCTTTTGCTTTTAGATGAGCCGACTAATCATCTGGACATAAGCGGTGTGCTGTGGCTCGAAGAGTACTTGCAGAGGTCGGCCGCAACACTTCTATTTGTCAGCCACGATCGTTATTTCATCGAGCATCTGGCGGGCCGAGTGGTGGAGCTTGATCGCCGCTACCCGCGCGGGTTTTACTCATCAAACGGCGGGTACGCGGAGTTTCTCGAGGGGCGCGAAGCTTACCTTAGCGGGCTTAACAAAAGCCGTGAGACGCTCGCTAACCGCGTGCGCCGTGAGGTGGCATGGCTAAGGCAGGGTGCGAAGGCGCGCACCACTAAATCCAAGCACCGGAGCGAACAGGCGCTAAAATTACAGGTGCAGCTTGAGAGGATGGATCTTGAAGAGCGCTCCTCGGCGCTTGAGTTCTCGGCCTCCAACCGCAGATCGCGCGACCTCATCATAGTCGATAGAGTGAGTAAAACGCTTGGCGGAAAGCCTCTCTTTAAAGACCTCA
>JAGFJO010000129.1 GCA_024102635.1 Deltaproteobacteria bacterium
GTAAAGAGTGATAACTAGTGAAGCGATAACAAGATAGTCGTGAATAAGAAAGCGCGACCAGTAAACCAGATTTGGCGACAACACTAGTCCTGCTGTCAGCGCCAGTAGCGCCGTTGGAGAAAAGTGCCTTCTAAATATTAGCGGGACGAAAAGAAATGCGGTACCTAGAAGGGCGATTGGCACCCGTGCGGACCAAAGAGTATGTCCCAACGCGGTATAAACTGGCCGCAGCAGATTATAGAGAAGTGGCGCGTGCATCATCGGGTCGTACTTGTAGAATTGCAGCTCCGGCCAATCGAAAAAGTACTTTCCGAACATGGCATGCTGGGACTCATCATGATGATATGGGCGCGCGTCAAGCTCTAGCCACCTGAGCAGCACTCCCGCAAGAACGACGGCGGCGTAAGCTAACCACTCGGACGATGTGAAGTACTTTGATAACGGAAGTGTTTCCTCGCTGCCCTGGCTCTCATCTATTTGAGCGGCAGTCTCGGAGTTCTGCGACATGTGTGGCTCCTCGCTTCAAAAAACCGCGGCTAATGATGGAGCCGGTGCCCCGCAAAGTCCGCATAATACTAAGAAAGATGCTCTGTAGAAAACAAACCCAGACGAGGCATCACGAGCGAGGCAAACCGAGACATTACGTGGGTAAGTCGCAGGGTTGCCGAGCGAAGTGTAACGAAGTATGGGGAAGTTTTCTACAGAGCATGAGGGAGATATTACCCTGGATGAACAATTTTAGGTATCGGATTACTGATCGTTTATCCCGTTATTAATACAGCACTTATCTCCCATGACGGCGCTGGAGCGCTCCCAACTAATGAGTGCCCCAGATAGTCTGCTCGGCTTCCCCGGCGGTAATTCGATTTACCCACTCCACTCCCTGCATAAAGGAGTGGTCCTGGTTCGAGACCTCGTACCGCCAGGCGCCAAAACGCCCGCGAGAAAATACGCCGAGCTTCTCAAGCTCGGGTATTACCTTTCTAAGAAGCCCGTCCCGGTTAAGAAACGGGGTAGGATAGCCGTATTTGGCGACATAGTGCCAGGTGGAGCAAACTTGGTCTCGCGAATGAATTAGTCCGGTATTAAGAAGTCCATCGATTGTTTCCGCAATAATTGATTCAGCCCTGACCTTCTTTTGAGGAGATTCACTAGTTTCTGTCATGAGCGAAAAGTGCTTGGTAATATCGGGAACATTGTTGGGGCTATACTTGGAAAAAAGAGTGACTCTGTAAAAGGGGCAGTTAGACTCCGGGAAATACATCCAACATTTAGTTGAAAGATCCTTTTTGGGCTCTCCTAGAAGCCCTACCCCTATTATGTGCGAACTCGAATACTTCATAGCGCTGCTCTCTCGCTTGAGCGTCTCGGCAGCCCCTTCAATGACGTTAAGAAGAAGATTAAGCGGCATCGTAGAAATTACCTTGTCATAGGTGATTGAATCGCCGTTTTCCAGCTGCGCTCTTCGCGCGGAGAGGTTTATTTTGCTGACCTTGCTGTTGAGCTGGATTTTGTCCGGGCCGATCATTTGGCCTATTGAGCGCCAGATTGCCCCGGTGCCGCCAAACTTCGGGAAACGGAACAGATTGTTAGGCCCCCAAGAGAGATCATCTTTTTGCATCACCACGTTTTCGGTAATGCGTTTGAGATCGATTACTGAAACCCGCTCCCCTATCCACTGATAATCCATCTCCTCGGGAGGAAATGCCCAAACCTTGTAGTTGTAAGGCAGCATAAAGAGATCTGCTATTCCCTGTCCGAAAATGGAGAGTATCCACTCTTTAAAATTACCCGGCTTATTCTTTGCGTTGCTTTGCAGTTCGATTAAACCTTTTAAGCAGCTCCATACATCTTCTTTCGGAAGGTAGCGGATATTATTCTGAAACGGATATGGAACAAAGCGCTCTTTCATCCACACCCACGACTCCCGTTCATGCATCAACCACCCGTCCTTTCCTAGAGCGGCGTCCATTGCATCGTCGAAATACTTGTAGTGCGAGAACTGCACATGGCCGCCGATATCCCAAGTGAATCCGTTCGGGTCGACAAAGCTGGCAGCAAGTCCGCCTATCCAATCGTTTTGATCGACGATGATAAAATCGCTCTCACCCAGATCCTTGAGGCGATAGGCCGCGCCAAGGCCAGTTGGTCCGGCGCCGATTATGAGATAGCGGGTCTTCATCTCACTCTCCGGGGAAAATTCTTTGATTCAGACAAGCCGGTGATCATGGCTCCTGTCTTAATCTATGAAGCGAGCTGCTTAGTCCGGCGCGGAAGAGAAATAGCTCCCTTACGCAGCGCAAGCAAGCTTTGATTAGCCGCCACCTCACTATCGAGACTTTCCCGGTCTCCCTATCGCGGTGCCCGACAGGGATCTCCATGAGATCCTGCCCATCCTTGCGCGCCAATACCGCAAGAAAAATATTAGGAGCAAAAACATCTTGTGGTAGCACGCCGAGCAATTTCCTCAAATAGCTGCCCTTTATCAGCCGGTAGGGGACATTTGCATCTTTAAGAAAGGCGCCGAAAATAAGCATATTGAAAAGCAGTAATATGCGGGTAATCACCAGGCGGTGAAAGGCGTCGTGTCTTACGGCTCTTCGGCCCATGATAAACTGCGATTCACCGCGCCTCGACCAGAGCTTCACAAAATCCTGCGGCAAAAATTGATCGTCGCTATCGACGTGAAACACCCAGTCCGGATTGCGCTGAAGAGCCTCGCGATATGCTCGTAGAAGTGCCGTACCGTGGCCGCCATTTTTTTGATGCACCACGATTAGCTGCGGCTCGTGCGCGGCGATCGAGTCGAGTATCTCACCTGTCGAATCGCGTGACCCGTCATTTACAACTATCATCTCTACCGCCGCATCGGGAATAAGTGAAATCTCACCGAGCCACCGCTTTACCACCTCCGCAATGCATCCCTCCTCGTTGTATGCAGGCATAACGATACACAACGAGTTCCGTGCCGAAGGTGCTTGATCCATGGAAGTTTGTTGCATGTTAGGTGAATCAGATTCAATCTTTAAACCGGCCGCATCTTAAAAAGTGCAGCACTTCATCAACTATCGATGGGTAATACATTAAAAATGAGTGCAACCCCGGCAATGTCTTGTGAGCCTTTGCGCCCTCTAAAAACGTCTCCTTAACAGCTACCACGCCGTCGTTATCCCCCACAATAAAAGGAGAATAGCCCTTTTCCCTCCCTTTGCCACCAGCGATTATCCCTATCTCCAATTTATCGCTGGCGGGCGCCATCTCAAGCGCGCAAAGCTCCAGATAAGCGCTGCCCAGGATAGCCGGAACAAGTGGCAGCTTCTTTAGCCTGGCGGCGAAGGAAGAGCCCTGATTCGGAGGACCCAGCATAACAGCCCGCTTCAAATTGTAGTGTTCGCCATACTCAAGCGCAAATCGGCGCAATATTATGCTTCCCAGAGAATGCGTGACAAAGGAGAGTTCCTCTCCGCCGCCCGCAACAATCATAAGTCGCTCATGTAACCTGCGGGCCTGTTGCGCAATGGTGGCGCTTCGGGAACGGTAACCCCAATTAAGCACGTGGTATCCCTCGCGGCTGATCTTCTGGCCCAAAAGAGACATAGAAAATTTGGTGCGCCCGAGCCCATGCAGCATCACCACGTGCCGTTTTGACATTCCGACCTATGCTTTTTAAAATACAGAAGGCATAGCTTCCAATTCACCACCGATTAAATGACAGACGAGACGGGAGATACGACCCCAAAGAGCCGCCCATTCAGGCTTGCTCCGCAGCACGCCTATATTGCCCTAGGGGCGAACCTCGGCTCGCCTAACAAGAAACTTATAGATACAATAGATGCAATTGATCAACGAATCGGTCGGGTTATCAGGGTCTCCTCGTTCTATCTCACCACGCCCCTCACTGAAGGCCCTGCCGAAGAGGGAAGTTACCCGAACTACGTGAACGCGGTTATAATTTGCGCCTCCCCATATACCCCCGAAGATACGTTCCACCGCCTTATGCAGGTTGAAAAGGAGATGGGACGGACAAGAAGCAGCGGAAAAAAAAGATGGGAAGCTCGCATCATCGATATCGATCTTCTGGCGATGGGAGAAAGAGGCATCTCTTCGAAGCAACTGACACTTCCGCATCCCTGCATAGCTTCTCGCGATTTCGTTCTTTATCCTCTGCGCGAGATTGAGCCGGCTTTTGTGCACCCGGTGACTTTAAAATCGGTCGATCAGATGATTTTTGAGTATCATGCACGTGGTTTGCCGCTGCGCATCATTAGCCGCGCAGAACCGCTTTCATTACCCGGATTTATCCGCTCTTCGGAAGACATTTTCCCAGAAACCTTCCACTAAACGTTGTCGTTATTGAGAGCGGCAAGAATCTCACTACCAACACCATTAGCTTCCCTTTCCATCCGGGAGCTACGACCGCCTTATTTTTAAGCATCGCCCTAATGCTCTCATTTACTACGTCTTGCACCTCGGCACGCCTAAGGTCCGGGGGCTGCGCCGCAAGCTGCGCTACACCGAAAAATTCGGTCTCTGTGGGTCCCGGACATAGCGCGGTGACGGAGATGTTATAGCCTCGCAGCTCGTAGCGCAGTGCCAGAGTCTGAAAGAGGTTGAAAGCCTTGCTTGCCGAGTATGTCGCCATGAACGGCAGCGGCTGGAACCCGGCAATCGATGATACGCAGAGATACATGCCTTGCCTGCTGGCCTTCATTTTATTAATCACAAACTGCGCAAGCATTGTAGTAGCGTAGATGTTGAGAAGGATAATATTATTCTCATACTCAGAAGGAATTTTTTCAAACGGGCCGAACGACCCGACCCCTGCATTATTGATGAAGATATCGATAGGTATCTTTTCTAATCGGGAAACGAGCTCCTCAAGGCCCAATAAATTATCGCCATTAGAGCTTCGCTTGGTAAGGTCGGCGGCGACGCACTCGACAGAGTCCGGGCGGAAGCGCTCCAGCTCTTGCTTCAACTCTATTAGCCTCTCCATGCGGCGGGCTGTTACTACTAAGTTGCAGCCGAGACTATGCAGCTGACGAGCGAACTCTCTCCCTATTCCCGACGATGCCCCTGTAATCAATGCGGTTCGGCCGCCCAAGTTAGTCATTTAAGTTCCTCGATGTGACCGGCAGAGCGAAACCACCGTCCTACCTCTTGCGGTGAGGCCTTCCTTCTACGCATGATTAGCTTTCGGCGCTCGAACGCACGTCTTAAAAGGTATCTCAGTTCAAGAAGACCGCCAATCGAGCTGCGCTCTCGCAGAATAACTCCGGCGATCACAACGCAGTTCCTGAATAGGTATCCTATAAAAAATGGTGCTGCTCCGAGCAAGAGAGAGTAATTGTTAAGTTGCAGCAGAAATCTGTTCCTCACACCGAGAGAGTTAATGGTAGCCGGCAAAATTTTTCTTCTTTCAGGAGTGACGAAGCGGACATGGTATCCACAAGCCGACGGCACGAATGCGCATTTCCAGCCGAGATATTGCGCTCGCCAGGCCAAATCCGCGTCTTCTCTATAAGCAAAAAAAGCCTCATCAAATAAAAGCGCTCGTTTCGAGCGCCCTGCCGCAAGCGCCGGATAGAGCGCATCAATATCCGACTCGAACTTACCTTCCACTATTAGCGATTCCACGAACTCGCGGCTCATGATAAGACATGCCCCGCTGCCGCCGAACACCGCGCACTCGGCGGAATACTGACCGGTATCGCTCTCTCCTGCCCCGCGATCAAAATGCCTCAGTGAAGGGGTAATTATCATCCCTGCTGCATCTATTACCGAAGGCTCAAGCGGCTGAAGCAGCTCGTCAGCTCTAACTAGCTTTGGACAAGCACTGCCTACCCCGCTTTTCTCAAAGGCGCTACACAGCTCGGTCAAAGCATCGGGCCGGAGCGCCACATCGGGATTAAGGCAGAGATAGAAATCGCAGTTACTGTCAAGAAAGCGTCTCAGCCCCTGATTATGCGCGCCGCAAAAGCCTAAATTTGAGCTGTTCCTATAGACGGTAACGCCCCGCGGACTATACTCACGGGCATTCTCATAGCTGTCATCACACGAAGCATTATCGGTCACGTCTACCACCAGATTTTCTCCGAGGGTAAACGATTCGAGCCGTAAAAGGGCTTCCAAAGCATGACGGATATAGCCGCCGCTGTTGTAGGTGACGATATGAACATATACAGCCATTCTCTCTGGCATCGAACTTTCCTGCTGCAATCGCTTACATCATTACGGAAAAGTTAATGATTTACAAGAGTTAGGAAGGACGTCTCCCCTCTTGCGCTGTATTCCCTTGTATCGCGCATATTGAGCTAAAGTTCCTTTGTATACTTCCGATAACAGAGATAGACGCGAAGGAATGTGTCGACCGATCGGTAATCGCCCCTCCGACCGGATAATACTCGTAATCGAGTTCCACGGATTGGGTGCTGTCATGGATGGAGTAACACAGATCAGGGGTAGTTCCCGCAGTAATATCTTACAAGCAAGACTCGACACTAAAAAGAGCGCCGATGGGCAGAATCTGCGCTCTGCGCAACCTGTAAGTGACGATGCCGCCATCGTAGATCTTTCACATCAGGGAGCAGGTGCATCACCCGCTCAAAATTCGAAATATGACCGGGAAGATCTAGGGCGCCTCAGCGAACGAAACCGGCTCATGCTGGCAACCCTTGCTCCTCAAACGGCAAGAAAATACCTCCAGCTTCTTGATCATGTCACAGATGAGCGGACCCGGTTGCAAAACTTTATCGTCGGAGTGTCAGAGGTGCTAAGCAAAATTCCGCATAGCAGTTTAAAGCCCGAACCGGAAGATTCCGAAGATGCTAACCCGCTCCTTATTGGAGGATCGCTCACGGGATCGGTGGAGTCGCAGATAGAGGCGGCTTTTGCTTCTTCTGAGTCGGGCCCCATAAATGTACAAAAATATGCAGTACAGATCGACCTTCAACAGGCGGCTAATAACCCAGCAGCCAATCAAGAAGACCCGATCTTCGATGCGATAAGCGCTCCTGCGGTCCCAGCAAGGGAGAGCCGCCCCACGGAGAATTTGCCGGCGAAAGATATACTGAACCGGCCGGTTTAGTAAAAATTACATTGCAGCTAGTAAAAGTAAGATCGTGAGACCTTAAAAGGGAGTGTTAGACTTACGGCTGTCTCTGAGTTTTCCGCGTTCTTAAGATCCATTTTAAGATTCACAGTTTTGTCGTCATAATTGACTTTTTCAAAATAGAGGAAGCCTGCCACTGAGCCTTCGTGGTCCAGCACGCCTTCCGGGATCGCGCCCGCAAGCATGTCCGGGGTAGGAAGGTCGGCCCGCCACACTACAGTATGCCAAGGATAACGGAAGAGAGGGTAGCCGAAATGATAGTTATAAGGCGCTACAGGAATCGTCGGATAAACCGCCGAGTAGGGATAGTGCACATAGTAACGGTCAAAATAAAAGCCTGGCTCATAAAATGGATGATAAGCGTATGACTCAGTTAATGTGGAGACTTCTCCCTCTATTTTAAACGGAGGAAGTGCGTGATACACCGCGCCCTTCTCGTTTACGAGTGAAATGTTTTCGTACTGCACATTAAGCGGAGCGCCGCTTTCATTTATGAGCCGAACTTTAAGCGGGGTGACATGCCGCTCTATGGGAAATGGCCCCGGCCAGCTGACATGCACTGCCCTTACCTGTACGCCCCCCTTCTTAGCAAGTGCGGTAAGATCTTCTGTTACGTGAGCGCCGGCTGCAGGCATAGGTTTTAGCTCAGCTACCGGCGTACAACAGGACAGAAAAGATATCAAAAAGGGTAAGACCGCATATACCTTCAGACCACTCCCTAGATCTTTCATCGTGCGATTATAGTAGTCTAACGTCACTATGCCGGCCATGAAGCCGATCATTCGGTGCTCAACCCTGATATCGCATGAACGTTCTGTATGATAAGAACGCTATATGCCGCTCATTCGCCGAGCAGCGGATAAAACGGAGCTATGAAGGGCAACGTTGTGGACTCGGAGATACGTGGGCGTTTTAAATGCATTCTTCAAAAGTACGGCCGCGGCGACGAAGGCTGAGGCTCCATCTCGCTCAATCGCGCGCTTTTCCCCCGCAGCCTTTAGAAACCCCTTGCGCGACGCGCTCAGCATGAGCGGGCGGCCAAAGCTATTTAGCTCACCAAATCGAGTCAAAAGCTCGAAGGAAACCTCATTGTGCCTGGCTATAAATGCTCCCATCCCGGGGTCAAGGATAATCTGTTGTTCATCTATCCCGGCAGCAACAGCGGCTTGCATACGGCGCTCAAAGAAGTTTGAAATAATCTGAATTATGTCTCCCTGTGGTTCATCCTCAAAAAGATGCGGCTTAGGGCAGCGGGTATAGGTAAGAACTATTTTTGCGCTGCTCTCTGCCACCACGGAGAACATCTCGGCATCTGCACCGGCACTGATGTCGTTTATCCACTTTGCTCCCGCTTTTATTGCTTTGCGCGCCACCTCAGAATGATGAGTATCGACTGAAAGGGAAATCTCATTTGCCAGAATGCTCACTACCGGCTCTATGCGAATCCACTCTTCCTCCGGCCCGGTGCATTTGGAGCCGGGGCGGCTAGAATCACCTCCGATATCGACACAGCATGCGCCTTCGAGAATCAACTCCCTGGCGCGAGAAAGCGCCCCGTCTGTCTCGCTAAACATGCCGCCGTCCGAAAAGCTATCGGGCGTTAAGTTCAGAACTGCGACAAGCAGAGGGCTACTGCTTTGAGATGATGTCATTGAAGATGGCCTCGATCACTTGCGGGGCAAAGACCTCCACAGCGCGGCCGTTAATCCAGATGCTGGGTGTGCCGGCCACCTGAAGCTCACCGCCCTGCCTTATATCGGACGCTATCTTGCGCTTTGTTCGCTCCGCCGTAAGGCACTCTTTAAAGGCCGTCTCATCAAGGCTTAGAGCCTGCGGCAGGGCCGCTATTCTCGCTTGCCCTTGCTGCACGTCAGCGCCTTCAAGCGTGCTGAAAAGATAATCTGTGGCCTCCCAAAACATTCCCTGCTCCCCAGAGCACCGCGCGGCATATGCCGCCAAACAGGCATTAGCATGACCGCCGCGGGTCATGGCTAAATTGCATAATGGGTCTAACGGGTAGTTCTTATAAACTATCTTTACCTGGTCTCGATATTTTGGAAGCAGCTCTTCCACAATGCGGTAGAAGTGTCTGCACGCCGGACATTCATAATCGGAGAATTCAACCAAAACGATCGGCGCGTTATCGGGGCCTTTGAAATAATCCTTTCCTGCTCCCTCAGCCTCGATCTCTATGTTCACCACCGGCTGCTCCCTCCACTTCTTCAAAAGCTCGGCAACCTGTGAAGCTACATCTCCCGACCTTTGCTCTTTCATGGCAGAGAGCCGCACCAATATGATATCACCCATTCCGAATGACAGCAGAGCAACGAACAGCATGGAAGCCACCGAAAACCTTGCAAGCCCAGCGTTTTGCTCATCTGCGCCTTTTTCCCCAAGTCCCAACAGCAATAGAGGAAGCGCTACAAGGTTGCGAAAACCGATCAAACTTCCACGTATCAGCCCGTGCTCCGCAGCTCTCCATGCCACAGCAAAAAGCGCGAAGTTTACTAGGTACATGCCGATGCAGATGAGACAAAGAGTTCCAATCACAAACTCGGATACGATAAAGAGCGCTACCGAGACCAAACTTGCAATCAGACTCAAAAACAGAAGAACGCTCCTGAATGCGGCAGGTGCCATCAATTTTGTGCTGCTCGATAAGAACGAGAGGCAGAAAAGCACTAGATAAAAAGCAAGACCGTAAGAGGCCACCGGAAAGCCGAGGAAAGTTGACCATTCGCTTTGGTTGACCGCATCGCAATTAAAAGCAGCATTGATGTTGCAAAATGAGGGGCCGCTCTGGAGTCCGGCATTAAATTCGACATAGTGGTAAAGAGAGATAAAAGAAAGAATGGCGCCGGCCAACGAAAGAGTGGCGATTATCAAACTCAGGGTTCTCGATTCAGTTCTTTTCATAGTTGCTTATTCGAGCTCCGATAATATCCTGAAGAGCTGATGCTGTACAATCACCCAGCGCCGCTTGGTTTTAATGAATGGTTACAAATAACCTCCCGTGATAGCCTAGAAGTGGCTTCAAATGTCCTTTTTGGAACCGCTTCTAGCCGCGCCAAGGGCGGCGCAGTCAGAGGCCGTGGCGCTAGACGACGCTTCTGGAGCGAGGCGCAGGCGCTGCGGCTCCACGCCGAGCTTGGAGCGATTCTAAAATGGGCAGGAGCTCATTTTGAAACCAGCTATAAGTATAACCGTAATATACGGCGGCGCATGGTCCAGTATATCCGCGTTCTCATTCTGGGGTGTTCGTTTCACTTCCTCGGGACATTTGTGGCGATTACCATGGCCGCGGCCTCTCGCGCCGAAGATTCCGCCGAGGGGCTGCTCGAACCATCTTCCTCCACAGTTGCGATACGTACCGTCCTTGCTGTACTTCAATGGCCTATGAGTTGGGCCTATTCCGGCGCGGCATCGTATCTGGAGATGCCTCTTAGCGGCCTGCTAGCTAATAGTCTTTTTTGGGGCGCAAGCATTCTTACAATATACCTCCTCGTACAGCTCATTCTTACGCCCGGACATTCAGCAGGTAAAACACGAAGGGTTAGTAAGAAGGCCTCCAGCGGGGCCCAGTTTACTTCTCGTTTCTTTTGGCTCTGCATGGCGCATTTCCTTGCGACATATACCATTCACCTTTTTGAGATGGCCGAGCTAATGAGTAATCAGTATGACAGCCCGGTGGTTTCCGTTGCGCGTTTTTTTCGCTTTCCCATGACTCCACTGCTCTTCTCTGATACCCTTTGGCAGTCGAAAAGCACCCTTATTACCGACAGGTTCTGGCTAATAATGCCGAACAGTCTAATCTGCTCCTTTGTACTTGCGCTAATAATTGAACTCCTTTCAAGTAAAAAGAAGAGCGGTACAATTCAGTAGGTGACCGCTCACTCCGCCAATGAGTAAATGTCGAATTCACCGAATGAACGAATGGGCTTAAGACCGTTCTCCTCAATCAATTCCCGATACACCTTAAAGGCGCTCCTACTCCAGGGGCCCTCTATGATAAGATCTGGCTTTTGAAAGGTTGGATCATACGGCACTTGAGTTACAGAACGGCCTGATCCCTCGGCGATAGCTTCAACATGAAACTGGTCGGGAGGATAGTGAAACGGAACATCTAATAAGAAAAACAATTGTGAATCATACGTCTCAACTAATCCAGCCGGTCCGAGAGAATGATTGACGAAATGCGCAGTTTCATAAAGCGCTTTGTTGGAATCCCAGTGATTTCGGATGAACCCCACACAATAAATTATAGAGCGCAGAACAACAGCCAATGCCAACAGAGTTAGGGAATGTGCAATTGCTTTGGGTACACGCATTTGCCGCCCTGAGTTTCGGGCATCCACGAGATAAGATCTAGTGCGGCTGTATATCTCGTGCAACATGGCCGCAAGAAACGGTGTTGAAAGAACAGCGGGTGGGGCCGCATAACGGGCAAAATTTATGGAAAGCAAGAGGAACCAGGCAAACCAGCTCGTACAAAGAATCCATAAAAGCACCTTCACCAGATCAGTCTTTGAATTAAGCCCGTCAACCTTCAGCTTTCTGATAAAAGCCCATCCCCACCAAGTTAATGCAACTAGATTAGGTAAGAGATTCTCGAACGAGAAACTTGCCACAGACCATCTGACTGAGGACGAAAGAGATACGCCTAAAATGGCATGGAGTCCGGAAGTACCGGTGCCCTCATATATCGCTCCATTTTGATGGGGCAATGGAAGCCTTTGAAAGAACTCATACCCAATCCATGCGCCTGCGAATAGCGTAAGTAACTGAAGCGACCATCTTGACTTTCTATGCATCCAACATAAGAAAGCCGCACCAAAAAAAGAGGCGCATAAAAAGGGTTGAAGTTGAATTTTCGAGAAAAGGGCAAGAGCCAAAAAGAGGGTTGCAAGTAGCGCTGCTACCCACCGGAAAAGAACGGATTTAGGCTCCTGGCATAGGATAAGCAATCCACATATGAGATAGAAAACAAGCGGCAATTCTCCCCAACCCTGCGCCCCGACAAGCAGCGGATGAACTCTCGAATCGGGGGCCGAGGCCAACCATACGATGGGCACGATCGAACCGATTGCTGGACCAAAACATTTTGCCGTTAGCCAGATGAATATCAGCAAGGCTAAAGCAGTTTGAATTCCCACAATGAGTCTTGCCGCTACATGGTTGATGCCAAGAAGCTCGAAGCCAAGTGCAGCCGGCAGCACACCCGCCACTCCGGTCATGAGGCGAGCGGTGGTAAGCTCTCCAAGTATCTTGCATCCAAAATGTTGGTTTTCAACTAGCGTCCTTGCAACACAGAAATTCCAGCCCTCGTCCCAGGATACCGGTATCACAAAAATATTTAATATAAGTATTGGAGCGGCTATCAAAAGGCTCCCAATAATCCTTATCCT
This sequence comes from Deltaproteobacteria bacterium, assembly GCA_024102635.1. Taxonomy (GTDB): domain Bacteria; phylum Bdellovibrionota_C; class UBA2361; order UBA2361; family JAGFJO01; genus JAGFJO01. The sequence continues at coordinate 12,517 of JAGFJO010000129.1, forward strand.
ATCCCATACGCTCCAATTCATTGCACACGCCTTGGATTAATGCTGCGAAGAATAGTTACAAAGTTCGCAACTTGTGCCGATAGACTCAAGTCTTGGGCTCTCAAGCGTGCAGCTGAAGATAAACGTTCTCGCAGAGCAGAATCGCACAGCAATGTTTCGATCTTTTTTGCCAGGTTAAGATGGTCACCATCATTGAACGTCAGCCCAGTTACTTGGTCCGTAACCAAATCATCTAGGCCGCGGTTAAATGTAACAACACAAGGAAGGCCTGCAGCCATAGCCTCTAAAACGGCGATACTCATTCCTTCGTTATGAGACGGCAGAACAAAAATATCACTGGCTCGATAAATGTTAGGCATCTCCTCTCGGGGGCAGGAGCCGATGAATTCAACCGAGGCTCCAATGCCTAGGTCGTTGCAAAGACGCTTCAATGACTGCTCCTCATCTCCGGTTCCCACTACCTTCAAGCACAGTTCTGGGCTGCCCTTCAAGGCAATGCTAAAGGCCCGTATGAGGACATCGATTCCTTTTCGCTGAACAAGCCTCGCAACACATAAAATAGATTTAGGCGACGCTCGCTTCTCCAGAGAAGGAGAAAAGATGGACGTATCCACTCCATTGGGTAATACCATCAAGTCTAAATTTGGCACTTGATGAAGTATGAGTTCTTTCTCGTACTGGCATTTTACAATGACTGACCTGCTATTTCGCCAAACTTTATAAATCAATGGCCTTAACACCGGGTACAAATAACGATATCGGTCCTCGAACCCTGGGATATCAGGCCCCATCACCCTGATGAAGTATTCCACTCCACATAGCCATTTGAACAGTAAAGCCATAGCGCCAGCAGGGACGGATGACCAAGCAAATACGAGTTGAAACGGGTCTGCTTTATGTAATTGGCGCGCCTTCAAAAATCCTCTGTATGAGTAGGTTAATAACTCTCTATTACAGGAATGGTGGGGGTTCTTATTGTTGACGGGAACGCGGTGTATCGAAATGTTAGTTGAAACTCGACTGAACGAATAATCAGTTCCAGCGCATGAAGTGACCAGCTCTATTTCAAATTCCCCGGTGTCGGCAAGGGCTCCCAGCAGCGATTGATTCACGCTTGCTGTGCCTCCCCCGAGAGGCGGGTACTCATTGTTGAGCATGAGAATTCTGATCACTAATATGTAATGTACCTTTGCCGAAGGTAATTGCGCAGCCCCTAGCTTTTGAATGGCGAAAAGCTATTGCTGTTTCGCGTTATTTTGTGATGGCGGCGAGAGGATCTCCCTTATTACGTAGGTAGGTCTTCCCCGAACCTGCTCAAATATTCTTCCCACATACTCACCGACTACACCAATGACAATTAGCTGGATACCTGAGAAGAAGCAGACTATGACCACCAGAGTTGCAAACCCCGGTGGTCCTAAGCCTGAGCTTATCTTAATGTAAAGGTAAACGAGCGCCATTATAGTAGCGATCACTGCAAGTATCAGCCCCAGTACGCTAATGGCCCGAAGAGGCAAAGTGCTGGAGGTCATGATTCCATCCAGAGCCAGGCGAGTCAGCTTTCTTAAGTTGTATTTGGGACTTCCGGCGAAACGAGAATCGCGCGGTACTGGTATCCCCAGCTGTTTGAATCCGAGCCAACCCCTCATTCCACGAAGGAAGCGATGATATTCGGGCATAGCACGGAGCTGTTTTACGACCTTTTCGTCTAAGAGACAAAAATCGCCGGCGTCTCTCGGGATTGGGCTGTCCGCTAAGAAACTCAAAATCTTATAAAAAATAGTATATGCCCACCGCTTTGATGTGCGCTCCTTGCGATGCACCCGTATCGCGAACACAACATCGAAGCCCTCTTTCCAATGCTTCACGAAATTGGGAATCACTGCCGGATCGTCCTGAAGATCTGCATCCATCAGAATGGCGGCTCTTCCTCTCATCTGATCGATTCCGGCGGAAAATGCGGCCTGCTGACCGAAATTGCGCGAAAGCGCGATGACTCTCACGTTAGAATTAGCAATTGCTAATTGAGCAAGGATTTCCAAAGAGCGATCATTGCTGCCGTCGTCGATAAAAAGGATTTCAAAGTTAAGATCCGACGACCTAAGGATCATGGTAATCCTTTCGGCAAGTGCATGTAATAGCTGATCCTCGTTATAGACGGGGACAATAATTGATATGTCGATAGGCACATCAGTGGAACAGGCCATTACCAGTAAATCAATCCTATCTTCCTGGAAATATCAAGGCCTTTGAAGAGTTTCTCTGATTAATCCAAATGGCAATGCCCGTCGCCGAGGAGCGATCTAGCTGGGAAAATCGTAGGATATGATTTCCCCCGGCTCAAATTAGGGGGCAGTAAGTCCTGGATATTTGCGCAAGTAGTGACGCGACAGCACAGTAACCATATGGTACCAATATTACAATGCGAATCGGACTAGTGGGACGGGTTCTCCAATACGACGGCTACGGTGTAAAAACCCATTCTTTGGAGTTGTTAAGGGCTTTATGTCGTATTGACCATTCTCATCAGTTAATTCTTTTTACCACCCCAGAGCAAGATCTATCTGAGCTTCCTATCGACCCTAGATTAAAGACCGTTAGCCTTTACCCTCGAACTCAAAATCCTCTACTTCGATTAGTTTGGAGTCACTTTTCGGTTGGTATCGGATGCTGGCGCGAAGACATTGACGTTTTGTTCGTGCCTGGGCACGTTAAGCCGCTGCTTATCCCTTGCCCGAGCGTCGTAGTAGTTTACGATATGATGTATCACTTGTTCCCCTCGCAATGGTCATGGACGGAACGACTATATTTCCAGCTAGGAGTGTCTTTACTTACGAAGCGTGCTAAGCAAATTATAGCGATCTCGAAATCAACATCCGCTGATCTGGTGCGCTTGGTCGGAGTTGACCCTGGAAAGGTGCGAGTGATTTATCCGGGCGTATCAAATATTTACCGAGAATGCCAGGAAGAGGCCAGAGAACTATTGCATCAGCACTACAAAATCTATAAACCTTTTATCCTTTCAGTGGGAAGTTTTCATCCGCGTAAACAGGCAGCTTCCATCATCAAAGCGTTCGAAACAATTGCCAGTCGAATTGATCATGAACTTATTTTAATCGGACCCGGCCAATGGGAAGAGGACCGCATAAGAGCCGCAATAGCCGGCAGTGCGTTCGCAGATAGAATCAGGTTTTTAGGGCTGGTCCCCGAAAAACATCTTCCATACTTCTACAGCGCAGCTTCGGTCTTTGTTTTTCCTTCAATCTATGAGGGCTTCGGCCTGCCAGTACTTGAGGCTCTTGCATGCGGAGCGCCAGTAATTACCACCTCATCCAGCTCCCTACCCGAAGTGGCGGGAGCTTCCGCAATTTTCGTCTCACCCTATGATTTTAGAGATTTTGGCGAAAAGATATTTGAGGTGTTATCCAATGTTGAGCTGCGCCAGACCTTAAAGGAGCGGGCATTAGAACAAGCCGAAAAGTTTTCTTGGGAGAAATCTGCAAGGGAAACGCTTGCTCTGCTGGAAGAAGCTGTGAATGTGACAGTGTCCGACAGATGAAAGAGGCAGATCGTCCTTCAGAAAAACTGGCGCTCAAGAAAAGTTGCACGGTTTGCAGACCTCGATATGAAGCGAGCATAGCTTGTCGTCTCTAACCTGAAAGGCAATTTTGGATTAAATTACGGTAGGTTTCGCCTGCTACTTCTGAACTCAGCTGTTCGACAGCGAATTTTCGGCCAATAGATGCAAGTTCAATTCGAAGTTGGCTTGAAGCCACTAAGCGACTAAGAAAAGCATCGTCATTCTTTTCATCCCCATCCAACAGAGCCAGGTCGAAGAGGCTATTGAAGGAGGGTAAGTCCGCTGCTAAACCTGTACGCGTAGAAAGAAACGGTAACCCGCAACTCAAAGCCTCGGCAAGCACCAAGGAAAAGGCCTCAGAACTCGGCGTCTGTATGAAAAGGTCGCTAGCACGATAATAATCGGGCAGTATGCCCTCTTCTATGGGGCCATAAGAATAGCAGTTAGATGGAAGGTAAGAAAAATCGGACCTCCTTGGGCCAACAAGCATAAAATCAATTTGGGGGAATCTTCTTGCCAACCTGATGATACGGTCAAATCGCTTCACTTTGTCGAATCGCCCCACGCTGATCGCTGTGATTCTCTCTGGGCTTAATCCGATTAGGTTCTTGGCTTTTTCCTTATTATCAGCAGGACAAAATAATCTGGTGTTTACTGGATGATATACTACCTTATCCACTCTTATTCCGATGCCACGTAACCACTCTGCCTGATGGTGAGACACCGCAATGTTCCTATGCTTGCCATACGATGACAATCGATCGGAGGACTGATTGACGATGCGAAGTTTCCAGTAATTTGGGTTACGCTTGGAATAATTAGCCCTAATATACTGAGGGGTATTTAAATGAAAAACTGTGAGCCCTTTTCCGAACGCCACTCCACAAGGGGCATGACAAATGAATGCGTCGAACTGTTTTCTATTTATAAAACACCGAACTGAAGCTTCGGCCTCGTGAAACATTTGGCCTATTGCAGCCCAAACGACCGGATATTTTTGCCAACGCCGCGATGGGGGAGAGATCTCAACTACAGAGTGACCGGCAGCCGCCAAACAACTTTCCATCCACCGTGCAAAAGCTCCCAGCCCTCCTGGTGTGATGCTGGGAAATGGGAGTACATTTGCAATTCTCATTAAAGTTCTAGCGGGCCCTATTGAAGGACTATTGCCAATTTGAGCTTAATTGACGCTTTTAGCGGGTATTTCCACTTGATGTGATTATTCACAAATTAAACATATAGTAATGATACCACACAGATTTAAGGTCGAGAAATGCTATGGTTAATGAAAAACTTAAGTGGGGCGCAGCCAGCAAAAATCTGTTAACTTTTATCACATGGCCCTGAACTCGATTAAAAAGCTACTAATTACCGGGGGCAGCGGCTTTCTTGGGACGCACGTCGTGCGCGAATTTGAACGAAATTGTCCCTCGGTTGAAGCAATAAGTACCTTCCGCTCCAGTCAATATGACTTAAGGGAACAGGCAGCAGTACGCGCACTCTTGAATGACATTCCATGCGATACGGTTATTCATCTGGCGGCGCGGGTTGGAGGTATCGGCGCTAATCGGGAGCATCCCGGGGCATTTTTCTACGACAATTTGATGATGGGCGCCAATCTCATTGAAGAAGCCCGCAAGAATAAGGTGCAAAAGTTCATTCTGATCGGGACTGTATGTTCGTATCCAAAATTTACCCCCGTTCCATTTCGGGAGTCGGATCTATGGAACGGCTATCCGGAAGAAACTAATGCTCCGTATGGCATCGCCAAAAAGGCCTTAATGGTACAGTTACAAGCATACAGGAAAGAATACGCGTTCAATGGTATATCACTCCTAATGGTGAACCTATTCGGTCCGGGAGACAATTTCGATTTAAATAATTCGCATGTGATTCCCGGAATGATGAGGCGCTTCCACGAAGCCAAAATGGCCGGCGCCAATTCCGTTACACTTTGGGGCGATGGAACTCCGACCAGAGAGTTTCTTTACGTTGAAGAGGCTGCCCGGGCTGTTAGACTAGCGGCAGAACAATACAATTCGCAAGAGCCATTGAATATCGGCTCAGGTCTGGAGCTTTCAATGAGAAGCTTAGCCCAGGCAATTTCCAAGGTTGTGGGCTTTTCCGGCTCAATCGATTGGGATGTGAGCAAACCAAACGGTCAGCCACGTAGATTATTAGATACCTCTCGTTCTAAGGAGGCGTTAAATTTTGAAGCATCAAATGACCTGGAACGAGGGCTTAGGGAAACATACGCATGGTATCTGCGGAGATTGGGCAAATAGGCGCTGGCCTTGAGCAGAATCTGACCATAGCAAAGAATATCAAGGTAATTTTCAGCCACGATATTTTTATTCAGCAATCATTCGGTGGAATTTCGCGGTATTTCACGGAACTGATTAAGCAACTTATTATTCATCATACTCAGGTAAAAATTGAAGGGGCCTTTCATGTGAACTCCCACCTAAGCAAGGTCGACAATCTGAAGGTACGGTATTTACCATGTTCTATGGCGACACGTGCGTTCGCATATTATGCAAATCAAGTGGCGAAGCGGCTTGCCCCGATCGACTCAACGGGAGGCATTTACCATAAGACTTATTATTCTGGCATTCCTCGCCGACGTCGAGGTAAAACGATTATAACCATATATGATATGATACATGAAAGATTCCCAAACGATTTTGCAGCTAATGACCAGATTGCCAACTGGAAGCGCGCGTGGTGCAGGGAGGCTGATCATATAATAGCAATCTCACAATCGACAAAGCGCGACATCGTTCGCTATTATGGAATTCCTGAGGAAAAGATTTCTGTTGTCTACCTTGCCCCCTCTCTCTTAGATAAAGATGTAAAGGCGGACGAATCATTGGATCATATCAGATCTCCGTTCTTATTATACGTGGGGCGGCGTGATGGATACAAAAACTTCTGGAGATGGTTAGAGGCCTTCAAAATTTCGTGGCAACTTTCTCGGGATCTCAGTGTCGTTTGTTTCGGGGGAGGCAGGTTTAATAGTAAGGAAAAGGCAAGACTAAGAAGTTTAGGCCTTGAGAAAAAAGTCTATCATTTGAGTGGAGATGACGGGCTCCTTCTTCATTGCTATAAGCAGGCTCGTGCTCTCGTTTATCCTTCATTGTGGGAGGGCTTTGGTTTGCCTCTAGTGGAAGCCATGAGCGTCGGGTGTCCGATATTTACCGGAGGAGAGGGAAGTTGTAGGGAAATTGCTGCGGATTGCGCGCACTACTTCGATCCGTACTCCATCGACGAGATGAAAAGCAAAATGGAGGAGATCCTGCCGGACGGGGACATGTTAACGGCTCACAGAAGGGCCGGTATAGAACGAGCAAAGTGTTTTACATGGGAAAGAACAGCTGCAAGTCATTTAGCTATATATCGAACAGCACTTGCTAACTAGTATCAGCAGATGAATTGGTGCCTATAACTTCATGCAGCATAAACAAGATAGCCGGCATGGGTTCTCGAGTCTCGTTAAAGAGGCAATAACTAGCTCGCCTATAAGGTGCTTAATTGCCGTTGCGTTGCTAGCTATATGTTCCCTATCAGAAGCTCTTGGATTGGCGTCAATCGTTCCTTTAACCTCCCAGGTGCTTTCCCCCGGACAAGATCAACCGTCCCGGTCTCAGCCTGTAATGGAATTTATCGGCCTTGGTAATACTGCCGGAAGTTTTCAGGTATTAGTTGGATTAGTAGTTGCTAGTATATTAATTAGAGGCGTAGCGCTTTTTGGTGCATATTCGCTTGTCGGGAGGATAGCTGCTGAAGTCGAGTGCAAGTTTGCAAATAAATCGTTCGCTGCACTCATTGCTTCACGATTGAATTACCTACAGACGATCGGCACATCTCAGGCCGTTGACTCTATAGCTCGATTGACTCGAGAATTGAATTGGTGCGTCAGCGCTATAGCTCCGGCCTTATCCGGACTTTTTCTAGCAACAGTTTTCATTATAGTGGCCGGGATTGTCTCCCCTGGAGCGCTGATTATTTCGGCAGTTATCGGCCTGCCCATTGTTATAGTAATGAGAGCTACTGCTAAAAGTACGAGGTTAGTAGGTGGTTCTCTAAATGAAACGCTTAAGCGAAGGCATAGGTTAATTAATGAGGTTTTTCATAACGTCAAGTTCGTAAAAGCGAATCATGCTGAGGAGCAGGTCGGAAATAAGATTCAGAAGCTAAATTCTAAAATACAAACAAATGCTGCAAAGCTAGCAGATCGCTCGGCGGTTATTACAGCACTCCCAGATACAATAATAGTTATCGGAATTAGTGCCGTTCTCTGGCTGATAATGGTATATGCATCAGATCGTTCTGAAGCGATTGCATTTTCTCTCCTTCTTATTTATCGAGCGTTTCATTACCTCAATCTTTTTCAAACTTCATATAATTTCATCTCTCAATATCGACATGCGTATGCTTCCTTGAAGCAAATTATCGCAGACGCAGAGCTGGACCCTGAGCCCACTAGGGCAGGCTTAGATACTGATGATGGTTTTAGTTTTAATGAGGCGATTGAGTTTTCCCAAGTTACCTTTGCATACCCCGGTGAGAGTCCTATCATCGACAATCTAAATTTTAGTATTACAAAAGGCGAGAAAGTCCTCGTTGTGGGTCCGTCAGGTTCTGGCAAATCAACCTTTCTGGACCTTTTATTAGGACTGCAGGCGCCGTCTATGGGTGAGATACGTATTGACGGACGGCCACTGGTGAAAAGTGCGATCGCTGCATGGCGACGGCATGTCTGTTATGTTCCTCAAGAACCAGCCATATTCTATGGAACAGTGCGCGATAATCTATTGTGGTTCGGCTCCGACATTACTGACGAACGAATTTGGCAGGTTCTATCCATAGTAAAATTGGACGACATGGTGCGAAATAGAGCCGGCGGTTTGGATGCTGAGGTGGGCGAAGGAGGAATGGTAGTATCCGGTGGAGAGAAGCAACGATTGGCATTGGCGCGGGCGATACTAAGCGATGCCCGCGTTTTAGTTCTTGATGAAGTCACAAGTGCCGTGGATTTGGACACTTGCCATGTCATTTGGAAAGTTTTATCAGAGCTTAGCGCCGATCTGACTTGTATTTTCGTTACTCATCAGCAAGTTAATAATTTGGCGTGGAGCAAGGTTTTGTCAATTACGAGATCTAAGCCTCGTGAAGGTTAGTAGCTGCATTCTTTGTCGGACTAAGCAACGGTAGATTATTGCAAGGCATGACTAAAAAGCTTTTAACGATCGAAAACGTCTCGTCCGTTCTTAAAGCGCATTACTCCGCAACTTTTAAGCATTTCGGAGCTACCGCAGCCGGCGTTGATTGGGGCCCTCAATCCGAAGTCGAGCTTCGATATGATCGAATGTTGGCGCTTGTTAGCTCAACGATGAATAAATCCTCGGAGTGTCCGGCGGTCCTGGACGTTGGCTGCGGATTTGGCGGTTTGATTGGATATGCAGAGGGCAGAGGCTTTAACTTACGTTATACAGGCATAGATTTATGCGACAACATGATTCAGCACGCGAGGAAGTCGTTCCCACGCCACGAGTTCATTTGTGGAGACATTTTCCATCTTCCCGAGAACCGAACTTTTGATTTCTTATTATGCAATGGGGTCCTTACTCAAAAATTGAATGTCAGCACGGCCGACATGGACCGTTATGCGGAAAGACTAATAAAGAAAATGTTTTCCCACTGTACAGTTGGAATCGCTTTTAATGTTATGTCAACCAAAGTCAATTTTATGGTAGATAATCTTTATTACCGGGATCCATGTGAACTGGCGGCTTGGTGCATGAGGGAGGTAACTTCGAGGTTCGTCCTTGATCACGGGTACCCGCTATTCGAATATACACTTAGACTTTATAGGGTAATGTGAAGATCGGAATCATATCGTCAAGTGGAGGCAGTATTATTCATGAATTACTTAGTATCCCCGAATTAAGGAATAGACATGAGTTTGTAGTAGTGACGGATCGGGCGTGCGGAACTGAAGAGGTCTGTAGACAACACCAAATTCCTTCCTATCGTATCGAAGAAGACAACAACTACGTTTTTGGAGAAAAGCTCGGGGATTATCTGGCTACGCAGGGAGAAGTTAGGTTTCTATTACTATTATTCGTGCGCGTTATTTCACAAAAGATTCATAGTCAGTATTTCACATTTAATATTCACCCTTCATTGCTGCCAGCCTTTAAAGGCTTCAACGCCCTTAAATCAGCGAGATTATCCAATGTTCGATTCCTAGGAGCCACGCTTCATCTCGTGACTGATGAAATCGATGAGGGTCCTATTATCGCTCAGGTATGCGCACCGGTGGCGTTAGGCCTCTCTCACAGTGAGATGCAGAAAATATCCTTTATACAGAAAACTTACCTTTCATTGTTGCTTTTAGAATTAATGGAGACGAATGAACTACAGGTGAAAGAAAGTAAGCCATATTTTTCGAATCCAACCGAACTTTTGGTAACAGCTAACGCGTGCCCGGCCCTCCGGCAAGGTCCTTACCTAGAGGCTATCAAGAACCTGGAGCAAACTTCTGGAATCGATGTTTTTGGAGCAACACCTACGTTTCCGTAGCGTTAATCGGATGTGATACGATTTGATTTTAAGATTGCTTTGAAACAATCCGCAACTTTCAGCACATCATTTTCGCTTAAACTTAAAGCTGATGGCAGATTTACGCCGTATGGGGAGAGCGTATAGGCGACGGTATTTTTACCTGACACATTAGATTGATATGCGGGCATGCTACTGAGCGGATAGAAAAAAGGCCGGCAATCGATATTGTGCCTACTGAATAAAGTGACAGTTCGTTCCTTATCCAAGTTTAGTGACGAGTCTATTATTGCCGTAGTCATCCAATAGCTATTAATACATCCCTCAATCTCAGGATTAAGAATTACTTCCTTAGCATCCTTAAGCGCTTCTCTATACCAGTGAAATATCTTCCTTTTGTGCTGCACTAATTGATCGATTCTTTGCAGTTGAGCATAGCCCAAGGCAGCTTGCATTGCGCTCATCTTATATTTAAAAGCCACTTCCTCATTCCAAAAAAGTCTATGCGATGATCTCCCGTGGTCTCTTAAAAAAAGAACTCTTTTATAGATATCTTCCCGATCGGTCACTAGCATTCCGCCTTCTCCGGTAGTGAGAGTCTTTGAACCGTGAAAACTAAAAACACTAACATCTCCAAAGCTTCCGGCCTTACGTGACCGGTAAGAGGAGCCGATGGCTTGCGCGGCGTCTTCTATCAGCACCAAGTTCCGATCGTTGCAAATAGATGTGATTTTTTCGTAGTCCGGCATGGCACCATATAAATCAACCGCAATGACAGCCTTGGTACGGTCTGATATGCATTCAATTATGGAATCGGTTGAAATGCACCACGACTTAGGGTCTATGTCCGCAAATACCGGAGTTGCTTGCACATACGAGATTGGTGCTGCCGACGCTATCCATGTAATATCTGGCACGATAACCTCGTCTCCGCTTTTAATCTCCAGCGATAGAAGAGCAAGATGGATAGCAGCTGTACAGGATGGCAAACAGACCGCGTATTTTCTATTCACGTATGACGCGAATCCGGCTTCAAACTGTTCCTGATAAAAGTTCGAATTAGCGAACCACCCATCACGAGCTGCTTGAGCCACATAAGACACCTCTAGTTCAGTAATTGAAGGGCCTGCTACTGGAATCCTAGAACTTTTGTCGGACATAACTTAATTCCTAGGCCTCTTAGTCCTCTTCAGATACCCTCCGGGTGCGACCGTGATTAATAACTTCTTCTCAATATCCACATCGACTTCAAATTCCTCCGTCGATGATAAGAATTTCCTAACGGCGATTGATGGATTATTGGCGGAGTTCCACGGCTTGCCCTCAAATAGGCTATCCGGCATATCGTTCACGATCGTATCGAAAACCACAATGTAGCTACCAACTGTCACCAACGGGGAGTATGCCATAAGCTCAAGCAAAACGTGGTCGGTGGTATGATTTGAGTCCAGACAGACTAGTACGCATTGCTTATCAGAAGCAAAAGATCTTACTTCCGCTACGATCTGAGGATCGACCGACGATCCACTTAACATTTTGATTCTCTTTGATAACGGATGACTTTCAATCGCTCTTCTATTTTCGAGCCGAACATCAACGTCGATTCCAATCACTTGGCCCTTACCGATTAGCTCAAGAAGAGACGCGTAAAAAATCAGCGACCCTCCGCGCGCTATTCCAGTTTCCACTACTAGGTCCGGTTTCAATGTCCAGATGATCTCCTGCATCGCCACCATATCCTGAGGAAACTGAATGATCGGCATACCCAGCCAATTAAAATTATAACAATATTGGAAGGGAGCAGTTTCCCGGATAAAGTCTTTAGCTAGAGTCTTAAGGTTTTCACGTCTGGCCATTGATTCAATATTAGCCGCTTTTTGAGCGGCAAATTCAATTTTGCTCATAAAAATCTCTCGTAAAATCTCGCCAGAACTGACCGGCGGAGCAAATGTAATCCACGCCACTAGGCCCAACATTAGCAATCAAATCCAGCACTGATACGTAGGGAGTGAACGCGCCGTGAAGTTGCGGATATGATAACTTCAAGTAATTCATATACTCCACCCTTATATTCTCCCTCTCAAATGCATTATGATCCAAGTATCTCAATGCGCCGTGGCCTGTAATGTAGAGGTCGCCTTTGAGGTGCTTGACGATCTCTATTAGTCGCTCCGTCTTGCTTCCAGAGACAGGCAAGGTAGAAGATCGAAGGACTTGCTTACCTTTGTTTAGCCCAAAGTATTCAAGAACAAGCGTGTGCGAATACATATTTAGATCCACTAAGGATTTAAACGGCTTCTCGTATACCGAGGATACAAGGTCCAACATATTTTTTTTGAAGACTGCACCGGCATATGACTGCTTTAGAGACTGAAGATGCTTTCTTCTCCAATTGGTGGACTCATCGATTGTTACCTGGTTAATGCGAACCTTGCTCGAGGACCGGTTAATCGGCATGGTAAGCCACTGCATTCCATGAAGAGTTTTTATTTGCACTCTATTCATGAATGACCTACCTTGTGGAAGTTGCACGTCATCGAGATAGACATATATCTCTGCAAGCCGCATTTGCTCAAAGAATCCCACCCAGGGGAAAAACATAGGCTGCGATATTACAACTGGCCTCATGCCCTAAACCTTCTGCGACGACTTTAATGATGTTCTACTAACGTCCATCATATCCAATAAAGCGTATTTAATCTGGGTTCTAAATGCAGAACCATTTAGCGACAGCATTCGGAACATAATACGTAGACGATCCTGGAGAAGGAACCCCTGCGAGAGCGTAAGAATGCACAAAGACAGCCTATAGAAGGGCAGTATAAACTCGATTAGTCTAGTGCGATTGAATCGAAAGACGTCTCTGCGCTGACTAGCGCCTCCTTCCCCGCGAATAAGAAAGCCTTGATGATTCCGGTTAAACATGCCTTTGGTAGCGAGAAATAGGATAATCGCCCAATCTGCTCCGAGGTACTGTTCTCCGATAATGGGGCAAGCTCGCAACGCGTCAGTCCTAAAAAGTGAATAGAACCTGCTGTTGGCATGCCAGCAACTAAGCATGCTTAGAAATCTCTCTTCCACATTTCCTGTCAGAGCCAGGTCCCCCATTACCGCTGCATTGAAGCCGGACGTTGCAAATCGTACTGATGAAACAGAGGCGACATAAGCATCATTTTCTTCAAGAAAACTGAGGTTGACAGCAACAAAATCATTCGAGTGAATGTCATCACAAGCTGCCCACATGAAATACTGGCCGCAGGCAGCGTCAAGTACAAACTTGAAATTTGCCGCCGGTCCGCAGTTAGTTTTCTGCCGAATATATTTTATCCGTGAATCTTGTGAAGCGTACTGCCTACAAATTCCCTCCGTTCCGTCCGTTGATCCATTATCGGAAATAATCAGTTCGAAATCGCCAAAGGACTGTTGCAGGATCCGATCGAGAGCTTCGCTGATATGTGCAGCAGCATTGAATGCTGGCATGCCGATACTGACTTTTGGAGCGGGAGCAATTGAGTTCACGACAGACCAAAACGAACCATAGGGGTTATATCGCTATTAATCTACTATTAGCAGCGAGGGGACGGCAGTGACAAAACTGCCTCCCCAATCGCGGATGTAAGAAAGCTGACTGATTAGCTCGTTTTTAATGTTCCAAGGGAAAATAATAACATAGTCAGGTTCGGCGTCCCGCAGAAACTCCTCGCTTACAACTGGTATATGACTGCCCGGCAGAAACAGTCCTTGCTTCAAAGGATTACGGTCCGCAATAAAGCCCACATCCCTATTGGTAGCTTTAATGCTATTAAGCAGCGTGTTGCCTTTCGCAGCTGCTCCGTAACCGGCGACAGACTTCCCCTTTGTGACGGCATCCCTAAGAAATTTCGCAAAATCATGGCAGATAGTTGCAACCCTCTCCCGCAATCTAACGTAGTTACCCGGTTCATGCATTCCGGCGGCTTGCTCTACGAGTACCTGCTCGCTAACGCGGGGAGACACATCTCTGGACGCTCCTTGTTTTTGAGCATATAAACGTAGACTTCCTCCATGTGTACCGATCCTTTCAACATCGAATACCTCAAGTCCCTGACTTTCAAAGATATTAATCGCCGATGTAAGCGAAAGATAAGAATAGTGTTCATGGTAAATGGTATCGAAAAGGCAATTTTCAAGCAGAAGTCTGAACTCAGGGAACTCAAATGTAGCAACTCCCGTCGAACTTAGTAAAGTTGAGATACCGGCGACAAAGTCGTTTATGCCCGGAACGTGAGCAAGTACATTGTTGGCGACAATTAGATCAGCCTGCGTTCCGTTATCCCGCAAATTTTCGGCGAGAGATAAAGAGAAGAAATCCTGTATAATTTCAATTCCCTTCCCCTTCGCGATATTCGCCACACTTGCGGATGGCTCAACCCCCTTACACGGGATGCCATGGGATTTGAACTGTTGCAGGAGGTACCCATCATTAGCGGCAATCTCAATCACAAGTGATTTGCTTGATAACTCTAGTCGCCGAATTATTTCATTGGTGAAATTCTCTACATGTGTCAGCCAGGTAGATGAAGTGGAGCTGGCATAAAAATAGTTGGATGAAAAAATGTGCTCTGGCGGAACCACCTCTTCCGTCTGTGCCAGCCAGCATTGATTACAAATCACTACTTTGAGCGGGTATGATATTTCATGTTGACCTGCTTCTAATGACGAAAGGTAAGAGTTCGACGGTGGCATTGCTCCTAAATCCAGAACTAGCGATGTACGATTGCAACCACAATGGCGGCACTTCATAATTCAATACCGGAAAAATCATCGCGAAGCGGGGGAAATGCTGCATCCCGAGGAGAAAGGCTGGTTATATTTAGCGGCCATTTGATAGAGATTCGAGGATCGGCACAATGAATTCCGCCCTCTTTTGCCGCATCATAGAATTGCGAATGCACATAAAGCATTTCTACATCATCAGTTAATGTCTGAAAGCCGTGAGCGCACCCCCGGGGAACTATGAGCGCATTGCAATCTTTGCCGGAAAGAATCTGTCCATGCCATTGCAAAAAAGTGGGAGACCCCTTTCGTATATCCAAGATTACATCAAATACCGATCCCCGAAGACAATGAACCAACTTGACTTCTGCCATGGGAGGATGTTGAAAATGAAGCCCTCGGACAGTACCTGAGAGCATGGTTTGGGAGAGATTAATCTGACGAACCGGCTCGTCAAATCCGGCCTTTGACAAATGCCGCTCACAGAAAATTCGGGCAAAAGCTCCTCGCTCATCATGTTGAGGCTCGATTTTTATCGCAAACGCTCCTTCTATATTTAGTGCGACTAGATTCACCGTCTTTTGACCTAGATACTCTCCGAAAGCATTCTCGTATACTCATTAAGCTGCGCAATGCTTATGACTTTCTGATTATCATAAAACGATTTATACCACTCGACCGTTCTCTTTATTGATTCGTCCAATGTCCACAAAGGCTTCCATTTAAGGATCGTGCGTACAGCGTTGCAATCCAAATTTAGCCTCTCAGCTTCTGGAAAAGTACTACTGGACGATTGAATTTCGATTGAAGATCCCCAGGCGTTCACTAAACCTTCCACGAGCTGTAGAACAGATACCGTATCATTCCAATCCGGCCCAAAGTTCCATCCGCGAGCGTACGCCTGGTCTCCGCTGAGCAAGCGCTCGCCTAACAAAAGGTAGCCGCCAAGACAATCGAGAACATGTTGCCAGGGCCGAACTGCTCCTGCATTTCGTAATCCGAGGGGAACACCACCAACGACAGCACGCACGACGTCCGGGACAATGCGAGTTGGAGACCAGTCTCCCCCGCCAATAACATTCCCGGCCCTCGCTGACGCCAAAAGGGGTACATGGGCGCTATCACCTTTGCCTTGAAAGATTGAACGCCTGTAACAGGCGGTCACTATCTCGGCGCACCCCTTTGAGGCACTATATGGGTCGCTGCCGCCTAACCTATCTTCCTCGGAGTACGGCCCGCATCGGCCATCGTTTTCGTAGCATTTATCACTGGTTACTATTACAATCGCGCGTACATACGGAGATGCGCGGCAAGCTTCAATCACTCTAGCAGTTCCGAGTATATTCTTTTCAAAAGTTTCGTAAGCGTTCTGATAGGAGGTACTTACCAGAGATTGTGCCGCCAAATGGAAAACGATTGAAGGTCTTGCATTCTCCATTGCAGAGTCGACTCCCTGAGGGTCACAAATGTCCCCGAAGGTTGAGTAACAACAATCGTTTAATAGGCTGAAGTGATTCGGGGTCGTCGAGGGTGGTAGCGCATAGCCAAAAACTCTAGCTCCCAGCTGACTAAGCCAAAGACTGAGCCAAGACCCTTTGAACCCAGTGTGACCGGTAATTAATACATTTTGGTTTCGATAAGCGTCACGAAACAGCCGCTTCAATCCCATACTTTCCATGGAGCTAGCTGATTTTTCCAAAGGTCGTTAACCTGTCGTACATCGCGTAACGTATCAATGCATTTCCAAAAACCAGAGTGAAAATAAGAGAACATCTGTCCGTCTGAGGTTAAACTCTCGAAGGGAGTGCGCTCCAAAATCGTCTCGTCTCCATCGGAGAGGTAGTCAAAAATTCCCGGTTCACACACGAAAAAACCTCCACTGACTCGGCCTCCGTCACCCAAAGGCTTCTCAGAAAAACGAGAAACCTTCCCTCCCTTCCTCGACTCTACCAGTCCGAACCGGCCGTCAGGTTGCACGGTAGTTATCGTTATAATGCCTCCACTTTCATTGTGGACCTTTAGCAATGAAGGTATGTCAACGTCAGATAGTCCATCACCATAGGTTAGGAAGAAGGGAGAATCCTGCAGCAAACTTTTAGCCCTAAGCAATCGGCCTCCAGTCATTGTATCCATTCCGGTATCCAGAATAGTTACCTTCCAGGGCTCAGTAGACTGGCTATGCACTTCAAACGTGCGAGATTGAAGATCAAATGTTATATCGCTGTGATGAATGTAGTAATTCGCAAAGTACTCTTTTATGACATGCCCCTTATATCCAGCTAAGATTATGAATTCATGATAACCATATCTCCAATACAGCTTCATAATGTGCCAAAGAAGGGGCTTTCCGCCCACCTCAATCATGGGCTTTGGACGGGATTCCGTCTCCTCACTTAGCCTGGTTCCATACCCTCCTGCAAGAATTACGACTTTCACGAATTACACTAATTTCTAAAATTGCAACGAAAGACTACCACAAACAGTTTAAAAATGTAGCTATACTAGCATAACGAGGAGCGCTTTCTTGGCCTTTCCAACCTTGAATTCTGCATATCAATCGCGAGATTGATTATTAATATAGATTATTCC
Organism: Deltaproteobacteria bacterium; assembly: GCA_024102635.1. Classification (GTDB taxonomy): domain Bacteria; phylum Bdellovibrionota_C; class UBA2361; order UBA2361; family JAGFJO01; genus JAGFJO01. Next base: position 30,005 of record JAGFJO010000129.1, read on the forward strand.
ATGTTAATAATTCGACGCCAGAGGCGAATCAATCAGAGGTAGATTAGACCAAATGAGCATTGAGCCACAGCCTCGTATCACCATTGTCACACCATCCTTCAATCAGGGCCAGTACCTGGAAGACACACTCGTCTCAGTGCTCAATCAAAATTACCCTAATCTGGAATACATTGTGATCGACGGTGGGTCCTCCGATAACTCGGTGGACATTATTCGCACATATAGTCACCGGCTAGCATGGTGGACAAGTGAAAAGGACCAGGGGCAATCTGATGCCCTCAATAAAGGATTTGCAAAGGCAACCGGCGAAATCTTCGGTTGGATAAATAGCGATGATCTGCTATTGCCCGATGCTTTACACCGCGTTGCTTTGCAATACCAAAAGAGTCCACAACACCTAGTTATAGGCGACACCATATTATTTTCATCCCATCCGCCATTTGAAATTTTACAGAGGCAGTTCGGCGTTACCTTCGAAAATATGGTGATGAACTGGATTGGCCGCAGAATGACTTGGTGCCAGCCCGGTACGTTTTTCCCCGCCCAAGCCTTTCGTAATGTCGGCGGGCTCGATTCTAGCTTGCGCTATGTTTTCGATCGCGATCTAATGTGCCGGTTGCTCAAGGATTCGGCGGTGGCTTATGTGAGAGAACCGATTGCAAAATTTCGATTGCATGGCGAGTCAAAGACCGTGGCTGAAAGCCCCCGCTGGGTTGATGAACAGATCTTGGTTACCAAGAGATACTCCAAGTCGTTTCCAGACCTACTGGATGACAAAATATTTCTTGAGTGTCACCTTTGCTCAAGGCTGCTTCCGGCTCTGCGCTCTTGGAGCCAAGGTGAACCCCGTGGCGGTATAGTTAAGGAGCTCGTCAAGCTTTTTGCAGCTTATCCCCTGCTGGCCATTGGTTCTCCGCGCTTTTGGCAGGCCTTACTAAGATCAGTCACACCAAGACCATTATTAGCAACTCTAGATAGAAATCTTCCGTAGGTTGAAATTCAGAGAAAGCGCACGCCGGTCAGGGGACGACGGCAAAGATGATTATAAATACAGCGGGTTGTATTTGACTCCCTATCGAACATACAGTCAGTTTCATATATACTTCTTCCTAGATAACCAGCGCAAATCGTAGATGTGTGGAATAGTTGCAGCAATCGACAGAACTGCGGGCGAAGCGGCTCGATGCGCTGAAATTATGGCTAATGCCATTCGTCATCGCGGCCCCGACGATTACGGGGTTTGGACTGATTCCGATGTCCCTCTTGCAATCGGACATCGAAGGCTATCCATTGTGGATGTCTCAGTGGAGGGCCACCAGCCGATGGTGTCCTCCAGTGGCCGCTTCGTCATCTCCTTTAACGGTGAAATTTATAATCATTCCTTAATAAGAAAGGAGCTGACGTCACTGGGGCACTCTTTTCGAGGCTATAGCGATACCGAGGTAGTCCTTGCCTCCTTTGATGAGTGGGGGGTGGTCGCGGCAATTGAACGCTTTGTAGGAATGTTTGCGATAATTCTTTGGGACATAAAGAAGCGCACTTTAACCCTTATACGCGACCGGTTGGGAATTAAACCGCTCTTCTACGGCGGGGGATCTCAATTTATGGCCGCTTCTGAACTTAAAGCTTTAAAAGCACGTCCCGGTTCTAGCCTGAATGTTGATCGGTCAGCGCTAGCTCTGTACCTACGTTACGGCTATGTTCCGGCTCCTTATTCAATCTACGAGGGGATTTTCAAACTGGAGCCCGGTTGCATTCTTGAGCTTAGTGAAACGGATCTCAAGCTGGACCGATTGAAAGACGGCTTAGAGTCAATTCGAGATAAGTATATCAGGTATTGGTCGGCAGAGGCGGTGGCGCGGCACGGCATTGAAAACCCCTTTCAAGGCTCTCAAGTTGAGGTCGAGGAATGGCTGGAAGAGCTGCTGACTGATTCGGTAAAGTTGCGGATGATCGCTGATGTCCCATTAGGCGCTTTTCTTTCCGGCGGGATCGATTCTTCCCTCATTGTAGCGCTCATGAAGAAGAACAGCTCTTCTCCCATCAAGACCTTTTGCATCGGGTTCCATGAAAAGCAATATGATGAAGGCGAGTATGCCAGAAGGGTCGCAGACTATTTGGGAACCGACCATACGGAGATGTACCTGGACGCTCAGGATTCATTAGATGTCATTCCGCTTCTGCCCTCTATGTTTGATGAACCTTTGGGAGATCCGTCTCAGATACCTACCTATCTTGTCTCCAAAATGGCACGAGCGAGCGTGACTGTCGCGTTAAGCGGAGATGGTGGTGATGAGCTTTTCGGGGGCTATGAGCGGTATGCTTGGACCGTCCGTCTGTGGAATCTCCTATCTTTTTGCCCAGCGCAGCTCAAGAAGCTGTTCGCATTTTCGGTCAATAGCACTCCTGCCAGACTATGGGAAATTTTATTCAGCTTAGCTGGTCTTGTCTCAAAAGAAATCGGCGCCATCAAGATGCCGTCAGAAAAACTTCTCAAGGCAGCAGAACTTTTCGGCGAACGTACACCTGAAAAGATTTATACCGGACTTACAACCCATTGGAAGGACTCCGAGATAATCGTCAACTCAAGCCAACCCGTTACCTTCTCCTTTCCTAGCTGTACGCCGCCTGGAGATATGGATCTATGGGAGAAAATGACGTTTATTGATCTAGTGACTTACCTACCCGGCGACATTTTAACCAAACTGGACCGGGCAAGCATGGCCGCCTCCCTTGAAGCTCGTGTGCCGCTGCTCGATCACCGAGTCGTAGAGTTCTGCTTAAGCATTCCTAATAGCATGAGATTTGCGATTAACGATCCTAAGCATCTGCTGAAGCGTATCTTATATCGACATCTTCCCCGTTCACTCGTTGACCGGCCTAAGCAGGGCTTCAACGTACCGATCGGCGATTGGCTACGCGGGCCGTTGCGTGGGTGGGCTGAGGATCTGCTTTCCGAGAACAGACTGCGGCAAGAAGGGTACTTTGAACCGCGCGAGATCCGTAATAAATGGGAGCAACATCTTTCGGGGCGCCGTAATTATCAGGTGGAGCTTTGGACTATTTTACAATTCCAATCTTGGAAGAGCGATGCCGTTTGATCGGTAAGCTCACGAGTGCATACCCGCAAAAGAAAGGACGTGGCAAGGGAAGAGCAAATTGTTTTGCATGGCCGCTAATGGCATTCCATCTACACCACTATGTTACGCCTACTTCCTTCAATGTAGGCTTTTAGATTCTCGGCACTCTCAGCAATAAGCCGCTCACGTCCCTCGCGTGTGGCCCAGGCCACGTGCGGAGTCACCGTAACCTGCGGCAGCTCAAGAAGCGGGTGATCTGCCGGAGGCGGCTCGCTACACAACACATCTAAGAACGCGGCAGCGATCTCTCCCTCTTTTACAGCCTCAAAAAGATCCGCTTCATTTACTAAACCTCCGCGGGCAGTATTTATAAGCACCGCTCCTGGCTTCATAAAGCTAATGGTTTTACTATTGATAAGCTGAAAGGTGCTTTCGCTAAGAGCGCAGTGAAGCGTAATGACATCCGCTTCTCCGAAGGCATCCTTAAGCGGAAGCCGCTGCTCTCCGCCGACGGTGCTGTATCTTCTTCCCGGCACTTCAGCCAGCAATACCGTCATTCCAAACGCTCTGGCCAACTGCGAAACCTTACGTCCTATTGCCCCGTATCCGACAATCGTTACGGTGCTTCCGGCAAGCTCCTGAAGGGGAGGGCCGTGCAGGCAAAAATCCTTGCTTTTGGCCCACTCCCCGGAATGGGTAAGTGCATTATAGGCAGCGACCTTCGAATAGTGATGTAGCAGGTAGGCAAATACCATCTGCGCGACTGCATCTGTTCCATAAGCAGGGACATTTGTCACGGTAACTCGGCGCTCCGCTGCGGCCTTTAGATCCACATTGTTCACTCCCGTTGCCGTCACGCCGATATATTCAAGGAGCGGTAGGCTGTTTATTACCTCTTTATCAATAACTACCTTATTCACGATTAGCGTCTCGCAATCTGCAGCACGGTTCATAAGGTCCAGAGGATCAGTGCGGGGATATATCCGCACCTCTCCTAGCTTTTCAAAGGCGCTCCAGGTGAGCCCATCAAAATCGCAGGCATATGAGTCAAGGATAGCGATCTTCATCTCTTTTTTATCACTGTAGAGCGGTAGGCCTAGCAGCAAGCTAGCGCAAATGCCGTAGTATGAACAGGATAATCAATGCCGCAAATGATGTGAGTTGCCGCGAGACCAAGCCGTTCAAGAGATCTCGTTACCGAATCTCTACCGCTCGACTGCACTATGGCAACTGCGATGTCTCACATTTCTATTTCAGCCAGCCGCGAATGCGCTCTGCTACAGCTTGTGGCGTAAAGCCGAACTTCTCCGCTAAAAGCTCTCCAGGAGCAGAGGCTCCGTAATGGTCAATTCCTATCGCGAGGCCGCCTTCGCCGACCAGTTTGTGCCAGCCGTATGTTATTCCGGCTTCGATGGAAACTTTCTTGGCACCCTGCGGAATGACGTTCGCCTTATATGCAGCGTCTTGTTTCTCGAAGAGTTCCACGCACGGAAGCGATACAACCCGCGCTGACCGACCTGAGGCGGCTAATATCTTTGCCGCCTCCACAGCTACCCAGACCTCCGACCCGGTGGCCATTATCACTAGATCATTCACCGAAGCGCCTTGCACGACGTAGCCGCCTTTCAATATATCATCCGGAGAGAAACCGCTCTCGCGCTCCAGAGGCGGCAGGTTCTGACGGGTGAATAAAAGAGTGCTTGGGCTGTTGGGCTGCTTTAGAGCAGCATAATAACTCATCGCTACCTCCAACCCATCTGCGGGGCGAAATACAAAGAGATTAGGAATAGCCCGCAGCGCGCTTACATGCTCAATAGGCTGATGAGTAGGGCCATCTTCGCCGACCCAAAAACTATCATGCGTGAAGATAAAAATGCTCTGGAGATGCGATATCGCAGCAAGCCTTATCGTTGGACGCATGTAGTCCGAAAAAACAAGGAAGGTCGCCGAATAAGGAAGCCAGTCCCTGCCGTATGCTAGGCCGTTTACGATCGCCCCCATGGCGTGCTCGCGCACTCCGAAACGTATGTTGCGGCCTGCGAAATCTTCCGCCTGTATATCGGAGGAGTCCTTAATCAGAGTCTTGGTTGACGGCTCCAGATCGGCCGACCCGCCGATGAAGTACGGCACCCGTTTGGCGATCTCCTGAATAGCCTTCCCCGAGAGGTTTCGCGTTGCGTCCTTCTTTGGCTCTTTAAAAGCATCTACTAAGCCCTGCTTGAGATCTTCCGGAATCTTGCGCTGCCTCTGCGCCGCAAATTGCGCACTGAGCTCACGATTGCCGCCGCTCCATGCATCGAACTTGCTCTGCCATGCCTCACACTCGGCGCTCCGGCTTTTTATTATCTCAGTACAATATTCGGCAACGTCTTTAGGAACTACAAACTCCCCTGATTCGGTCCATCCGAGTTTCTCCTTGGTAAGTTTAAGCTCATCTTTCCCAAGCGGCGCCCCGTGTACATCGGCTGTGCCGGCCTTGTTGGGGCTGCCGTACCCTATAGTAGTACGAGCGCATATAATGCTGGGTTTGCCGCTCTCTTTGATTGCATTTTCAATGCATCTGGCAACCGCTGCGTGATCGTGCCCATCAACCTGCTGCACATGCCAATTGTATCCTTCAAACCGCTTAGCAACCGACTCCGTAAAACAAACCTTAGTAGGATCCGCAAGCGAGATCTGATTGTCGTCATAGAGATACACCAGATTTCCTAGGCCTAAATGTCCGGCCAACGAAGCCGCCTCAGCTGCGACTCCCTCCATCAGATCTCCGTCGCTTACTATCCCGAATACTCGATAGTTAAAAAGATCGGCAGAGTAACGTTGCGCCAGCATCTTGGCGGAAAGGGCCATTCCAACGCCGTTTGCAAATCCTTGGCCGAGTGGGCCTGTGGTCGTCTCAACACCAGCCGTCATTCCGAACTCCGGATGTCCGGGTGTTTTGCTCTCCCACTGGCGAAAGTTTTTAAGCTCCGAAATTGGGAGATCGTATCCGAATAGGTGCAGCAAGGAATAGATCAACATCGAACCGTGGCCGGCCGACAAAACGAATCTGTCGCGATTTGGCCAATCAGTCTTAGACGGATTGAAGCGAATGAAGTTGGCCCACAAAACCGAAGCCATATCTGCTGCCCCAAGCGGCAATCCTGGGTGTCCCGAATTAGCCGCCTCGACCCCCTCTATGGATAAAACCCGAACCGTCAACGCCAGCCGCTTCAACTTTGCAATATCGATCTCCACTGTTCTCACTCCTTATTGATGTCTACGAAATTCTAGCCAGTCACTCTGCACAAAACAAACCCTGACGAGGCATCGCGCAAGGCAACCCGAAAAAAATGTTCGCAATTGCACTAGCGAGTCCATTTAATTGAACACCCGATCGGCCGTTCGAAAGCGGGATCCGGACTGCCGCCCGAGAGCGCCTGCTTGATAGCCTTTTCGATGAAATTAACAGTCACTTTCGAGGGATCACGCGGGCTGTCGTTGATTGCGCCGTGGTAAATCAGTACTCCATTCTCATTAAATAAGTAGACCTCCGGAGTACATTCGGCGTCGAACAGACGAGCCACCTGCTGACCCTCGTCATACAGGTACGGGTATGGAAGGTTCATCTTCTCAGCCTTCACCTTCATCGCATCAAAGCCGTCTTCGGGATATTGAGCGGCATCATTGGAGCTGATGGCGATCGCCCTAAGCCCCTGCCCTTCGAACTCTCTAACAGTTGCAACAAGCATCTCCTCGCTTCCTTTTACATACGGACAGTGGTTGCAAGTAAATGCGACTAGTGACAGCTTGGCTCCAGTCAAAGTGTCGGAGCCGGCTTCGCCCCCCTGCGCTGCAGGAAGCGTGAAAATCGGCAGTTTGGATCCGATTGGAAATTTCGAACTCTTTGCCTCTCTCTCCATATCTCCTCCATAAGGTTAAAGCGAGTCAGCGCACAATAGGAACGGCATTTAGAGCGCGTCCGAACAATTACTGCTTGGATTGATTCTTGTAGTAAATGGAGTGCTCCTTAAGGAACGCCTCCATCTCCTTAGCGAACCATTCAGGATGTTCAATCATCGGCGCATGGCCGCAATTCTTAATCGATACTAGCTTAGAATTCGGAATGTTCTTATGAAAAGTATTTGCCACCTGCATGGTAGTGACTTCGTCGTCCTCGCCCCATAAAAGCAGGGTGGGTACCTTGATCTGGTTCAAGACGCTCAGGAGGTTATCTTTTTTAGCACTGCGCGCGGCGTTAATAAGATTAAGAACGTTCATGCGCTTGGAGAGAATCTGATGAATCTCATCCACTGCTTCCTCAGTGATGAATTTACGGTCGTGGAACACGCGCGCCATGTGCTCCCTTATGTACTGGGGTGTCGGCCGCACAGGCAGCGAATCCACTGAGTGCTCATAGAGCCCGGAGGCGCCGGAGAGTATAAGGCAATCCACTAGCTCCGGCGAGGCAAGCGCCAGCCGCAATGCGATGTGGCCTCCCAATGAGTTACCACAAAGTATCACGGGGTCTAATCGACGCTTCCGGATCAGATACTCGGTAAATACCGTCAAAGCCTTCACCCGCACCTCCGAACGGTGAGCGGTTAGGATTGGAAGGTGTAATCCAAGAGGCCTGCTGAACTTTTCAATAATGGGAAAGAGTGAGTCCCAATTTGAAAGCGCCCCCAGTAGACCGTGTAATAAAATTATATGAGGGCCTGTGGTGCCGCCTTCTACTATTTGGAAATCAGGTTCCTGTTCGTGCTTTAGCCAAAGAGGATCGCAAGAACCAAGTTTAGACGCGGTCTGCCGCAGGTCGTCAAATATACCTGTCGCCATTAACTTTCGTACACTTACATAACAGCAAAGAACATATCCTTAAACGTTTTAAACATCTAGTTCAAGTCTATCAGCGTTCTCCTGAATCAAACGGTACCTCTCGGCAGAATCCTTTCCGAGCAGTCCTTCCAAGACGGAAGTCACTTCCTGCTCGTCATCTATTTGAATTCTCAGAAGATTTCTTGTGGCCGGATTCAGAGTGGTTTCCCACAACGCCTTCGGATTCATCTCCCCAAGCCCTTTAAATCGGGTGATATGGATCTCCCCTCTAGCCGATCTGGACTTAAGCAGCTTCTCCTTCTCCTCATCGGAGTATACCCAGTGAATCTCTTCCTTTGCCCCGCTTCCGATTCTAATGCGGTAGAGCGGCGAAAGAGCCACATAAAGATGTCCGGCACGTACAAGCGGGCGCATGAACTTGAAGAATAGAGCCATTAGAAGCGAAGCGATATGCATCCCGTCTGCGTCGGCGTCAGTAAGGATAATGACCTTCCCATAGCGCAGCTTATCGAGCTTCATATGTTCGCCAAAGCCACAACCAAGCGCCGATATAAGATCTAGTACTTCTTTATTCTCCTTAAGTTTTGCGTCAGAGGCTGCCACCGCATTAAGAATCTTCCCGCGAAGAGGAAGTACCGCCTGGATGTTGCGGTCCCTGCCCTGCTTAGCGCTGCCGCCGGCAGAATCACCTTCGACTATGAACAGCTCGGATTTGTCCGGGCGCGTGGACGAACAGTCTGCAAGTTTTCCGGGGAGATTTAGCCGGTGACTCACTCCTACTTTGCGCGAGACGCTCTCAGCCGCGCTGCGCGCCGCCGCGCGCGCCTTTGCCGCGAGCTGTATTCGCTCGATTACAGCGGCCGCCACGGTCGGTTTCGAGTTCAGATAGTTCTCAACACTTCTCGTTAAAGCCTCTACCGGTGCTGTGACCTCAGGGTTATTTAACTTATCCTTGGTTTGTCCCTGAAACTGAAGTTGAGTGACGCTGCCCGGAACATTAACTGAGATAATGCCGATCATCCCTTCGCGCATATCCTCGCCCGTCACCTTAAGGTTCTTTTGGGCTACGTCATGCACCTGCATATAGTTGCGGATAGCCTTGGAAAGCCCGGAGCGAAAGCCGTCTTCGTGGCTCCCCCCTTCGCCCGTGTGAATCCCGTTTACATAAGAGAGGACCTTTTCTTTAGTAGATTCGGTCCAGCAAAAAGCGATCTCCACCTTTATGCCGTTGGCTCTTTCAAGAACGAATATCTCGTTCGCCATTGGTTCAATATTTTGCTTTTTCAAAATACTTTCGAGGTACGACTTCAGCCCCTCTTTGAAACAGAATGACTTCGAAGAACCGTCGGTTTCGTTCTTGAAATTAATTTTGAGACCCTTATTGAGAAAAGCCTTCTCTTGCAAAATGCTCTCAATGCGATCGCTTGAGAAGCGAATCGAGCGGAAGATCTCTGTGTCGGGGCGGAAGAATATGCTGGTACCCGTCTGGCTGGTCTTCTTGAGCTTTTTTAGCCCAGAGACCGTCTTCCCGCGCGAGAACTCCTGGCGCCACTCATGACCGTCGCGGCATACAATCGCCTCCAACCTCTCGGATAAGGCGTTAACGACCGAAGCGCCAACTCCGTGCAGTCCGCCCGCGGAGACGTAATTCTGGTCGGAGAATTTTCCACCGGCATGCAGGGTGGTTAATATTATTTCTAGCGCCGGCTTTTTGAACTTAGGATGAGTATCGACCGGTATCCCCCGGCCATTGTCGGTAACCGTTATGCTCTCTCCATCCTCATGTAGAGTAACATCGATTAGATCGGCAAAACCATTCATCGCCTCATCAACGGCGTTATCAAGGATCTCCTTCAAAAGATGGTGCAGCCCTGCAGGACCCTCAGTGCCTCCGATGTACATGCCAGGGCGCTTCCGGACCGGCTCCAAACCCTCCAAAACTTCTATATCCGCTGCTTTATAGGAACTAGTTCTTGCCATGACCTACTGCCTCTTTACAGAAATTATTTCGGCTCTCTGAACAACCTTGTTGCCCTTAAGGGCCCTATGCCCGAAGACGACGTCGCTGGAAATCAGCTCCTTCTCCCGCCCGGTGGAAAGCTCCATTAACATCTTGCAACTTGAGTCGAAAGAAACCGCTGACACAAGCCGATCATCATCTCGCACGCCCATCAAAGAAACACCGACTGCTGCGCTGTCCCTTACCGGTATCTCTTTTGACTTTATCAGCAGGCCAGAGCCATGGCGGGTGAACATTGCGATCTTATCTTGTAGGCGGCAGACGGCCGCCAGCTGATCGCCTTCACGCACCTTCATGATGCGTTTGCCGGTACGCTTCAGATTAATTATTTCGCTTAACTTAAGAGCAAATCCCACTCCATTAGCGGTAACAAGAACGAGAGTGTCACCATCCTGCAGGTAGTGCGGGTACGCTTCAAGCATCGTGCCTTGACTTCCGGCTGAGGCGCGCACGCCGAAACTCTCGACCATCGTCTCGTCATCCCTGAACTTAAGCACCTTCTGAATAGGGACCCCGTATCCCGAAGACGAAGGAAATTCGGATGCTTTAAGCGAGAAAAGCGATCCGTGGTTTGTTATGAACACCACGGAATCAAGAGTGCTCAAAGGATGCGCGCGCAGTATGCGATCGCCCTCTCGCAGCCTGGTGCTGCTTACCTCGTTATTCTGACGAATGCGCTTGATCCATCCGTCCGCTGTTACGATTGCGTATACATCTTCCTGTACCACATAATCTTCCGCACGGAAGTCGATCTCTATGTTGTCCTGTTCGAGTTTGCTGCGTCTTTTGTCTCCGAACTTGTCCGAGAGTTCTTGCAGATCCTTTCGCACAAGCTCCGAGATCTTTTTCTTGCTTGCCAGAAGCTTGTCGATCTCGCTGACCCTAGACTTTTTATCCTTAAGTTCCTTACGAACCTCCTCGATGTTTGTCTTCGACAACTGATAGATGCGCATGTCCACCACGGCATAGGACTGATCATCGCTCAACTTGAACCGGGACTTTAACTTCAATGCCGCATCTTGCCGTCCGTCGCTCTTTCTTACGATCTTGATGACTTCGTCCAGCCGATCATAAATCTTAGCCAGCCCCTCGAGTATGTGGATGCGCTTTAGAAGCTGCTCGCGCTCAAAAATCAGCCTCTTCTTGGTCACCTCTTCGCGGAAGTCGAGAAAATGCTGTAGGCACTGCTTAAGAGAGAGAAGCTCAGGGCGGCAGCTGCCTGTTGTCGTCGGAACGAGAGCAGTCAGGTTCACCGCGAAGTTAGTCTCAAGCGGGGTGTTCTTGAAGAGATAGGCCATTGCGACCTCAGGATCGGCCCCGCTTGAAAGCTCCATAACGATACGCACATCCGTCGTAGATTCGTCTCGAATATCGGAAAGCTGCGGAATCTTTTTTGCAATAATTAGATCCGCGATTTTCTCGACCAGCTGCGCTTTGTTAACAGTATAAGGAATGGATGATATGATGGCGTAGCTCTTTCCTCGCGGCCCAGCCTCCGTACTCCACTCGCCGCGCATCCTTATTACTCCGCGGCCTGTGCGGTATATCTCCGAGATCTCCTTGCGCGTGTTTAGTATTAGGCAGCCGGTAGGGAAATCAGGGCCTTTTAGCACGGTAGATAACCTACCGTTGGTTATTTCAGGATCCTCGGAAAGTTCCAGCAGAGCTTTTACTACGTCTTTCAGGTTGTGGGGCGGTATACTGGTGGCCATTCCTACCGCGATGCCGGACCCGCCGTTTACCAACAGATTCGGAACTCTGCTCGGCAGGACAACCGGCTCCGAAATTGTAGAATCGAAGTTATCCCTGAAGGCGACTGTCGCTTCATCTATTTCGCCGATTACCTCTAATGCCAGCGGAGTAAGCTTCGCCTCAGTGTAACGGTAGGCAGCGGCCTCATCACCGTCGAGCGAACCGAAGTTTCCTTGGCCGTCTACAAGCGGATAGCGCAGCGAAAAATCCTGCGCCATTCTAACCATCGCGTCATAGCATGCCACGTCACCGTGCGGATGAAATCGAGCCAAAACCTCACCCACTACTGCCGCGGATTTGCGGTGACTGCCACTCGGTTTTAAATTGAGGTTTTGCAGCATTGCATACAGTATCCGGCGCTGAACCGGCTTTAGACCGTCGCGCACATCGGGAAGAGCCCGTCCCGAAACCACGCTGAGAGCATAGGTGAGATACCTATCGCGCGATTCTTTTATCAAAGAGCTGTCTGTTACACTCATGTCTTCTTACCTAACTACCGTTTAATCGATCGATTCAGTATTTGATATTACTTGAGCGGAGCGGGATTGGTAAAGATACCGCTGTAGGCGCTCAGCATTACACTGCGCCCAATTATCGCGCAAGTTACGCGATTTCATGGTTGCTGATAAGATGTTAGCCTCTTTTCCAGCAAAAGGTTTTACAATATAGATCACATGGCGGCAGTTATACTTTTTTCGCTCACTTTAGCTTTCAGCGCGAGTCTGCTTTTCGCTGTCCAGCCGATGATTGGAAAGGCGATTCTGCCTGCATTAGGGGGAACCCCTGCAACATGGACCGTCTGCTTGCTGTTTTTTCAAGCACTGCTTCTAGCTGCCTACCTGTATGCTCACCTGCTCGACAACCTACGCCTATCACGGCAAGTCGCTATTCACATTATTGTGATATGCGCCGCGTTCCTGTTTCCTCTTTCTGTTCTGAACTTTCCCGCACCCGGCCCCGGCGCATCGCCTCAACTTTGGCTGCTTTCTCGGCTATTGTGGAACGCCGGGTGTGCCTATTTCGTTTTAGCCGCAACTGCTCCGCTCATTCAGGCTTGGTTTTCAAGGACCCAACACGGTCGCTCATCCGATCCGTATTTTCTTTACGCGTCGAGTAACGCCGGAAGCTTGGCGGGTTTGTTGGCATATCCCTTGATTATAGAACCGCTGCTTGAACTTCAAGCACAGGAAAGCCTTTGGCGCAGCGCATTTACTTTTTGTGCTGTGCTGCTCACCGCAACAGGAATCTATTCTGTGTGGCGAGGAGCCGGCAACCCAATCGCCTGCAGCAGTGAGGCTGGGCCGCCCCCGCCGGTAAGTCAGAAACTGCTTTGGTGCTTGCTGGCATTCATTCCTTCCAGCCTGCTGCTCGGGATTACTACGCATATTACTACCAACGTATCTCCGGTTCCGCTTTTTTGGGTGGTTCCTCTGGCACTGTACCTGATTACATTTATCATATCGTTTTCGAGCTTACAGCCATTATTGATAACCGGTCTCAGCCGCTATTTCCCAATTGTGCTGCTGGGATACGCTCCGCTGATCTATATTTCAGGAAGCTCCGAGCTGCTTCTGATAGCGATGCAGCTGATATTTTTCTTCGTTGTTTGCCTATATTGCCATTGCGCGCTTGTGAGCAAACGGCCGGCCGCCGAATACCTGACCAGCTTCTATCTTTGGATGTCATTCGGAGGCATGCTGGGCGGAGTTTTCAATGCTTTAGTTGCTCCAAATATCTTCGCCGGCACTCCCGAGTATGCCTTAATGCTGGCAGCTGCGGCTGTTGTCTGGGGCTGCCTATATTCACAGGGCCGGAGCTCCATTACGCTGCACGTGATCCTTATCTGCCTCGCAGCAGTATCCGGCGTAGCGGCTGCGGAATTGTTCGTCGAGCGCATCAATCCTGAATATTCGCTTGAGCTGTTTGCGGTCTACGGCGCGCCTGCCCTTATCATCTTCGGACTTAGAAGACGTCCAGCCGTTTTCTCCGCAATGTTTTGTCTTCTCTTGATATACTTGAACTATCACCACCGCGCCCCAGGGCAGACGCTCGTGCGAGCGCGCAATTTTTTTGGGTCCAAAGAGGTGCGCTATGACAGCGGCAACAACACTCACAAGCTAATTCATGGAACCATAGTGCACGGCATCCAAAGTAGAGAGCCCTCCCTAAGGTCACTGCCGATGTCTTATTATCACCCGGACGGACCTCTAGGCGATATATTCAAGGTGTCAAAGCTTGACGCTTGGCAGGTTGCCGTAATCGGACTAGGAACAGGTGCCATGGCTGCTTACGCGAGACCGCAAGACTCCTTTAAGTTCTTTGAAATCGATCCGCTTGTTATCAGTTTAGCAGAAGATGAAAGATACTTTACCTTCCTTGCCGAGGCTGAGGGGAAGGTCTCAGTAGAAGAGGGTGACGGCAGACTGCTTGTAGCCAAGGAGCGCACCGGCTCGTTTGACATAATAATTCTGGATCCTTTTACCTCCGGCGCAATCCCAGCTCACCTCATCACCCTCGAATCTATTAGCACCTATTTCGAGAAGCTTAAGCCGAATGGGTTGGTTGTCTTTAACGTCTCCAATAACTTCGTGTCTCTTGATAGACTGCTTCTTAGCACAAGTAGGGAGCTTAACGTCGTTGCAATTACACGCATGGATCTAGGAGTGCCCAAGGAACGGGCTGCAACAGGACGATACCCTTCGCATTATGTGGTATTAACTAAGAATGAGGAGATAGCTCAAAAACTGCGAAGCGACTACGGCTGGCACGAGATCGCCGAAGGCGCAAAGCTTCGGCCTTGGAGAGATCACTATTCGAATATTATTAGCATCATCCGTTGATGGGCACTGTGTGGATGTTTACCGTATCCAAGCGGCACTGCTGTGACGAGGAAGCTTTTTGCTGTCGTTGCCAACATCCGAGATCACCGGCACCGCTAACACTATAATTAATGCCGCTAGAAGTCCGAGAACCACAAGCTCAATTGAGCCGCTTCCATTATCATTTAATCTTCGCTTCATCATTGAGCTCCAAAAGGATCTTTCGCTTTACTCTCTCAGGCAACTCTCCGCCCGTTCTGCACGGCTTTTTGCAGAAAAAAGTCCGCTTAGAAGCATTGTCGTCAAGTGCAAGGCACAACTTAAGATTACTAATCAAATCCCACAGATGCGCACTTTGTTAGAGGCTTGCGCGGGTCTGTAGAACGTTTCTTTGCAAATCATTTACCAAGAAAGATCAATGAGTTATGGCAATCTTTGACTTTAGCCAAGCAGCAAACTTTTTCTTAGAAGCACCGCACCGGATATAATAGATCTAGGTGTGTGTCATGCGCTTCCGTAATGCAGCGCGGTTTGGCCTCTTAGGTTTGCCGGAGGATTTATGAAAGGATGGATTCGCGCGCGCTCCCTGCGCCGCCAAAAAGGCAGTCAGTTTATCGAATACTCACTGTTATTATCGCTAGTGGCTGTAGTTTGCATTGCAGGCGTCAATGCCGTATCTCACGGCACACGCCGGACTTTCTGCGCCGTACTTCTTGAAAAGACAAAAGAGGAAATCACTTCCGATAATTACACCGCTGATGGTCATTGCAAAACGGACGCCAGCAGCCCGGGCGGCGTAACACAATACTTCTAACGCTGCTTGAAATTCCCTTGCCTGGATAAGAGCTGCTGCCTAGAGTTAGTGTTATCTCCTTATCCGCTGTTTTTTACCGCTCTATGAAAAAGAACAGAGTCCTTATCTTATTCTCCCTTCTGGTCTTAATGCTGATTATTAATGCTTTGGTTCTGCTTTCTTTCTCGTCTCAGGACGATGGGATTCTCCCTCCCTCCTATGATGAGGAGCCTATTATCTCTTTTGACAGCGAATTGCGCGTAACACACGATGACGTACTTTTTATAACTGAACAGATTAAGGTCAAATCACTAGGAAAAAACTTGAAGCGTGGAATAACGCGGAGACTGGCGCTTACCATGCCCGAGGACGAGGAAGGTAAGGCGCGGGCTCTGGAAAATCAGCTGGTCTCAGTACTGCGAAATGGAGAGACGATCGCGGTAGCCGAGCCTCAAGAAGGAAACGGCTTTATCACATACTATTTGGGAGAGGCGGATAAATTTCTTACTCCGGGCATATATCACTATTTATTTCAGTACTCGGTAAGATCGCCGATCATAAGGAAAGAATCGCACAAATATTTGAAGCACGACATAACCGGCGCCTCACTATTCCCCGTGTTAGCGGCAAGCGCAGTAGTAAGAATTCCGGAGCAGCTTCAGAGTGAAAACGTTGTGTTCAAAGGGCATATTATTACCCCCGCTGACAATGAGAGTGGTATCATGAAGGACTCAAAGGATGTTAAGTCGTCATTCGAAATTGATGATGGCGAGATTGATCCTGCGAGCCGAGGTACTCCCAGAATCAAGTTATGGACCACTAGAGCTCTACAGCCCCTTGAAAGATTCGAGATAGAGGTTGGTTGGGCAGTCGGCGTCCCAATGCCGGCAGAGTAACAGGAACAGAAATTTACAACGCCTCCAAGGCTGCAAGAAATTCCGCTGCATCCTGGTAGCGGCTATTAAGATTTACCGACATTGCCTTTGCGATAGTGTGTGCAAGACTTACCGGACACTCGCAGATCTCGGCAAGGGAGGGAACTTTTCTTTTTGCACGCTCGATCACTGCCGCTATTCCGGTGGATTCGCCCCATGGAGATCGGCCGGAGAGCATCTCATACCCTATCACCCCCAATGCGAAGATGTCAGCCCGCCGATCAGCTTCGCCCAACTCGATGTACTCGGGCGCTAGATACTGAGGGGTCCCTACCATGGATCCAAGATTTGTAAGTGTATTGGCGGAATCAGCTCTAGCCAGTCCGAGATCGGAGATTTTCAGAACTCCTTTCTTCGTGAGAAGGAGATTCTCCGGCTTGATGTCGCGGTGGACTATTCCGGCGGCGTGGATCGCCTCCAGTCCGCAAAGAGCCTGCTTCAGAAGATCGATGATATCCTTAATGGTGAGCGCTTTCGATTTCATCCTCATCGCCAGGTCTCCGCCGTCAACGTATTCCATAGCAAAAGCCTTGTAGCCTGGATGCTCGAAGTGACCATAGGAGCGCACAACGTTGACATGTGAGATCTGCTCGATCATACGCATCTCTGCGCTGAACCGCTCATAGGAGCGCTGATTCGCTGCCATGGGAAACAGTACCTTCAAGGCAACCAAAAACTCCCGGTCATTCGGGTCGCAGGCAAGATACACAGATCCCATCCCGCCCTCTCCCAAGAGCCGGATAATTTCGTACCGGCCGGCGAATAATGTTCCGGAGTGAATACCATCCATCAGAAAGTCGCCCATCAATTCCTTATAAGCGCCATCAGGTGTAATATCGGCAATCTTCCTTAGAAAGGTTAGTGCCAGGTAGAGTCCGGAGAAACCCGGATAAGCGCTTTTAATGTTTGAGGCAAAGAAGCAACCCGTTGTTATGGCTAGCCGTTTTTACGGAAGCTCGGACCTGCTATAGTAGCAGTATGCCAGGCAAGCCGCTTCTAGAGAAAGGCGCTCTGATGCGCAGGCTCATAAATGACGAATACTTCTTGGTTCATCTAAACACCGCCAATGAGTCTCTCCTGATACCGGACTACCTAAAAGAAAACGGAACTGTAACCCTCAAGCTTAGCCGCCTTTTTCGAGGGGGCATAGATCTCAAAGAGAGTCATATTGAAACCTCTCTTTTATTCAATAATGAATATGCCGATTGCTTGATCCCCTTCGAAGCAATATGGGGTATCACAAGCTGCAAGGGCGAAAATACTATATGGCCTGAAGACACTCCCAAGGAGATTCTCAAGAATCTGCTTAGCAAAGGAGAAGATGACAAGCCGCCAAGCCAGCCGAAAGCAGGCAAACCGAGCCGCCCTAAGCTAAAAAGGGTCAAGTAACGCGAACCGACTTGCAAGAAAGTTTCAGTCCTATGAAGTCAAGGCTTCGGGGGTGCAAGCTTTTGCGGATCAAAGTCGCTGATTTTTACTCCGCTGGGGTACCCGCTGCATATCTTCGTTTCTGAACTCTCGATGATGTATGCGCTTTTGGCGATCAGGTCATCAACAATCGTATAGTGTGGAAGTATAATCTGGCGCGCTCCTCCGGAGGTGACTCCTTGAGCATAAGCAGCGGCCACTATCTTCCATAAATAACCGGCTCTATTATAAATGAATTTATAAACCGGCACAAAAAGCTCCGCGTCGATATAAAGCACCTGCCGGCCATAGGCGGAGTATGGATCTCTCGATATCATCTCAATTCGCCATAAGTCACGCGGTACTGCGACGGAAGCGGTTGGAACCCAGCCGAAAGCTTGAGAATATTTATGAGACTGATAGTTCCAAATCGCACTTCGGCTGGGATCGTTGTCCGCTGCCCACTCCATGCAGGCACCGGCGCCTTGCTTTAGAGCAACCGGTTCGACTGATGGAAAAAACACCAGCCCCTTAATCTTTCGTATCTGCTTCGGCTCCACCAACTCGACTTTGCCTGACCAAGCCAAGAAATCGTCCGGGGCCACGGATGTTTTTAGAATTGCGTCGCTGCGATTGGTGCCGGTCAGTTGCCTTGATCTCTCTACCACCGGGGAATAGAGCCACAACATATCCTCTTCCGGCCCGAAGAAACGAAAGCTGAGCCAGGTGAATCCTTTCACGGCCCCAGGAGCTATGAGTTCTATCTTCTCCCTGAATAGCTGAATGCTTTTATCTCCTTCGGACAATGCTTTAGGATATACCCTCGTCAACCGTCCCCCGAGCTGTCTTGTAAGCTTCTGCCCTTGAAGCCACGAAAGCACGAAACTGTTTTCTATAAATTGCTGGCTCCATAGCCTAGACTGAAGATTCCAAAGCACCTTCCATGTAGCGTTTTTATCCGCCACATCTATTGATGGGAACATCATGCCCGGGGAGAGCTGAATCGGCGGTTCTGCAATCTCTCCGTTTCCCGATATCGCAGCCTCTTGCGCGCTGGCCTGCAGCGCGGTACTGGAGGGCCGATAGCGCAGTCCCTTGACGGCATCAAGTTCAATCAAATTGGCGCGCACAAGAGGATAGAGCTCCGGGACGATCAAGGCTTTATACGCCTTCGCATTGCCTGCATTTATTAGAGTTCCAGCGGCCGAACCTTCTCCCGCCTCAGGTAATGTGACCTCTTGCGCGCTGGGTGTTAACAGAGGAAGAGCCGGATCTTGGGCCTCGGCACCGCTAGTATGTGCAAGCAATAGCAACAGCGCAGTAAAAAAGGCGCGCTGAATCAAGTGCTCAAGCTCCTGGTGTTGACTTGAAAGGATCTTTTTCGAGCTCCTGCATCTTTTTCATGTGAAGCTCGTACAAATAATGCGGTCCGAAGTCCTCAAGCTCCCTTGATCGCTCCATCAACACCTCCTTGTCCTCAATGAACCTTCGCGGATCCGGCGGATAGACCTCCGGGTGAATATTAGTATCCATTCGGATCGCATCCACAGGACAGGCTTCTACGCAGTAGCCGCAGTATATGCAGAGTAAAGTATCTATCTCGTAACGATGAGGAAATTTTTCGATGTTCGGATCCTCATGCTCCGCAGCTTCAATATAAATACAACGCGCCGGGCAAGCTGTCGCGCACAAAAAACACGAGGTGCATTTGATGTCGCCGTTGTCCTTAAGAGTAAGCCGGTGCCGCCCCCTGAATCGGGGTGGATAGGGGCGGCGCTCATTGGGATATTGAATACTCGCGGCGGCCGGAACATTCTTGGCAACTCCGAGTGAGTGCAGCAGATGAAGCGTAAAATTGCGGATCAGCTTGCCGAACGTAATGCCAAGTCCGCGCAATACCTCGACGATATAAATTCGCTCGAGAAATGTCATCTCCTCACGCCGTTTCATTTGCCACCCTCAATATTCAGCCCTTTAAATTCTCTTGATGTAATCGGCCAACCTGCCCGCTAATTGTATCGCAAGTTTAGGCGTGGCACCACTTATGACATGGAAACCTGCCACATACGGCCGCGTGCCCTCGGCCACTCTCAAGGCCTGCTCGATAGAGAACTCGCTTAGATCCTCGCGCTGCGAATCTTGCGCAGCACTTAAGATATTGTCGGGAACTTTAATGCCCGGAATTTTTGACAGCGCACCTACAGATGCCCTCGATTTAAATCCCATTAGCCCCACGAAGAGCTTTATCCCAATTTTTTGCGCTTCTCGAAAAAACTCACTGGAGCTTTCAACGTCAAAGACCGGCTGACTAAGCGCAAAGGTGGCGCCCGCATCTTTTTTCTTTGCAAGCCGGCGAAGTTCCGCGTTCACATTTTTTACGTTCGGATTAACTACCGCTCCAGGGACAAAGGCCGTCGCCCCGGTCAATTCGTTACCAGCAAGATCTTTTCCGCTATTGAGTGTGGAGATCAAATGAAGCAGACCGACGGAGTTGATCTCAAACACTCCTTTGCTGTCCGGAAAATCGCCAATACTAACTGCGTCGCCCGTCAATGCCACTATAGCGCGCACCCCCGTGGCCCAGCCCGCCAAAAGGTCTCCCTGCAATGCGATAATGTTACGATCCCGGCACGATAGGTTAACCAACGATTCAAGTTTGTAGCGCTGCTTCAATATGCTGGCAAACGGCAGCGCTCCGAAGCGCATTTTGGCGAGCGCGCAGTCTGTCACATTGAGAAGGTCAATGCCCTCCAACTTGCCGTCGAGCCGGGCAAAAACCCCGTCCAGGCTAGCCCCGCGCGGGGGATTAACCTCAAGACACAGGAGCGGGCGCTGCGGGCCCGCCTGCGACACTAACTGTTCTAACGGCGTCACGTTAATACCTGAATGGAAATTCGATGCTTAATTTTCTAATTGCTCAAACCTGTCAACACATTGCACCCGTCATGCAGCTTTACCATAAAGCCGCCAAGATCTGCATCCACCGATAATTTACTATTTTATAGCCGATTCGGCAGGGCTTGTCCCCATTGGGATGCTGCACACCTATGACAACATAAAGGGTTCGCAAAGGGGCATATTACCGCAAAAAATGCCCTAAAAACGGCCCATAAATTATTCAATAATTTGGGGTTAAGGGGGCGATTACCCTTGCAAATAAAAACAATTCCTAATAGCCTACCGTCTGGTAATCAACATTAGTTCGACATCATCATGAAATTAAACGTAGAGGTCTACTACTCTTTTCAAAGCCCTTATTCATATCTTGCTCTTGAATCAATTTACGATTTAGCGAGCGGGTTTGACATTGAACTTCTTTGGCAGCCTTTTTCCGCCAAGGCATCCGGACAACCGGTACCCTCTACACCGATCATACCGGAAAAGTTGTCCTATCTTTTCGAAGATACGCAGCGGCTGGCCAATGAACAAGGAATTCCCTTGGTTTTTCCGGAAGGATGGCCGGAGAATGAATTCGACCCGGGGCGTATTACCCGCGGCGCTGTGATAGCCGGTGATATGGGAATTCAGATGGAATATAATTACAAAGTGTTCCACAAAGTTTGGGGGCTCGGGCAAAACCCTTCCGAAGAAAATTTCATGAATGAGCTGTGCGACGAGCTCGATATCGATCTCGGCGAATTCTTAAGTAAAATCTCTTCCTCCGACACCCGAGAACGGGTCAAAGGGATATATAAGCGCGGCAAGAAAGCCATGGTCTTTGATACCCCTACGTTCGTGATTGATAAGGAACGGATCTTCGGGATCGATAAGATTCCCTATCTTAATTCACGATTGGAGCGGTTAGGACTTAAGAAGAAGGCTTGAGCTCCTCCAAAAATCGTTCAAGAGTCTTTGTAGATTTAACTCCACCGGACTCAACTCCACCGGACTCAACTCCACCGGATTCAAATTCGCTGGGCGCAACTGGGCTGGCAGCCGGCACTGAGACCGTATCACTTTTAGAGATACAGCTAGCAGACGAAGACTCCCATCACCTGAGGGACGTATTGCGCGCCCGCATCGGCGAGGAGCTGATAGCAGTAGACCGCGCTTCAGGCACCCCACATATCGCGGTGATCACCTCTCTTAAGCCCGAAGTGCGTCTGCGCATAGTGAAGCCGCTTCCAACACGTTCTTGGGCGAGCAAGGTCAATATCTTGGCTTCAGCCTTGCTAAAGGGAGATAGAAGTGAGCTGGTGTGCGAGAAGAGCTGCGAGTTAGGGGTCGCCAAGTTGATATTCTGGCAGCCCGACCACGGAGTGGTGAAGCTATCGGAACGTAACATTGACTCAAAACTGCGGCGCATGCGTTCCATCGTCCAATCCGCCGCCCGGCAGTCGTTCAATGTCTTTCCGCCAGCGATTTCAATAGTGAAAAGCACCGACGAGCTGATGAATGCTATGACGGCCGAGTCTAACTCCAGCGATCAGACCTTTTTTTGCTCGCTTAGTCCCGATGCCGAAACGTTAAAGCCGACCAGCTACAGTACCGTGAATTTAGTAATCGGCCCGGAGGGAGATTTTTCAAATACCGAAGAGCAGAGTTTTAGAGCCGCGCGCTGGAAGCCCCTTTCTCTCGGACCTATGATTTTGCGAGCAGAGACGGCAGCGATTGCTGCGATCGCCGCAGCGAATGCGGTACTTGGATTTAGGGAGAAATAAGAGGAGCATTGATTAGATCGTCCTTGCCCCCTCCTCCTCCTAAACTTTCTCGCCTCTAGATACAAGTCGAGGTGACGCCTTACGTAACTTCCCCGCCCAAGCTCTCTGCTTACCATGTATCTTCTTTCGAAGCTCCTGCTGCGGCTGTTCGAGATCCCACGGTTCACTGATAATCGTGCGCAGCATCAATTCCAGAGACATTAAGTCGCCGCGATGCACCTGTTCGTAGGCCGGCCGCCCCGATTGTTCGTGGCGATTGTGCGCGTCTTTTACCGGAAGGCAAAGTGAGCCGACCTTGCATTGCTCTAGCTGAAATACAGTCGATTCTGTGCCCCCCAAAAGACCGAGCCCGCGCTGGCTCTTAAACCAGCTCTTTCCGCTAAGCCGGCGCGCCAAGGCATTCAATCTTAACGAGACCAGTGGATCGAAATCCATCATGCTGTCGCCTGCGCGGATAACTACCCCATTGCCGGCCACCAACGCACCGGCAGATCTCGGCATCTCGACAGTAAGGATGCTTTTCTCCAGCTTGAAGCTTTTCTGCCTTACAAGTTCGATTGCGCCTACATAACCCACCTCTTCAGCGCGGGTGAAAAGCACTTGAAAACCCCATGCTGTGCGCCGTCGGGAAGCATGGTGCAATAGATAGAGCAGTATCGCCGCCCCAAGGTTGTCGTCAAAGCCTCGTCCGGCAATCCAGCTGCCCTTCTCCCTAAACGGCGCCATATCCCACATCCCGGCGCTTCCCGGCTCAATACTCCCTCTATGCCTGATGTGCACCCATTTCTTCGATCCTGAGCGCAGGAATTTGATTATTGTAGCTTTAACCGAGCTCCCGTCTGGACCGAAAAAGCGCAGCTTCCCACGCACACAGTTTTCGGGAATTCCTCCTAATCCTTCAGCCAGCCCGAGTCCCGGCGACAGCGGCTTGATGAACTGGAAGCCGGGGTGATCAAGATGCGCTTGAAAGCAGATCGGCAACTTTTTTCCACTGCGCGACGAGTAAGTTGCAAGTATATTGCCGGACCTGTCAGTACGAAGCTTAATGCCGGCGAGCCGGTTCAAACGTTTGCCGATGAACGCTGCCAGCTGGCCCTCGCAGAATGGAGCGGTCGGGACCGACAAGGTCTCCGATAATATCTTCTTTAAGCCGGGCGGAAGTTTCGGGATGCTGGACATAGATTGCAACGGAGCAAAATCTTGCCGAGTATACTACTGCGCCTCCACTTGCGCCATACGGCCCCGGACAAACAACAGATATAGATTGGCGCTAACCGCACCGATCAAAAGTGAGCATGCTGCTGCATCGGCCCCGATCATATCGAACCCCTTAACCGCGGTGCTCATACTGATGAGCACGATGACGACCTCGAGCAATCCGGCCTTAGATATGTAGCGTGTTACTCCAGAGGTTATGATAAAGCCGCGCTGAAATGCCGACCAAATTGTAGTTGCCGGAAGAAACGCAAGAATCATTAGCGGAGTCGAGGTATAGGGAAGAAGCTCGGACGGCAAGCCTCCTACCCACTCAAACCATATGCGCGCTAGGGGGCTAATGCTTGTAGCTAATAAAAGCAAAGTCACCGCGGTCGCCAGCACCAATCCGAATCGCCGAAGAATCGCAGCGTTTTGCGGCGATCGATTCAGAGCAGCGATAGTGACTTCTTGAAAGGCTATTCCTGCACTCTTAAAGATTAGCACTAGAGCACTGACCACCGGAAACACGGCCAGGGATTCTATCGACTTGGCTCCATGCGAGAGGAAAAACGAAGTCATCGGGTGGATGCTTATAAGAATGACGGAAGTTAAGGCCAGCGGAAGGTAGAAGGTGTAGATCCGCCGGTATGATAGCTCTTCCTGAGAAGTTTTTGATTTCAGCTCCAGTATGCACCTTCTACAAGCAATCCTACTGACTGCTGCCTCCATCACCATTCCGCTTACAAAACAAACGCTTCCTACAACCGCCCCGGGCCAACCAGCAAGCATGAGAAGAAGTCCGCTGCCGAAGACTGTGGCGAGTCGGATCGCAGTGCCGTACGCCACGAATTTTGCTTTTCCGAAACTTACTAGTATCCCCTGGTAAAAGCGGCGGTAACCGACAGCTATCGGTGTGGCGATCATGCAGAGAAGCGCAGGCTTCACAAGCTGAGAGACTGAAGTCTCTATCTCCATTAGGCCGGATACCACTAGATTGAAGAGCGGCGTAACCGCTAGCAGCAGAAGCACGCAGCTCATCAACGCCGCAACAGTGTGCGAAAACCTCCTTAGCCGCTGAAGTGAAACAGCATCCTTAACTAAAGCATTCGAAGCAGATATGGCCGGGAATACGGGCGATTCACAAAGCATGACCAGCGCCATGGTTACCCCAAATGCCGCCAGGTTGAATTTTGCTTCAGGCAGCCGGGCAATTATGGCATTCACAAGCGAGAACTCCGCGGTCATGAATAACCAGCTGAGCGCCAGCGTTCCCCAGAATTTCGATAGCTCCTTTACGGTCAACATAGATAAAAGCCACTGTGCGTTTTATCGCAGCGGAAGAAGAAAATTACGCTCCTATGGGCGCCCAACATAGAGTAAATTCCCTCAACATGCGGCATTTTCGGCCCCTGCGCCAAATAAATTTCGACCTTTCGGCTACTTAGCTGCAAGATCGGCGGCAAAAACCTCAATCTTCGCCACCTCTCCATTCATCTATAACTTAAGCAACGCTCTATCACGGAAAGCTAAATAAGGCGCTGTCAGGCAAAGAGTTTCTAAAGACCCGGCGCCGTCAGCCCGATGTCGAAGGATCGGCAAAAAAAGAGAGAAAGCGGACAAAACTCCGCTTTCGCCTCGATCAACTGTAACAGAATAGCCAACGCTCATGAAATGCCCGGCATGTGAATTTGTTTGTTCAGACCTTCGTGACATCTGTCCCAAATGCCTGGCAGATCTCAGGCCGCAAAAAAAAGCGCTTGGAATTCAGATATCAAACCCGCACCTGTCTTATAATGATCTGATCGACCGCCATGTGAAGGAGGGCGCTAAGCGACGCGCGCAAAAAGTTCAGACTGCACCCGCATCGCCTAAAGGTGGACTTCTGAGCGGCATAAAAAGTGTTCTAAGTTCGTTCCGTCTTTCTAAACCGAAGGAAGCGGCGCCTGAGACACCTGTAACCGAAACAGAGCCGGCCAACGAGCAGAAATTATCACCCCCTCAACAAAGTGAAAGCTCAGGAGGCAAACTTCCCTCCGAGAAAGAAGCTGGCGAAGCCCCTCCCCTCGCCGCCCCCTATGCCGTGGAAACACCTTACAGCACGATTGAGGCCTCTGACCAAGTGGGCGTTTCAAGCAGCATGGAGCTTGAGAGCAGTACTGCTTCGCTATTGGAGGATACTGAAGATAGTCCTGTACTTGTCCAGGGGGAGAAGCCGGACGATCTAGACATCGAGAAAGTTGCCGATCTTAGCAGGCATGAGGAGGAAGAGGAGCACTCTGAGCCGAACGTTTTCAGTAGCAATCTGGAGCTGAGCGGATATGAAGAACTAAGATCGGAAGATGAAGAGCTTCATCCCGGTTCAACCGTCGAGGTGGTTTTACTTGAAAATTTGAATCTAGAGTCGCTGGAAAAAAGTAACCTGCCAAGCTCGGAAGAGACCGCTGCCTATGACGAGGCGAAGATCTCCAACACCGAGAGCGCTGCGCAACAAGAATCAACGCTAGAAGATATTTCTCTCCAAGAGGAGGTTGCAGAGGCTAGGCCCGTGGAGAGCTGGAATATAGAGCGCGAAAATCTTGTAGATAGTTTCGAAGCAAGAGAAGAGCTGCCTTTTGAGCGACAGTTAATCGAAGCTTCCCCGCCGGCAGCTGAAACACTCAGAGAGACCGCCACTCCAGCGGTAGATGATATTAACGCCAGCACCGAACAGATTGATGATGAGCTCGGGCATGACAACTCCCCCGAATTAAAGGAAGAGCTAGCCGAGCTTGGCATCTCCCTTGAGAGTATTAATTCCAGCCCGGCATCAACGCCTGAAGAAGTAGGCCCGCCGGATGCGCTCGGTCAAGCCAATGTTGAAGTTGACGATGCTGCAATAGCGGTTATTACCGGCGCTATAACCGAAACTCAACTTGTCGAGCTTGCGCCGCAGGAAGACGGTGACAGTAACGAAGGCGATTCCTCTGCTGACTTTTACGAACACGAAAGCAGCGGCGAGCTGATTGACGATCCCTTAGAGCCAACGCAGCATGCAGAGCTGGTACAGCATAGCGCCGGCGAAGCAGTATACTCGCACTATGACGCCGCCGGATACGGCAGCCCAGAGCAAGGAGTTGAATCCGGGGAGGCTTTGGCTCATGGCGCAGGGCAGATCTCCCAAGTCGATTCCGCAAGCGGCAGCGGGCAGATTGATTACCTTTATGAGGACGGCGACGAGGCTGAGACGGTAGAACCTGAGCTTGTTTATGCCGCCCTTCAGCAATTGACACAAACCACTGACGCGATTGAGGAGACCGAGTCGAATATCTCTGAAATTGCCGGAATTGAGGAGAACGCAGCTGGCGAGATTGAGGATTCTAATGTTCTTTTTGATGACTGTTTGCGCCACCTCAACTCGTTCTCCGCGGCAGAAGAGGAGATATCAATTGAACGAACTTTGGCCGAACGCGACCGTGAGGATCTCCTGGTTCTTTTCAATTTAGCGAGCGAGGCCGTCAGTAAAGATGGGAGTGGCCGTCACTTCGTGGAGGAGATTCTCACAAGCGAGAACCGCCACCTTCCTGCAGGAGAACTTGAGCAAGCGCTCGAGAAGACGGAGCAGTCTATCTCTGCGGCCGGGCTATCTTTAAAACAGAACGGACCGGCTTGGATGCGGCACTCCTTAAAAGGAGATGAAGAAATTGACATATTCAAGATGCACGGCAAAAAGCCATCCCCGGCGGGAGCGTTCATTCGGCTGCAGTCGTTCCTCTATGACTGCGCAGCTTCGCTGGTCTTGGGATTGTTATTAACCTTATTCATCGCTGTGTGCTTTTCCCCTGAGCTAAAGAGCATTCTAATCAATTTCGGCTCGCTCGAGCTTTTCGAGCGGCTGCCGCTTTACTCACTTGCCGTGGTAAGCTGCATTACCGCATTCTTTGCCTATCCAATCGCTGCGGTTCATCTATTCAAGCAAACGCTTGGTTGTTATATGACCGGCATACGCATAGTTCGCGCCGATTTCCGTAAACCTCGCCTCACCCATATCACCGTAAGAAGCCTTACCATGATTCTTTCTGCGCTCTCTTTCGGCTATCTACCGCTCCTCATGCAGCGCCGCGCCCTGCATGACGTCTTATCCCGCACTAGAGTAGTAAAATAACCAAGCCTGATATTTCATCCGGAGACCGGCAGGGACCGGAAAAATACAACGTTCATGCAATACTGGCGCTAGCCTTGAATTTTATCCCTAAACCGGGTAAGTCTTTTGTTCGCATGGGGACCACCCCTTGCGGCCATTTGCAAGCCCAGGTAGCTCAGTCGGTAGAGCAGTGGACTGAAAATCCACGTGTCGGCGGTTCGATTCCGTCCCTGGGCATTCATAATTGCAGCTATCATTTACATTCATACCTCAAGCAGCAGCATATTGAATTTTATTAGAGCTGCGGATCCATTTCGGGTATAATTCTTGCGCAGTAATGGTACTAGCGGAATTCGAGCGATATGTCTGTAAAAAGCGATGCCATAAAGAGGGTGAAGGATATTCTGGCCGGAAGCAAGTGCCCTCAGCTCCTTCTTATCTCGGCTCACGATCAAGTCAGGCGGCGGAGAATCACTAAGCTTTTACTTGAAAAGTTTGCAATTGGGATCGGCGCGGAAGATATAAAAAGAGTTGATCTTTCAAGCATCGATGCCTCCGGCATAACGACGCTACTTGAAGAGCTAAACTCCTTGTCCCTGTTTTCTCCTAAGCGCTTTTTTGTACTGGACAAGTTTGATGCCGTTGCAGCAGCGATGCAAAAACAACTACTCTCGTTATTCGATGATTTAGCTCAGGGGGTAACTGTAATTGCTCTATCCAAACCTCTGCCTGCCTCCAATGCAGTGCAGAAATTCTTTTCAAAAAATGGAGAATCCATATCCCTGCCTCAACTGGAAGGCTTTGAATTGAAGCGTTGGATTCAGAAAGAGATTAAGCAGAACGGCGTTCAGAAGTTCAGCGAAAAGTCGGTCGATCAGATTGCAGCAGTTGCGGAAGGAGATCTGGATCACGTCGCTGCAGCCGTGGAGCATCTCTCCCTACTGCTAGATGACAATGAGGCTCTCGAACTCAGTCACGTGGAAACCCTTTTTCCTCATCACAAAGATCCGAGCGAATTTACCCTGCTCGAACTGCTCGCTGAGGGTAAAAGTGTGCAGGCCGAACTGCTGCTTATCAAGCTCTTAAGAAGCGGAAAGAGTCCTTTTGCCCTGGTGGGGCTGCTAGCGAAGTCCTTCAGTAGAAATCTCGCTATTTCCTGGTTGCAGGACCATGGCCTAAATCAAACAGAGATAAGGCAGAAACTGGGAGTGCCTCCCTGGCTGTTTCAGAAGCAGCTTAGCGCTATTAGACGTTATAAATCGCCCCGATTAGTGCACTGCCTGCTCGCTACACTCTCCGCCGATGCGAAGTTAAAGAATCACTCGCTGGGAGCCGAAGCTATATTCAGTGAATTGGCGGGTCGTCTAACTCCCTAGTTTCCGTTATAATTAGAATAGCTGCGAGTAACATTCATCAAGGATTTATGCGGGGGTTCAGTAAGCTTCAAGTCTGCTTAATTATTCTACTTTTGCTTGTCCCTACAGCTGCGCTTTGTGAAGTGCGGGTCGCAAACAACCTTACTTCAATTCTTAAGAATGAGAGCGCATCGGCCGATCGAGTCGAGCTGACCGGACTTAAGGGCTGGGACTATCTGGCCAATAAGCTGGTTGACGATGGGCTTAGCCCCACCGTTGTATCAAAAGTTTATTCCGATCCCCGAATGCCTCCTTTTGACGTGGTGTATTTCAGCTTGGCCCCGAAGGAATCATACGGGATGTATAAAGACTTCAATAGCAAGTCTCAACTTCAGCTTGCCCGCCAGTTTCTCATAAATAATAAGCGTTTGCTGGACGAAGCTGAAAAGAAGTACAAGGTGAACCGGTATGTTATCGCCAGCATCCTTTTGATCGAGACCCGTTATGGAAAAAACACCGGCAAAGAGATGGTGCTGAACCGTCTTTCGAGAGTAGGTTCAATTGCTAAACCAGAAAATATTCTTGCCAACTATCGCAAGCTCTCTGGTGAGGATCCCAAGGTTACCTTTGAGTCAGTGAAAGCTCGGGCAGAATATTTGGAGGACAAGTTCTACCCCGAAATTATCTCACTTTTTGAATTAGCCAAGCGCAACAAACTGCATCCTCTATCGATTAGGGGCTCCATTGCAGGAGCGTTCGGCATCCCGCAGTTTCTGCCCTCCTCGTACCTGCGGTTCGGGGTGGACGGCAATCGCGACGGCAGAGTTTCCTTATTCACATTGCACGATGCAATTCTCTCTACTGCCAACTTCCTATCTTCCCACGGGTGGTCGGAGAAACATGACAAGGAGAATAAAGGTTCGGTTATATGGAACTACAACCAAAGCGATGCATATGTTGACACAGTCCTGCTGCTGGCTGAAAAACTCTCATCCAGATGACCCGAGGAGCGAATATAAAGGAGCTTTAAGCATACGCTGTACTTAAAAGAACGATTTAGGTATAAAAGCCGGGCATGAACTCCGAGAAAAGCACCATTCTAGTTGTAGAGGACGATAAGGATAGCCGCCTTGCTCTTTGCGCCATTCTAGAAGGGCTCGGATACAATCATCTTAGTTTCGCTTCCGCGGCCGAAGCACTGGCCGATATTCCCGGTAAGAAAATTGATCTTGCCTTGCTCGACATAATGATGCCGGGCATGAACGGCTATGAGTTACTGCAGAAAATACGCGAGATGCCGCAATTCGCTGATCTTCCGATTATCATGGTTACGGCGAAGGATGAGGACAGCGAAATCATCGAAGGTTATAATTTCGGCGCCGACTACTACATTACCAAGCCGTTTAACTCAAAGCAGCTTGAATATGGCATTAAGATATATCTGCCTTAGACTTATTCAGCGCGGGCCGCGCTTCTCTCCTTATGATTGTTGAAAAAAACAGCAGTGAGATCAAAAGAGAGAATGGCTTCATTGTTTTTGAAGGGGTGAACGGCTGCGGCAAAAGCACCGCCAGGAAAACCGCCGCCCGGCTGCTGGCAGAGATGAACATCTCCGCAGTTGAGACATTCGAACCGGGCAGCGGCACTTTGGGCGGAATCTTGCGGCCCTTGATATTGGGAGAAAAAGCCGCTTGGCGCTCCCCGATCGCGGAGCTTTTGCTTTTCGGCGCAGATCGCGCAGGGCATGTTACCGAAGTGATAAAGCCGGCCCTTGAAGAGAACCATATCGTGCTTTGTGACAGGTACTACTATTCGACTGTCGCTTTCCAAGGGTATGGCCGCGGTGTCGATCTATCCCTTATCAAGACGGTGAACGACTCCGCAGTAGCCGGCGTAGTGCCTGATTTGGTGCTGCTTTTTGATCTCGATCCACTTATCGGCCTTAAGCGCACACTGCGGCGCGCTCCATCGGAATCCGGCGATGACTCCTTCGAGAAAGAAGATCTGGCCTTCCACAATAGGATTAGAAGCGGCTATTTGGAGTTAGCCCGCACGGCCCTGGAGCGCTTTGTAATAATAGATGCCTCCCGGGAATTGCAGGTGGTAGAAGATGCGGTTATTAAGGTTCTAGAGCATTATTTGCGCTGACCTAGCCGTTCAAATCGCTTTATTTTCCGGTACACAAGCCTTAAGATTGCTGCATGCCATCAAATGCGTCGAGGCTAGTCGGGCACAAAGTACAGCGCTCATTTTTAGAGAAATTATTGCGGATAGGAGCTTTGCCTCCGGCGACTCTGCTTGCCGGCAGCTCGGGCATTGGAAAAAAACTAGTCGCACTCGAGCTAATTCGATCGATTCTTTGTGAACAGAATGGTTCCGCATATGGCGGATGCGGCGAATGCAAGGGATGTCTCCTTTTTGGACACTCGAACCATCCGGACTTCACGCTCGTGGACTGCTCGGAAAAGGAGCAGGCAAATGTAGAGGCGATCCGCCATCTGCTCTACTCGCTTCATCTACGTCCTTATCAATCTTCATCCAGGTTAGTGCTCTTTGATAACGCAGATCACCTTAGCCTGCAAAGCTCGAACGCTCTTCTTAAGTCACTGGAAGAACCGCGTAACCACACTCATTATTTCTTAATCTGCAGCAATCCACACAGGCTTCCGGCAACTATCGTATCGCGCTGCCAAGTGTGGTACTTCGACGATTTAAACACCGAGCAAATTAGAACTATTGCGCAGAAGTCGGAACTCGTTCAAAGAGTCGCGGCCGAGAGCGGAGCAACCATTGACGAGTTGTGCTTAATGGCTGATGGGACACTGGAGAATATTGGAGAGATCTCCGCCCGTCACGGCAATTGGAGCGACTTAAGGAACGTGTTGATCTCCATGGCCGCCGGGGATGTCCCGCTTGCAATCGAGTCGGCAGCTACTCTTGCGAAGGACAAGGAGGCGCTGCGCGCGGATCTGAAGCTACTGAGAGCGATGGCGAGACATGAACTTCACAAACCGGGTGATGCACGCCAGAGAGCCTCCTGGGCTCGAGCAATATTGGACCTGATATCTGCTGAAAACTTGATTTACGAACGTAACCTTTCGGCTTCTCAGGTTTTGACCAACGTTTTTCTGCGGCTTGCCGCTCCCCCGGCGAGCCTTTCGTTTACTCATTTAGACCATGGTGCTACATTCCTTGAACAGCAACTATTAAACTGAGTGGAATAGCTATGACTTCCAATGCGCAGCCCGATGCCCCGGTACAGCGGGAAAGTGAATCGTCGCCAGATGACCAAATAGATATAGAGCAGTTTGCTAAGATTAAACTTAGAGTTGGCCGGGTTGAATCTGCCGAGGCTCTGCCGAAATCAAAGAAGCTGATTAAGCTTCAGGTAGACCTTGGTGGAACGCTCGGCAAGCGCCAAATATTGGCCGGGGTTGCGCAGTACTATACCCCCGAACAGCTTATCGGCAAACGAATTGTGGTAGTTTCAAATTTGAAGCCTGCTACGCTGATGGGAGAACAGAGCCAAGGGATGCTTTTAGCCGCTTCAAACGATGACGGAAGCGCCCTCAGCATACTGGAGCCGGATGAGAAAATTCAGCTGGGCGCCTCTGTGCGCTGACTCCTTGTATGATTGAGCTAATCGATACCCACATCCACCTCGATGCGGCTGATTTTGATGCAGATCGCGAGGAGGTCATAACACGCGCCCGCAGCGCCGGAGTATGTGCAATGATAACCGTCGGCGCCGGGTATGGGTTGGAGAGCGCAACAAGAGCAGTTGAAATTGCTTCTTCTCATGGCGATATTTGGGCGAGTGTAGGAGTGCATCCGCACGACGCCGGAAAGGAATTTTCGCCCGATGCCATCAGAAAACTGTGCAGCAATAAAAAGGTTGTAGCGATCGGCGAGACCGGACTTGATTTCTATCGAGACTGGAGCCCCAAGGAGCGCCAGTACTCGGCGTTTCGAACACAGATCGAGCTGGCGCTTGAGGTTGGAAAGCCCCTCATAATTCACTGCCGCCAAGCGGCCGAAGAGTGTTTAAGCGTGCTACAAGAGATGCGCGCATCGGAGGTCGGAGGCGTATTCCACTGCTTTTCAGAAGATGCAGCGTTTGCCCGAAAGCTAATGGATATAAACTTCATCGTTTCGATTCCGGGATCTGTTACATTTAAGAAGGCCGATGCGTTAAGGGACGCAGTAAGGCAGATTCCGCTCGATAGAATCATGCTGGAAACCGACGCTCCATTTCTAGCGCCCGAACCTCACAGGGGCAAGCGGTGCGAGAGCGCATTGATGGTTGAGACTGCAAAAGCTGTCGCAGATATCAAGAAAATCTCGTTTGAGGAGCTTGCTGCCGCTACTACGCATACCGCGCGGGCATTCTTCAAATTAAACGGGTAAGGGTAATATGGCCGAGAGCATTACAACCACCGTCAGCGGGAGAATTTTATACCTTACTATAAATAGAGAGAAGGCGCGCAACGCCCTTAATAGCGCTGTTGTGGCGGAACTTTCCATGGCTTTTAAAGAGGCTTCAGCGAGGGAGGACGTCTGCGCTGTTCAGCTTTCAGGAGCAGGCAAGGCCGCATTTTGCGCCGGCGCTGATCTAAAGGAGCTCTGCGATCAAAGGACGCTCGAAGGTAGAATCGCATTCTTCACATCGATCGCCGAGCTTCTTGAAAGCATGCTCCGGTGCCGCAAGCCTATAGTTTCGAAAGTGCACGGCTTCTGCTTGGCCGGCGGCATGGGGCTGATAGCGGCGAGCGATATCGTGCTCGCCTCCGACAGCGCTGTTTTTGGACTACCCGAAGTAAAAGTAGGCCTCATTCCGATGATCGTCGAAAAGGTGCTGGCGCGGATCAGTGACAAACGGATCATTTCTGAACTAGCCCTTACCGGGAATTCAATCAGCGCAACCGAAGCGCTTAGGCATAATCTTGTAAGCAAAGTATATCCGGCAGTTGATCTTGATAGCGAGGCCGATGCGCTTACCGCCAAGCTGGCTTTATTCGATGCCGAGGCACTCGCCGGAATCGCCGCCTCCTCTCGAGACTTGGTGGATAGCGGCCTCATAGCTAAACTTCACGCAGCTGCCAGAAAAGTAGCTATATTTAGTATGTCCCCTGGGACAAACGGACACTTGAATAAATTTGCAGGCAGATCTTGATACAATTAGGGCGCTTTCAGATTGAACTCTATAACTTCGGCGATTTCAGGCTGGACGGCGGCGCGATGTTCGGCTCTGTTCCTAAGAATCTCTGGTCACGGCGTATTGCATGTGATGAGGATAACTGCATTAGGCTTGCTACAAACTCGCTTGTAATTGCCGATGGAGAGCGCAGATTTCTGTTGGATGTAGGCCTCGGTGACAAATGGAATGAGAAAAGCCGCAAAATCTTCGATATCTCGTATACTCCCCTCTCCAAGGAATCAGCGGCCTCGATAACCGATATAGTTCTTACGCATCTTCACTTCGACCACGCAGGAGGGATTTCACACTACGCAGATTCCGGCGACTTGGTGCTGACCTATCCAAAAGCAAGGGTACATCTGCAACATAGCAATCTTGAGACTGCGCAAAACCCGAACCCAAAAGAGCGCGCAAGCTACCTCAAGGAAAACGTGGAGATATTAGCAGGCGCAGATGTTGCTCTACTAAAGGGCTCGGGCGAGATATATCCCGGAATTTCAGTGCATGAAGTGCACGGCCACACCGCCGGCCAGCAGTATATTGAGTTGCAGGACGGCGGTGAATCGCTAATCTTTCCTACAGACGTGATACCTACGAGCCACCATGTTCCCCTTCCCTTTACTATGGGTTATGACATCTGCGCTGAGACGATTCTCCGAGAGAAACAAGAGCTTCTTGAAAAAGCTGTGGCAAAACGATCACTGGTAGTTTTCCAGCACGACACAACCGTTAAAGCAGCCCGCATAGGAAAGGACGAGAAGGGCGGGTTCCAGATCACCGAGACGCTTTTAGTCTAAACAGAGAGAGAGCAGGCGAGCAGCGAGGCCCACCTACCCTTCGCTGCCCAAACCTGTTTACTCAGCGGTGAATGCCCAAACCGCCTTTATTCCTGTTTGTCCGGCTGAATCGGCAGTCCAACTTATACCGAACCCGTGCGTACCGTCTGTAATAGGCGCAGCAATCCCGGTTATATCGGATGCATTACTAACAATCCACTTTCTTAATGGATGATTGATGAAAGTCATCCACGAAAACCGGCAGCACTGCTAAATTTTTTGGTCGTTCGGCCGAACCGCCGGTGACCTAAGAGGACAAAAAGTGACAAACGCTATTGAACGCGCAGCTCTCATGCTTTTGCTGCTTACGATATCAATTCTATTATTTGGCGCTTACACAGAAACCGGAGCGCGTGGGATTCAACTTCCAAAAATGAAGGTGTTACATAAAGGGCAACAAGAGGTTGTGTCGAAAGACTATTCGAACGCGGAAAGGGAGCAGTCCGGAATAGTGATTGCAAAACGGCCTGGTGACCGAGGCCAACTGTTCCGGTAAGAAAAGTGAAGGACGTGGGAAGAAGCGACTTAAAACACGTCTCAACAAACAGCTCGCACCGCCTGTTCAAAACCTCTTTGAGAACGCTTGAGAGGGATGAGCCGGAGTTTTACGTCCGGCCCATCCCCGCTCTGTGCGTTTCGGCAGACACGGTAGTCAGTCATCGCCTACCGCGATAGAAACCGCTTCCGTATTTCTGCCGGTACTCTCCCGCGG
>JAGFJO010000066.1 GCA_024102635.1 Deltaproteobacteria bacterium
TTAAGTTGTTAAGGGGTTATGATCAGTGGGTTTTGTCTATTGATCAGAAGCCGCGCACGTGGCGAGGAAAGCAAAACTCCTGCGAGGTTTTTTTGACCTAGCTTTTCTCCCCGTTTTTTATTCCTCCTACTCCTTATTTCTCCCCTATTCCATGGTGGTGGTACCATCTTCGCTGATCTACCTCCCACCGCAATAGTTGCAAGTGGTCGGAGCGCTAGGTTCCAAGCCGGCAAAAAGATCGCGACGGAAGATAAAGCCAGGCTAGAGCCCCTTCGATAGAACTCAGGGCGGGCCAGCGCTCCAAAGCATGCAAGCGAGGCAAATCGAGACACTACCCGCCAATCGCAATCATAGCGGGTCGGAAAACTGTCGCAGACGAGGCGCGCAAGTGAGGCGATCCGAGACATTACTTACGTAAGTCGCAGGATTGCCGAACGCCGCGCAACGAAGTATGCGGCACGTTTCCCGGCCCGCCCCAATCAGATAAAAAAACGCGGCCCTAAGCCCGACCGCTTTCGCAAATCAAGGTCCTAGACGCCGCGCACGTGGTGAAAAGTCAACTCCTGCGACAGACCTAACTCTCCCCTTTCAGTCTCGAAGAGGCCCGAAGGCGATCAACGAAACCGGAACATGAAACTCCCTCCGCACCACCCGGCAAGCCAAAGAAGAATTTGTTGTTCAAGCAATCGCTTGAAATGAGATGACAAATTCTACCCGGCTCATCCGGAATACCCTGGACCAGCCAGGGAGTACCCTCATGCAGCCGAGGTTTAACGCCTACTCTCACAAGGCCTTTTAAAGGCTGCCTTCTTCGTTCTCATCTTGCGAAGATCACTTTACAGCAGCGATAAACCCGATTGCTCTATTGGGCGGTAAGCGGCCGAAGCCGGTTACCCGAAATAGGCAAAATTTCCGAGTTCTCCCTAACACCGGACAATTGAAGAGATTAAGCTCTCTTAGATTGCCTCTTTTGGGGTTTGTGACCCCGGCCGACGGTGCAATCAATGATTACACCCTCAAACCCGAAAGCATGTCCATTGAAGGACGCCTCCTCGAAGGCACCGGAAAGGTAATCAAAGATTTTCCTTTCCGGCAGTGCAAGGGTTGTTCCCCCGGGAGCATCTTGCCATTCTTCATGCTCTAAGTGTTGTTTATTGGAGCGGCTGCAAAAAATCAATCAAAAAGTGCGATCGAGATCAAAATATTTGTATCGCATTTCGTCTAATGATCCCGTTGTTCTTGCCTAGGAGTTATTCACTATGTGAACAAAACAGGTAGACGATTTTAATGACTGGCTTCTTTAGTTTTGTTAGCTTAAACCAGTCTAATAGAATAAACGTGTGAAATGCCCGTTCTTAATCGGCAGTTTTTTAACATTGTATCGGAAAGAGCCGGAGCATTCGGCATAAGGGACCATAAAATTAATGAGTAACTCCCCAAGCAATCTCATATCGCTCATCGGCAACACTCCGATGGTTGAAATCAAGCAGTTTGATGCAGGCAAATGTCGGCTGTTCGTTAAGCTCGAAAACCAAAATCCTGGAGGATCGATAAAGGATCGAATTGCTCTTTCTATGATCCAGGCGGCAGAAAAATCCGGCGCGCTTCGTCCCGGTGGCACATTAGTTGAAGCAACGGCGGGCAATACCGGACTTGCTTTGGCATTAGTGGCCGTACTGAAAGGCTACAAGTTGATTCTCGTGATTCCTGATAAGATGAGCCGCGAGAAGATTAATCATCTGCGCGCAATGGGCGCCCAGATTGTCATGACTCGCTCCGACGTTGGGAAAGGGCATCCAGAATACTACCAAGATCTGGCGCAGAAGATCGCCGAGGATACGCCTGGTTCCTATTATGTAAATCAGTTCGCTAATCCTGCCAATGTGTACGGCCACCGGACAACAACAGCCCCGGAGATCTGGCAACAATTAGACGGTAAGGTCGACGCAGTGGTTGCGGGAGTCGGTTCTGGAGGAACTATCTCCGGTCTGAGCCAGTACTTTGCAGAAACCGCCCCACACGTTGAAATAGTACTCGCTGATCCAGAGGGATCGATCCTTGCCGAATACGTTGACACCGGAAAGCTTTCAACGGAAACCGGATCGTGGCTAGTCGAGGGCATTGGAGAAGATTTCCTTCCTCCAATAGCTGACCTTTCAAGAGTTAAGATCGCATATACCATTAGCGATAAGGAGAGTTTTGTAACGGCTAGAGAGCTGCTCAAAAAGGAAGGGATATTTGGAGGCTCGTCGTCCGGCACATTGGTGGCTGCCGCTCTGCGGTACTGCCGAGATCAGAGTAAGGCGAAGAACGTTGTTACTTTTATCTGTGATAGCGGCAATAAGTATCTATCGAAGATGTATAACGACTATTGGATGCTCGATCAGGGATTCATCGAGCGGGAACAGCATGGCGATTTGCGCGACCTTATTACCCGGCTTCACCAGGAAGGGGCCACCGTGACGATCGGACGCTCCGACACATTGCTGACTGCCTATGCCCGAATGAAGCTGTACGATATCTCTCAGCTCCCGGTTGTCGAAGGGGCTAAAATCGTGGGAATCATTGACGAATCTGATCTCCTTCTGTCGATATCTAAAGACCAAGAAGGCTTTAAAAAGTCCCTGGTCGGAGATGTCATGACAAACCGTCTCGAGACCGTCACTCCGGATGTCAAAGTTGATCAACTAATCCCTATCTTCGAGAAAGGACATGTAGTGTTAGTCGAAAGGAAGGGAGAGTTTTTGGGACTTATTACGAGGATTGATTTGTTGAATTACCTGCGGCGGAGAATGGCTGCCGGTTAGGACAGACAGGTTTAGGCGGTTCACTTCCCTGGGAGGAGCACGACGCTCAGGCGTTGCAAAGTTGATAAATGCAGCCCTCACAACTGCACGATATTTACATCTCGTTGGTAATCTTTGTGGCCTCTGTTGTAGGCGCTTCCCTCACCTATGCGCATATCACTGGCCATGCAGGGACGAGTGCCATACTTAAGAAGCACATACCGCTAGGACAAGAACAGTTCTTAGTTGTAAGCGCCTCGGGATGTGCCGGGTCCTTTAGCTCCAAACTCGACTCAATTGCAAGCAATTTTGAATACCGAAGTAAAGGCGCACTCAAGATGAAGATAAGTGGAGAACTGATAGATGGCCTTTTCACGGTGGAAGCACATTTTAACTCTTTGGGTCAGCTCGGCGGTAGCTTGGCAAAAGCCTCTTTCCCCAACGGCGAAGTATCGCTCGGTTCAACCAATATTAATCCGATACAGGTGAAGCTGAGTGTAACGTCGGGTAGTGCGGTGTTTACGCGCCGCTTCACTTTGCCGGGCCCCATCCTTCTTAAACGGTTGGCTTACGATCAATTTAGGATCGAATATGGCGGCATAAAAGCGCTTCCCTCTCAGACTAATGCAATAGTTAACCAGCCATGGTTGAAAGCTGTGTTGCCAGAGATAAGGAAGGTTGATGACGCCCAGGGTAAATGTCCGGCAGAAGGCGGCTTTATCGACATTGATAGTTTAATTCAAAGCGCACAGCTGTTGGTGAGAGGTCTAGAAGAATATCTGCCCGGCTGGCTTGAACAGCAGGAGGGAACGTAGCGTGCCTTCTCCTTTCCTGCTAATCCGCCCGAAAATTTTCGCCATCAAGAATTCTTTGGAGAGACGAAGATTTCTCTCAAGCCATAATGCCCGTGATTCGGTACTCCTAGCTCTGGCAATCTTCGTTATGGTGGTGATATATCGCGGCACCATTTGGGCGCTTGTGCAAATTAATGCTCAGCCGGAGCTGCTATATCTCTCGCCCCAGTACCCTCTAGGGATGATTCTCTCCCTGCTACTTTTCATGCTGCTGCTTTCAAGCGTTGCAACCGCCGTGGGATCGCTCTTCATGGCGGAAGATCTGGATCTCGTGCTGTCATCGCCTCTGCCTATCAGGGGAATTTTCTTCAGTAAACTGGCCTACGTGCTGGTTTCTACGAGCTGGATGCCACTGATCTTTCTCACTCCGTTTCTTATCGCCTTTGGACAAGCATACAATGCGGGTCTTGGTTACTACTTAGGGAGTCCCCTTATCCTCTTCCCTTATTTCGTCATTCCAGCGGCTTTTGCGGTAGTAATAGCAACGGTGCTAACTAGACTGCTACCACCCTATAGATCCAGGGAAGTATTGTTTGCCGCCGTACTGGTCTTTCTGACCATAATCTTTTTTCTCGCCGACTTGCTGCGTCTCGGTCTCGCCTCCTCTAATAGCTCTGAAAGCCTGATGCGCCTTGTGGGTTTGCTTTCCGTAGCGGATGTTTCCTGGCTCCCTTCTAACTGGGTCGCAATAAACCTAGACAGCCTTATAACTCAAGGGTCTTTTTCGTCGACCAGTCACGTTCTTCTTTTGTACTTCACCGCCCTGGCAAGCTCGTCACTTGCCCATGTCACCATTCAGCTTTTCCATTTCGACGCATATTCAAAAGCGAGAAACACGCGGCGAAATCGCTCGGCCCGCGATTCGTCCATTCGGCGCTTTTTTGCCAAGGTCATGCCGGCCTCAACCGCGCGGCCCCTAGCGGCACTTATGAATAAGGAGATGCTCAGTTTTTCGCGGGACGTAACTCAAATGGTCCAGCTAATATTGCTATTGGGTCTATGTCTTATATACATCTTCAACTTGCGAGTCTTCATGGCTCTCGACAGTTTGCCCTCCGCCTCGCAGGATTGGTGGCGCAATTTCTTTTTCGCCACCAACTGCTGCATGGCTGCATTCGTAACCACAGGGTTCTGCACCCGATTCGTATTCGTATCACTCTCGCTAGAAGGGCGCTCCTTTTGGCTGCTTCAGTCGGCGCCTCTTAATGCGGGACAGATACTCGCTGCCAAGTTTTCCTGCTGGTACGTGCCGGTGGCTCTTCTTACCAGTTGCGTTTTTGCAGCTGCAGCCATTGCAACCGGTGTGGGGCTTACGCTGATTGTTGTCAGCATTGTAGCAAGCTGGATAATTTGCTACGGGATCGTGGGATTAGCGGTGGGCCTTGGCGCTCGTTTTGCAAACTTCACTTGGGAACACACTTCACAGCTAGCCGTTGGCTTCGGGAATATGGTTTTCATGCTGACTAGCATCGCACTGATCTGCTTTAACATTACACTGGCTTCGCTGATGCTTTTCGGGCGGCCAATGGCTATTATCCCTGCTAGCGAGAGCGCGAACCGGATTCTGTATTTCACAATCGTCTCTTTGTCCATCGTCTGCATAAACCATTTCACAAAGAAGTTCTCGCTAAAGTGGGGCGAAGCATCCCTGCTAAAACGGCTAGAATCGGCCTTATAGCCGTCATTCAAAGGATGAAACGCTGCCGGGGGATGAATCATCTCTACTAATGGTGCTGAAATGGAACGGCCCAATCAGCCGGTAGGAGCTTAAGGTATGGATACGATTAACAAGCTTTTAGAAATTTCGAATAGA
This sequence comes from Deltaproteobacteria bacterium, assembly GCA_024102635.1. GTDB lineage: Bacteria > Bdellovibrionota_C > UBA2361 > UBA2361 > JAGFJO01 > JAGFJO01. Next base: position 5,454 of record JAGFJO010000066.1, read on the forward strand.
CTTGAACACCTAGAAAAGTCCGCGGAGTGGATTGCAAAGGAGACGGTGCATTCAGATAACGGCATCTCGCAAACAGGCACGCTTATATGCGTCCTTACAGATCAGGTTCGTGAGCAGGTTTACTCCCTTGTGAAAGCGCTTGAGAAAAAAGTCGAGTACTCAAGCTATCATTAATAGCGCACCTTTTCGGCAACCGAGGAGTACTAAGCGCAAGATCGTCCTATCTTGTCCTACTGTCCTTTAGCACTCGGAATTTGCGTTTAGCGGCGCCATTCATCTATTAAATTCGCCACCAATCCGGTCCAACCAGTTTGGTGTGACGCGCCGAGTCCGGCGCCGTTATCGCCATGAAAATACTCGTAGAAAAGAATGTAATCGCGCCAATGCGGATCATCCTGAAATTTTTGGATTCGGCCGTATACTGGCCGGGTTCCATTTTTGTCCGGCAGAAAGATATTTATCATGCGATTGGCAAGATCCTCGGTCATTTCTGCAAGAGTGATCTCCCGCCCTCCTCCGTCTGGTGCCGGTACTTTGAACGAGGAGCCATAAGCTTTTGCAAGTTTCCTAAGCGACTCGATTATCAAGAATGATGTTGGAAACCAGATAGGCCCGCGCCAGTTGGAATTGCCGCCTTTTATTTTACAGTTAGACTCGGCCGGTTCATAGCGCACCTCGCTATTACCGAAAACGAAGGGGTTGTGTTCGTGAACCTTGGAAAGGCTGCGAATGCCGAAGTCCGAGAGAAACTCGTTCGGATCGAGAACCCGCTGCAGCAGCCGCTTCAACTGTGATTCGTCGAAGATCGTTAGTACGTGAACAGGCTCTCCTTTTCGTTCAATCGTATAGCAGCAGCGCTGAACAATATCTTGGCGATTCTTAATGAACCAATCGAGGCGCTTTTTAAAATCGGTGAACGGCTCAATCCATGCCTGCTCAAGCCGTTCAACTGCATAGATGGGAATTATTCCAACCAATGAACGCACTCTGAACTTGTGAAAATTCCCGTCGGGGTAGCGAAGCACATCGTAGAAGAATCCGTCCTCCTCATCCCAAAGGGAGTAATCCCTCCCGCCCATATGCTTCATGGCGGCGCCGACATAGATGTAATGCTGGAAGAACTTAGTAGCCATGCTCTCGTATACCTTGTTCTCTTTGGCAAGTTCGAGAGCCATTCTCATCATGGTAAGGCAGAAAAACCCCATCCAACCGGTGGCATCGGACTGCTCCAATACAGCACCGCCCGGCAGCTTCTCGCTGCGATCAAGAACGGTGATGTTATCAAGACCTAGAAATCCCCCTTCGAAGACGTTATTGCCCTGCGAATCGACCTTGTTTATCCACCAGGCAAAATTTATGAGCAGCTTGTGAAAGCATTTCTCCAGAAACTCGCGATCCGGGCTGCCGAACTTAGCGGCTTCCATATTATATAGTCGCCAAGTAGCCCATGCTTGCACCGGCGGATTGAGGTCGGAGAACTCCCACTCGTAGGCCGGAATCTGGCCGTTCGGATGCTGGAACTGCTCGAAGAGCATGAGCCATAGCTGCTCTTTGGCAAGTTCAGGATCCACTAGAGCAAGAGCGACAGTGTGAAAGGCTAGATCCCACGCTGCAAACCAGGGATATTCCCATTTGTCAGGCATCGAGAGAACTCGCATCGAGTTCAGGTGCCTCCAGTGATGATTTCTGATGTAGTTTCTATTTTCAGCGGGCGGTGCATCCGGATTGTCACCCTTAAGCCAGCGATCTACATCGTAAAGATATATCTGCTTGGTCCAGAGCATCCCGGCCAATGCCTGCCGCTGAACCTTTTTCTCCTCTTCTCTGGCGCGCGGCGGATGCACCTTCTCATAGAATTTGTCGGCCTCGGCTCGGCGCCGCTCAAGGATAGCCGGCGCCTCCCCCAAGGGATCTACGAGCTTCTGATCCGAAAGCCTAAGATAGACTGTTCTCGATGCTCCGGCCGGTATATCGAAGCGTGCCCAGTAACACCCCTTAGTTCCATATCGCGCCGGATTAACGCATTGTTCGCCGTTGATAATATAGCGATGAAACGCGTCTTTTACGTATGGAGTAGTATTCTCGCATGAGTAAAGGCGCTCGCGGTTGGTCTCATTATTTGTGAAGAGAAGTTCTCCTTCCAGCGGACAGTAAAGTGAAAATTTTCCCAATGAATACTCAAAAGGAAGGTTGTCCAACATTTTAGCGCCGCTATCGTCGGCAACTAAACTGGAGAAGTTAGTGGTCCGCGGTCCATAGACGATACTCGGAGCCGACTGAGGCGAGGGCCCCCACGACCATGTATTACGGAACCACAGCTGAGGAATGATATGAAGAGGTGCAGCAACCGGACCGCGATTGAATGCCTCAATTTTTATGACGATATCATCCGGTGAAGCCTTGGCATACTCGACGAACACATCGAAGTACCTGTTTTCATCGAAGACTCCGGAGTCGAGCAGTTCGTACTCCAAGCCTGCTCCTGCCCTTCGTTTATTTTCTTCAACGAGTTCGGTGTACGGGAACTCCGCTTGAGGGTACTTATATAGATACTTCATGTAGGAATGAGTGGGAGTGCTATCAAGGTAAAAGTAGTACTCCTTTACATCTTCGCCGTGATTCCCTTCGGTGGGAACTAATCCGAAAAGCCTCTCCTTTAGAATAGGATCGTTACCGTTCCATAAAGCCAATCCAAAAACCAGCAATTGGTAACGATCGCAGATGGCGGCAAGCCCGTCCTCTCCCCATCGGCATGCCTTGCTTCGTGCGTGGTCGTGGGGGAAAAAGCTCCACGGGTCACCATTAGAGCTGTAGTCTTCCCGCACTGTTCCCCAGGCACGCTCGCTCACATACGGTCCCCAGCGCTTCCAGTACGCTGCCCCTTTCGAGTCTATAAGCAGTCTTTTGTGCTCCTCACTTTGAGGATAGGACCGTTTCCGGCGGGAGAATAATCTTGAACCTAGGAAGTGCATCCGGGAACTATAGCAGTTCCCTTCGAATTTCTTCAATTCGAAAAAAACTGCCTAAAACCTGAGATTAAAAGGGAATTGGGGCATGGCCGGTCCTATGTCGAGCCTATTTGACTCCTATAACGGCCACGCCCCGAATGACGGCTAGCGCCTAATGATGCATCGGCATCTCTCCCTCTATCCTCTCTCTTTCCTGCATCTCTTCGATGTCCTCGACCCGCTCCGCGTCACTGCCCTGCACTCCTCCAAGCCAGGAGAAGCCGACTATGATCAAAGCGGCTAGCAGCCACATCCATGCTCCCTGCGAAATAACTTCTGCCGCCTGCTGGGTGATGTCTTCAAGCTGAGAGGTGAGATTAGATACCGCTGTACGCAACTGATTTCTCAGTTCATTTATTCTTTGCTCTAGCACGCCGGCTACTTCACGCGCTTGAGGGGCAGCTAGCCCCTGCTGCTGAAGGCGCTGTACGAACTGGTCTCCGGTTAGCTGGTTATAGACGGTGTCGGCTTCACGGCTTATGACATCACCGAGCTGCCCAACATTGGCAAGACTTCCGGAGATGCGGGCAAACGAATTACGAATGGTGGTAATTGCAACTTCAGTTGCGGCGGATACCTGCTGCTGGTTGAGATCCGGGGCATTACGCGCAATCATCTCCTCCAGCTCAGCACGGTCAATGCCGCTTAGAATCCGTTGCAGGTCTGTCTGAATTCCAAGAGCTTGAAGATTGGGCAGGTTCGCGTTTGACACTCCGCTCACCACACCTTCGGCTGCGCCGAAGGCACCACGACCAATGGAAACAAGCGAGTTAATCGTAAAAAAAGTAAAGATCATCAAGAGCAATGTGCCGGCAAGCGTTCCGATGTAGGCCCCGCCGGAGCGCGTGGTGAGTCCGGGCGCAGCCCGCGCGCCTGAAAAGCCCGCTACAAAACCGCATACCGCGAAAGTAATGGCTATCCAAATGAGCGCCATCCAGCCAAGTTCTTCAGCTACGTTGAATCCGAAAAAGCCTCCGGCTATCGCCACTCCGAGCATGGTAAGAAATAGATAGGTCAGCAGTCCGAGAAAAAGTCCGAAGAAGGCTCCGGACCAGCTAACTCCTTCGATAATATTCTGTCGAATTGAAATCATAATAAGCTCCTGTGTGAGGCAGTTTGAATCAATGGTCTATTATATTGGGAAGGCGAGCATATGACTTTAATCATAATGCTAGCGGCTACTGCCAGTTTGAAGGGACGCCGGTCAGTAAGCTTGTTGATCTCTAACGGGAAACAATAATCGAAGGGGATAGTTAAACGTATGAGTCTTGGGTAGTACCGCTCAATCGATCTCTCATTCGGGAGAGAGCTGCCACCGCATCACCGCTCAACTGACGCTGTGCCGCGCTAGCCATTGCCGCTTCAACTAACCGCTGCACCTCAGTGCGCTGGTCTTCAGGAATAGATTCAATTCGTTCCGCTAGAAGCTTTTTGCGGGCCGCAATAGTCTCAGGGTTGCTTCCGTTCTCCTGAGCATAGTCGATTTTGCGCATCTCGTTGTAAATGAAGACAGCCTCGTTACGCGGACTATTAACCAGTTCAAGGAACTTTGCCGAGTCGGATTGAGTGCCGAATCTCTGGGCAGCCGATCGCACTAGCTCGGCCTGCTGCTCCTCATTTAACCGGCCTATCTCGTATCGGAGCGGCGCAAGGGCCTTATCATGAGCGCGCCCGGCTTCGATTCGCTGGGCAGATTGGAAACGGCGATACATTTGATCGAGCTGAGCAGAAGAGATTTGAGCTGCGGTTTCAGTAGATGCGCGCACTGAACCGGAAGAAGTCGTTACCTCAGGCTCCGGAGTAGCGGGCTTCGGACTATAGCGCCCTTCAACTGCCGCCCAATTGTCGGCGTACTTCTCACGGCTGGGGATCCATCTATAGTCAATTCTGCCATCCGGCCCAACTTTCGACTCGCTGATTTCCAGCATCTCTTTTGTAATATCCTGCACTCTAGCTCTCGCTTCCGAGTACTCTGTGCTGCCCCGAGGCATTGTCTGCATGGCGCGCTGTATATCTGCGCCATCCTTAAGCAATGCCTTAATTCGCTTCTGAGTGTCCAGCCATTCGCTCACAAGGGTAATCTGCGCGCGATCGGCAGACGGATCAAAAGAGAGTTCATACAGCCGGGTGTTGGCGGCATAGACAGACTTCTCTTCCTCAAGAAGCCTTTCAACTGTACTCCGAGTTTTCGGATCTTGCGTCTCCCTAAGTCCCCGTTCAAGCGCTCTCATCTTGAACTCGTGCTGCTGTTCAACTCTCTGGCGCTCGTCATCCCGCTCTTGCGGGCGAGACAGGCTCTCCCCCTGCCGCGGGGAAGTTTCGCGGCCCGCAGACGAAGGCCTTTCACCTAAAGCAAGCCTGTTTGCGGCCCCTCTATCGGGGTGATCATAATAAGCGCGGCGGCGGTCTTCCGGCCACATATACGTCACATATATCTCGGGCGATGCCGCGAATCTCATGCGCTCATGCTGATTATCGGCAGGTCCTGGAAGCTCGCTCCGGTCCACCATGCCTAGCGACTCATAGCGCGCGAGCATGCGAGCCTGAATATCCTTTGCATCAGAACGGGGTTCCTTGCCCTGCTCGGCTGCGGGGCTCGAGCCCTCAACCTGTCGCTCCAACCTTTGAAGCCTGCGGTTTGCGGCTCTTATTTGTGCGTTATTTTGCCGAATGGCGCGAGCATCCGCCATTTCACCTGTCGGATAACGAGAGATCATCTCGCTGTCCTCCTGCAGTTCAGCAATCCGCCCTCGTAAGGTGGCCATTTGCTGTTGCAGCTTTTCTGCGGACGGACTCGACGATGTAAAGGTTTTAGCTTGTATCTCGGACATTATCAGATCGAATTGCTGGACTGCTCCTTGCAGATCGTCGGTGCGCATAATACGCGCTGCTATCGCATGGTCTGCCGGGTTGGAGCTCGAGATTAGACTTTGCATGTATCCGCTGAACAGCTTGAGGCTGTCCGACTGCACCCACGACGGGGCATTGCTGCGAAAGTCCGTATAGTAATGAGGGTTCTGAGCTTGGGCCTTTTCGGCTGAGGGCATCTCGCTGCGGGTAGGATCGGCCCCGCCGTTAAGTAGCGATGCGGAGCGATTGAGTGTTATATCAGCCATCCAAGTACCTGAAAAACCAAGGTTAAAACCTACATCGATACGAAATTATGGTTCGTTAAATAAGATTATGGTCTCTAATGCGCCAAATGTGCGCTATTACAGCTGCTGCTCGCTTGCCTGGTACGGCCAGGCTGTTATAACGATGGCCTGATGAACGAAGCTAAGATCTCTGCATTCATAGTATGTTGGAACGAGGAGCGGAACATTCGCCGCTGCCTTGAAAGCGTCAAGTGGTGCGATGAGATCGTTATAGTCGATTCCGGCTCTACAGATGCAACGCTCCAGATATGTAAGGAATATACTGACCAGATAACTCACCGGCCCTGGAGCGGCTATGTTGAACAAAAGCGTTTCGCGCTCTCTCTTTGCTCTCATGATTGGGCTCTTAATATAGACGCGGACGAGGAAGTTTCACCGGAGCTGATGACCGAAATAAGATCTACGCTAAACTCCGCACAATCCAGCCAGGTAAACGGTTATGCTCTCTCGCGGGTCGTATATTACCTCGGCAAATGGTGGCGGAAAGGAGGTTGGTATCCCGAGTATAGGCTTAGGCTTTGCAGGAAAAATCGAACAACTTGGGGCGGCACGGACCCGCACGAGAAGGCTATTGTAGAGGGTGCCACTGCAAAACTTAGCGGCGAGCTGCGTCACTATACATATACGGGCGTAGCCGATCAGATCTCACGCCTCAATCGCTATTCAACGACGATTGCTGAAAATCTTTATAGAAGCGGCGAGCGATCTAGCGCTATTAAGATCTTTTTGAACCCTGTTTCACGCTTTTTCAAATTCTACATTTTAAAAAAGGGCTTCCGTGAAGGCCTGCCAGGTCTAATAGTGGCTTGTATCGAAGCCTATTACGCTTTCCTTAAGTATGTGAAACTTTGGGAACTTGAGAGATCTAAAAACAAATCGAACCATTCCGCCTGAGCGCGGTCTAACATTGATAGCGGTCCGAATATATATATAGCGGGAGGGCCGCTCTCCGAATAAGTTAGGAGCAGAAGCACGCCCGGATGGCGTGCGCAGGCACTAAAGCTTTAGCGTAAGTGCCTGGAGCGAGGCCGAGCGCGCGCCTGTTTCGCGCGCGCGAAGCATCAAGTGATCCCCGAAATAGCCGTGGATGGTTATTCCGGGGACACGCTGACTAGTTCGGCGCCCGCGGTTTACCTGGAGACCCTTTCAATGAAACGCTATCTAGCTCTCATTTTTCTTCCTGTATTGTTTGTGATTCTGAATACTACCGAAGCAGTATCGGCAGATCGGCAGCAGCTGGTGGCGTCCTATAAGTCTGGGAACTACAAGGATGCATTCGAGGGATTTGAAAAACTTTTGACATCATCAAGATCGAGTTATCCCGAGATGACAGAGGACTTGGGCCTTGCGATCTCATCTCTCTCGAATCTTAACCGCCTCTCCGAGTTTGACTCGTTTTTAGAGAAGGTAATCGCTGCCCATCCTGATAAGTGGCAAATATTGGCCGCTGCGGCGCGCCAATACACGGCCGCAACACATCACGGTTCAATAGTTGCAGGAGAGTTCGAGCGGGGATATCACCGCGGTGGACAGGCTAAATTTGTTGCAAGCTTCGCCCGTGATCGAGTGAGGGCGCTTCAGCTATTTAAAGCGGCGCTTGATAGGCTGGCAGTTTCGGATCGACCTTCGGATCGCCGCGCATACTCTCAAGTTCTTCTCGACTTTGCCGGTGCGCTCAGAAACACTCAAGGCGCGTGGCGATTGCAGTACCTTACTCCCCTCGATGAGCTTCCTGACTACGAAGAATATACTTACTATTATGGAGGGAATGAATCGGGTGCTCCGGTAGACAGCACAGGTCAACCGGTCTTCTACAAGCTGCCGGGCAGCTTTCAGGCGGCCAAGAGTGATGGCGAGAGGTATCGCTGGGCGCTCTTTGAAGCGGCCAAAGTGGAGCCGTCGAGAAATGATGAAGTTTGGTACGGCTGGGCTCAGTTTCTCGACAGTCAGTTCGCCGTTAGAACGATCGCCGATGACTTTAAACTTTTCTCCGGACAAGGCGAAGAAGAAGCCGACGGCGGACCGCTGAAAGAAAGCAGCGTATTTGCTCTCCACACATTGCAAAATGACGAAACAATTGCCCGTCTGGCAAGCGGCATCAAGCGCTTCAAACTGCCTGATGAGTTCAATCCGATCACCATTTATCGCCGCCTTACCGAAAACAACTCCGGCTACCGCCAATCGGCGCTTAGAGCGCTCTCGCAGAAGTACCAGGATCGCCGTCAGTTCGTTCGGGCAGCCGAGATTCTAAGAGAACTTGTAAAGTTCTCATCAAGCAGCTCTGACCAGCAAGCGCTGGACCAGATCGTGGGCGCCTGGGGCCAGTTCGAAGCAGTCAAGACTCAGGTTGCGGGACAAAAAGCATCTATCGATTACCGTTTCCGAAACGGTCAAAGCGTTGAGCTAGTTGCCCACAGGGTAAAGGTGGATGAGCTGATCAAAGACGCAATCGAGTACTTGAAAAAGGACCCGCGCGAACTTGATTGGAACAGAGTTAATCTTTCAAATATCGGGCAGCGCCTTATAGACCGAGACGCTTCACGGTATCTGGGAGATAGAGAGGCCTCATGGAAGATAGCTTTAAAACCGCGCCAGAATCACTGGGACGCCAGAACCACACTGGAAACGCCGCTCAGCAAGCAGGGAATCTATCTTTTAAGCGCCACCATCGCGGGCGGAAACACCAGCAAAATTTTGCTCTCTATCAATGATACCGTAATACTAAAAAAGCCGTTAAACCAAAAAGCCTACTATTATCTTGCCGATGCCGCTTCAGGCAAACCGGTTGCAAATCGCACCGTTAATTTTTTTGGCTACAGAACTGAGCACTACAACACTACACTTAGCTTCGGCCGCACTTTTAGAGTGTTGACCAAAGAGCTCTCCGAGACCACCAACCGGAACGGTGAAATCGAGCTGGATAATTCAAGACTCGAAGCAAACCACCAGTGGATAGCCTATACAAAAGACAGCAGCGGAAACACCTCCTACCTCGGTTTCTCGAATTTGTGGTATCCAAGCTGGTACGATTCCCAATACAACCAGACGAAAGTCTATGTAATCACCGACCGTCCCGTATACCGGCCCGGCCAAGCAGTTAAATTCAAGGTTTGGATAAGGAACGCCCAGTATGACGACGATGGAGGCGTGCCTCTACCCGCACAAAATTATACAGTGCAAATTAATAATCCGCGTGGCGAGAAGGTCTTTGAGAAGAGCTTTGTCGGCGACCAGTTCTCAGGAATTGATGGAGAGTTCGAACTGCCGAATGGAGCAACCTTAGGCCAGTATCAGGTCTATCTTCCCAATTACGGAGGCTCCAGTTTTAGGGTAGAAGAGTATAAGAAGCCTGAGTTTGAAGTAAAGGTGGAGGCTCCATCCGAGCCGATTCAATTAGGCGAGTCATTCAAGGCTAAGATTCTGGCCAAGTACTATTTCGGCGCTCCGGTGACCTCGGGAGACGTCAAGGTCAAAGTGCAAAGGTACAACCACTCCGCCACTTGGTACCCGGCTGCAGCGTGGGACTGGCTCTATGGCACGGGATATTGGTGGTTCAGCTACAACTATCCGTGGTTTCCGAACTGGGAGATCTGGGGCTGCAAGCGGCCTGTTCCCTGGTGGTGGGGACATCGGGCCGACCCGCCCGAGCTAGTACTGCAAACCGAAGCGAAGTTAGGAAAGGACGGCTCCTTTGAGATCCCTATTGATACTGCGCTCGCCAAGGAGGTGCACGGCAATCAAGATCACAGGTACCAAATTACGGTCGAAGTGACCGACCAATCAAGGCGCACCATATACTCAAGCGGTGAGGTGCTTGTAGCCCGCAAGCCGTTTAAAGTATTTGCTTGGGTGGATCGCGGATATTACCGCGCAGGAGATACCGTTAAGGCTTCCTTCAAGGCACACCGCCTAGACGGAAAACCGGTGGCAGGCAAGGGAGCACTGAAGCTGCTCAAAGTCGAGTACAGTAAAGGCTCTGATAAGCCAAAGGAGACGGAGGTAGAGACGTGGGAGCTAGACACCGATGAACAGGGGCAATCTGAGCTTCAGTTAAAGGCTTCCGCAGCCGGACAATACCGCCTCGCATACACCGTGGAAGACAAAGCCGGGCACTCCATTGAAGGCGGGTATTTATTCACTGTATACGGCGATAACTTTCTCAGCGAAAAGTATAGATTTAACGATATCGAAATCATCCCCGATAAGCGCGAGTATCAGCCGGGGGAGAAAGCTCGCCTGCTAATCAATACAGCCAATAGTGATAGCACAGTTCTGCTCTTTCTAAGACCTTCAAACGGAGTGTACTTAAAGCCCGAAGTTGCCCGGCTAGAGGGCAAGAGCCGAGTGTTCGAGGTGGAGATCACTAAGCGCGACATGCCAAACTTTTTCGTTGAGGCTGTTACCGTAGCGGGCGGCGAGGTTCATAGCGAAATTAAAGAGCTCTTTGTTCCACCTGAGAAGAGGGTGTTGAATGTCGATGTGACTACGGACAAGAGCGATTATAAGCCGGGCGAGGACGTCGCTTTATCAATTAAAGTGACCGATATAAACGGCGCTCCTTACTCCGGCTCCACGGTAGTAACCGTCTACGATCGCGCCCTTGAGTATATTTCTGGCGGAAGCAACGTTCCTGAGATCAAGGCCTTTTTCTGGAAGTGGAGGCGCAGCCACCGGCTAACCTCCGAATCAAATACCGGCAGCTACTCTTATAACCTGGTGCCTCCGGGAGCCCATTCTATGAGGCCGCTTGGCGCCTTCGGAGCGATGATTGCCGACCAACTGAGTGAACTAGATGGAAACGAGTTTAAGGAACGAAGGCAAAGGAAAGGAGACGCATCGAACCTGGGGGCGCCCGCTTCGGTTGCTGCAAAGTCAATGAGCATGGAGGGCGGGCGAATGGAAGTTGCCGCTGGCGCTGATGAAGAGGCGAGCCCGCAGGAGGCCCAAGCGGAGGCAGGCCAAATGAAGGAAGCCGAAGTCCGAAAGGAGTTTGCAGATACCGCCTTTTGGGCCGCTAATGTAATAACGGCGGCTGATGGAACCGCCACTTTAAAATTCACAGCGCCGGACAATCTGACGGCGTGGAGCATCAGAAGCTGGGTGATGGGGAGCACCACCAAAGTGGGAGAAGGCAAAGCAGATATCACTACCAGCAAAAAGCTGCTTTTAAGGCTGCAAGCTCCGCGTTTCTTTGTCGAGAAAGACGAAGTGGTTCTCTCGGCCAACATTCATAACTATCTGCCGCAGCAGAAATCCATCCTCGCAAAAATTGAGTTGCCCGGCGGCAATCTTGAGCTTATGGATCCGGCTCAAAAGAACATTACCGTCGAGAGTAACGGCGAGCTGCGGGTAGATTGGAGAGTTAAAGTTCTGAAGGAGGGCGAAGCTGCAATCAGAATGTCCGCGCTCTCGGACGAAGAGTCGGACGCAATGGAGATGCGATTTCCGGTTCTAGTGCACGGCATCAGCAAGACCGAATCATGGAGCGGTGCTATTAGGCCGAGCGAAACCTCGGCGTCGATAAACTTTAAGGTGCCCAAGGAGAGAAGAGTATCAGAGTCGCGGCTCGAAATTCGATACTCCCCAACTCTGGCCGGCGCAATGGTAGATGCCCTGCCATATCTTGTCGATTACCCTTACGGCTGCACCGAACAGACCCTTAGCCGATTTCTCCCTTCGATTATCGTGCAGAAGCTGCTTAAGGATATGAAGCTGGACCTTGCTGCAATACGCGAGAAGCGCAGCAATCTTAATGCGCAGGAGATAGGAGACGACATCGAAAGGGCCAAGCAGTGGAAGCGCTATGAACGCAATCCGGTTTTCGATGAAGAGGAGCTCTCGAAAATGGTGCGCGCCGGTATCGAGCGATTGCTCGCCATGCAGGTTTCAGACGGCGGCTGGGGGTGGTTCTCGGGATGGAACGAGGCTTCCTATGTCCATACGACCGCCCAAGTCGTGCGTGGGCTTCAAGTTGCAGAGTCTCTTGGAATCAGCTTTGACAGAAGCGCTCTTGCCCGCGGCATCGAGTGGCTTAAGCACTATGAATCGGCAGAGCTGCAAAAACTGAAGAACGCAGCCTCAAAGACCAAGCCTTACAAGAGTCTGGCTGACAACATGGATGCTTTAGTCTTAATGGTCCTGAGCGACGCCGGCTCTTACAATAAAGAGATGGCTGAGTTTTTGTACCGCGACCGGAACCATCTGGCCGTGTACTCAAAGGCGATGATCGGCCTAGCGTTTCACAAGGCCGGGGACCAGGAGAAGCTTTCCATGATCCTTAAGAACATCGGGCAGTATGTAGTAGAGGACAACGAAAATCAGACCGCGTATCTCAACCTGGGTAACAGCAGCTACTGGTGGTATTGGTACGGCAGCGAGTATGAAGCTCACGCCTACTACCTTAAGCTTCTGGCAAAGGCCGACCCAAAGAGCGAAGTATCGCCGCGGCTGGTTAAGTACCTGCTCAATAATAGAAAGCATTCCACTTACTGGAATTCCACGCGCGACACTGCGATCGTTGTAGAGGCTTTTGCCGATTATATGCGCGCCACAGATGAGCATCTGCCTGATCTTGAACTTGAGATCCTGATAGACAAGAAGAGCGTAAAGAAGGTTAGAATTACTGCTGATAATCTCTTTAGCTTTGACAACTCCCTGGTCCTCACGGGAGAAGAGATCACTACGGGCGCGCACTCCGTTGAGTTTAAAAAGAGCGGCAAGGGAGCGCTATATTTCAATGCGTATCTTACCAACTTCACCCTTGAAGATTATATCAAGAAAGCGGGGCTTGAGATTAAAGTCGAGCGCAAATACTACAGGCTCATTGAAGCTGATAAACTTGAGATTGCTCAAGGGGCTCATGGGCAGGTAGTGAAGGAGCTCCGTGACAAGTATAAGCGGGAAGAGATCCAGAATCTCGCTACCTTGAAGAGCGGCGAGCTGGTAGAGATTGAGCTGATTATCGAGAGCAAGAACGACTACGAGTATCTGATCTTTGAAGATATGAAACCCGCCGGATTCGAGCCTATTGAGGTACGAAGCGGATACAACGGAAATGAAATTGGCGCCTATGTCGAGTACCGGGATGAAAAAGTGGCCCTTTTCGCCAGAACACTAGCGCGGGGAAGACACAGCGTATCTTACAGAATGAAAGCCGAGATCCCCGGCAAGTTTAGTGCCCTGCCGACAAAGGCCTACGCAATGTACGCGCCGGAGCTGAAAGCCAACTCGGATGAAATAAAGCTGAGGGTAGAGGACTAATAGCGCAAATCGCTCCCATCTTTAAGTGCGCTTTAAAAACGAGAAGTAAACTTACATTTTTAGGACTGGCGCCTTCTCCAAGACCACTTGTGCAGCTCAATTGCCGGAACGACAGTTGCAGCAAGCGCCACAACGACAATCCAGGTCACTAGCGATACCGGCGCGGCGTTCAGCACGTTTTGCATCAAAGGAATGTACATTGCTGCGAGGTGAATGAAGAACGCCGCCAACGCGCCGCTCAGTAAGATGGGGCTTCGCAGCGGGGAGAGCTTGAAGGCCGATTTTGTTTCGGATCGGCAATTGCCGATGTGAAAATTCTCAAAAAGAACCATCATTAATAATAGGACATTGCGAGCTTCCGATTCATTCCATCCCTCGCCGATCATCCAGCAGAACGCACCAAAGCCTGTGAGTCCCATTACGAGGGCGGCGATTAAAGTCCGTTCAATCATCAGGCGGTTGAAGATTAGTTCCCGGGGGGCCCGAGGCTTCCTTTTAAGGACCTCTCCCTCATTAGGCTCGAAAGCCAAGGCCACGTCCTGGATCCCGTTTGTAACCAGATTCAGCCAGAGAAGTTGAACCGGAAGCAGTGGTAATGGCATCGCCGTTGCAATAGCTAAGCCCATTAGCACAAGCTCCGCCGCCCCGGTCGAAATCAACAGGTAAATAACTTTGCGGATGTTGTCGTAGGCAACCCGCCCCTCCTCCACTCCGGCGACGATCGTAGCAAAGTTGTCATCGCTAATGACCAGCTCGGCCGCTTCCCGAGCCACGTCAGTACCGGATTTACCCATTGCCACTCCGATGTTGGCAGCTCTTAGAGCGGGAGCATCATTCACACCGTCACCGGTAACAGCCACAAAATGCCCGGCTTGCCGTGCAGCTTCAACTATCCGGAGTTTCTGACGAGGCGCAACTCGGGCAAAGACGCGCGTACTGCCGACCATGTCCGCCAGTTCCTTCGGCGACATTTCAGTCATTTGCGGTCCGGTGATGACCTCACTCTCATCGTGTGCCAAGCCTAAATCTCTGGCGATCGCTAACGCTGTGACTCGATGATCGCCAGTCACCATTACAACGTCTATACCGGACTCGTGGCAGGTTTGAACTGCCTCCCGCGCGCCTGGCCGCAATGGGTCTATCATGCCTACGAAACCGAGAATCGTGAGATCAGAAGGCTCGGACGACGGTTGTGTTCGATCCCCGTTTGCATTGCCGTTGCCTTCCGCCAGTGCTAATACTCGAAGGCCTCGTTCAGCCATTTGGAGTGCAATCGCTTCAAGTGTTTGCTTATCCGCCGAGTGCCCGCACATCGCCAGAACTCGCTCGGGCGCTCCTTTGACGAAGACACGCACCTTACCGTCCATTTTATGGTAGGTCGCAGCGTACTGACGCTCCGATTCGAACGGGATCTGATCAATTTGCGGGTGAGCATCGAGACTCGCTTCCCGCATCCGTCCCAGCTTGTAACCGAACGAAAGTAAAGCAATATCGACTGCGTCCCCACGCCAATCCCACTTCCCGTTTCGCTGATGCAGGTCTGACTCGTTACACAGCACGCCCGCCAGAGCTATTGTATCAATCGCCGGGTGGCCTTCCGGCGCAACGGATCTCCCATTCAGCAGCACGTCGCCTGCCGGCACAAATCCTTCTCCGGTGACGGTGAATGTCTCACCACTGGGCAATTTCACTTCTCTTACGGTTAGCTCATTGACTGTCAGCGTCCCTGTCTTATCCGTGGCGATCACAGTACAACTTCCCAAGCCTTCAACAGCTGTCAGCTTGCGGACGATGACGCCACGCCGGGCCATGCGGGACGTCGCGATAGCAAGCGCCACCGTCATTGCTACGGGCAGACCTTCCGGAATGGCCGCAACCGCCAATGCAACAACAAATAGAAACATCTCCGATATCGAATAGCGTCCTAATGTTGCTCCCAGCACGCCAATTATGGTTGCAACGATCACCGTGACAATAGCGATCACATTTGAAAATCGCTCCATCCGTTCCAGCAAAGGCGGTTTACCTCCCGCTGCACTGCTCACATCGAGCGCAAGCTGTCCGACGATGCTTGCCGTACCGGTGGCGACGACAATCCCTTTCGACCGGCCACGCGACACTATCGAACCTGCGAAGCCCATGTTTGCCCGGTCGCCGATCGAAGCATTCTCGGCCCCCACCCAAGCCGCATCTTTTACTACCGGGAGTGATTCGCCGGTGAGAAGCGACTCATCAACTTCTAAGCCGTGTGTTGTAATTAGCCGCAAGTCCGCCGGAATGCGGAAACCCGACTCTAGCCAGACAATGTCGCCCGGCACCACTTCTTCGCCAGGGATCTCCACCACCTCACCGTCCCGCAACACCGACGCCCGAATTCTAAGCAGCTTACGAAGAGCGTAGCTGCTCCGCTCGGCCTTCCATTCCTGATAGCTTCCGATAATGGCGTTGAGCACCAGCACGGTAGCGATAAAACCGGCATCCTTGAGGTCCCCGACGAACATCGAAACCACGGCAGCA
This sequence comes from Deltaproteobacteria bacterium, assembly GCA_024102635.1. GTDB lineage: Bacteria > Bdellovibrionota_C > UBA2361 > UBA2361 > JAGFJO01 > JAGFJO01. Next base: position 21,394 of record JAGFJO010000066.1, read on the forward strand.
ATCAACAGAATATAGATCAAGGGGCTGTAGAACTGGCGCAGAACTATCTGCCCCAGCCCGGGAGGCGGCTGCTCCGGGAGTTCGTTAGGGCCGTACTCTCGCAAGCGGACCTGCGCCTCGGCTGCGGTCAAGCCATCTTTGCCGGCCTTCAATAAATCATGCACGGTTGACAAGTCGACCGTATGCCATGGCCGTTGCGATTGAGCCGCTTTCATCAGTTTTGTGCCCCCTGGTGCCGTCGCCCCACTAACCCCACCACACTGGATTTCGACAATTCACCTAGCGGTATAGTCAGTAAAATTCTGGGTAATATACGATATCAAAACCGACTTTCTAAATGATATTAAAAGACTTCTATCGGAATGACCTTGATCGTATTAGCGCTACTGTCCCCTCCTTGATGGGGTTGAACACTCTCTACATCCGCGAAAAGATAGTCAGCTTAGCAAATTTCTGCTTCTGAAGAGGAAGCGCCTCCCGTATAATGACTCAGATGTCATTCCTGACCAACGAGCCTATAGGAAGACGAGAGAGCTTAAGTGGCCTTCTGAGCATCGGCCTTTCACTATTTACATTCTCTTCCAGAAGCGAGGCTGAGCGTCCTACCCAAGTTCAAGACGTATATACCAAAATCTCCGATGACAAACGGCTGCTCTTATGCGGCGGGGGACAGCGCCCTGAAGCAGCATTGGCTGACTTTGTTGAACGCGCACGAAAATCGGCAGAGCTGCGAGCGGACCTATCGACTTCTAAATCGCGGGATCATATAGGTGCGGTGAGTACCAACATTCTCGTAATCGGCTGGGCCAAGTCAGATCCCGCAAGGTTCTATCCGGCATTCAAAGAGCAGATCGCCAAGTATGAAAATTGCCGGACTACATTAGCCCCTTCAAGAGATGAAACTATAAAATCAGAAAGTAAACGGGAAGGTTTTATACAAGACATTCGTAAAGCCGACGGTATTTTCTTCCTTGGCGGTGATCAGGCCGGGATCATGAGGGTCATTGATTCTCATGAAGCTATCCGGAATGAACTAATATCGTTTTTCAACTCCGGGCGTGCCACAGGCGGGACCAGTGCGGGTACGGCGATAATGTCTAATCCCATGATAAACGGCTACCGGCCCCTTAATTCTTTTGCGCAGGTGCGGTTATCAGAAAGTCACTCGGACGTCCGCATATGCCACGGGCTCGGGCTTTGCCCCAAGGGCGTCGTTGTGGATCAGCACGGCTTCAGTGAGAACCTACCCGGACGGAGTGAACGGATGCATCTTGTAACTGTAGCAACAAAAAGTCCGGTCGGCATCGTAGTCGGAGAAGATGGCGCAGCCGCACTGACTATCGAAGCAAAGGGGAGCGTCACACTTTCTGTCCTTGGCGGAGAGATAGGACTTAGCTTAAAGCGAGCGGACGGGAATGGCTACCAGCGAACGCTGCTTAAGTCCGGAGAGGTACTGCGGCTTGAAAGATATCTTCAGTCGTCCGAGAGTGCACTGGCGGAAGCTCGATAGTGAGTGCTAAGAGGCCGCTTGTGATGAGTTCTTACACGGCAGCCATTTCAGAGGCACAAAAGGCTCAACATATAGCTCCGGCGGAATTTTATCGGCGATAGTCGCGTGAAACTCCGGCAGGCGTGACCAATGAAGCCCCGGCTTAATATGATGGGCGGTGTGATAACCCAAGTTTCCCGTAAATAAATTGTACCAAGAGTGCATGATGTTGTGTGAAGCCTTGAAATGGTCGTCCGTATCCAGCCCGGCGTGATGGTAATAGGTATGCCAGCAGGTCACTACGTAACCTACCAGCATAGGGATCATAAAAACCGTAAGCGCGTTAAGAGGATTTAGATAGACAAACCCTGAAAGCAGCACCAAGACAAGAGCTCCCATACCGATAAAGCCCCGCTGAATTTTGGGATGTCTTAACCCAACACGGAAAGCCCTTAAATAGCCCGTGACCGCTATGGTCCAGGTGTACTCGGCTTCACTCATCACAGCCCCGTCCTTGCGCTTCCAACCGGATTCATCGCGAGTTTGATCCAGGTAGTTTAGGTGATGGCCAAGGACGTGGTGCAGCACCCAGGCATTTGTGGTGATTCCTGTATGAAACGCATAGACGATTTCAAGGGCTCTATTGAGAAGCTTCTGGTGAAACGTCGGCAGATGTTGATGGTGATGATTCCAGGAGCATATAAATATCTTCGGCAGGGCCGTAAGCACCAACCACACTATCAGAATAGAAATATTTTCAACGACGAAGAATACTACAAGGTCTAAAACGAATAGCGCAACGATAAGCGCAGTGGGGACGATATCTTCTTTGTATCTAAAAAACTTCATTACATCAAAACCTGTAAACGGCTGGTCACCAACAGTTCAGATTATATGATCGCAGGCTGGGCAGATTCTATCATCAAAATTCCCGGATAGACCATGCCCCGCCGGGTGGACGGCACTAGATCGCTTGGCCGCCTAACCTTTTACTTTGACCTTAGGACTTTCCTGCGAGGTAAAAATCGCTGCGCCCGGTATCTGGTAGAAATAACTTATATTAAAGGTCTGACCACTCTTGGGCCCACTGGTTCTAAAGCTCGCTGAGGCGCTGTTGAAAAATTTGGTGGAAGTTTTGTTTCCGGCCCCCTTGCCTCCTTTTCCTTTTCCTCCCTTTTTCTTTCTAGCCACACGCTTTTTGTTGCCAGCTGTTTTACCTGCAATCTCGATTTTTACTACATAGATTGCACCAGGTTCGGAGGTGGGAGTCATATTAACGGTAAATTTTGGCTTTTTCTTGATGCTCGGTTTGGCAGGCACAATCTGCCCGACTAAAGCGTCGAAGCAATCTGAACGCCCATTTCCATTGGCATCTATGTCCGATGTGCCACAACCGCATGCTCCCGGCGCAATCTTGCCGGCGTCGGCCGGGCACTGGTCTTTACAGTCTAAAGTACTGTCACCGTCAGAGTCAGCGTATCTTTCAGTCACTCCGCAGCCGCATGCTCCCGGATCAAGCTTACTTGGATCGCTTGGGCAGTTGTCAGATAGAGTGGGCGAGCTTAAAAGATTAAAAAGGTCGAGTGTGTCGCCCGTCTTGGTCATCCCTTTAGTCAGAGGCACCGGCACACCGGTGTCCAAAACCACCTGAATGAGCCTCGTAAAGTCAATAAACTGAGTCTTGTGTTTTGCTTTGTAAAGAGCAATGGCTCCGGCTACAATCGGTGCCGCCATTGACGTTCCTGTCTTATGTCCCCATCTTTCAGCGTTTGAGATCGCGAATCTGGCATCCGGATCGCCCTTATACACGGTGCTTAGAATCTCAGTCCCCGGAGCTGCAATATCAACCGAAGTTGTTCCGAAATTGGAGCTGTCATTGAGACGATTTGGAAAGTAGTTATACTGATCAAGATTTGCGACCGATAAAATATTCGGTAAATCATAGGCAGCTGGATAGGCAGGCTGCTGATCTATATTCCGCCCATTGTTTCCCGCTGCAGCTACGAAAATGATATTAACCGAGGCAAGCCGCGCGATCGCGTCATATTGAACTTGCGGGCTGTTGTCCCCTGAGTAAGAAGCATTGACCGCAGTGATATCGATCCCGCGGTTTGCCTTAAGATCGTAAAAATAATTAATCCCGGTAATAGCTGACATCAAGCTAACGGACGGTCCGCAGGCCTCGGGACCTGGAGCGCCCGGAAGAGCATTTCTAGCCATTATTAAGCTTACGTCCCAAGCAACGCCGGCTCCGCCTTTTCCGTTATTGCCCTTGGCGCCTATCAATCCGGCAACATGCGAACCGTGGCCGTTGCAGTCGAATGGGTCGTTGGTACCATTAGCTGCATCAATGCCGAAGATATCATCGACGAATCCGTTACCATCATCGTCCTTTCCGTTCGGAGGATCCCCCGGATTAACCCATAGGTTCGGCAGAAGATCGGGATGCTCATAATTGATTCCGGAATCCAAGATTCCGATAATTATGTCCTTTGAGCCGGTTTGAATATCCCAAGCTTGATTGGATCGAAGGTGAAAAGAGTTAATACCATCCGCCCAGGTATAAAAATGGAAGAACTGGTACGGTGTTCCAGCAGGCAGAGTCGAATCCTGCTGAGAAGTGAGAGGATCGTTTGGGAGCTGTTGATTGTACATTACGAAGTTCGGATCGCAACTAATGATGCTAGGATCGCTCGCCATAATTTCAGCGCACTCCTTTTTTGCTAGTGCTCTGTCATATGGCACTTTCGTCGGTGTCACTTGCGATGAAATAAATCGATTCTTTCTGCTTCCTGGCCGTACTAGCTGTGCATTAAGAGAGGAGCCTAGGACCGTGAGGTTAGTCGAAGAAAGCGCAGCGGCTGCGGCGGCCATTCCTTGCGGGGTTTCGGCACGTTGAACTACATATTCCCCTTCCAGCACCTCGGATTGCTGCGCGTATGCAATCGATGCATAGACCGTGATCATGATAAATGAGGTAAATGCCGCGCGACAAAGAGAAGTGCAGTTCATAGTTCTCGCCTGATACATATAATTTCGCTACGGTTATGTAACATGTTACCCGATTGATTGCATATGGATTCTCCGTCTTAACGTGTTGATGTTTTTACGGAACTTCGTGGGTGTGATTTTTTTTTCTAGCGCACGAGAAACCCAGGCTGAGGGCGGCTAAAAATGGCTATTTATTAGACCTCAGCCCTATCTTCCCTGCGGGGCAGCTCCGCGATGTGTCCTCAGCCCTATCTTCCCTGCGGGGCAAGCGGTTCGATCCCGCCAAAAATTGACGCATTACGAATATAGGTGAAGTCTTGGCACCAGTGGTGAACGGGAAAAGCCCTTCGACT
>JAGFJO010000051.1 GCA_024102635.1 Deltaproteobacteria bacterium
GAGGTTCCGGCTTTTGCACGGAAGGGGAGAGAAACCGCTAATGGCGAGGTTATCAAACTCAAGAAGCTGTCTGTACTATCAAGTGCGGAAGACGAAGAGAAGTATGAGATTCCCACTTTCCTAAGAAAACAGGTTGATTAGGGAGATTCTTCCCCTTTTGCGGATTTTCTTAAGCAAAAACCGCCAAGTTTTTGTGGGTGATAACTGAAAGCGTCAGCCTAAAAGGATCGACTTTCAGTATGCTGTACCGGCCGCAGGTGGAATTTCGATCCGTGCTGAGATGTTTCGCGGATCGGAAAACTTCCTGCGGCCGTTTTTCGTTGCTATAGCTGTTTAGTATGAAAGTTCTCCTGACAAATGATGATAGCCACCGCTCACCGCTCTTGGCATCTATCATTCACTACCTTAAGCGTGACCATGAGCTGCTTGTTGTGGTCCCGAAGCATGAGCAGAGCTGGCGCTCCAAATGTATGACGCGCTTCGGATTCATACACCGTGAAGATCTCGAGATTGCAGGTTATCCCGCTGTCTCGCTGGATGGCAGTCCGGCTGATTGCGTTAATATTGCGATCCATCACTTTTATCCTTCGGGTAAGGGACCTGATTTTGTGGTATCAGGTATCAATGCCGGCTTAAACATTGGAACCGGTTTTATCTGGTCTTCAGGAACGGTGGGTGCCTGTCTCGAGGCTAATATAGCAGGAGTACCTGCAATCGCGCTTTCTCAAGAGTTTGACATCGAGACGCGCAATAAGTACGCGGCTGAGTATTCTATGAACAAGGAGGTAATACTGCGGCTCGAGAGGCAGACGGAGTCGATTCTCGACAGAGTCCTGCCTCGGCTTACCAGCGGACCACTATTCGAAAAAAGCATTACATGGAATATCAACTTCCCCTTTCATCTTCAGAACAACTTCGATCTCTCAATTTCACCTATGGCCCCATCGAGGTATGGCAGCTGTTTCCGGCGAACTGAGGTAACGCAAATGGAGGGTCAGCAAATATCGCGGTTTGAACACGATCTAATAGATGTTTACCCAAATGCCGCGCAAGGAAGCGATGCCGAACGGCTGAGAAGCGGAAGTGTCACTATTACGCCGCTAGACATTTTTTCCTTTGGTCAAGTGCCGGAGGCCGAGCATAAGCGGCTAAAGAAAGTCCTTTGCGGCGAATAGCAATTCTGTGCGCTACCGGTTCGCCTATGCAAGTTATCGAAATTCCTCTTAATCACCGATGGGCACGGGTAGCTGAGCCGAGCTAATCGGCGCTTATAGAGGCCGTGCTCTCCAACATCAAAGCATGGTACAATTACATTTCTACTGAGATAGCGTCGAGTATGAGCTTCATTAGCCGTCATAACAACAAGTTCCCAACTCAATCTCATGGCAAGGTGCAGGGGATAGCTGGAGGTAGGACACGTCTTCCCGGTGAGAATTCAGAAGCAGACAGCGAAGACACTCGCGGGAAATTCCAGCAAGCCTTTCAGCGCCCGGACCTATCGGACCGGCAAAAAGCTGGAAGCATGCCGGTTACACCTTCTGAAAAGCCGTTCGCAAACGAAGCGTTTCAAGAGGTGAGCGGCCCAACCCTAGTCATTCCAAGAATGACCCCTGAAGAAGCGAGAGCCTATTTGCTCTCAAAAGGTGTGGATCTAACAAAGAAAAATCCACTAGACGGAATTATCTTTCGCGGGCCGGAGATAGCATACGCTCTTGCTGCAATAAGAATAGTTAGAGAAGCCGAAACCACCGAGCACTAATTAAGGTACTAGTTAAGGTACCACCTTCTTGTCCTGAACTTCATATTCTGACGTTTTTTATGAAAAAGATTGTTGTGAGAGGAAACTTTCGCTTAGTTTCTTCGATAAGTAGGGCATGCGCCCTATTCGCAACACAGATCC
>JAGFJO010000073.1 GCA_024102635.1 Deltaproteobacteria bacterium
GATTCACTTACCAGCAGCACATCGAAGGCCGCGGATAGGCGAGCTTTGCAGTCTGAGATCGCCGGCGCCACGAAACCGGAGGAGCAGCAACAGAAAACTCCCAAGCATGAACCGGCAGTAGCACAGCTCACCCAGACTCCTGAGCAGCAGAACCTGAATTACACCCTCGCAGTTACTGGTCAACAGAAGCAGGCACTAAGAGCTGTCATCAACACCGCACAGGCCCAGCACGACTTTGTCGCCACCTATATCTCCCTTGTTTGCGGGAAGAAACAGAAAGATATTAGCGACTCCGAGATAGAAGAGGTGCTTCGGAAACACCCTGAGCTGCGGCTCTGCCTGCGGCAGCTTGAAACAATTAGAAAGGAGCTTGAGAATCAGGCGCACAAAGCAGGTCAGCTTAGCTCTGAATCGAAGGCAACCCTGGAGGTGGCGCTTAAACGCATAGCAAACTACTTAGAGGGGAAGCCTATTTCACCGGAGGTTCGGCTCGGCGACCGCACGCCGAAGGAACGGGCCGATGCGCTTGAAGAATCGCTCAAGTCCCTTTTCGGTGACCAGTGGAACGATCAGATTGCAGAGCTTGCGCAGGAGGTTTACAAGGAGCCGGAAGCGGGACTATTCAACGACGCGAAGCTGCAAATTGCGCTTGTCGAGGAGGGGCTTCCGATGAGCGATGCAGAGGCCCTTATGGACTCTCTAAGGCGGTTTCGTGATGAGGCCGGCACGGCTTTTAATCCGTTAAAAGCAGTTCAAGCATTAGCAGCGCAGGTGACGGATAACCCTTCCCTCCCGGCGATCTTAAATAGCCGCCAGAAACTCCTGCTGCCTATTGAACGATGGCTCGCGGCCTCAGATCTTGAGGCCGGCCGTCAGAAGGCGTTGGCGCAGATAATCAGCACTCTGCTTGAGGAAGCTACAAGCACCCTTCTCAATAAGGGCGATGCGCTGCTTAGTGCAAAGGAAGGAGATGCGCTGCTGCAGGCCGCGCAGTTAGCTTTGCAACTGACACCTTCTCAACGCGTTTTTCTTCTATCAGTAAGGCCTGAGCTTCGAAACCATCCCGGTGTTGCAACGGAGATGGCGCCGGTTGTGGCCGCATTGCTCGAGCACGGTGAGCTTAGTGCAGATCAGCAGGAGGCAGTCGTAATTGCGGAGGCTCGCAGGCTAGGCTTGCAGAAGCCCGGCCGCCTTACCCAAGGAGACCCCGATATTGAAAAGCTGGTGCAGGCCTTCCCGCAGTTTTTCAGTTCTGCTCAGGCGCAGCTCAAGTTCAACGCAGCAGTTAAAGAGGGAGAGGCGCTGCACCTTAGTCAAAAGCAAGCGGAAATGTGCGCCGCACTTGAGAAGGCGGGCTTAAGGGCAGAGGACGCCGAGATGGTCGCTGCCGCGGCGCGTCAATTGAGCGAAGCTATAACTGATAAGCATGAGGTCCCATGGAAAGCTGCCTCCGCATTTAGAGACCGAATCGGCACCGGTAATGACAGCTTGGCGCTAATGCTCTCCAAGCACGAGGAGATCCTAAAAATTCTTCATGAGTGGTGTGACGCTCAAATGCTTCCGGCGGCCGCAAATACCGCGCTAAAGGCAAGCTTTACTGAACAGCTTACAAATGAACGCAATAACCTGGCCAGTCTTGCCGAGCACTTCGGCAACATAACCCGCATGGCCTCGCCTCTCAGCAACATTAAGGGTCATCTTGACCGCATGGATGCCAGCCGAAGAGAGGCCATCATCAAGCTGCACCCGGAGCTTATCAAAAAGTGCATAGAGAGCCTAAGTCCCGAAGACGCTCCACTAGTGGCCCGCATCTTCACAGGACAATCAATTACCGATGAAGAAGCAGTTAAATTCCTTGAACGGGAAGCTGTGCGTGTCGGCACGATGCATGGGCGGCTTATCGGAGAGGGCGCCGCGTCGGACAGTCTCGAGGTCCAGAATGCTAAGGGAGGATACTTCAATTTCTCGGGAGGATTTACAGAGCTATACAAAAAGGACCCCGCTCTCGAAAAGCGCATCACCACGCTTTTTGAAAATACTTCAAACGATCTCGCTACAAGCCTAAAGGCCCGTTGTCAAAATTTCCAGCACATTCTGAGCAGCGATCCCTCTCCGAAGGCGCTTCAAACATTCTTGGATAACCTTCCCGAAGAGCATGCGGTATCAATTGTCCGAGCGTTTAGGGCCGAGCTGGTAAAAGGACTCGACGAGTCGGAAATAGCCAGGGTCGATGAGCTGCTTAAGACCGGACGCATCTCAAAGCAAACCATTGAAGTGCTTGCATTCAAGCGCTTTGCCGAGGTGCTGGCGCAGGAACGCGCTAAAGTCTTAGCGAGCGAGGACGGCATTGACGATGAAGCTCTAAAGTCCATAAATACTCGCCTGGCAGCGCTGGCTGAGGCATCCAAGTCCACCTTCGGAGTTGAATCCCCTATCACCAAACATATTGAGGCGTCAGTAAGACGGGCAGAAGACGAGAGGCGCGCTTTTGAAGCATCAAAAGCGATATACTACTTCAAAAAGCGCGAAGTTTTGCTCGATGGAACATTCGCAAACGATTCCAGCAAGCGCGACCTGCGCGAGTATTATCAGGGCCTAGGCGACCTTTTCAGGCGCTATCCTCAGCTTAAGGCAAAGTTCGACCAGCATATCTATGCCGCACAGGTCGAGCAGCAGGACCTCCGGGCTCGGTGTACGCGTTGGGCAACCCAGATCTATAATGAAGCCGAAGCCACCTTTGTTTGCTCCGACGGGCCTGTAATGCAGGCTGTCCGGGGGCGAACCCCCGAAGAGCTCGCCACAATAAGAACCCTTTACAATATTCATTATCCTAAGAGCCACTTTTGGTCGCGCCTTGAGGACGGTCTCTCACAAGATAACTGGAAAGAGCTTCGAAGAATCTTTAGAAAGGAGCAGATGTACACGGAGGGTAAGCAGCTCTCTCTCTCATCACTGCGGGAAATCTTTAAAGTAGAAAACAAACTAGTAGTAACAGATGCCCTCCTATCAGGTGACAACGCTAAGGTAGCTGCTGTGGCGCTCAACGATGCCATCACCACCTCTTCCGACCCTGCCCTCGCGGCCCTTGAAGCTCTTCGCACCTCCGGTGTTCATCCGCGCGAGCAGAGAGAAGCACATCAAGAGATATACGGAAGTGACGTATTGCAAGCGCTTGAAGCGCGTTCACAAAAGATTCCTGAAGACCCTAAGCAGGCAACCGTCGCCCAGAAAAAAGATGCAAAGGGCGCAGAGATAGTCACGCAAGCTCTCGAAAAGGGAAAAGTAGACTTACAGGCAACTGCCGACTACATAGCCCTGCGCACACATGAGAGCGCCAGCGAACTGGGAGAATTGGAGGGAGCAGAGAAACAAGACAAGCGGCAGATTGAAGCTCTTCAGGCCGACAATGCCGAAGCCCAGCAGCTTAGCCGGTGGATCTATGACCACTCAAAGCAGTTCGAAGAGAAAATTAACGAGCTGTTTAGTAACCAACGTTCTCAGAGCCGGTTAGGAGCGGTGCAGCAGGCCATGCATGCCATTGGGGTTGAGATCGGCGTTGCGACCCATTTTGAACCAGACAAGAAGATTGGAGAGTACGCCGCTTCGCAGCGCATAGCTCATGAAGCGCGGCTCAACGAATATACAGAAGCTCAAAAGGTTTTCCTGGAGCAGCATGAAGGCGCTGCCGGACAGCTGGAAATCGAACTTGAGAGATCGAAGGATCAGGGGCGCAAGATCGGAATCAATATCGACAGAAGAGAGCACAAGTTTTGGAATGCAGTTGATGGTCTCGGCACCACGGAAGACAAGGCGTACGAGGGGCTTCGAAATGGTTCGGGAAGCGAGGCGGTTTGGATGGGACGTCTATTCCATGCACGCCATGACGAAACGATAGGAGAAGCTATCGCAGGGGACTTTTCAGGTTCCGAGCAAGATAAGGCCTTCGCAATATCCGATAGGGATACTGTAGCTGAAGCGGCTGCGAGCGCCGATATCGCAATGTCTGCTTTCTTTGGCCCTAAGATTCAAGATCTGGAAGGTGCTGTGTCTCTGGTTCAGGATGACCTGGGGCGCGAGCGGTTTAACAATACCTTTGCCGATCAGTATGCCGGCCACTATCACCACGCTGGAGAGACAATTCAGACGGACCACGGCTCCTATACCACTCAGGGACCAGCGGCCACGAGCTTTTCAGATGCGCTGTCTATTGTTACCAGGTATGCCGATAAGAAGGCGGTTCTTGGGCTGCTTGCAGGAGATCAGGCGGCAGCCGATGCTGCGCATATTCTAAAGGCGATGCAAGATAAAGAAGGGATCGGCCAGGTGATCGCGGGGATGCGCGCCCCTGACGGCCATATAGATGCCGCAAGGATAACGGCGGCGGTTGAACGTTATCAGCAGGAGAACTCTTCGCAGCCCCTTGAAAGTGCTTTGGCAAAACTAGAAAGCAAAGAGGAGCAGAAGATCGTACTTGCTGTGCTTGATAAGAACCTTACCCCCGAGCAGCTCGAAATTAAGCTTGCTGTGCTTAATATACGCGCCGCTCTGAACATAGGCGGAATACTAAACGGCGATGATGATATCATACGAGGCATTTTAAGCGCGCCGGAGGATATCCGAAAACGTTACGAAGAGCTTTGGAAGAAGTCCCCTACAGATCTAAACGAACAGGAAAAAAAGGAGCTGGAAGCGCTAAAAGCCAAGATCACCGAATGGGCAGCGTTCAATCAAAAAGTAGCTGAGGAGTACCAAAAGCAGTACGGAACCTCGCTGGTGAGCCACTTTGACAGGTGCCTTAGCGGCCACAACAGCAAAGTTGTACAAGAGCTCCTCACTAGTGCAAATCTCTCCCTTGAATGGCAGCTCTGGGATTCTATGCATGGAGCCGGGACTACCACAGCACCGAATTTGATCCTGAAGGGGATCAGCATGGAGCGAGCAAAAGAGGTGCGCGCCGCGTTTGATTCCGAGTGGGGAGATCTCGTTAAGTGGATTGAGGGCGATTGCGGCGGTGATGAGAGGTGGGATGCAAAGTGGGAGCTTGAGGGACACTCTGACGATCCAAATCGGGAACTTGAAAGGCGACGGAGAAGGTTCATGCATGAAACCGCCGGCGAATATGTCAAATCAGGGCTAATTGCATCGGATGAAGTTGAGCGCATGAGGGCCGACCTTACTGAACTTCAGCGAGCCGTAACTTTAGGAGACAAAGCGAAGTTTGAGCTATTTAGAGATCGTTTTGACGTGTCAGCAGACGCTACACGCGAGACAGTCGACGCTACGATCCAGAGCATTCAGAACACCACCACAATGGTAATCATGATCGGCGGCACTGTCGTAGTGGTGGTAGGCTCTGGTGGAACTCTAAGCGGCGCTGCTTTGGCCGGGTGGGGCACCTTTTTTGCTGTAAGTGCTGGAGGTTACAGGGTAGTCATTGGCATCGGCGGCAAAGGGTGGGAAGGCTTTGGCCATGAAAAGTTAATTGACGAGGGCGTCCACACGCTTATCGATGTGGGGGCAGGCTACGCCGCGCTTGGGGTATCAAAGGTGATCCCGGTCGGGCAGATCGTGGGGGACGGAATGGTGACCCTTGTTGGCCGCAGGGGTGCACAGTCAGGCGTAGTAATCTTAAGTGAAGAGGGCGCAGAGCTAAGCGGCAAACTTCTAGGTCAAAGGCTCGTTCAAAACAGCCGGGTGCTGAGAATGACAACAGGGTCTATTCAAGGCGCTCTCGATGGAGCTGTGTTCGCCCCTATCGACGCAGGCGGCCGTGCCGCGCTTGCAGACGGGACCTGGGATGAGGGCTTTGGCCAAGGCCTCCTCACCGTCCTTAGTAACGCCGGGCATGCAATTCCTCAAGGGCTGCAAATGGGCGCGGGCTTCGGCGTTGTAGCAGGTGCCAGGACCCCTAAGCATATAAAGCTTGCGCGGGCCATGAGCGAGGGAGATGCCTCAAGCCTTAGAACTTCCGGAAAGATTAAAGGCGAAGGGCTAAAACTACTGCAGCAGAGGGAATCAAGCCAAGGTTTTGTAACAAATGGAGATGCCGCTGAGGCGCTATTAGCCTCCAAGCCCCTATCCGCAAAAGACAGCAAGAAGCTGATTGAAACGGCAGAGAGCAAGCTCGGCAATAAGCCCCCTGCAACAGAAGCCGAAGCGTTGGCGCGCTATGAAGCTCAAGCAAAAGAGATAGATCTGATGAAGGCCCGATTTCAAGAAAACGGAGTCCTCACGGAATTTGACGCTGCGATTGTCAACGGCAAAAGGGAGCATCCCGGCTTCGCCATCATAACCGAAAAAGAGATGAAGGCCCGCATGAAAGCGGGAGAAGAGCGGGTAAAACAGCTTGAAGAGAAGCTGGCGAAGGCTCCCGAGAGTGAGCATCAAGCCATCCGGGAAGAGATTGAGCTTATTCAGAAGCGGAGCGAGGCGTTAAGCGACCAGCTTCAGAAGTATCAAGAAGCTATGAAGCAGGCCGAGCCGATTAAAGAGCTAGTTGTGTTTGAGGAGAAAGGCGAAGGCACCAAAGAGGAGAGATCTTCCAAAGCTGAAACCGAAGAGAAAAAGGTAACCGCAAAGGAAGAACCAGCCAGAACGCAGGAGCAGCCCACACCTGAGAAAGCCGAACTGACAGAGAGCTCCCCTCGCCCGCCGGAGCCGGGCACGGCAGACCTTGTGCAGAGCCCCGGCAATGAACTTCTTACTAAACAGCTCGACTCGGCTCGCAAGATGGCCGGCGAGGAGGGTGTGCATCTTGATAGAACGCAGCGAGCGGCACTGAAAGCTTGGGCAGGTAGAGTGCAGCAGGTAGTTGAGAGCGTTGCTGCAAAGAAACTTAACTTAAACGAAGCGCAGGCTAAAAAGCTTCTTAGCGACGCAGCGGATATAGCAGGTCAGGACATCAGGCTTACCCTTGCTAAACTAGTTACTCGAAATCCAGTTCGCACCGTACAGGACTTCATCGTTAGAAGATCTGCGCAAAACGCCCTGAAAAAGGACCTCGTAGCGGTTGAAACCCCTGAAATAAGAGCCAAGGCGAGAAAAGAGATTTACGAGAGAGTCGGTGTTACTCAGGATCAGGTGATAACAAGTGAAAATGCCGTAGTACGTGATCACATCAACTCTGCTATTAAGTCATCTGTTAAAGCAGAGACAAGCACCCTTCTTAAACCGTGGCATAGAGCCGCTGAGTTTTATCACACTACTATGGCGAGGTTTGCCGGAAGAAACCTCCCTGCTACTCCTGATGCAGTCGCGAAGCAGCTTAGAGCTGTTGAATCTGAGTTAGGGTTTACCCCTGAGGTGATGGACGCTGTCGCCGGCACTCCGATGGAGAGAAGCCTAAGAAAAGACCTCTATGCAATCGCCCAGGGGCGGGCAGAACACAGAGGAATCTCCCCTAACGACCCGGCAAGGGTGCGAGATTTAGTCACCAAAGTTCAGCACGAGATAGGGTTTGTTAATGAGCAGATACTGGTCCAGAAAAAGCTCCAGCTTGAAGCTGCTGCTGCGGCTAATAAAACGGCACGCGCCGGTGAGGTAAGAAAAGAGATCTACGAGAGAGTCGGCGTTACGCAGGACCAGCTGATTACCGGCGAGAATCCTGCCGTACGTGACCATATTAATGCCGCCATTAAGTCATCTGTTAAAGCAGAGAACAGCACCCTGCTAAAGCCGTGGCATAGAGCCAATGAGTTTTACCACACTGCCATGGCGAAATTTGCTGCAAGAAATCTTCCTGCCACTCCGGAGGCAGTCGCCGTAAAGCTCCGCGCAGCAGAAGCTGAGCTAGGGTTTACTCCTGAGGTGATGGACGCTGTGGCGGGTACTCCAATGGAGAGAAGCCTAAGAAAAGATCTCTATGCCATCGCTCAGGGACGAGCCGAATCCAGGGGGATATCACCTAACGATCCTCCAAGAGTGCGCGACCTTGTAGCTAAAGTTAAGCACGAGATCGGCTTTGTAAATGAGCAGATATTAGTTCAAAAGAAGCTCCAGCTTGAAGCTGCTGCGGCGGCTAATAAAACGGCACGCACCGGTGAGGTAAGAAAAGAGATCTACGAGAGAGTCGGTGTAACTCAGGACCAGCTAATCACCGGAGAGAACCCGGCTGTCCGCGACCATATTAACGCTGCTATCAAGTCGTCTGTTAAAGCTGAAAGCAGCACTTTCCTTAAGCCGTGGCATAGAGCCGCTGAGTTTTATCACACCACCATGGCGAGGTTTGCTGCAAGGAACCTCCCTGCTACTCCTGAGGCTGTTGCCGTAAGGCTCCGCGCAGCAGAAGCTGAGCTAGGGTTTACTCCTGAGGTGATGGACGCCGTGGCTGGCACTCCGATGGAGAGAAGCCTAAGAAAAGATCTCTACGCTATCGCCCAGGGACGAGCTGAAGCTAGAGGTATCTCCCCTAATGACCCTCCAAGGGTGCGGGATCTGGTAGCAAAAGTTCAGCACGAAATCGGGTTTGTTAACGAGCAGATCCTTGTACAGAAAAAGCTCCAGCTTGAAGCTGCTGCTGCGGCTAATAAAACTGCGCGTACTGCAGAGGTAAGAAAAGAGATCTACGAGAGAGTCGGCGTTACTCAGGACCAGCTAATTACTGGAGAGAACCCTGCGGTTCGCGACCATATTAATGCAGCTACTAAGTCAGCAGTTAAAGCAGAGACAAGCACCCTGCTTAAACCGTGGCATAGAGCAAATGAGTTCTACCACACTACCATGGCGAGGTTTGCTGCAAGAAATCTTCCTGCTACCCCTGAGGCAGTTGCAAAGCAGCTAAAAGCAGTGGAAGCGGAACTGGGGGTCACTCCTGAGGTGATGGACGCTGTTGCAGGCACTCCGATGGAGAGAAGCCTAAGAAAAGATCTCTATGCTATCGCCCAGGGACGAGCCGGAAATCGCAGTCTCTCCCCTAACGACCCTCCAAGAGTGCGTGACCTTGTCGCTAAAGTTCAGCACGAGATCGGCTTTGTTAATGAGCAGATACTAGTCCAGAAAAAGCTCCAGCTTGAAGCTGCTGCCGCGGCTAATAAAACCGCACGCACCGGTGAGGTAAGAAAAGAGATCTATGAGAGAGTCGGGGTTACTCAGGATCAGCTAATTACCGGAGAGAACCCTGCGGTGCGCGACCATATTAATGCAGCTACTAAATCAGCAGTTAAAGCAGAGACTAGCACCCTGCTTAAACCGTGGCATAGAGCCGCAGAGTTTTATCACACCACTATGGCGAGGTTTGCTGGAAGAAACCTTCCTGCTACTCCCGAGGCAGTCGCCGTAAAACTCCGCGCAGTAGAAGCTGAGCTTGGATTTACTCCTGAGGTGATGGATGCAGTGGCAGGCACTCCGATGGAGAGAAGCCTAAGAAAAGATCTCTACGCCATTGCGCAGGGACGGGCTGAAGCTAGAGGGATCTCACCTAATGACCCTCCAAGAGTGCGGGAGTTGGTAGCAAAAGTGCAGCACGAGATTGGATTTGTTAACGAACAGATACTAGTCCAGAAAAAGCTCCAGCTTGAAGCGGCTGCCGCGGCTAATAAAACAGCACGCACTTCCGAGGTAAGAAAAGAGATCTATGAGAGAGTCGGGGTTACTCAGGATCAGCTAATTACCGGGAAAAACCCTGCGGTTCGCGACCATATTAATGCAGCTACTAGATCAGCTGTTAAAGCAGAAAGCAGCACCCTTCTAAAGCCTTGGCACAGAGCAAATGAGTTCTACCACACTACCATGGCGAGGTTTGCTGCAAGAAATCTTCCTGCTACCCCTGAGGCAGTTGCAAAGCATCTTAAAGCCGTGGAAGCGGAATTGGGGGTTACTCCTGAAGTAATGGACGCCGTTGCAGGCACGCCGATGGAGAGAAGCCTAAGAAAAGATCTCTACGCCATTGCGCAGGGACGGGCTGAAGCTAGAGGGATCTCACCTAATGACCCTCCAAGAGTGCGGGATTTGGTAGCAAAAGTGCAGCACGAGATTGGATTTGTTAATGAGCAGATACTGGTCCAGAAAAAACTCCAACTTGAAGCTGCTGCTGCGGCTAATAAGACTGCACGTACCGGTGAGGTAAGAAAAGAGATTTTTGACAGAGTCGGTGTTACTCAGGATCAGCTTATTACCGGGGAGAACCCTGCGGTTCGTGACCATATTAATGCAGCTACTAAATCAGCTGTTAAAGCAGAGAGCAGCACTTTCCTTAAGCCGTGGCATAGAGCCGTTGAGTTCTACCACACAACCATGGCGAGGTTTGCCGCAACGAATCTCCCTGCTACTCCTGAGGCTGTTGCGGTAAAGCTCCGCGCAGTAGAAGCTGAGCTAGGATTTACTCCTGAGGTAATGGATGCCGTGGCAGGCACTCCGATGGAGAGAAGCCTAAGAAAAGATCTCTATGCAATTGCACAAGGACGAGCCGAATCTAGAGGGATATCACCCAATGACCCCCCAAAAGTACGAGATCTTGTCGCTAAAGTGCAGCACGAGATAGGCTTTGTGAACGAGCAGATTCTGGTGCAAAAGAAAGTTCATCTTGAAGAAGCCAGAGCAGCCGAGAAAGTGGCCTTTAGAGCCGAAAAGGAGGCTGAGGTTCTTGGCAAACTCAAGCTAACAAAAGAAGACGTAGCAAGTAACCCGGCCGTTAAGGCTAGAGTGGATGCGACCGTCGAAGCTGCAGTAGCCGCTGAAGGAAGTTTTTTCAAGCCCTATCATAAGGTGCGCGAGTTCGTTCATGGAGTACGGGCTCAGTTTGCAAGCCGGGCTGTTAGATATGAGCGGGCAGTTGATCTTCGCACAAAGGAGTACCAGAGGCAGATGGATGATGCCTTTAACCTACTCGCAGAGGACAGCGGAGTTAAACAGTTCGATACTCCTTCAGCACGAAGCGAAGCGGCTCAAAAAGCGGCGCGTTTTGAAGAGGACGCCCGAAGCATTAGAGGACTAGTAGAGATCGCTTCTCACCCTGGACGGATAGCGGAGTATATACACTCCCGCAAAGTAATTCGCCACTATCTTGACTCGCCGAACCGTCACCTTGCCTATCAGACACAGGACTCAGCTACAGCACGTTTGTTAATAGATGCTGGAATCGCGACGCCGCGCACTCAGGTTCCGGTGCAAGCTGCCGCGAATTCGCAGGTTGTACCTCAGAGCGATCCATTGCCTGATGCCGCTCACGATACTGTGGCGAGAGAAGAACCGATCGTGCCCGGTCCAAAGCCGGAAGATGCCAAACCACAACTTCTTACAGAGAGCTTGCTGGCGGAAGGTTCTGAACCGGCTACACTAATAAAAGACCTTCCTGCCAAACTGCAAGACTCGATACTAGAAGCGCACGCCAAGGTCCAAGATCTCTCCATAAAAGCGAAAGACAGCAGATACTCTGAAGGAGCGCGCGAAATCATAGCGGAAGAGCTAAGCAAAGAGAGAAGCCGCCTATTCTCACTCGCAGATCAAGCCGATACAGTAAGAGCTCAAGCCGTAGAACCTAAAAAGCCCGCTGCCCCCAAAACGGTACCGGAAGCTAAAGCTGTTGAAGTGGTGGCTGAATCTGCACCGCCGGCTTCTCCTGAAGAGGGCTCGCTTTATGAGCGGCTTCTTAGAAGCGGCTCAAATCGCGCTAATGAACTACTTACCGAGGTGCAGGATGAACTTCGTGAGGCCATAGTAAAAGCCCACCTAGAGGTTGAAAAATACAATTCAATTCTAAGGACGAAAGGAGATACCTACTCCCCTGCCGCACGTCAGCTAATCCTTGAAGAGCTGGCGCAGGCACGTATGCGAATGAGTGAGCTTTGCGAGCAGGTTCAATTTATGCAGAAGCCGAGCTTCGCTGATGGCGATGATGGCTATTGGGGGAATGACGGCCCCGACGATTACGATGGCGGCTGGGACAGTGGCGGCGGCGGGCGTTCCGGCCCACGCGGCGGCGGGCCGGCAGTCAGGGATTTCGGCTCAGGGGGCGGCGGCGCCGCTGTTAAAGAGAGAACCGCCCTTGTAATGGATCCTCCCGCTCAGCCGCAGCGCAGCTTACCGAGCGCAAAACCCTCCAAGGGAGCGCAGGCAAGCGCCGAGCCGGACTTCCAGCTAAACAATTTTGATGATATTCCCCCGTACCGGCCTGGCGCCGACGATGGAGGAGGCGGAGTAATGTTAGAAACAGAGGTAGCAGTTAAGACTGTTACCGAAGCGCCGCCTGTCGATGCTCCCGAGATAGGCTACTCTCGCAGCGCCGGATACGACCGAAACTCCCCGGCCTCTATTGAGAAGCAGATTGCAAGGATTGAGAGGCGCATTGAGTTTAATGAGCGTATCATAAGCGACCCGGCTGAATATCAGAAGAGCCGCCACCGCGGAAAGACTATCGAAGAGTATCGAGAATCCGTAATTAGCGACCAAGCGGAAATCGCGCTTCTTAAAGCGGAACTTGAGGCCTTAAGTGCAGCGGCTGCTAAGCGCGCCGCCGTTGTAGAAACTCAGCCCGACACTTTGCCGCAGGACCCAATTGATGCCGAGATCGCTAGAAAACAGCTCATGATAGAAGAGACCCGTGCGCTTATCGAAGACCCGGCCCAGCGAGCCGCAAGCCGCGAGGCTGATACACCAGTTGAGATATTTGAGCAGAGAATCATGGCAGCCGAGGCTCAGGTAGCAAGACTCCGCATGAAGCAGGCTGAAGCGAGACCCCAGGCCACTTTAGAAGCCGAGCCATTGGTTGTAAACGCTCACGACAACCTAAGCTCAGCATCTTCTGTTGCTCCGAGAAACAAAGCTGTTATCTATCCTCCAGGTTCAGCTTATGTAAGAACGGCCCCAATCCCTGAGCTTCAGCCCGCAGTAAGGCCGAGAGTAACTCCGGCACGTGCAGTGCCTGAGATTCTGCCGCGTCCTGAAGTAGCGCCATTTCTTAAACCGGCGCTGCAACCTGCCGTTGTTGCTACGCCGCGCCTAGTAATCGTACATGGCGCTCTGGCTCCGCGCACTTTGCTCAAGCATAAAACAGATTTAGATCAGAAGCTCCACCCGCACATTCATCCCCAGCCGCATCACGAGCCTAAACCTGCGGTAAAGACGGCGGTGAAAACTAAATCTAAAACGGAGAACGATCAAGATTATGAGATTTTTGGACGGGCTCGCAATGAGGAGCTAAAGCGTAAGCGCGAACTCGCCCTATTCAAACTTAGAGATCTAGTCGAAATTCCCGAGGATCAATTTAATAAAAAGATAAACTACTGCCATAATACCTTTCACACTGCGCTTCCAAGGGTTCAAAAATCATTAGGGAAATGCCCGTGCTGCGGCGCAAAGCCGAGCTGGTCGCCTGAAGACTTGGCGTAGTTATTTCGGCGAATTTAAAATGTCTATTACCTTCGAATGCAGCGCAGCCGGAGCCGCCACTATCGAGGCGGCAGTTTTAGCTTCAGTGCCATCCCATGATGTTATCTTGCCTCCCGCGCCTTCGATTACGGGTATCAACGCCAAAAGATCCCACGGATTCATAACCGGATCGGCCATAATATCGGCAAAGCCGCTTGCCACCAATGTGTAACCGTAGCAGTCCCCCCAAGTTCGGAAGAGCTGAACCTGTTCAATTAAACTCATAAAGTTGGAGATGTCCTGGTAGCGACTAACCATAGTGAGGTCTGAAGTGAGAAGCAGACAATCTTTTAGATCTGAATGATCGCTAACTTTAACTTCCCTGCCGTTTACTAAGGTTTGAGCGCCGTCTCCGATGCAGCACATATCCAAAGCTGGGTGATCTATCACACCGATAATCGGCTCTCCGTTCCGGCAAAGAGCAATCAGTGATCCAAAAAGCGGACATCCGCGCACGAAGGACTTGGTGCCATCAATCGGGTCAAGATACCAAACGTACTCGGCTCCTTCGTTCGCTGAGCCGAACTCCTCTCCTACTATGCCATGCTCCCGATACCGGCTATTAATAGCGCTTCGCATCGCCTCTTCCGCAGCCCGGTCAGCTATCGTTACGGGCGAGAGATCCTCTTTAATCTCTATCTTCAGCTCAGCAGTTGCAAAATAAGGCAGGACCGTCTTGCGAGCTATAGCGGCAAGCTCTAAAGCAAAGCGTTTGAATTCTTCGGAAGACATTGCGCGATGTTAACATTCACAGCAGCGCCGGGGAAGAGTAGCCGCTGCTAGCCCCGGCTGACGACGTAGTAGGCTAAGATGCCTCCGGCGATAAAGCCGAGAACAAGTAACGCAATAAACCACGGAACAATGTTACGCTCGCTTGGCAGTTCAATTGGTTGAATCGAACGCCCTCTAACTTCCCGTTCCACCGCCGGCTCATTGGGAACGTTTTCAACTACACCGAACTTGCTTCTGCGGAAGGTCGAAGTGTGCCCTCGCGGGCGGTATATGCTTGCTGCCGAACCGGTATTAGAAAAGCCCTTGCCCACAAGATCCTCTTGCGGCACATTCCGCTCGATATCGTCCCAATCGCGCAGACCTTTAGGAAAAAGCTTGTCGTACTCCTTTCTACGCTCATCGTTTATGAGGGTGTTGTAGGCGTCAGTTATTTTTTTGAATATGTCGCTGTCGGGGATATTCTCTTTGGCGTTCGATAAGATCTCGTCGTAGAAATTGGAATCGGGATGATACGCTCTTGCAATCTGGCGGTAGGCCTCTTTAATCTCCTCTACGCTGGCGTCAGGGGAAACGCCCAGAATCTCGTAGTATGTCTTCGAAGCAAAATCGGCCATGGAAAAAACACTCCCCGAGGGGATAAATCGGAAAAAGTTAAAACCGTCTAAAGCCAATTAAATGACCGAACTCAGAAGAAATTATATCAATAATTGAGCTTCTAGGACGCGCCAAAGCCCCTATATTAAGATTCGGAGCGCGCAAACTAGGTGCGCCAAGTGTTTTCAGCTAGTTAGAAAACTGCCGCGTCCCGCGCTCAGGGAAATATGAGGGACTTGAAGGTCCCATATTTTTCTCGGTTGCTCTGACTTTATGGACCGCTCTCCATTCAAAAAAAATTGGCCAGTTATCTTGATGTCTTGATGCCCTCCGAATTTGATAATGAGATTGAGCTTTTAAGTCGATACACTCATAAGCCCCTGACTTTTGTTTTGTTGGTCAATCGGTTGTGTCGGTAGTAACGCTAGGAAGTAATTTAGCCTCGTTAAAGGCTCAGCGCCGCCTGTCACAGGGCACAGCGCAACTCTCCACTTCCTTCGACAGATTATCAAGCGGACTGCGCATTAACCGAGCCTCTGACGACGCTGCCGGCCTAGCAATTTCGGAGTCCTTGAAAGCGTCCGTACGTGTTTTCAACCAAGGCATCAGAAATTTTAACGACGGCATTAGTCTGCTAAACATCGCCGACAGCGCGGTCGAAAGTCTCAGCAACATCGTAATTCGGCTCAAGGAGCTCGCGGAACAATCAGCAAACGGGGTATATAGCCATACACAGCGAGCCGTTCTGGATAAAGAAGCTCAGGTGCTTTCAAGGGAGTACTCTCGAATAGTTTTAAGCACTAAATTCAACGGAGTCTCTCTGCTAGACGGAAGCCTCGGAAGCGGCATCCGGCTGCAAGGCGGATATGGTCTGGATGGTAGTATTCTGTCCAGCTTAGGAGGCGCGATCGGAACAGGCGCATTTGGTTCAGCAACTTCGTATCAGGTCGGTCTGTCCACAGAATCTGTTACTGTTGGAGACTTCAACGGCGATGGGATTTTAGATCTCGCGGGCGCCGATGCAGACAGCAGTCAGATCAGTGTGCTTATGGGCCGTGGAGACGGAACATTCGGCTTCCGAATGACTTTCCAGGTCGGCAACGGTACGGCTTCTCTTCAAGCTGCGGACGTGAACGGAGACGGAGTCCTAGACATTGTCAGTGCTGACAGAAGCAGCAATACGGTCAGTATACTCATAGGCAACGGCAATGGAACATTTGCCGCGCGTACTTCGTACCAAACCGGTATTAACCCCAGCTCTGTTACTACCGGAGATTTCAACAAAGATGGAATTCTAGACATTGTGACCGCTGACGAATCCGCGGACTCCCTCAGTATACTTCTCGGTACCGGCCTCGGAACCTTTCATGCCCGCACTTCGTTCGCCGTCGGAGCCGGGCCTATATCAGTGCAAACGGCCGACTTCAATGGTGATGGAATTCTAGACCTGATTAGTGGTGATGCTGTTATTGACGATACGGTAAGTATTCTTATCGGCAACGGGGATGGAACCTTCAAGGCGGTCGTTTCTTACGTTGTGGGAAATCATCCAACCAGTGTTAAAACCGGGGACTTCAACGGTGACGGAATTGTTGATGTTGTTAGCGCCAATACCAGTGAGGGCACTTTGGCGGTTCTAATCGGGAATGGGGATGGCAGTTTCAATTCGCGCTTAATCAACCAGTCATCCAGTCCTTCATTTGTGAATATTGGAGACTTTAATGGAGACGGAATACTAGACCTTGTAAGCTCAGACCAATCAAATGATGCGCTCAATGTGCACATGGGCAACGGCGACGGCACTTTTCAGGCAAGAACATCATACGTGACTGGGGACTTCCCGGTCGAGGTTCATATCGGAGATTTCAATGGTGATGGAGTTCTCGATTTAGTAAGCTCAGACATCGGTAATGATCGCCTGAGCGTTCTTATAGGCCAAACACAAGACGGCGCATCGCCCCTGCTGCCTTTCGACCTTTCAACGCTGGCAGGTGCACGGCAAGCTCTGCCCGTCTTCGACAGAAAGATCCAACAGATTGCTGCCCAACGGGGGCAAATCGGCGGGTTCCAATCCCGCATTCAGGTCGGACTTGCAAACCTCCAAAGCGCATCCGAGAATTACATGGCTGCAGACGGCCGCATCAGCAACGTCGACATTGCGGAGGAATCTTCGAAGCTGGTCAGCCTCAATATTTTGCAGCGAGTTGCGTCAAGCGTGCTTTCGCAAGCCAATCTCCAGCCGCAGTTAGCACTGAGATTGCTTCAACCGCCTAATCCCTGATGGACCCTGGAATAAGTGTCGGCAAAGGGTTGCTTGTAGATGTGTCGCTAGTTATAAAACCGCCGCGTCCCGCGCTCAGGGAAATATGAGGGACTTGAAGGTCCCATATTTTTCTCGGTTGCGCTGACTTTATGGACCGGACTTAGCATCCATAACCCTTAAAAAGCGGGACCGGGGAAGACAGAGACGCCATCTCCCCCGGTCCCTCAGGGATTCACTTCACACACTACTTGAGCTTCTTGCCGCTTGGCTTGCGGGCTGCAGCAAGAGATTCACCAACCGGGGGTGGCCCCTGAGTAACGTGCCGAGCGAGCTCTTCGAGCCCGTCGATAGAGAGCTTCACGTAATCAAACGGGTTGTCCAGCTGACTGTAGACATCATGCTCGGCGAAGACTTTGCCCCTCCATGCGAGAAGATTTCGCACTGCAGCGAGCTGGTCCTCCCATTCGGTTGGATGCTGAAAGTAGCCGACATGCCAGTCCCAATCGGTTTGCACCGGTGTGGGAAGGCCCTGTTGAATCAGGTGGTCAATGTTGACCGGGCACCGTTCGCCCCAGTTAACATGCACGAAGCCGTCAAAAAGACCTGTCTCGATCGTACGAGCAGTGGCGCTTGCGACCGAGATCCCGGTAGCGAGGATATGCGCCCATTCATTGTTGAGCAACATCGCCTTGCGCCCGAGAGCGGAGTTCACCTTGTAAGCGAAGGCAATAGCTCCCTCCAGCGTCCTGATGTAATCGATGCCGGGGTCTCCCGGCTTGAACTCGAAATGCACCTGGCCATTGGTGGTGTCCAGCACCTTGCACCAAAAATCAAAGAAGCGCTCAAGCGCCGCTTCAACAGTGTAGTGCTCGGTGAATCTGCCGACCGGCATGCTATCGAATCCCGGCCACCAGATCACTTTGCCCTCTCCGAACTGCAGCTCAGCAAGCTCCTGCGCATGCCTAATGGCCGCGCAGTGAAGCTCGTAAGCCCTTTCGCTGAGCCACTTCTCGGTGCTCAGAATTCCGCCCTTCTCGGCTCCCTCAAAGCCGAAACATGGCGCCGTCAGTGCAAGTACGCGCGGGAAATCGCCATCCCGGATTCCGCGCACCAGCCGATCGAACTTGATGGCCCAAGGCGAATAGAGCCTGGCGTACGGCATGTCGATCTCAAGCTCCAATCCGATGTGGAAACTAGTAAGCAGCGGAAGCCCAGAGGCAGTTTGGACCTGGCTGCTCAGTTTCTGGATGCCGTGCAGCCGCGTCTCCACCGGCCTGAATGCCTCTTCCTGCCTTCCCCCTCCAAACTTGGGGTTTCTGGGTCTCGGCCCAACGGCCCAAACCGGTACGCTGTGCTGAATCGTATTCATAACGATTCTCCTCAGGTGCTGTGCACCAAAGATGTGTTGTATCAAAACAGCGGCCACGCGCCGGCTGTTTGATCTATTGAAGTGAAACAAAAATAACGCGCGCCGAACGGCGCAACGAATTAACCATTGAATACTAAGTCCTAGTCCTTTCAAAACGCCCCTGAAAGACGCTCCAAAAGGACAGGAAAAACATCCCTTTTCTTCCTGTGTGCTTTAACTATAAAGAACTGCTTGAATAGGCGTCATTGTGGCCGCCAGGTTGCCTTTATAGCACCGGCCGATCGATTACTCAAAAACTCTCCTTTCGCTAAGAGTCCCTCAGAGCAAGTGTCCGATTTTATTTCGCTTCGGAACTGAAAGGAGGCCCCTACTTGATGTCATCGCCAGCAGGAACTACAAAACTTATCTTAACGCTTGCGCCGCCCCTTGGAGAGTTTTTACAGGTAAGAGACCCTCCAAGTTCCAGACGGGCCACGGTATCTACGAACCTTAAACCGAAACGTTCTGACTTCCGCAAGTCGAAATTCTTCGGGAACCCCACCCCGTCGTCCTTCAGCTCTAACATGCCTGCAACGCCGCTCCTCTTCACTCGCAATGTGATGTTATGCGCCTTATATTTAATCGAATTGCAGATTAATTCATTAATGATAATTACCAACGAGGTACATTGACGAATGGGCATCTCGAATTCATCGCATGCCCAGTCCAGCTCGCCTCCGGCAATCATCTCCTCCCACATAGGCGCCAGTTTTTGCAGCAAACTCTTTAAACTGTGGCTGGCACTCCCTTCCTGACGGGTGTCGGCAAAGGTCATTAGATCATGCATCGCCGCGATCGTTTTTATATGCATCTGCACCTTGGCGATCTCTATTGAGGGAACGGAACCAGGGTATTCTCTAAGCTGTAGGCTTAGCTGTGAACTGATCATCTGAAGATTGTTCTTAGCGCGGTGCTCAGTCTCGCGCAGCGACTGCTCCACCCGCTTCAAAACCACATCGGCAGCTTCTGCCAGCTCTTGTTTAGTGACTGCCTGCAGCATTAAGGCCTCGCCAAATTCCGTACCTCGCCGCTGCGAACGCGCTGCATCGGTCACGTCTTCAACCTGGACCATTAAGCCGGGCGGGCAATCATCCTCCTCCAGAACGGTCCAAACTGCATAACCCCAAGATCGATTACCGTCACGGTCATTTTGATTTTTTGGGGCCGCACTAATAGGAGAGATGTTTTCAGATTCTCGGCTGGTGCGTACGCGGTCCAGAAGCGCAATAACGGCTCTCCGTTCTCCCTCGGGAACGGCCTCATAAAACGGAGTCCCTGCTAGTTCCTTGGAACTTTTACCTGCCAAATTACAAAACGCATCGTTTGCATAACATACGAGGTGGCGCGGCCCCTCTGTAACAACTAACGGAAGTGGGGAATAGCGCGTTTTGTACTCATATAGCTGCCACAAATCGCTAGCGTGGCGCTGGTCATCAAAACTATCCCTCTCATTAGCCGTTGCAATTTCCATATTCCTTACCGTGTTATGGCCCGCCGCCAGAGTCGCCAGCTTCCTTTAGGATCACAGATTTGTGCCGTTTCGGGACTCCGATAACCAGACCGTAATATTCCTGCAAACGCTCACCGAGCTTGAAACCATCTGCCTCAATAGTATATTCGCGAATATCTTTGCTATGATTTCCGCCGCGCATCTTTACGACAACCAAGATCTTACGAAGTTGCCCGTCAATCTCCACATAACGGAGGCGTATAATGTCGTCCGTCAAAAATGAGATTGCATGCGGACTAAAACGTATATCAATGAACGACTCAGGCAGCTCAACTGTGCTAAGCACAGTTACCCCAACCCCGGTCAATGCGCCTATCATACGATAGAGGGATTCCCGAAAATCTTCACGGAAAGCAGGGGCCAGAGCCATTTCAAATCCTGCAAGCGAGTCGACTACTACCCGCTTGGCCTTGGTGGCCTTAACCGCATCAAGCAGCTCCTGCAGGGTTTCATCAACTGAGAGATCCAGGGGACGAAGGTATAGAACCTTTAGCAAGCCGTCCTTTTGGGGTTTGGCGAGATCCAGCCCGAAATTACCGGCGCGCCCCGTAAAGTCGTGCGGGCGTTCCTCAAAAATAGCCACTACCGCAGGCTCACCCAGGCTCACGCCCGCGGCAATAAACTGGCTGGCTAGCACCGACTTCCCCGTTCCGGAAGGCCCCGCTATGAGGACACTATCGCCTTCCGGTATGCCTCCTCCGAGCATCGCATCAAGCTCGGAATTCCCGATCGAGAGCCGTTTGACAGACTGCTTGCCCGGTCCCCGTCCCGTCAAGCCATAGGTTCGGGGAAAGACCTGGAGTCCTGCCTCGGTTATTCGGAAGGTGTGAAGCCCCGGCACCGAGGCCTGGCCACGAAGCTTCATGATCTGCAGCTTTCGCACGATTGAATTGCGCACAACATTTTGCGAAAGCCACAATAGCCCGTCGGCAACGGTGAATACCGGATTATCGCGCATCTCCTCTTCAACATACTCACCGATCAAAAAAGTCGTAGCCTGCCAACCGGTAAGGTAAAGGGCTAGTTTCTGAGTGAACTCTTGAAGCTGCATCTCTGCCGAGGGACCTCCCTGCGTCTTACGGACGACTGTGCGGAAAGAATCGACTATCACCATGCCGGGGTTTATCGCCTCTACTTCCTTCATAATAGAGGCCAGCACTGCATCCAGATCATTATCGATAACTGTCTGACTTAAATTAATGAAGTGAATAGAATCGGTAAGTTTATCGGGATCAAAGAAGCTAAATTGCTGCTGATAACGCATCATCTTTAAAGCCGGCTCACCAAGCACTGTAAAGTACAACGCCGGCCGCTCCCGAGTAGCATTGGCAAACATTATCTGATGCGCAAGGGTGGTCTTACCGCTTCCCGGCGCTCCCGCTATAATATTAAAAGAGTACTCCGGCAAACCGCCGCCCAGCACCGTGTCAAGACCATCTATTCCGGTTCTTATTTTCTCGATATGCACTTTTCTTAAATCACTCATCAGATCAGTCCTTACTTAGTTTGCCCTTTAGAATTGGCAGCGAGGGCCACAAATCCCGCAACAATCGCAGTGTTAACTCTTCTCCAACAAACAAAACGAGCAATGCAAGCAGCTCCCCCAATAGAACCTCCTGAGCTTCGATTACTTGAGCGGATGAGATATGCTCATTCCCTTCCAACAAACCTTGATCTGTAATTTTAAACTCCTGAAGGGCAGAGCACGAACTCCGCCCTCGTGCTAATGCGCGCGACAATAATGCATTGAACCCGGCTTCCCCTATGAACTGAGTTAAATACAGCCGTAATTTTTCGAATGTTGCCCAGGGAGGCTCTTCGGATCTGCCTGCCTTTGCTTTCGGCCTTTCCTTCTCTAGTAGCTCTTTTGCTACGTTTCTAATTGCGGTGGTATCCATACATTAGTACCGAGCAGTGAAACGTTGAAGAACTCTGCAAATGGAATGTAGGCATAGAGCGTAGTTTTCCACTTTTGGAGGGTTAGAGATGTCCGTAACGCTTCCATCCACTATAGGGGCGTGCGGTGGAAAATAATACACATTTCAACATTTACTTTGGGAAAGTGAGTGGTCTGAATGCTCATCGCGTGCCCCCAGCCAGCTAAGCTGCTAATAATAATGTTCTATAACCGGCACAGCCCGCTTTAATTTGACCTCAGTAAACCCAAGAAGATCTCTATTCTAGAGCTCTCTATTCAAGAATCTCCTCGGCCACTTAAGCGATCCAACCTCTCAAGACATTAATTTCTCAAAAGTAGGCCCGCGCATGCTAAGGCATTCGTCATCATTTTTGCCCTTTCTTTTGCTAACTCTTTTTATCTCTGCCACGGCATTGGGCCAGGCCGGCACCAGCACAAAGATCGTCTCATCACGCCCTGAGGCAACGGTGACCTCCAAAGGAGAGAGAAAGGAAGCGCAGGTTGCGTTGCCGATAGCGTCGGGCGATAAGCTAGAAACTGGACCGCACGGAAAGCTCTCGCTGCTTCTTCCCGACCACATGCTGCTGAAGGTCGCTGAGCTTACCCAGTTTATCTACAACGGCATCGGACCGAGCGGAATCAACGGAAAGCTTCTCGCAGGAAAGGTATGGCTGCGCGGCCAAAAGCGTGAAACGGATTTCAAAATAGATACGCCGACGGCAACCGCCGCGATTCGCGGAACCGAATGGTATATGGAGGTAGCGCCGGACGGCTCGACCACTGTAGGGGTTATTGACGGCGCCGTTGAAGTCTCGAACAGCCTTGGTAGTATAGAACTCGCCTCGCGCGAAATAGCTCTGGTGGAGCAAGGCAAGCCGCCACGCAAGCTGGCACACCTAGCACCGGAGAATGCCGTTAACTGGACCCTCAATTACTTCGGCCTCTGGAGCGAGCAGGACTACAAGCGCGCTCCACCCGCGCTTGAATCCGCAATCAGGGAGATGGTGCGTTTATACTACGAGTCGGACCTGAAAGCGGCCGAACAGGCACTTCTAAAGGAGAAGCAGTTCGGTACAAACGCTTCATAC
>JAGFJO010000076.1 GCA_024102635.1 Deltaproteobacteria bacterium
TCTCCGAAAGTCTCAACTCGCTGCTTCTCTCGTTGAATGCTCTTTACTGCTAGCTCTCATTATCATGATAGCTACTCCCGCTATCTCTTTCCTTAGCTTCTCTACCAATAGAATGTTTTGTGGGATGGTGAGATACGACGATCAATCATTCGCTCGGGGATTTTGGAAACAAGGCAGTGACGGCAACTACCACTGTTGGAAGTCAACTGTTACAATAGCTAATCCAGGCCTCTATTACTTCTAATTAGAATCTTGGATTTGACCATACAAGTTCACCGCTGAACGACCGGTTGTATAACCAGGAGCTGAGTCCCAAGCCCAAATGAAGGCTCCGTCTACTACCCACACATCCGAATCGCCCGGCCGAGCAGATTCCATCCACTGCCACTCCTTGGGAGTATGCGCCATAATGGTGTACCAGTAATCTCGGTTCGCCTGAAGGAGGATATTAGGAGCATCCTGAACTGTTAGGTCGAAAGTTACCTGGTAGGTCGGAAACCCTCGGACATCCTGACCTATTTCAATTCCTTCTGGCCTAGGGAGTTGCGTTTGATTCAAAACATCCCCCTGTAGTGGTGCCGTTAGCGCTCCAACCTCTGTAGAGTGAATCGAAATTATCCACCGATCGATGTCATTCAAACTTGCGGGCCCTATGGCATCTAGGGGCACCCCAATGCCGATGACTTTAGAAAGCCTAACGTCTTGATCAACATGAATTTTCGAAATCGTTGAAAGAACAGATCCACCTAATCCGTGAACGATAGTGCTTACTAGACCCTCCCTCCCATTCGTCGAACTCGGCTCCCCAATCCTATCCTCAATCACAACCTCCTGCGGCGCTCCGGCTACACTAAACGCCATCGCTGGTGATAGCTTCTTATTGTTAGCGGCATCAATTGCCTCTGCACATAGGTGATAATCACCTTCCGAAGGAACTGTAATGTCAGCAGTGGTAGCAGTGATGCTGTTCCACTCGGAGATCATATTCGTGCACCCTGAGTCGCTTGTTAGCATCAGGTGGTACTGCGTAGCTCCGGATGCTGCCGTCCACTCTGCGGTCTGGGAGAGGCCAAAGACGGTGCCGGTGGGGCGGAGAATCTGGAAGTCTCCGGGAGGCACTGTGTCGATAACTACCTGAAGACCGTTGTTGCTGGCTTCTGTCGTTAGTCCGCTTGATGACCTTGCGGTAACGCAGATGTGAAATGAGCCGTCGGGGATAGTAGATGCAGTTAGCGAAGTTGAAGTTAGATCGTTAAAGCTCTGAAAGGGAGGGGTGCAGTCAGGGGAATCAGACAACTTCACATCATAAAGCGCTGCCCCCGTCGCTGCGCTCCAGCTTAACGTTGGAGTGTTATCATTTGTGGGTGATTCGATTGCATCGATAGAAAATGGACCAGGTCCGGCGGTGTCCTTCATCCATTTATAAATTGTAGCCTTTGAATAAGGCTGGGTGTTGTACGAGAGCGCGTTCTTCTTGGACCTTCCTATAAGGCAGAGCTTTGTTAGCCCGTCGGGAATTCCTGAGATATCGGCTTGAAGCCTTTGGGAGGTTGAAGTCCACGCTGCGTAGCCTTGCGCGTTGGTGCAGTCGGTAGAGGAATCGCTCCCTACTTTAAAGGAGTACTGCGGTGCCGTGCCGTAAACGTATACCGGAACATCTACTATGCTGCTGCTGTCTGTCTGATAAGGAGGAGTGGCGCTCTCTATTCTCTTCTGGAGCCAGTTATAACTCGGTGGGTCTATGATAAGCGCTGTGATCTGGCAGCTTGGGGCGCCTAGGATGCCCATTGAGAAAAGGGCTGAAGCGATAAGGGCTATTAGTCTTGAACTTCTCATACTCTACCTCCCCGGCTTGGTGCCGGGAGAGAATATAGAGGATGTGCCCTCGGAATGGAACAGAAAGGTGGTGGAGTTTGTGGTGCCGGGTAGTAATACATTCGTATGCGTTATAAACCGGTCTGCGGACCGGCGCTCTCTGTAGCCTTCTCCCTTACTAATATTAAGGTTGCCTTGTTGTCGCTTATGGGCGACAATTATATTTGTGCCGTCAAAACCTAAGGTAATTAAGAACTATGTACGGAGTAATGGAAGATCGCCATTTGAAGACTGGTTCTCACGACTTAGGGATTCATCGGCAAAAGCTAGAATCCTTACCCGCATTGACCGCTTAAGGTTTGGGAACTTTGGTGACTGCAAAAGTGTCGGAGGAGGTGTTTTCGAGTTGAGAATCCATTTCGGACCGGGCTTCCGTGTTTACTTCGGATTGGTCGGTACTCAGATAGTATTGCTGCTGGGAGGTGGCGATAAATCTACTCAAAAAAAGGATATTGAAACATGCACGAATTACTGGAGGGATTATAATAATGGCAAAACAAAGTAAAAAACGTAAGTCAAAAAGCTACGATACTTTCTTAAAGAAACAACTTCTGAATCCGGACCTGGCAGCTGAATATTTGTCAGCTGCAGTGCAAGAAAAGTCTCTTGAAGGGTTTCTTGTCGCGCTGAAAAACGTTGCTGAAGCTCATGGAGGAATAGGAATACTTGCGCGCACCACTAAATTAAATCGGCAGAGTATGTACAAAATGTTCTCTGAACGGGGCAATCCCACAGTATCAAGTTTGTTCACCGTACTGGATGCGTTAGGATTAGAAGTGTCAATTGCGCCTCAAGAGCGTAAATCTGCGTAACAACCGGTAAGTCTTCGACTTACGCTTACTTAACGCAGTGCGTAGATCAAGTTTGAATTGGCGTTAGCCGGAATCCTCCTGCCTTCGGTTGGCTAGAACTGCTTTGTTAGAATAAATTTACTTTTCCGCAAAAAATCCCGCTTTTGCAGTTGCTATGGAGAGGCGTAGTTGAAAATTTCCTCCGATCGTAACAGGTTGAGTTTGCGACAACTTTAACCCTGATCGGAGGAAATAAAATGAATACAAGGACTATATCGTATGCTGGAAAGAAAG
>JAGFJO010000130.1 GCA_024102635.1 Deltaproteobacteria bacterium
AATTATTATCATAACTATCGAATTTAACTATAGAATACTTTAGTCAAATATTTGCTTTTTCATTTTCTCGACAACTTTGGCCCTATGACTGTCAGCCAAATGGGCATAGCGTTTCACCATGTCCAAATCATCTTCTGAACACCGATAGAGAGGGCAACCGAGAGGTGATCCACGCCATGATCTATTCGGTATGAGATGGCTCTATCGGTAAATAGCGAGGCGAAGCACTTGCGACAGGTCGCCAAAAGCTCTTCCTCTCCGCGTATATTTAGGTAGCTCTCTTGCTGCCCCGCGAAGCTCGCCTCGGGGAGATCCTCTGCTGTAGTGGAGCTTCTAACCGCAACATCGATTTCGCCGCTATATTCACGGCCAAG
Source organism: Deltaproteobacteria bacterium (assembly GCA_024102635.1). Lineage (GTDB taxonomy): Bacteria > Bdellovibrionota_C > UBA2361 > UBA2361 > JAGFJO01 > JAGFJO01. The sequence goes on from JAGFJO010000130.1 coordinate 375, forward strand.
CTCTCTGTAGGCCTCCCTGTGGCGTTTTCCAATCCATCTTTCCCGTGCTTATGGGATATGTAAAAACCGATCCTCTTGGAGGATGAAAGTAATACAGCCTAAGCTCAGCAAGATTCAGTACAATTCCCTCACGTTCGGCATCCGGAAGGATATAAAGAGATGGCAGAAGCACCTTTTCCGAACTCGCCGGAATCCTTTTAGCTGCGATTATCTGGTCATGCCCAAGATCAAATGTGCGAGCTATATCTGCGATATCGAAGCTAAGGTTAACACCCGTGTCATGCTAATACTGTGATGAAGCTTCTTAATGGGGGTTTTCGATTGTATTTTTCTGTAATTTTGTCCGCAGTGTTTGCACGCCTAGAAAACCTAGCCTTTTAATCAAAAATGTCTTACGAAGTGGAGTGCCGCAGTCGCTTCTCGGCTCTTCGCCTTTCCCTTAGCCGCGCTACCTTGGCGTTGGCTTCTAAAGGCGATTCCTCTCCGGAAATTGCCGCGATTGCATCGACTAAATTGTCCCTCGCCCAACCGGCCGGCTGCTTTTTGAGAATCTCCTGAAGCTCAGGCAATGTGTATCTCGCAGCCGGGCCGATTTTTTTCAGCACCCCGGCAAGAGCAGCAACATCGTACTTTCCGTCTGAAAGTAATTTCATTATATGAGGCACGGCTTCTGTGGCGTCCGGTCCAAGTTTCCCTATCACACGCAAAACATTGATCTGATCGGCCTTTTCAACACTTGGCAGCAGCTCTACAAATTCCGCAAGCAGCGGCTTAGCAAGGTGTGGATTTCTAAAAAGCGAATTAAGAAAAATAGCGAGAGCTCCGGGGACATCGCCGGCAATTAGATGCTCCAAATCACCAAGTAACGCCGGATTTCTATCCAACATACTTGATAGCGCGACTGCAGCTTCCCAGGCCGCCCCCTTATCTTCTCCGTGCAATACTTCTAATAGACCCTCCTTTGAAACCTCGCCATTCGGATCGATCGCTACAAGTGCAGCTGCGACCGGCGCGGGGTACTCGGGGCGCCCTTGAAATGAGCCAATACAGCACCCCAACCATCTTATCAGGGCGGGAACAGCTTCTCGAGCTTCGGGCCCCATTTCGCACAATTTATCCAATACGTTCTCAAGGTGATCAATTTCACCCGCATTTAGTACGGCAATTAATTTCTGTAGACCCTTTCTACCCTTGCTGGCCGCCAACTCAACATCTTTGGATAGTTTTGCATGGTCCGGATAGTCTTGGTAAGGAAAGGCCGGTGTATGACTTGGTGATCTATCATCGTAAACATCCACCAATGTGGGGGTATCGTCAGCAAAGGCATATAAGAAATGGATTCTTGAACTATCTGCAAATTTTAGAAGCGTCTCGTTGATACGAAGCTTAAGGGTAACGTTGGCTACCACCCGCTCAAATTGCTGAGTGTAATAAATATCTCCATATTTTCCATGTCGGCTAAGGTGTTCCAGCATTTCAGACGCGGATAATTCCAATTCGTCGCTCATATCATGAGTATCCGGAACATCTATCGGAATTTGTACTTGCTCGGATAAATTGAGGTAATCCTTGTTCCGTAGACTACTTAGGATTTCGCCGGGACCAACCTTGGACACTATGCGCTCATATTTTCGAGAGAGCTTAGTGCTGTGTAAGATAATCGTGTGCTCATAATTTAATTGAAGGCAAATCGCGTTCCAACCCCCTCTTCGGTTGGCGGAAGATCTGAGGAACTTCTCTATTAGATTCAACAGCTCTTTCTCGAGCACCTTCCAGTTGTTTACCTTCATCAAACCTCCGAAATGAATTTAAATGCTTATGCGCTCTAAAAGGCAGGTGAGCAGTACTAATCTGATTATGGGATCATTAATCAAGACCGTGCGTTAATGAGTATCAGTCCGAAGCTCTTGACGCTGATATTGGGCGTTTAGGAAATTGGATCAAATCTGAATCAATGGCGGGACACTATAAAGCTTGCTCACGGAGCATGCCGCGCCATAGCTTCCAGCGTAGGCGGGTTTACAGCGCTTTGTGAAGTACCCTCGAGAGGATTCGAACCTCTGACCCCAGGTTTAGGAAACCTGTGCTCTATCCAGCTGAGCTACGAGGGCTTTCGTGAATCCGTAAAACTTAACGTAATTGTAGCAGAATGAAAACCTATTTGAAATTCTTGAGAAGTAACGGGCTTTTCGCCCTTGCCGGCTGTATCAGTGATCTCTCTCAATTACCGGATGCACTGCGCGTTGTATAAGGATCGCCACAAAAATCTTTCATTTGCAGGAGCAACACGCCTTGTCCAGTCATCATGTCCAGCAAGAGAGGCACCAACATGACCAGACCCGAGGCTCGGGTCGTCCCTCGATGGAACAGCCGGGCATGCACGCCATGTCGTACCAACAGCGGCGCGAAATGCTTGCCCGCCACCATGCTCAGACCCTATGGGTTTACTGGACACTGGCGATTCTCGGTATCTGGATGATTATCTCGCCTTTAACTTTTGATTACTCTTTTGGCGCCGACGAAGAAACCTTAGGGCGCGAGGTCTGGCTCACCTTTTCAGAGCGCGTCTCGGTGATGCAGTGGAGCGATTTTATCAGCGGCATACTTCTGACGGTCTTTGCCTGGAGATCACTGGCTCCGAATCGACCGGTTAGTTTATGGACCTGCTGCGCTATTGGAATATGGCTAACTTTGGCACCGGTGCTGTTCTGGGCGCCCAATGCGCTGCTATATCTTAATAACACCTTGGTAGGCATGCTGGTCATCTCTCTTTCCATCCTTATCCCCGGCATGCCGAATATGATCATGTACATGCAGATGGGCGGGGAAGTTCCACCGGGATGGAGCTATAACCCTTCAAGCTGGGCGCAGCGCTGGATTCTTATCGTCGCCGGTTTTGCAGGATGGCTTGTCTCGCGTTACTTGGCGGCCTTTCAGCTCGGCTACCTCGATTCGGTCTACGATCCGCTCTTTGCTGGCGGGACGCGCCGCGTTCTTACCTCCGATATGTCCCGGAGCTGGCCCATATCCGATGCCGCCCTCGGAACTCTTGCATATACCTTTGAATTTTTGATGGGGTTTATGGGAAGCCCGGCACGGTGGCGGACGATGCCATGGATGGTGGCGATCTTCGGCTTTTTAGTGATCCCGTTAGGTTTGGTGCATATCGTGCTTGTAATCTCACAGCCGCTGGTGGTCGGAGAGTGGTGCACGATGTGCATTCTGGCGGCCGCGCTTATGCTGCCGATGATACCGCTTGAAGCAGACGAGGTGGTCGCTATGGGGCAGCATGTGTGGCAGTGCAAAAAGCGCGGAGAATCAGCCTGGAAAGTTTTCTGGAAAGGCGGCTCACCCCTAGGAAGTACGGCGGACAGGCGAATGCCAAAGCTTGAAAACCTACCAATGCAGCCCAAGCGGGTACTTTATGCATCAATAGTGGGCATGAGCTTTCCGTTTTCGCTGGTGCTTTCTACGATGCTAGGCCTCTGGATAATTTTTACTCCGTACCTGTTCGGAACCAGCGGGACAGCAGCCGATCTCAATTACTTGATAGGATCCCTTGTTGTTACGGTCTCAGTCATCTCCATGGGAGAAGTGCTAAGAGCTGGGCGTTATCTCAATATATTACTCGCACTCGCGCTTGCTTCCGGGATACTGATTATCAGCGGCTCAACCGCGTTAGCCGCCATTAGCAATATTACCGTCGCGGTCATTCTGGCACTATTCGCTCTACCTAAGGGGCTCATATATGAACGTTACGGACTATGGCAAAAATATGTGCGGTAACGTTTTAAAGCGAAGTGGCTCTATAAGAGTTGCTGCGGCGTGATTTTACTCAGATACCTCTGCCTTAAGCTCTATATAATCCTGAGTTAAACAACTCTCTATACCAGTACCGGAGGGGGTGACGATGACAGAAAAAGTTGCGGTAATCACCGGCGCATCAGCCGGAGTGGGCCGGGCCACCGCCCGCGAATTTGCAAAGTACGGTTACAAGGTCGCGCTTATTGCGCGCGGGGCTGATGGATTGAACGCCGCCAAACAGGAAGTAGAATCACTGGGCGGCGAGGCGCTGATCTGTCCCCTAGATGT
>JAGFJO010000147.1 GCA_024102635.1 Deltaproteobacteria bacterium
ATCCATTCGCGATATGGACCGCCACTATAGCGTCACTGAACGGCTCCGGGGTTGCGGAGTCTGCTGAATCCGCATTGCACTGGTCCTGAACAAGGTCCACTTGTGCCGTGCCTGAACCGATGGTGCCCGCGGTGCCCTCATCGAAGGCTTCTATCTGCACTATTCTCACTGACGGTATTTTATTCTGGGAGAAGGCCCCTTCGGCGCTCAGAAGACAGAGCAGCGCAAGAGAAACTACAGATCGAACGGCTCTAAACATCGCAATGTTATTGTTGCATCAAACGTTAAGACAATCGTTAAGTGCGTGTCTTATGGCACGGAAAAGGTTCAGTATCTCCTGCGAATCCTTAGCCTGAAGCTGCGGAGACATCTCTAGATATAGAACTCCGATCGGCTCTTTCGATCCGAGCGGTCCTATCATTGGAGAAACCAGGTCGCCAAAGAGCACCACGTTCTGCTGCTTAATGGGCATTGAAGCGTATAGCGCCTCCATTAGAATTCCGGAGTCGCTGCCTGATGTTGTGGCGCTTACAGGCTTATAGCGGCTAAGCGGACTTGAGCCGATGCGCAGCTTTGGCATTAGCGTCATCTGTTTGTTATCTAAAAGATAAACGCAGCCTTTGGTAAATCCGGATAACGGAATGATGCTGTTTACTAGAAGCCCTATTCCCATGGACGATATCTGCCCCTTGGTGACATGTTTGTACACCTCTATGAACTGCTTCTTTATCTTTTCCGGGCAGCGCTGAGCATAGGTATTCTGTTCGAAAAGTTTGTTTGTGTATTCCGCCGAAACTTTGGCAAGAGTGTTTTCGAGCGGATTATCAGCCCTGAACACTTCAGGAATATATGTAATGTAAGGGCCATATCGCTCGTTGACCGTTCCCATGATTTTCTGCGCTCCGCCGGGGCCCAGGTCCAGATCTATCTGTGTAATGATCGTCTCAAAATGTCTACTGATATGCGGGTGGTGTTCCGGGTCATGAAGCTGAGCAAATGCGTCGCTTATCTCACAGATGTCCACTATGTCCGGGCTGACCGCGCCGGAGCAGTTCTGCTGCTCTTCCTCAGGTACGGCGGCAAGGCCGGATGCTTTGCGGATCAAAGGATGTACGGCGCTGCCGAAGATAACTTCATCTGCCAGCTCCACAGGTGAAAAACCAAGGCTATCCGTAAGTGCCTCATCGAAAGTTGATGTCCCGGCGCGAACCATAGACATAGCGCGCGCATAGACGCTGGGATAGTTCCAGGCTATAAGATTGAGCCCAAGCTGCCGCACCAATGCGCATGTGTATGCCAGGTCCGAATCTGCTTGGCGGGACTGCGCGAGCATATGTGCTGTTGAGAAGCTTAGGACCGTGCATTTTAGCCTTAGTGCCTGGCCCTTTTCTGCACTTGCCACATCATGCTTGGAGATCTCGCTCCCAGGGGCCATCAAAATTTTGGTGAGCTCTTCGAATGAGAGATTGCGAATAGCGTCCACAGGGTTCTCTTCCTGCAGGCCCATGTCCTTTATTTTTTTTAAGCAGTAAGAATAAAGTGCGAAGTCCGATCGCATATCGCTCAATAGCGCGTCGTGGCTGCCATTGTAGAAGTTGCGGCTTAGATTACTCTGAATGGTGGTAAAGACGTTTCTATTGAGTGGAAACCACTGCCGTGTAACGTACTCTAGCGCCTGTTTTAAGCGCCGCTTGCTTCCCGAAGGCCTAGATGATTGTAAGCTTCCCCCAGCACTCATTGCCCCTGACTCTTGTTTAATCTCTGCACGGCAGATCGCGTTCTTAGAGTTATCTAGTCGTCATCTCGGGGAAATTTATTTACACACTTTATGATCTTGGGGATAGAGATAAACACTTGTATTTATGCACGTTATTGGCGTCCCGGTGATTAAATGTCAAATATGGCAGTTTCTCCGGTAGCAACTCCTAATACTTCCGATATATCTTTTCTAAATGAATGCAATCCGTTACTGGCACTTCCTACTTGTACTTCTAGCGGCCGGATGCGGTCCTATCTCTCGCATTAGCGTGCAAAGCGCGGCCAACTTCCGCCCTTCACAGTATGAGACTTTTGAGATTAAGCAGCTTCGCATAGAACCTACCTATGGCGACTCCCAGCAGTTAATTAAAGAGAGTACGTTGATTCAGAAACGGCTGGAAGAATTAATGGAAAAGCGCGGCTATAGAGTGAATCCGGCGTCTGCCGACGTCAAGCTGATAGCACGGGTCAGCCACTATGATGCGCAGTATGTGAATAAAGATGAGCTTCGCTTTATGAAAGGCGCCCACGGCAGCACCTTCCCTCATGCAAATCCCCGCCTCCGAAACTACAGAGCGGATGCGGTACTACTTGAGATATATCTGAACTCAGCAAGCTCCCCGCAATATGTATCAAGCTGCCGGCTTTATGAAGATGTTCTTCCGCCCCCGGCAAAGGGCCGTTCCATTTTTGGAAGCGATCATGGACCGCGTCCGGTAATTTTAACCAAGGATGTGATAAGTTGTATTGCGGCCCTTACGGAGAGAATTCCGGCAAGGCGGTGAGGCATAGTGAGCAGTGCTAAGGCTGGTTGCCGCTGATCTTAACGTCACTTCTTACGCTTTTAACACCCGGCACCATCAAAGCAATCGAAAGAATACGGTCAATTTCCCGGTGGTTTTTGACGGCTCCTTTAACGTGCACTACTCCCTCTATGGTCGAGAGCGACACCCCCTCAAGTCCGGGAGCCTGCTCCGACTGCAACGCCCCGAGCACATTCTGAGTAATTTGAGAATCGGAGATGCTCTCTGTCCGCACCCTGATCTCATTGATTATCTTTAGATCTCCAGCGACATGCTGGGCTGCTTCTTGAGCGGCCTTCTTATCAGATTCACTCTGCGTCTCCCCTCGAAGGTATACCGTCCCGTCTTTCTGAATCACATCTATTGAATAGGAAGTATTAGTGAGCTTGGCTTTTATCTGATCATGAATCGCTCTTACGACTGCATTCTCTCGAAGTCCTGCCCGCTCCCCCGTGACAGTCAAGTTATCGATAATTTCATCTACGCCGGATGCGCCTTTCACCGCCGAAACCACGCGCTCCTTGTCGTCAAAAGAGCTTACATAACCTTCGAGAGCTACATCGTTGCCCCGCACCTCAACCTCTATCTCATGCTTTCCAAGCCCTTCAAGGGCGTGTAAGCGATCGTGCACATTATCGCGAATTCTCATCGGTGTCGAACATGACGAGAGGAAGATAAGTAAGCCCGTTGCAAATCTTCCGCACAATGTAATTTTGCCCATCCGCGCGAGGGCTTTATGTGTGCTTAAAATCATATCTACTCCTACATATTGATTCAGGGATGCTGATGAGGCCTATCTTAACAACCGGCCTGTTTGCGGGGAAAGAGAAATAAGCCGCCCCGAAATAATCAAGAAAATGATTAGGCTTTCAGTATTTTAGACGCATTCCCACCTTCACCACGGATGTTCAATCGCAAAAATCCGTCTTCCATCAGGTCCCTTTACCGAGATAGCTGCCTTCAGTTTAGCCGACAGCCTGCGCAGCTTCATCCCAGGCGGCCGCAGCCGAGCGATGCGAAGCGGATCAATGATCACGCACTGGTCAATTTTTCGATTTCGGTCTTGCTTATTGTCTCTCATAAAACCCTCCCTATGAGCCTCATGGAAACTACAGCTTAATTGGACAGGATTACTCGAATAATATTCATCGAAACTTAAGAAAGGACAACTTTGATCCAGATCATACTAGGCATGCGACGTAAGACTAAATCTTCGGCGCCTCTAGATCCGTTGCGGCCTTAAGATCACCGCTTGAGAGCAGGTAGTTGAGAGCTTTAACGCATTCGGTGATTTGGCCCCGCCTTCGCGCCCCGACGATAGCCGCTGTCACTCCAGGCTGGTGGATGAGCCACTGAAGTGAAATGGCGGTTAGAGGAACACCTCGCTCATTGAGATTTAGCGCAGCTTGAAGCTCCGCAACGTAATTAAGAACTCGGCTTAATCCCGGTTCGCTGAAATACTCTGAGCTGTGCTTTCGCCAGTCTTGATTATCGAGCGCTGCTGCGCGCGTGCTATCAAACTTGCCCGTAAGAAGTCCCATAAGGAGCGGGCCGTAGGCCAGAAAGCCGGCGTTTTGCTCTCTGCACCATGGAAGAATATCGATCTCGACCTTTCGGTTAATCAGGTTGTATTGCGATTGCAGAGATGCCACCTCTCCTTGAGTAGCGATCTTCTCCAATTGGATGCGGGAGAAATTGCAGACTGCCGCATGCTTTATCTTCCCCTGCTCCTTAAGCGAGAGGAGCGCTTCAAACGCTTCATCGATCTGATGCGCTGGGCTAGGCCAATGAATTTGGTAGAGGTCGATTGCATCAATCTGCAGCCGCCGCAGGGATCTCTCCGCCTCGGCAAAAATGCTCTTGGCGCCGAGATTGCCGTACGGCTCTCCGCGCACATCAAGGAGCAGCCCGCACTTAGTCGCTATGAAAACCTTATCTCTACTACCACGAATAGCCCTCCCGACCACCGTCTCACTAAGACCATTGCCGTAAACCGGAGCGGTATCTATCCAATTAATGCCGAGATCGATAGCTTCCCGGATGCACTCCTCGGATTCGCCTTCATCTTGAGGGCCCCATCCGTAGCGCCATCCGGGGCCTCCGATGGCCCAAGTCCCTAACCCGATTACCGAAAGTTCAAGACCGGTAGTGCCTAGCGGCCGTTTCTCCATTTCTTAAAAATTGATCGAAAATCCAAGGGTGGCGCTAAAATCAGGCAGCACTCTTATCTCCTTGCCTGTCGGTTCGTACACGAAGTCCTGGTCCAGTACATTTTGAAATGCCAGCACCACTGAACCGTGCCTGTTGGGGAGCTGCATTCCGACGCCGCACCCCAAAATCCAAAAATCTCGCGACTGATTCTTGAATTCATCAAGCCCGTCAAGGGTTCTAAATCCGCTAAGATCTTGGTGCCTCCACGTACCGCTTACGAAACTGAACAGACCGGAGGGGTCAAAGTAATTCAAACCGACCCTCGCCCTGTTAGTATCGGTGTGTGTATCAAAGGTTTCCTCTTCAAGTAGTACTATTGAATGGTCAAAGGTAGCCGTAAACCGGTCGGATAGAACCTGATAAACATAGCTGTTGATGACATCCTCGTTAGCAAAGCTCTCAAAAAGGCTACCTTCTTGCAGAAGGGTTGCGCTCGAGAAATCTTCAGCGAATACCACTGTCTCATCTACAAGGGCTAGGTCGCGGGCGATATCACGGTGCATAAATTCCGTTCCTATATAGGTGCTTTTTGCCCACTTCTTATCTACTCCGAAGGCATAGGCGCTGCTTCTTGAGCCAGGGATATCGTCTACTAACTGATTGAAGCCGCCCACAAGCGTCGGCTGAATCGACTCAAGATCGGAGAGGCCCGCGACACCGAGCAGTTCAAAATAGGAGGCTCTTAGAGTAAGATCGGGGGTGGGATACACGTTAACACCTACCTTGGGGCTCCACTTATTACGGCTGCGCTCGCCCTCAATGTATGGGGGCGTTACATTTGACCGTCCCAATTTCTCGTGAGTGAAATCAACGCCGCCTGTTAGATCAACGTATTCGCCGAGATGCAAGGTGTGGTACATAAATGCTGATTGGACGTCCTCATTATGATCCCCCATTGTGGTGAATATCGCCCCTGGAAACACGCCGATTCTGTCCTCGACTCCTACCGATCTTTCATCCTGCTCCACAGTGGCTTGCAGAATCTCCGTCCCAACAACCGAAGATAGCAGCTCCGAATCGTAAATATATTGTGCATTGGTGCGGAAGCCCTTTTGGGTGCTTCTAAACATCTCGTCGGTTATAATTTCATAGGGGAATTCATCACCCGGCATGCCAGGAGTAATATCAAGCTCCGGCCGGCGTGTCACAAAGGGATCGATACTCGAGAGAGTGCTGCGCCCTAATGTGGATATCGCAATGAAGTCCGACCCCGGCGCAAAGCGGTGGTGGTAACCTATCTCGACGGATCCGCTCTCGGTGTCGAGTCCAGAATCAGGATCATTCTCGTAAGGATCGAAACGAATCGCCGTATCCCCTCGATTCTGTCCTAATATGCTTCCTTTAAGTGAAAGCTTGTCATCCGGGGTGAACTGATATTGGGTAGTTAACGCGAACAGATTGCTCCTCGAATCGTCATTGTTTCTAAATCCCCCGCGATACTCGCCGTTGTAGCGGACAGTATATCCGAAATGATCCTCCACCCCGGCCTGAATCACCTCGCCGACCAATACATCATCACCGCTAGCGCCGACGCCCTGCAGCAAGGTACGGTGTTGCGGTCGATCGAAGAGCGAGGTGTACTCGTTAAGAGACGCCGCCGACGCCGGACTCGGAAGAATGAAGTTAATATTAACCGGCGAGAGCAGACTAGCAAGAATGTTCTCTGAGATTGACGCTTGAGCAAGAGTCGGGCTCCCGCCATTGCTTTCAGCGAGAAGCTGATGAGCCGAGTAATTACTATAGTCGCGATTGATCGATTTTATAGCCTCAATGCGAGCGGCTTGAGTAAATCCAATCGTTTCAAACACTCTGCTTAGGCTTGCTCCGCGTGTGGCGAGATCTTGATCAAGAAGAAAGCTTGATCGAAAAACCGCGCGGTTGTCATTGAGATCGATTGAGTCCTCTATATCGTTAAGAGCCTCGACTGGCCTGAAGCTAGCGAGGCTTTGGAATGCTCCATAAAGGTAGGGCGTTGGGTCCAAGGGGTCTAGCTCCTTAGCGGCCGCCAGTTCTTTGGCTGATAGCACCTCTCTATCCTGCTCGTAGAACGCCTTACCCAAGTAGCTCCTGAATATGGATACGTTGGGCTCCAAGTGCACAGCAGTTTCCAGTTGTACTCTGCCCTCTTCAAGCTTCCCGGAGCGTATGAGGGCTAAGCCGCGCCCAAGGTGAGCTGTTCCTGAGGAGCTGTCCAGCTCAATGGCTTTGTTGAATGACTCGAGCGCCGCTTCTACCTCGAAGTTTGATAGCTGCGCAAAGCCGAGCACTGTGAGGGCATAGGCGTCCGGCTCGGCGCCTGATAACGCGTCCAGAGTTATCCTCATGGCCTTATCGATATTCCCGTAGCCAAGTTCAAGCTCTGCCAATCTTGCTTTGGCTAGAACGCTTCCCGGTGCAGCTTCAATGGTTTTATCGAGCCAGACGCGCGAATCATCTAACTGAAAGTATGCCTGCTTTACATACGACATGACCAGCATAGCCGAGGCCGACGCATCGCTAACAGAAACTGCCTCGTTTGCAGCTTTTAACGCCTCCTCTTTCTCGTTATTTACAAGAAGAATAAGTGCTCTCAGAGCTTGAGTGGTGGATCTGGCACGCTCGGACTGCACGCTGGTGAGCGATCCGCTCAATGCATCAATTTCAGAAAGATACTCCCTTGCCGCCTCTACCTGTCCTACAGAGAGATTGAGGGCGGCTTTATACTGAAGGAGCCCGACCGTCTTCGGGCCTTTGTAGCGTTCTATTTCAGCAAACGCATTAGAAAGCCGCCCCTCTTTGGCGGCTATCACTGAACGGCCGATAGCGTCACGCCAATCCGCGCCGCCGAAAGCGCCCCTAGCGGCGGTGAGATCATTTATATTGAGCGCTTCAAAGCCGGCCCTTTGCCCCGCGCTCGCCCCGTCGAGGATCTGAAGGATGTCTGTTATGTTAAGCACAGCCGGGTAGTAGAGAGCCCATTGCACGGCATCACGAGGCCTTACCATAATCCGTTTTACCGGAGCCTGGCCGCGTTGTGTTATTGCTTCCTCGCCCTTAACGAGCTGCACTGAACCGAACTGATTACTGCACTCAACAATCCCATCTAAAACTGAAACTATTGTCTCGTCCTGTTTTACCCGCACTACGAACTCTGTGCCTCGTACTGCAGCGCTTACTACAGGTGTTTCAACACGCGGAAATTTTTTTGGTTCACGGCTGAAAAAATAGGCGACGCCTTGAGAAAGAGAGAGATCTTGCTGGGCAGAGGGGTCTTTAAATTCAAGGTTAGAGTCCTCGTTAAGACGCACCAGAAACCCTTCGTTGAAAAGAATTCCGGCGCGGCTCTTGCTGAGCGTCCGGACGGCTTCCTGTGCAGCAAAGCCGGCCCCCTCCTCGGCGGCCTGCCAGCCTTGAAGACTCAAGCGCCGCGCTTCAACTGTTCCTTGCGCCGAGTAAAGCTCAGCGACCTGGCTTTGCGCACTTAAGGGAAGCGGGGCAACTACAGAGAGAAGTAATAAAGCGATAAGCGATATGCGGGTTAAACGATAGTTCATTAGCTTTCCCTCGTTGAAACTTCCCCTATTGAGGACGATTATAATGGTAATCCCTTATGAATTGAGCCGCGTCAAGCATCAAATACTAAATTAGGGAAACACGGAGGATTATTACTTCTCACGTCCGGCCGATACGGCTAACGGAACTGTGCTGATGACTAGAAAGCTTCCTATTATAAAAGGAGAATAAGGCGAGTAAGAAAAAAGAAGCATCGCGAATGCCGGTCCAATAACTCGGGCAAGGCTTGAAAAGCCTTGCGCTATTCCCAGCACACTGCCCTGCTCTTCACTCCCTGCACTGAGCGATATCAGCGCTGAAAGGCATGGATTCGCCATGCCCGCGCCAATAGGAATCAAACAGCCAAAGAGAAAAAAGCTGCCGTAAGTCGATAGCAGCGGCACTACAAGAAATGCCGCGCCCTCGATCAAAAGGCCTAGAGCCAAAAGCTTATGCTCAGCATACCTCTGAGTTAATTTTCTAATCACAAACCCTTGCATTACCACTCCGATGATGCCGAGCCAAAGGAGTATGATGCCTGCTTTGTATCCGGTCTCGTCGGTGGCAAATTCGAATCTTGCCTGCAGATACGGCGCAAAAGCCTGCTCGAACTGAGCGAAAGCGAGTGTGGCAATAAAAAAGATGTAAACTAAATTACGAAGCTGCGGCTGCTGAGCAAGGGTACGCCAAACCTCCTTCCCGAGAGCGAATCTATAGGTTGTCTTATTAACGCGCCGGCGTTCAGCCGGAAGCGATTCAGGCAGATAGAAAAGCGCTATGAGAAGTGTTGCTCCTGAGAGTGCTGATGCAAGATAGCCCGGATATCCCAGCCCATACCATTTCGCTGTGACTCCGCCAAGCGGCGGTCCCAGAGTAAACCCTATTCCAAACGCCGCGCCGATAAGACCCATAGCCCCGGCCCGATCCTTACGATCCGTTATGTCAGCCATGTAAGCCTGAGCTGCCGAAATATTCGCTGCGAATATTCCTGCAAGTACTCTGCTGATTAGAAGCACTTCATAGCTCGAAGCCAATCCGAATATTAAATAAGATAGAGTCGACCCGAAAAGTGACACCAGAAGCACCGGCCGCCTTCCTATCCGGTCGGAGAGAGCTCCCCAAAAAGGCGCAAAAATGAACTGCATCGCGGAGTAGGCGCTTGCAAGGACGGCAAGCTGCACGGTCCCGGCTCCATAGTGAATCCCATAGAGGTTAATTAGGGGAATCACCATTCCGAAGCCGATGAGATCCAGCACAACTACAAAAAAAACAATTGCTTTAGGGGATGCCTGCTTCATTCTTGGATGTCGGCCTTCATCAGCTTAACGGCTAATAAGATACGGAACCTGCCGGTAGATTCTCTCCTACCAGCTTTAAAGAAGCAATAAATTGTAGCTAGACGGCCAGCCTATAGTGTTTGCCGGATCACCACTTGCAATGTAAGAATAATGGGCAAATTCAGCTACACACTTTAAGGGGGAAACATGGACGGCCACCATGCCAGCGAAGCCTTGATGGTTCTATTCATAGTTTTCGTTGCCGCACAAATCGGGGCGGAGATCGTTCAGCGCATGAAGCTTCCGGCTGTTGTCGGCGAGATCGCTGCCGGGTGCGCCATCGGACCATTCGGCCTGGGCCTTATTAGCCTTAGTGAACCGCTCGAGGTCCTGGCTGAGATCGGCGCAGTGCTGCTGCTTTTCTCGGTAGGACTGGAGACTAGCCTAAATGACCTGAGGCGAATCGGCAAAACTGCCATGCTGGTCGGAATTGCCGGAGTAATCCTTCCCTTTATTAGCGGAGGATTGTGGGCCTACGGCTCGGGATTCAATTTAGCTAAGTCAATGTTTATAGGCGCTGCATTTGTCGCGACCTCAGTTGGAATTACCGCCAGGGTTTTGCAAGAGCTTAAGGTAATGGATCGCACCGAGAGTAAGATGATTCTGGGCTCGGCGGTTATCGACGATATTCTCGCCATGCTACTGCTTGGTCTAGTAACCTCATTTCAGGCAACAGGGAGTGTGGAGCCTCTTAAGCTTTCACTCGTGATAGTTCAAGCGTTGGTTTTCATAGTATTAATTGCTGTAATGGGGGTAAGGCTTATTAAGCGCTCATCCAACTTGCTCGAGCTTCCTATCAATCCACACTCTCCCTTGACCCTCTCCATCGCCGGGTGCTTGGGACTTGCGGCGGCATCAGGCTATGTCGGCCTGGCGGCGATCATCGGCGCCTTTTTGGCTGGTATGGTGATGTCTGAATCACAGCAGAAGCACACACTGGAAAAGCAGATGGAGCCGATCTCGGCATTCTTGGTTCCATTCTTTTTCGTGGTGACCGGCGCAAAGGTAGACCTCGCGCAGCTGGCCAGTTGGGACATGATAGTTACCGTTTTAATTGTCTCGGTGCTTGCTATCGCCTCTAAGCTTATTGGATGCGGGCTGGCGGCTCGATCGCTCGGCAAACGTTCGGCACTGATCGTGGGAATGGGCATGGTGCCTCGAGGTGAAGTGGGAATAATAGTTGCAAGCCTCGGCCTTCAGGCCGGCGTATTTACTAATAGTGTCTACGGCGTGATTATCGCGATGTCACTAATTACCTCGCTTGTCGGCCCGTTGGCGCTCAAGCGGCTAATAAGCGGACACGCAACAGCAGAGGGGCCTGCCCCCGGCTAAACTCAGTCATGACTCAAAATTTAGGGTGCGACGGATAAAAGTAGTCCATGCACACAGGACATAGACAGTGGCTTGTATTAGGATGTGGCCTTTTTACCCATTCAGCCACCCAGTCCCATTTGTTAGGACATTGAGCATCTTTTACCCTTCTACAGTGGGCACACTGCGACACCAGTCCGGACTCTTCAATATACTGGGCAAGCGCAATTTCGTTGTAGTCAGGTGCGCCGTGAGACGCCTCTACAAAGAGTGAGTTAACGATCACCCACCCACGGGAATCTACCGGATAGACCGTCATATTGAACTGCCTGTACTTGTCGGGTGCTGAGCAGTCATAAACATGGCTGACCGGTCTCAGTTCCGCGGCTTTTTCCCGGGCAGTATGAAAAAATTTGATATAGAACGGCCTAAGAACCTCCGGGACAGCGTCCATGATCGACCTTCCCAGTCCCCATACTTCAGTGAAGTCAGCTCCCGCGCCATTTTCTAGAGCAAATCTAGTCCACGCCGAGTTGTAGTAAGCCAATCTATAATCGGACCAAATGCCGAACACCGGACCGTCCGCATTATCAAGAGTCTCAAGGGAGAACCGATTCAGAAGAGTTATATAATTCGGATCAAATATTGCCGTCATAATGGTAAAACCACTCAACAGAATAAACCGAGCGGCGGCTCTCTTACAATGAGCTCAATTTTGAAGAGGGGTTTCCTGTAGGGAATTCCCGTATACAGACCCCCGTTTGGCGGGATTCAACTCTCAACAAAGTGCTCATGGAAAAAATGACATTGATCGCGAGCGATTCAACTTGAAACATTACGCTGCCAGCCGCGAGTTGACCAAACACATGGTAACGAAGTGTGAAAACGAATCTTACAAAGTTCTAGAAAAGATATGACAGTGAAAGATTGTACCTCACATCCGGAACGATAAACGATCCTTGATCGCTTCCCCCCGTGCGGAATTCAACAGCTGCAAGTCCAGATATTCTATCATTGAGAGTGAAGAGCAGCTGCGGCCCGACATAAATATTGGAAAACTGTGAGCCCGGCACATCGGCTCCGGCCAGCTCATCCTGCTCTTTGTGGTCTCCGGAAATTGCCGCAGTTACGGCGACCGTGGATTCGTCTTCCAGGAAGATATAGTAACCAGCGGCGATGGACCAAAGAAGATCATCAGCGAACTCGTAATCATAATCACCTTCGGTTCGAAAGGTGTACTGGGCGTCAGCTAAGATGAGCGTTTTTTGGTAACGGCCCAAGACATTTATTCCCACCAGATAATCAAGAGAACCTGACCCGAAGGTCAGCGCGCGGCCACCGGTGGAGCTTCCCACCGGGTGGTGCTTGAACAACCTCCTTTCTTCCGGCCCCTCCTCGCGCGATACATCACCCAATACTCCGGTATCACCAGTGGGAAGTTTGAGCCCGCCAATAACTCCTCCAAGGAGAGACCACTCAACGTTCTTTATATTCAAAGGAAGGTAGCTCGCGGTGACATACATGTCCCCAATTCCCGCATCCTCTTTAGTATCGGCGCGGTAGCGCTTTATCTCATCAAAGTGCCTTACAATAAATGGAAGAGTCGCCTGGACTCCCCAGCTTTCACTTATGTCATATCCCAAAGCGAACTGAGTAGTGCTGTAGCTTCTAACCAGCTCTCCATCGCGAATGGAATTTTCTTCCAGCTCCTCGGAGCGATCGAACTCCGTAAACTGCTCACTAATTGAAAAGGTGAAGTTACCGGCGGAGTGTCCGCGCAGCATCGCTGCATTGAAAAGAGCACACGGCTCGCAAGCTAACGCGACAGAGGAGGTGGTTAAAAGCAATGCAGCTAAAAGAGAAAGAAAGCTCTTACCCATGGTGATGCCCACTGTGGTCCCCTACCTCTGCGCCATCAACGGTCATATGCCCGACCTCTACTGCGCCCCCTTCCACGTGCTGAAGATCAAGAAAAACATCCGAGGCTCCATTCGGGATTTCAATCACCGCAGACGCATCAATTCCATGCCCCTCGATTGTAAGCAGAATTTCTTGCGGCAATATGCCATCCAGCACGAACCCCCATTGTCCCTGATCGTCAGTGGTGGAGCACTGGTCGATTGCGCATACTCTTACCCCGTCAATCCTCTCTCCTTCCGAATGCCGGAAAACACGGTGGGCCGCTCCTCCCGCTTCGGTCAGAGTGCCCTCAATTAAAGTCCCGTTCCCGGATGAGCCCCCGCCGCATGCCGTCTGCAATAGAAGTAGTGCCGCTAGAAACGTTTTAAGAACCTTTGCCATTTGCATCTCTCCTTTGCACAAAATCTGCCACTCTAAAGTACGAAACTCAATGCGGCATATTGCCGCACCGCAGCTCGCCGGGTTGATGATTAGATTCCGGTTCTTAGGATATTCTGCGCGGAGCCTTGCCGAGCTTTCGCTGCAACGAGCGTCGGTGCATTCCAAGAAGCTTCGATGCCTTGGATATATTTCCGCCGCAGTCGGAGATGACCCGGTGAATATGATCCCACTCAACTTGCTCTAGAGGGGGTGTAGAAATACGCGTCGCCCCGTTTTTACCCCCATCGGCAAGCGCCGCAAGAACGCTATCGGCGTCGGTCGGTTTTGTAAGGTAGTTAACGGCTCCCCTCTTTAGTGCCTCGACAGCTGTCGCTATTGTACCGTAGCCGGTAAGCACGACTACTTTTATATCACTATGAATCCGTTTGAGCTGGACAAGCAGCTCGAGACCTGACTCCAGCCCGAGCTTTAGATCAAGGACAACGGCTTCGGGCTTGAATTTTTCAAGTTGCGACAAAGCCTCTGCCCTTTCGCCAGCCTCAAACGCTTCTATCTCTCTATCTTTAAAAGCACGTGCAAGCCGATGTCTGAAAACGTCGTCGTCGTCTATCACAAGAATGGAGCTGGGAAGAGTCATGCCGCTAGCTGCCCTTTTAAGCAGTCCCTTAAAATTACCATTTTAACCGACGTGCCCCTGCCGGGTATGGAGCTAATGTTAAGCGAGCCGCCTATCTGTTCTAAGGTCAAACGTGCCAGATAAATTCCGAGACCCAATCCCCGGCCCGGATCTTTTGTGGAGAAAAACGGTTCGCCAATCCGCTCTAATGCGCTCTCCGCTATGCCGCAGCCTTCATCTGATATCTCGAGCAGCATCTGCCTCTCGGACGTGACGGTTGCAACTCTAACGATGCCGCGCATTCCCTCGTAAGATTCAACTGCGTTCGCTAAAATATTTTTTATGGCCGCAAGGAGTGCCTTCGGCGGCACTCTGACACGCTCGTCCTTCACTCCGCTAAGGTCGAACTCGGCCCGCGTAATGAGTGGCTGAGTGGCCGCCTCTAAAAGTTCAGAAATCGAGAGCACCTGCAGTGGCTCTCCGGTTCGATCACCAGTTCGCTCGGCCAGCTCGCGCAGCACTTCCTTGCACCGCTGCACCTCTGACTTTAGAAGTTTTATGTCCTCCTGTAACACATGATCGTTCCCGCTTGCGGTGATCCTTCGTTCCATTTCCGCAGCCACAACGGCAATAGTTCCAAGCGGTGAACCGAGTTCATGCGCAGCACCGGCCGTTATAGTTGCTAGAGCCGCCAGGCGCTTTTGATTCTCCTCGATAGCCTTAAGCCTGTTGAGCCTCGACTCCTTATCGCGAAGTTCCTTCAGTATCTTATTTAGAAAGTAGGCGGCCAAAAAGGAAACTGTCATGTAAGCAAAAAGCATTCCGTGAAGGTGGAGCGAGAACCCGTGATGCGCCCCGTGCATCTCCCACTCCGGGACGGGGCGCGAGATGATAAACAGTGAAGCAAAAGAGATGCTTGAGAGCACAGCGATAAACCAGGTCCATGACGGGGTGAGCATGACCGCCGCCAACACAAGATGGAGCAGATAAACGATGGTAAAAGGATTGCTTGGCCCACCAGCTTGGCCCAGCACCGCTGTAAGTATCAACGTGTCCAAAGTGAGAATCAAACCTAAAGACGTACTTCGGCTAAACGAGTGTATGAACCGGTACGCAAGGATATTTGTAACCGGTATGACAGTCAGAATTAGAAGGATCGTTGACAGAGGGAGAGTCAGGCCGAAATAAGTTGCAAGCCAAAGAACGGCCAACTGGCCTGCGAAGGAAAACCAGCGCAGATGAAGATACCACTTCGATATATACGCGTTTCTCACAGGGCAACGATAGCACCGCCATGTGGAGAAGTCATTGCGGGGGGAGGCTCCGGGGCATGCCACCGGACGATCTAAAAAACACTGTTAACTACTCACATCTACAAACCCAAATGACTGTTCGAACGTAAGGAGTCAAAAGCACTCCTGATGCTGCCCCAGCACCACGCCCAGCCCGAAAATAGCTCCAAATTATGACGGTTTAGGTCGATTAGACGATCTGAGGTGTTTTTTTCTCAAATGTAGTCATGCCTTTGAAAGGAATAACAATAGGTACGCAGCTGGGAGGCCTCCTTCGCCACCTGGACAGCGCTACGCGTCAGCTCGGAGACGTGTCCGAGCGACTTGCGTCCGGCATGCGGATTAACAAAGCCTCGGATGACGCTGCAGGGCTTGCTATCTCCTCTACGTTAGAAGCCGATGCGAGAATTTACTCACAGGCGCTAAGAAATATTAATGACGGAATAAGCGCAATCAACATCGCGACCGGCACCTTGGCCGAGCTGAGCACTATATCAACTCGCTTGAGCGAACTTGCCGAACAAGGTGCAAACGAGACCTATTCCCCTATGCAGCGGCAGGCACTCACTAAAGAGGCCGATGCCTTAGTAAATGAATTCAACCGTATTGTGCTAACAACTAAATTCAACGGCCGGGCGCTATTCTCAAGCGAATCGGCTGACCTCTCGCTGCAGGCCGGAGTGGGAGAGCTTAATATTCTATCTACCTCTACAATGGGCTCGCTTGCCCGAGGTATTGGTACGGGTACTTTCCAAGCTGCAGTCTCATATGGCCTCTACGGCGCTACCCCCGATGTGATGGTGGGAGATCTTAATAACGACGGGATAAACGACATAATTGCTACATCTACAGACGGAATAATCTCTAAAGTGAGTGTTCTTCTAGGGAATGGGGATGGAACCTTTAGCGCGTTTGTCTCGTATGCCCTGGCCGGCAATGGCTTGCCGACAGCCCTTGCTGTGACCGATATAAATGCGGACGGCAAAGTTGATGTGGTGACCGCATATGATGGGACTTTAAGGCTGTTATACGGCACTGGCGCCGGCACTCTCTCCCCGGAAGTCGATACCGGCATTGCGGCGGGGAACTTTGCTGTTGGTGATTTCAATCGTGACGGGCTGCAAGATCTCGCTGTGCAAAGCGCCACTTCCACTATCTCAACATACCTAAATCTAGGGGGCGGCAATTTCACCTTCGCCAGTTCCGCAGACGGAGGGAATAATATCACCGATATCAAAGTAGGCGATTTCAACGGAGATAATACCCTCGACATTGTAACTGCATCCATCACTGATGATAAAATAAATATAGCTTTGGGAACGGGAGACGGAACCTTTTCTCCAAAGATCAGTTACGCCGCTCCGACGGATCCTCGCAATTTGGCTGTGGGAGACTTCAACAGGGATGGATACGACGATGTGGCATTGATATCCTTAGTCTTCCCCTCATCGGCGTCGGCCCTTAGTATCTGGAACGGAAGCAGCAGCGGAACGTTAAGTCCTGTTGTCTCCCAGCTACTCACCTACCGAATGGGGGGCAATCTCAGTGCTGGCGACATGAACGGAGATGGTCTCACCGACATATACATTACAGCCGGGCTCGACGCCATTGCAGAGCTGAGAACTTCGGATGAGGCTGGACAGATCTCGCTCACCAGCTACCTGAATGTTAGCGGATCAGAAGCTACTATCGCAGATTTGAATGGAGATGGAGCGGCCGACATAGTTAGCGCCCCGTCCGGATATGTAAATGTATCGCTGGCAAATTCGCAGGAGACTGCCACAACTCTGTTTCTAAACCTCTCCTCGGCAAAAGGCTCGCGGGAGGCTTTATCGCTGCTTAGCCAGTTGAGGGATCGAATTGCTCAACAGACCGGAGAATTAGGAGCCTTCCAATCAAGGCTTGATATAGCAGCTAATGTACTACGTTCACGGCGAGAGGAATCTCTCGCAGCGTCAGCGAGAATAAAAGATGCCGATATCGCCCACGAAGCTGCTCAAGCGGTAGCTGCCGGCATACGGCAAAGAATCGCTTCCGCGGTTTTACGAGAAGCGGGACTGCAAACTGAAATTGTATTAGATCTTCTCCGAAATCTTCAAGCTTAAGGGTTAATAACCACCTTAATGCAACCATCCTCTTTATCGCGGAATTTATTGTAAGCTTCAGGCGCTTCCTCCAGCCCTACTCTGTGAGTAATTACAAAAGATGGATCTATGCTTCCGTCCTCGATCATTTCTAAAAGTTCGCGGTAGTAGTGCTGCACATGGGTCTGCCCACTCTTTACGGTAAGAGCTTTATTCATAACTGCTCCCATGGGGATACTATCAACAATACCGGTATAGACCCCCGGTACCGAAAGCGTTCCTCCCTTGCGGCAACACATAATCGCTTCTCTCAGCACATGCGGCCTATCCGTTTCGATCATTGTAGCGGTTTTTACCCTATCAATGGCTCCCTTCAACGCGCTTGCAGCGTGCGCCTCCGCTCCCACGGCATCTATGCAGCGGTCGGGCCCGCGGCCTTTGGTTTTCTCCATCAACACGTCATAGACGTCATTCTCCTCGAAGTTTACCGTTTCAGCTTTACCGTACTGCTCAGCCATCCTGAGCCGCTCCGGCACGCAGTCGATCGCTATTACCCTGCCTGCGCCGAACATCCAAGCGCTCTGTATTGTGAATTGTCCCACCGGACCGCAACCCCATACTGCTACGGTATCGCCTTCTTCTATCTCCGCGTTATCAGCTGCCATGTAGCCGGTAGGGAATATGTCCGAAAGAAATAGCACCTTGTCGTCCGGAAGCCCTGACTCAATTTTAAGAGGACCCACATCGGCATAGGGCACCCGCAAGTACTCCGCCTGGCCTCCCGGGTAGCCTCCTAGGAGATGCGAATAGCCAAATAGCCCGGCGGGCGATTGACCTAAAAGCTCGCGGGCGGCATCCGCATTTGGATTCGAACGATCACACAACGAGAAGAGTTCTTTGCTACAGAAAAAACAATCGCCGCAAGAGATGGGAAACGGCACTACTACTCTGTCACCGGTTTTTAATTTTTTGACCGCCTTTCCAACCTCTACCACCTCCCCCATCGGCTCATGCCCAATAATATCGCCTTCCTCCATTCCCTTCATAAATCCGTCGTATAGATGAAGATCGGAGCCGCATATCGCGGTGGATGTGATTCTTACAATTACGTCCGTCTGATCTTTGATCTCCGGATCAGGAACTTTGTCGCATCGAACGTCGCCCTTGCCGTGCCAACATATCGCTCTCATAGTTACCCCCTCTTAAAAAAGGAGCCTACTATAACGCCGCATAGGGCCGAATGATCTCACTTACCGTGCTCTTATAATTGCTCCTTTAGCGGCTAGACATGAAAGTTGCAACGGTCCCTGCGACTTATCTGCATAAGCGAACCTAAAACCTCCTCGCACAAAACGTTATCCCATAGTAATCTATAAATAACGGTCTCTACGGAGGTTTTTTATGATAAGAGCAATTTTTATTGTCGTGGGAGCCGCGCTCGCTATAGTCCCGCAGCAGGCATCAGCTGACAAGCTCGCCATAAAGCAGCAATCTTGGATCTCAACCGGCAGAGGCAATAGTTTAGAGAGCGACCCCGATCTGTTTACATTCGCTAACGGAGCTGTCACAACACAATCAGAATCGACAAACATCCACACTCACTACTCCAAAAAGTCTCTTACGCGCCTCAAGAATTATGTGTTTAGCGGAGAGATGTACATCGCTGATGAAGACGGCGGCATCGGAGTCACGTTTCACTCCGATTATCCTAACTCCGATACCTACTACCGGCTGCGGCGTTTCGGTGGTGATGGAAATTTTCACATCGCTCCGCATCCTGACGGCGAGCAAAAAATGACGAGTGGCAATACCGACATGGGATTAGGACCTCAGGCTGAAAGGTGGTACGGCTTTAAAGTCATGGTGCGAACCACCCGCAAAGCCACCCGTGTTAGGGCGCGCGCCTGGCGTTCCGACGTCAAAGAGCCAAAAGTGTGGCTAATAGACTGTTCGGATTCTAGCTCGATTCACATCAAGCGGGGGCGCCTTGGATTATGGAGCGCGGGGCCGGGGCTTAAGAGCTGGCGCAAGCTAAAAGTAGTAGTTCAGTAATCTAGTCTTTTCAGAGCCTTAACTTCAGTCCATCAAGAAGACGGAAGATCTCTCCGAAAAGAATAGGTGTGACTATTCTTCGGATGATTGCCGCCACAATAGGACTACTGCTGCTGGTGATTGCTCCTGCATACGCCTCACCGCCGCAGCTTTTCAGACTGAAAGAAAAGGCTACAACCGGAGCATACGAGGAGCTTACCGGCCTGAGTCTCGGAAGTTTATCTCTAAATCGAAATGTTCTTGCACAGCGGCGCTTTTCTATCCCTACAGATTCGGGAAAACTTTTAGCAAGAATCGGCAGAGTTACGGTTCAAGAGTTTCGCTCCCGGGGCCGGTGGAGAAAGGTAAGGACGTTTCAGGGTACAGT
Organism: Deltaproteobacteria bacterium; assembly: GCA_024102635.1. GTDB lineage: Bacteria > Bdellovibrionota_C > UBA2361 > UBA2361 > JAGFJO01 > JAGFJO01. The sequence goes on from JAGFJO010000147.1 coordinate 19,664, forward strand.
GACAGATGAGAAAGGAACTCGCCTCCCCGTTGTTATGAGTATCACGGGTGAAGCGCGGCCGCGCGTACACCTTGTTGCCCATACGATAAAAGCAGGATACGAGGTTCAATTTCGCTCCGGCCGGCATTATTTGATTAAAAAGGACATTGAGCGCTTCCCATCGTGCGGCGGTCCAGTCGAGGTGAGACCTGCCGCTCATTTTTTTAGTGCCGTGCCTCGGCCCGATGAAATCGGTATCGCTGCCGGTAGGACGATTGATGTTGCTATCTTCTATTCTCTTAATGCCCGTTCGCAACTTGCAAGTGATGCAGCTATGGAGACAGAAGCTGCCTCCGCTATAACACTGGCCAATACCGCATACACGAATAGCCAGGTCGATCTTCAGATACGTCTGGTCTACTTGGGAGTTACGGACGCTGAACCGTCCAATAATTACAGCACCAACCTTAATTTGCTCGCGAACTCTGGCGACGGTGTATACGACGATGTGCCAACTCTTAGGAATCAGTTCAATGCGGATATTGTAACGCTGATGCTGACTAACAATCCTGATCTTTGCGGACTAGCATTTGTTATCGCCAATCCGTCGTCTCCAGGCTTTGATCAGCTGGGCTACAATGTCGTAAATCGGCTTTGCATTCTAAACCAGAGCTACACTCATGAGCTGGGGCACAATATGGGAGCCCTACATGATCCAGCCAACTCAGGAAGTTCTGTGGGCGCCTTCTCCTATTCATTCGGCCACAGGTTCGTCGGCAATAGTGCGGCACAATACAGAACAGTAATGGGACTGGGGACTGGTACCCGGATACAGCACTTTTCCAATCCTTCGGTTCTCTTCGATGGTGTTGCCACCGGTATCGAGGGCGCCGCTGATAATGCGCAAACGATCCTCAATACATCTGAACATATCGCAAATTTTAGGCTGGGTGATCTAGATCCGACTCCCACACCTACAGCCACGCCCACCGAAACACCTACTGCTACTCCAGTAGTGAATGACGCAAAACTGGGAAAGATTTCGTGCAAGGTCTCAAAAAAGAAGAAGGCCACGATTAAGGGCAAAATCACATCGCTATCAACGGGGCAGCCGCTGGCTCAGGTGCCGATAACGCTGCTAAAACCTCTCACATCTGCAACGACTAATTCCCAAGGAGTCTTTAGATTCCTTTTCAAGATCAAAAAGAGCGGTAAGTACACCGTACAATCCGGAGAATCGGGCGCTGCTATCTCAGGCAAAACAAGCTGCAAAGTGCGATAATTTGCGCAGCGAATCCAATTCTAATACGGGACCAGAAATCCATCGCAAGCGATCCTCTATGGCATGACACTTGCACAGGTCATATCTGGTTTTTGTGTCATTCCTATGAGGTGCCGTATGCCGGCTAAGGGTCTAAGCCCCAAACTACGAATTTCTATTAAGATCATTCTCGCGTCATTTATCTTAAGCGGATATAAGTGCGTTGCTAATACTTACTATACGCCCCAGCTTATGGGGGACGGTTACCCGAACGCGATAAATAATAATCAACTGATTGTAGGAACGGTTAAGTATCCCAATGAAAGCGCGTGCTTTGTCTGGGAAAGTATCGGAGGGAGGACGGAGATGCAGCGGCATGTGAACGGCACAACCATTTTCAGTGACTGCCGCGCTCTTAATAATCAAAACGCCATAGCAGGTATCTTCAGAAGCAGTATAGGACTCACAGATTATACCGCTACCGCGATAGATACTACGGCAGATGGAACGGCCTACTTTCTCGATCATCAGCCAGCCACCTTTAGTGACGCTGTAGCAATCAATGACACAGGAGATGTTGTAGGGCAGCGGATCTTTTTTAGTCTCAAAAACTCTCCAAGTGAGATCTTCAGATGGAACCCATGGCGGTCGGAGGCCCAGTATATTACAAATCCGGAGGGTGTGAGATACGAAGTTGCCGATATCAACAACTCAGGCACCATGGTAGGTACGACGGAACATCTGGTGGTGCCAAGAAGATATAATGCATTCTTTATAGAGGCAGGATCGAATGAGCCTGTGCACCTGAAAGGAGATTTCGCTTCATGCTGGGCAACGGATGTATCTGAATACGGCTCCATCCTCGGTTTTATAAATAAATCCGGCAACACTCCAAGAGAGCCGGTGGTTTGGGATGCAGATGGGAACATCTATCCGCTCCCTATACCTTCCGAACAGTTCGGCAGCAGTCCTGTCGTATCAGCCCTCGACATCAACGCAATGGACCAGGTTGTAGGAAGCGTGAATTACCAGCCCGTAATTTGGAAAGTGGTGACTGAGGCGGATGGGACCGCGCGCTATGTAATCGAAAGCCTGGGAGCCAGAATTGATGCCTCCCCCGACTTGCAAGGATACCGGGTAGGCGAAGCACGAAGCATCAACGACAAAGGAGATATCGCTGCTATTGCATGTCCCGATGTAGAGCCGTTCTTCTGTTCGATATTTTCTCCCGGAGTCAAAGCTGTATTTTTGAAAGCTAGAACTGTTTGGTCAGCAGTGCCGGACTAAACCTGGCAGAGCATGGCCCGATCCCGGCTTGGAAGCCAGCGCTCCAATTTTCTCTCCTTGATGGACTGCCGTAGTGGGACCTGGTAGGCCGGTCCATATACGGCGCTCCTTTACATCCGGCGAGCCCAAGAGGAACCTACAGAGCAATTTCAAAATAGCGGGACGGTCGACACTAATCCTCGCGTGATGTCACCAGCCTGAGCAGGTCATGACGCGACACCATTCCTACAAGCTTTTTTTCCCGCATCACCGGTATTCGGTTTATGTCATGCTTTAACATTAACTCGACTGCATCTTCCACGGGTCTCTCTTCTTCGACCGTATGCACGTTGCTGCTCATGATATCAGCGGCCTTCATGGTCCTTGCTCTCTCATATATCCGTTCTAAGCCATCTTGGCCTAACCACTGCCCCAAAACTTGCGGAGCGCGATAAGTCGAGAAAGGTATACCTTTCTCCTTGGCCGCAAAGTCGGACTGCGTGATCATACCCACTAGCGCTCCATTGCGGTTTAGAACTGGTATGCCCCCTATTCCCTTATCGAGCATGATCCGCGCCACCTCCTCTAAGGAGGTGTCTTCATAAACCGAGATAACCGGCTGTATCATAAAATCTCTAGTTTTCATTCTACTCCTCGCTTAGTGGGCGCCGTTATAACCCAATCGAGATCGGCCATAGTGCAAAACGCCTGAGCATTATCATGGTCCAACTGTCCTCTAAGATATAGTAAAGCAGTGGTAATACGCGAGTAAAAAGGGCGATCTCCGCCATGCGATCAAACAGGCACATATAATAAAGAGTTGCTCAATGGACTACGATCATTTCATACGCACTGTAATGAGTTTAGGCGATGTGCCTTCCTCTGCCGAGGCAGCCGATATTACCTCCGCCACACTGGAAACACTTGCGGAACGCCTCTCCCCAAAAGAGGCGAAGAATATGGCTACGCTGCTGCCCAAGGGAATAGGAAAGTTCTTGGAAAGCGCAACCGGCGCTGAAGCGGAGGAGTTTGAGATAGACGAATTCTTCGAGAGGATAAGGCAGCGCAGCGGACTTAAAATCGATCCTCTGGTTCATAGAGTACGCGCTGTAACGGAAACGATCAAAGAAGCTGTTGATCCAAGTGAATTGCTTGAGATGTACGCCGAGCTTCCATATGAATTTAGGCAGCTATTTGACGCCGGGCCATTGCAGAGCTCCACAAGCGAGATCTCTCATACTTAGGTTAGAAGCCGCACAAGCTAATTTACAATGAATAAAATGAGCCCAATTTAAGCAGTGCCTTTCTTTTCCTTGTAGCATCTCATGTATTATCGTAGATTAATCGGAATCACCTCCGGTTTTAAAAGTGAGAGCTCGAAACTTCTTCAGCCTGGTGTTCGTTCTTTGTTTGGCCGCTGCCGCCAATCACTGCCTATTTGAATCTCTTTGCAGCGAAAAATCCCTATCCACCGGGGCTCCAGCTCAGCACCATCATGAGCCTGAGAGCCACCCCTGCGGCGCTCCCTGCAATATTGAGATGCAGAGTGTTGCAATCAAAATTCCGCAAATGGAACCCATCGCAATCGAAGTATCAGAAGCTCTTAGCAATATAATCGTTGCAAGTCGAGGTGACCCGTTCTTTTTCTCTTTAGCTTTCACAAGTTCCGCCGATTATCCCCCGCGAGATAAGCAGCGCCGACCCGCCTTGCTCACCGATGCAGCTAACGCTCCTCCCGCCGTTTCACTCTAATCCCCTTTTAGAAACGGCAAACTTTCTATTTTCATTATGGCTCCTTTTACAAAACTAATCACCGTTGTATTCTGCGTCCTTCAATTGGCGCCTCAGGTTCTATTCGCGGAACCGAAATCGGCTGGCGCCACCCTCGAGCAGTACAAAGGGTATGCCATCTCAAAATCTCCCGCCGCAAAGCAGATTGATGCCAAAGCTGCCGCAAAATTGGCGGAGGCGCTCCAGGCGGAGCTGGGCCTTAATCCGGAGCTTAGCTCCGAATTTCGTAGCAGCTCAAAGGACGAGGAGGACACTGAGGTAGAGGTCAGTCTCTCCAAGCCGCTGCGGCTCGGACAGTCTTCACTCCGTAAAGAGATCTCAAACCTGCTGAATCAATCGGCCCGGCAGGAGCAAAAGGCCGACCTGCTGCAGCTGAGTCAGAACGTCACAGGCGCATACGCTCGCTTATGGGGCACCAATGAAAAAGTGGAGATCTTAAAGAACGCAAAGCCCCGTCTTGAGCGATCTGCTGTAATGGTGGCGGAGGCAACTTCCAAGGGGCTTTTGTCGGGAGGGGAACAGGCCTTTTTTGAGGCGCAAGCTGCTCTAATTGAAGCTGCAATGCTCGAAGCTATCGCGGAAAAGGCCGAAGCGCGCGCCGAACTGATCAGGACAAGCGGCCTTAGATGGGAAAACGAGGCGCTTTTAAGGCCGGAATTCATGCCGCTTTCTTCGTGTGAAGAGATTAAACACATCGCCAAAGAGAGTGAGATCAGCCCCCTTAAACGGAGCAAGCTTTTGGCTGAGGCTGCTGAGAGACAGCTGCGGCTTGCAAGAAAAGAATCATATCCACTAATCGAACCGCGGCTTGTCTATGAACATGCCGATAACGGAAGTGACCGCTTCGGTGCCGGAATATCGTTTCCTCTTCCGCTATTTAACCGTAATCAGGCTGAAGTAAAGCGGAGAGAGGCAGAACTAAATTCAATTCAGGCTTCTAATCAGTACACGGCCAGCAGCAGTTTTGACCTCGAGATAGATGCTCTATGCCAGGCAGTGCAAAGTCTTGAGAAGCGCTCTCAAATCTTGAGTAGTGTTGTAGCTGCTAAGCTCCGGCAAGCGGTTAAACTTCAAGAGCAGCAGTTCGGACGCGGGCAAGGCTCACCTGCGCAGGTCTGGCAGTCTCAGCGCGAGCTTTTAAACGCGGAGCTAGCCGCCATCGATTCGTGGCAAAAAGCGGTCGGTACGCGCCTCATGCTCTGGGCAGTTGCGGGAGAGGAGATATGATGAAGAACTTAAAGAGTCGGTTTTTACTTTGCGCTGTTTTAGTATTCTGCTTACTCCCCGCTTGCTCGCGAGAGGGAGGGCATCAACAGGGTGTGCACGGCCATGGCCATCATGACCATCACGGCCATGGCGATGAGGCGGAAAAAGGACCTCACGGCGGCCGGCTTCTGAGTGAGGATGACTTTCAAGTCGAGATCGTAATCTTTGAAGAAGGTATCCCTCCTGAATATCATATTTACGCTTACGGCCATGGGAAGCTCCTTAAGCCCTCCGACTATTCCCTGTCCATATCACTTACACGGCTTGGAGGTATCGTCGACAAGTTCAGCTTCTCGCCTTCTGGGGAGTATCTCAAGAGCCGGGAAACCGTAAATGAGCCCCATTCATTCGACGTTCTTGTGGAAGCAGTATATGAGGGTAAGACATATAATTGGGAGTATCCCTCCTACGAGGGACGAACTGAACTTAGCAGCGAGGCGATCGCAGCATCTGGGATAGAATCAATGCCTGCCGGACCCGCGTCAATCCGTACCGTGCTAAAGGTGAACGGCCAACTCACACTGAATGAAAATAGATTGGTGCACGTTATACCGCGATTTCCCGGCGTCGCTAAGCAGATTGCTAAGGAGCTAGGCGATTCTGTTGCCAAAGATGATCTTCTTGCGGTAATCGAGAGCAATCAGAGCCTCCAGCCCTATGAAATTAGGTCTCAGATAAGTGGCACAGTTATTAAGCGTCACCTAGCAAAAGGGGAGTTTGCTCCTGAAGGCCATGATATATTCGTCGTGGCTGATCTTTCTGAGCTTTGGGCTGATTTTCGGGTGTACCGGCAGAACTTCTCGAAGATTAAGATCGGGCAAAAGGTTCTTGCTCATTTGCGAGAGGATTCCCCGCCCATAGAAGCGATCATCTCCTACATCTCACCCTTTGGAGAAGAAGCCACACAATCTCGAATAGTCAGAGCTGTGATTCCGAATCGCGAGGGACTGCTCTATCCGGGGCTCTTTATAAGTGGCGAAATCATTTTGGCGGAAGTGCAAGTTCCTATCGCCGTCAAGGACTCTGCCTTGCAAAATTTCAGGGATTGGACTGTTGTTTTTGCGCAGTTTGGCAACGTGTTTGAGATCCGGCCACTTGTACTGGGCCGAAGCGATGGAGAGTACCACGAAGTGTTGGAAGGTATAGAGCCGGGAGTGAAGTATGTTCATTCCAATAGCTTTATATTGAAAGCTGATATTCTTAAACACGGCGCAAGCCACGATCATTAGCAGATGAACATCTTTGAACAAATAATTAAACTTTCAGTCCGCCACCGCTGGCTGACTCTTTTAATCACGCTATTCATAGCAGCGCTTGGAGCATATAACTACTCCCGGCTGCCCATCGACGCTGTTCCAGACATCACTAATGTGCAGGTGCAGGTCAATACCGAAGCGCACGGCTACACGCCGATAGAGGTAGAGCAGCGTATCACCTTCCCTCTTGAAACAGCTATCGCAGGCCTGCCGCGCCTTGATTACACACGCTCAATCTCCCGTTATGGTCTATCCCAAATAACTGTAGTGTTTGAAGACAACACCGATATTTATTTCGCTCGTCAGCTGATAAACGAACGGCTACAGGAGGCTGCGCCGCGGCTTCCGCCCCAAATCACTCCTTCCCTCGGCCCCATCACAACCGGGCTCGGCGAAATATTTATCTATATCGTTCAAAATGCCGAAGGTTCGGATCGCCATTCCCCCCTTGAGCTGCGTACGATTCAGGACTGGATAGTAAAGCCCCAAGTTAGAACTCTTCCCGGAGTTGCCGAGGTAAACTCACTTGGAGGCTACGAGAAACAGTTCCACGTAACTCCTTGGCCCGAGCGGCTTAAAGCTTTCGATCTTACCTTTGATGATATCGTCGAAGCGCTTCTTGCTAGCAATGCGAATATCGGCGCCGGATATATTGAGAGAAACGGCGAGCAGTACCTGGTTCGCTCACCGGGGCAGTTTGAAAGCATCGAAGATCTGACGCAGGTGGTAGTCTCCACCCATCACAATGTACCTGTTTATCTTACCGACGTTGCTCACGTCTATATCGGAAATGAGCTTAGAACAGGAGCGGCAACTAAGGACGGTAAGGAAGTAGTGATGGGCACTGTATTTATGCTTATGGGAGAGAATAGCCGCGTTGTATCCGCGCTTGCCGGAGATAGAATCACCGAGATAAATAGGTCGCTTCCCAAGGGTGCGGTCGCTGTTCCTGTATATGATCGCACGAACCTTGTAAACGCCACTATAAAGACCGTTAAAGAGAATCTTTTTGAGGGAGCAATCCTTGTAATCACAGTTCTTTTCCTGTTTCTTGGGAACTTTAAGGCTGCACTTATTACGGCTCTGGTGATACCACTCTCGATGCTCTTCGCCGTGACCGGGATGGTGCAATCCAAAATTACCGGGAACCTTATGAGTCTTGGCGCGATTGATTTCGGGCTGATTGTAGATGGCGCAGTTATTATCGTAGAAAACTGCATAAGACGACTCGGCGAAGAGCAGCGCAAACTTGGCCGGCTTTTGACCAGTTCTGAGCGCTTTCGGGTGGTCTTCGACGCCTCAAAGGAGGTCCGGCAAGCTACAATGTTCGGCGAGCTTATTATCATGATTGTTTACCTTCCGATCCTCGCGCTTGGCGGCATTGAAGGAAAGCTCTTCCATCCAATGGCCTATACGGTGATCCTTGCCCTTCTTGGCGCGATGATTTTTTCGGTTACCTTCGTTCCGGCCGCCGTTGCTCTGTTCGTGAAGGGAAAAGTTGCAGAGAAAGAAGGCCGCATTTTGAGCCGTCTCATAGAGAGCTATCAAAAACTTCTCTCAAAGGCGCTGATCTTTCCCAAACGAGTGGTGGCAGGAGCAGTGTCAGTTGTGATCGCCACCGCTGCTCTAGCTACCGCCCTTGGCTCGGAGTT
>JAGFJO010000005.1 GCA_024102635.1 Deltaproteobacteria bacterium
CTTCAAGAGCCTGCCCTGTTAGCCGCTGCACGGTCCACTCCGACATCGGGACCGCACCCAAAGAGCGGTAGAAATTAAGGGCGGGCTCATTCCAATCAAGAACGGACCACTCCATTCGTCCGCAGTCTCGCTCGACCGCTATGCGGGCTACCTCTCTAAAAAGTCTTAACCCGATCCCCTTCCCTCGATAGCTTGGCTGAACATAAAGATCTTCCAGGTATATCCCACGTTTGCCAAGGAAGGTGGAGTAGTTATGAAAGTAGAGCGCAAACCCAACGGCGCTGCCATTTAAATCGGCAATCAACACCTCGGCCGCCGGGTCGCCCCCGAATAACGAAGCGCGAATGTTCTCCACCGTGGCCGTAACCTCGTGTGAAAGCCTTTCGTATTCGGCCAGTTCCTTTATAAGGCCAAGGATAGCCGCGGCATCTGATGCAACCGCTGCGCGTATTACTATCTCTGAACCAGAATCGGGATTAGATGTTTTGGACATAAATAGAAGGTATAGGAAATCCGATTGATACTCCAGTGAGTTCCGGTAGCTTCCGTATTACAGTGCAGCGCGAACCGCCTCAGAATAGTACAATTGCCCTAAGGCGCGTTTGCAGCTCAGTTTGCGTTGATATAATCAACTATTAGAGTCCGATCTGTATTGGATAGCTGATCTTCGAGGGGCCTCATTTCACGCTTCTCGCGTATCGCTTCATTCAGCTTCTTTAATGTGATGTTCTCCATAGGGCCGCCATGGCACCCGAAACAGTAATTAGCATAAAGCCAAGCGCCGTCTCTAACAGGAGTGGGAAGTGGGGTCGGCGTGGGTCCACCTAAACACTCTTCAGTGGTAAGATTAAGGAAGGCCGCGAGGTCGGCAAGTGTTTGCTGGTCTAAATTAAGAAACATCGGCGAGCTGGAAGTAGCGGCTTTAAGTGATGGATAATCCTTGCCTTGTCCTTTGGGAGGTGATCCATTAGCGGGATGGCAGCCGGAGCAATTCGATTGAAACTTGGACGCTCCTCTGATTATGTTGCCTATTAAGCCGGGAGGAATTCCGAATTGGATCGTGTCGCCTTCAGGAGTACAACGGGGTTGCCCGTTAGGTGGTGCCGTCGGAGAGGGCTGCGGGGAACCTATTCCTCCCGATGGGGGCTGATCAGCAACAAGCGGATCGCTGCTCAGATACTTCACTTCCACTCCGTCCGGCAATCCGTCTCCATCCGTATCGGGGTTGCGAGGATCCGTTCCTAGGGCCTTTTCGTCCTTGTTAGTCAACCAATCTTGATCTCTATCGCAATAACGCTTTGCCGGATGTTTCACACACGGGTCGGAGGCGATTGCTTTGCGTAGGCAACGTTTCTGAGACGGGGTCTGCGCCCTCAGGCCTGACGGAGCAATAAAGACCAGCGGAATTGAGGCTGCCATGAAGATCGGAAAAGAGCGGAGCCTACGGGCGGCTTGGAAAAGTGACGGCATAGTTACACCGATTAATGAGGTTGATGCTCAAGGGGCCAGCGATGTGGAAGTGCAACTAATATGCCAGCGGCGCTATGTGACTTCATTTACACATGTTACTATACCGCCCAGTTGTTCCGAGCCTCTACAGTGGGCGCCGCGTTACTCAGTTAGGCAGTTGTCGTAGCCGCTGAACACGAGGTACTCACCCCTTTACCCCATTTCATAGCCGTATAGCCTATATTTTGGGCCACCTTTTTCTGGCCGCCGGAAAAATGTATTATGGGCGGATTATGTCAGAAGAATTAAAGCCATATCCCGATGTTAACCCTCAACCGAACTTCCCCGAACTCGAAGCGCGGATCCTTGATTTATGGAATCAGTCAAAGACCTTTGAGAAAAGCGTGGAGAGGAGATCTTCCGGTAAGAAAGGTTCCAACGAATTTGTTTTCTATGATGGACCTCCGTTTGCTAACGGCCTCCCGCACCACGGCCACCTGCTGACAGGCTTTGTAAAGGACATCGTTCCGCGCTACCGCACGATGCAGGGACGGCGTGTGGAGAGGCGCTTCGGATGGGATTGCCACGGCCTTCCGGCAGAGATGGAAGCCGAAAAGGAGCTGAAGATCTCCGGCCGGCAGCAGATTCAAGAGTTCGGCATTGAAAAGTTCAATGAGTACTGCCGCAAGTCGGTGCTTCGATACACCAATGAGTGGGAAGCATACGTAACGCGCCAGGCTAGATGGGTCGATTTCAAGAACGATTACAAAACCATGGACCTGCCCTACATGGAGTCTGTCATGTGGGCCTTCAAGCAGCTATGGGACAAAGGGTTGGTGTACGAGGGGCATCGAGTGATGCCGTATTCGTGGGCGTGTGAAACCCCGCTCTCTAATTTCGAAATTAGGCTCGACAACGCTTACCGTCCAAGGCAGGACCCGGCTGTTACGGTGCTATTTACCCTTGAAAAACAGCCGCAAGATCCTGCCCCTCTTAAACTGATGATCTGGACTACAACACCGTGGACCCTACCATCCAACCTTGGCGCAGCCGTCGGTCAAGATATTGACTACGCTGTTTTGCAAGAAGGTGATTCGGCTTATGTAATCGCCGAGGCGGCTGTTGAAAAATATAAGCCGCAGCTTAAAGAAGCGAAAAAGATCGGCTCAATGAAGGGCAGCCAGCTGGTCGGAAGGAGATACCGTCCCCTCTTCCCATATTTCAAAGATACTCCAAACGCCTTTCAAGTGCTTGCAGGCGATTTTGTAAATACCGAGGAAGGTACCGGAATAGTTCACATGGCACCTGGCTTTGGCGAGGATGACCAGAAACTGTGCGAGTCGCACGGCATCCCGACAATCTGTCCGGTGGACGACCAAGGAAAGTTTACAAGTGAGGTGAAGGAGTACCAGGGCCTTCAGGTGTTCGACGCAAACAAAGAGATCATCAAGGATCTTAAATCGCGGGGCGTCCTTGTAAGACATGATAGCTATGAGCATAACTATCCGCACTGCTGGCGTACTGATACTCCGATCATCTATAAGGCGGTCAGCTCTTGGTATGTAAGCGTAACCAAATTCAAAGACCGCATGGTAGAGCTTAACAAGCAGATAAACTGGATACCCGCCCATGTTCGCGACGGGCAGTTTGGAAGGTGGCTGGAAAACGCGCGGGATTGGTCGATAAGCAGGAGCAGGTTCTGGGGAGCCCCTATTCCAGTTTGGAAGAGTGATGACCCAAGATATCCGCGTGTCGATGCCTACGGAAGTCTTGATGAGCTTGAACGTGACTTCGGGGTGCG
>JAGFJO010000019.1 GCA_024102635.1 Deltaproteobacteria bacterium
GGAGGAATAAAAAACGGGGAGAAAAGCTAGGTCAAAAAAACCTCGCAGGAGTTTTGCTTTCCTCGCCACGTGCGCGGCTTCTGATCAATAGACAAAACCCACTGATCATAACCCCTTAACAACTTAACTACGCGAGTTGCCGCCAAGCGGCAAGCCCCTATCTTGAGATGCCAAGTCAACGGTCAAGGTGCGCGCTGCCTCTCAATTTCGCCCTTCGAATCTGTAAAATGTTTCCTTTCAATGCATTGTACGGCTGCGTACTTTAAAGACGAGGATTCCAATTCCTTTTGGTCCTAATTCTTCTTAGCTGCCCTTGATGGCTAGGCCTGCAAATGTCTATCCTAATGATGATTGAAGCTCGGGCGATACTGCTCTTTGCACGTCCCTGTTTCCTTGAACGTATTTCACCTTCCCCTAATGTCGCAAGTAAGGTCGTTGCATGAATTCTACTGGAAAATCAGAGGTTTCTTCGAATTGGAAGTCGTTCTGCCAGGAGTATACTCCCCGGTTGGTTTGGGAGCTGCGTAAAGGATACTCAAAAAGCGATTTTTGGCGTGACTTTTTCGCCGGGCTTACCGTTGCCATCGTTGCGTTGCCGCTGGCAATGGCCTTCGCAATCGCTTCGGGTGTGGGTCCGGAACGGGGTTTAGCAACCGCTATCGTGGCCGGAGTGCTCATCTCTGCCCTGGGCGGAAGCCGCGTGCAGATCGGCGGTCCCACCGGGGCGTTCGTGGTAATAATCTACGGCATTGTCGAGCGCTATGGTTATGAAGGATTGGTGACCGCAACCATTATGGCCGGTTTTATCTTGATTCTTCTCGGGCTTGCTCGCTTCGGCCGCATGATCAAATTCATTCCGTACCCCGTGACAACCGGCTTTACCGCGGGAATTGCTCTAATAATATTTACAGGGCAGATAAAGGACTTTTTTGGATTTAACATCCAAAAACTTCCCTCGGAATTTATTCCGAAGTGGTCTGCATATTTTGCAGCCTCGCATACAATAAATCTTTCGGCTCTTCTTTGCGGCTCCATCACGCTTGGCACTTTTCTTATTATGAGAAAGTTCTACCCGCGTGCTCCAGGGGCAATAATAGCCATTGTGCTTGGAACTGTTACAGCGCGGTTCTTTGGGCTGGACCTGGAAACCATCGGCAGTAAGTTTGGGGAGATCCCGCGCAGCCTCCCTCCGCCTGAACTGCCGGCCTTTAGCTTTGCCCAGGCACGTGAGTTGGTGCCTGAAGCATTTACCGTTGCGCTACTTGCTGGCATCGAATCGCTGCTTTCTGCCGTAGTGGCTGACGGAATGACCGGCGACCGGCACAACTCTAATTGTGAACTAGTTTCGCAAGGCACCGCCAACATAGCTGTTATGTTTTTTGGGGGAATACCTGCCACAGGAGCCATCGCCCGCACCGCCACGAACGTAAAGTCGGGAGCACGCACCCCGATCGCCGGTATACTGCATGCCGTTATTCTGCTTGTTCTGATGATGGCTTTCGCTCCCTTCGCCGGGTACATCCCGCTTACCTGCCTAGCGGCGATTCTTTTCGTGATTGCATACAACATGAGTGAGCTGCACCATTTCGTTTATTTACTTCGCGCGCCGCGGAGTGACGTTCTCATTCTGCTTGTAACCTTTGCGCTGACCGTCCTTGTTGATCTAACAGTCGCTGTCGAGACGGGAGTCGTTTTAGCCGCCCTCGCGTTCATGAAGCGTATGAGCGAAGTTACCGAAGCCGCCAGCGTTACGGCGGTTTTCCAGGATGAAGCCTCCGACTTCACGCAGCTCAGTCAGCAGGGGGCGCTTCTTAAGCGCACTGTTCCCGCAGGGGTGGAGGTTTTCCAGATGAGTGGTCCGTTCTTTTTCGGAGTGGCTGACCGATTTAAGGACGTGCTTGATAGAATAGAAAAGCGCCCGCGCTACCTGATACTACGCATGCGAAAGGTGCCGGTAGTCGACGCATCGGGCTTACATATGCTGCGGGAGCTTCATTCTAAATGCCATAGGCAAGGTATACACATGCTTCTTTCAGGAGTTCAGCCCAGCGTTGAGCGGTACATGAAACGGATCGGACTTTGGCAGCAGGTAGGGCAGGAGAATATCTTTGCCAATATCGATGCGGCACTTGATCGAGTTGAAACTTGGTTAAATGCCTCTCAGCCGGAAAAGAGCCAGTAAAATAAGCACATTAGGCTGACAGCTTTTAGCATCGAACAAGCCCTCATATTACGCTGCGGCACTGCCGAAGTAAGTATTGAGAAGCACTTAATAGTGCAGGGGAAGCGCGACCGGGCCGCAGAGAGAGAGAGAGAGAATAAAGCGGCATCGAGGAAATTAAATAAGCATACAACTGCCTTAATCACTATTTCGCATTAGTAATGGACCGTATCGCAGGCAAATACGACATCATCAAGCAGCTCGGTGAGGGCAGCAGCGGAAAAGTTTTCTTGGTACAGCACTGCGATTTAGGGGTGCGCTACGCGCTTAAGATTCTTGATCAATCACTCTCCGACCACAAACGCTTTATCGAGCGTTTCAAAAGAGAGGCCGAGGTTCTACTGCGGTTTACGCACGAGGGATCCATTCAGCTTAGAGATTTCGGGCGCACCGACCAGGGCCTCTACTACATGGCGATGGACTACTGTGAAGGAGAGGTCCTTAAGCATATCATTCAGCGCCAAGGAAAATTCGAGTTCGGTGCTGCTACCGATATCATTCTTCAACTGCTGGCAACCCTTCAGGCGGCCCATGAACACGGAATAATTCATCGGGACATCAAGCCTGACAACATGATGCTGGAAAAAGGCCCCGGTGGGCGTGCAATGCTGAGAATTCTTGATTTCGGCATCGCTAAGCTTCGTGAGTCAGTGGAACCATCGTCCAGCGTAACCCTGGAGGGCGCTTCCATCGGCACTCCATACTACATGTCACCCGAACAAGCATCCGGAGAAGCTGACCTTGACCAGCGGGTGGATTTATATGCGGCAGGTGTAGTCCTATATGAACTGCTTACAGGCAGAGTCCCCTTTAAGGGCAAAACGGTTTTGCAGACTCTTGTAATGCACCTAACCCATACCGCTGAACCATTTGCACAAGAGCTAAACCTCCCGGAGTATGTAGAGCAGCTCGTATTTAAAGCGCTCGAGAAATCCAAGGAAGATCGCTTTCAAACTGCAGCTGAATTTCGCCAAGCAGTTCTAGACATGGCATCACGGTTCAACAAATCCAGCGAAGCTCCGGCTGAAGCTGCTTCCCCCAACACCAGCGCCGGAACGCCTCAGCAGGCGATTCAGCCCGGATCCGAGAAGACCCGTATACTGTGCCTTGATGATAACGAAATGATTCTAAACATTCTCAAGCACCTTCTCGATCAGCAGGGTTACGAGACCTTCACTGCCAGCAACTGTTCAGCGATACATGACTATCTTTTTAAGTACGACGTGAAACTTCTGATCAGCGACGTAGAGATGCCGGACATGCGCGGCACCAAGGTATGTCAGCTGCTAAAGAAAAGTCTTCCTGAGCTTAAGATAATTCTTTTTTCCAATGTTGATGTGCGGGAACTTGAGAAGATGAGTATCGAAAGCCGAGCCGACGGCTGGCTTAGTAAAAACACAAAGCCGACCGAGTGGCTTACGAAGATAAGTGAGATAATATCAAGCGCCGATTCAGGCGATCAATCTTGATGCTATCGGCGCTTAGACCTCCGTCTGCGCCACGCCCGAGGCTCTCCTTTAAGCTCGCCTTGCAGCTCGAAAATCTCTATTAACTTCTTCATCGGGAAGCCGGGGAACATAACTTTCAAACTGTTCCTTATAGTGAGATCGGGTTTAGGCAAAGAATCCCACAACATTTCGAAAGTCAGCGCGGCGTAACGGCCGTTGGCGCTCCAGTAGTCGTCAATAGTAACGCCGAAGCACTCGACGGGACGAGCCCCGGTGGTATGAATCACCAGCCTTGCCAGCCTTGATTGAAAGATCGGGTCAATGCCGCCGCATCCAAACAGCTCACATAGCAGTTGTATACTTTGTCCAGCGCCTGTCAGTAGACCCCGCATCGCCGCCAGCTCGGAGGTAGCGCTAGCCTCTACGGCTACGATCATCTTTTTTTCTGCAGATCTCTCCATCGCAGCCAGGTCCTTGGGCTTTTGCCCCAGAAGTTCGGACACCACGGTGCTTGAGTGTTCTTGCAAAAACCAAAGCGCCAAGAACTCGCGCGCACTAAGGTGGGCCGGCACAGCTTTCATAATCTTGGCAAA
This sequence comes from Deltaproteobacteria bacterium, assembly GCA_024102635.1. GTDB lineage: Bacteria > Bdellovibrionota_C > UBA2361 > UBA2361 > JAGFJO01 > JAGFJO01. The sequence goes on from JAGFJO010000019.1 coordinate 4,263, forward strand.
TGCGCTGTCATCTCCGCCCGTCTTAGATGCCTCGCTCTCATACATGTTAAGAAACGAGATGCAGTGCAAAGGCAGCGTGCTGATTCCCTCGCGGTTCCACAGTGCAGGGATGGAGGCCGTGTTTCTAAAGCCGGCGCTTTCTCCAGCGAAAGGCTGCACCGTGCGGCCTCCCTTGAGGGTACTAAGCACCCGTTCCATGGCAGAGATAAAAGCTGCGGTCTTCTGTGCACTCATCGACCGCTTTCTAACGAATGAGTATACATCGAGCGACAAAATTTGCTTGATCTTAAGAGACTGCTCAAATGGGGACTGCGGCCAAGCGGGATCCCAGTACTGTTCGATTGAGACATTCGCTGCTTCATTAATATTAGGGAGCCGCTTAAGCTCATCAACGATGCCAAGGAGCCGCTGCGTGGCTTCTATGCTCTCCACACCGGGCAGCTGTTCAGCCGGGCTTCTGCCCAGCCCAATTACTTTTGCCTTGCGGGTTTTCTTGCGCGGAGCGCCTTTATCCTTTACGGCAGGGAAGAAATTGCTGAGTACACTCGCCGCCGCTTTTACCACTCCCTCATCGCTCCCGCACAGCTCTATGAACTGCCGTGGCGGCATCGACACTGCCGCTTCTATGGTAAGCGATGCAACATCAGGAGGGGCCCCTGAGGGCAATGCCGCAGCCAGCAGCACTGACTTTAGCATGCTGTAACGCTCCGAGGAGCGCACCCGTTCGAAAACATTCTGCAGGTGAGAATCGAGATCAGTCACGGAATTTTTTACATTATTAGTAAGTCGCGCTCTGCAAACTTGGCATCTTGCGCAGCAGCGGGGCCAATCTTGCCCAATGCCGAACCATACAACTGTTTCTCCTCGTCGACAATCAAAGAAAGAGTTTTATTGTTCTGCCTCAGAGAGGTGCTTACAGTGCTTAGCGCCTCCAAAATTGCTCCAGGTATAAGCTTCATTGCACGAAGGTCAATGCTCCAGTGCTGCGCAGTGCTGCGGCCGATGCACTCCTTCTCCAGCGAATGCGCCAGCTCGGTGCAATGAGCGCTCGAGCTCGGATTTGGAAGGGCGATTTCAACGCGATCATCATAGTGCGAGATCAGGATCCCGGTTTGCTTTGATATTATCCGGCGAGCCGAAGTCATGCGCCTGGTGGTTCTAACGATATCGACTCTCTTAGTAAGGGGAGGTGGTGGAGTCTTTGCAGCGGGCGGGGTAGGAAACTCCTCATCCGGCAGGGCCATAACCTCGACCTGCTTGCGGAGATTCTTCGGTCTATTACGCACCCGTAGAATACGCTCTACCTTGGTTCCGAGAACCTTGTTGTATCTTTTGAATCCGCCTGGATTGTTCTGAGAGGACATAATCGATTAGATGTGAAACCCGCGACTTTAGGTTCCGCGTCAAATAGTGCAGTCATAAACGCATGTTAGTGCCGTGACATCTGAAATCTAGCCGGAACGTCAAAAAAGGGCGGTTCACGCAGTTGCCAAAAATGCTGTTCACGAATGAAAGCGCATGTATTCGGTTTCGCTTTCATCCGAAAGTTGGACTCAGATCGAGCCAAGAGAGGCCTTCCAGTCCTGAATCAATGTTTGGGCAAATCCCTTCAACGGGCATTCGGCCAGATCTCAGGAGAGACGCTCAGCATCTTCCCACTGATAGTGGCGGCATCGCTCCCTTGAGTCGCTTGATCTTCTTGCGGGCCTTCTTCAGCCTATTCTTAGGAGCGTGCGACTTCTTAAGCTTCTTCAGCTTCTTTTTTGCTTTAAGGAGCGCTTTCTCAGCCTTTCTCAGCGCTGATTCATCAATTTGCGGTTCTACTAATAAGGGGTTTTGCGGACAGCGATCCAAGCAGTCCGGTGTACCGTCCGAATCAGTATCGGTTTCTGCAATTCCACAGCCGCAAGTTCCGGGCTCCAATTTGTCAGGATCGTTCGGGCAACGATCAAGTGGACCTCCATCCTCCCCGTCCTCTGACACAGCAAAACTTCGAACTATTTCATTTTTGTTGCCGGTCACGTCCGTGACCGAGACGGTCATAGTTGCCCGCTGAATGTCCTGA
>JAGFJO010000027.1 GCA_024102635.1 Deltaproteobacteria bacterium
GATAGGGAGTGTACTGAGTATACCACCCCGGATTCTCCAGAATATTGCGCTGTATCACGGGCGGTGTAATGGTACCGTGATAACCCATTCCTAAAAGAGATCGGAACACTTTATTCTCTGCTGCCAGCGATCTCAGTTTTTCAAGCGCGGCCCTTTCGCTTAGCGGCTGCTCGAAAGGCCCGGCCTTAAGCGTGCTGGTTGACCTGATGTTAGCGGGGATTACTCGGCGAAGAAATTGCTCAAGGTCGGGGGCATCCAGCAACTTAAGCATCGCCCCAATATCGCTTTCGCCGGGCCCTATATGCCTTGCTTCAAATTCTCCCTTAGCTTGATCACTTGCCTTCATACATCTCACGCAATCTAAATGTTATTCACCGATAATTTCCCGATACTGCGCAGCACTTAAAAGCTCAGCGGCCTCGGCCTCATCAATACCTTCAAGCTTTGCAATCCAGCCGCCGTTATAGGGGTCTTGATTAATAAGCTCGGGATTAGAGTTGAGATCTTGATTGACTTCTGCCACCTTGCCTCCAAGCGGGGCATAGACATCGGAAGCGGCCTTAGTCGATTCAACCACACAGAAAGTTTCTTTCTTTGAAACCGCGCGTCCTATTGCAGGAAGCTCTACAAATACCAGGTCTCCCAGCTCCGCTTGCGCGAAGTGCGTGATACCTACTGTCGCATTTGCTCCTTCTATTCGCACCCATTCGTGGTCGCTTGTGTATTTTAGGTCATCTGGACATGTCATTTTTGCCTCCTATCCAAAATCATTTACTCTTAGTGGCGTCATAAAAAGGGCTTGATGCAGCCTTGCACTGAAGGCGTTTGCCGCGCACCTCAGCCTCAAAAACTGCGCCCTCCTTGCTATACTCACTCTTTACCATTGCAAGTCCTAAGGCCCGGTTGACGGTTGGAGTATGCGTCCCGCTCGTTACAACGCCGATCGGATCTCCAGCTGTACTGAAAACTGCGGCGCCCTCTCGTACTATCCCGGCATCCTCAACGAAAAACGGAGTCAGCTTCCTTATTGAGCCGCGCTCATTTTCAGCCAGCAGCGCGCTTCTACCGATAAAATCACCTTTATCAAGTTTTACTATCCACGCGAGCCCCGACTCGAAAGCCGTATAGTCCTCCGACAGCTCGTGACCATGAAGCGGATAGCATGCTTCAAGGCGCAGAGAGTCGCGCGCGGCAAGGCCGCATGGCACCAAGCCAAAGTCCTTACCGGCATTAAGCAGGGCACTCCAAAGGTCTGCTGTCTCGCCCCACGCGGTGAAAAACTCGAAACCATCTTCGCCAGTGTATCCGGTGCGTGCTGCTATTATCTTTATTCCTCCAAGCTCAGCCTCGAAAAATCTAAAGCGTTTAAGCGCTGCTATCACCTCACCTCCCGGCAGCGAAGCAACGATAGAAGCCGACTTGGGACCCTGAAGCGCGATCTGTCCCCATCTATCACTTTCATTCACGAATTCCGCCTCGAAGCGATTCTTACTTTGAAGCCATTCGTAGTCCTTCTCACTATTCGACGCATTCACACAGATCAAAAACCGGTCGAGCGAAAATCGGTAAATTATGATGTCATCAACTACACCGCCGCGCTCGTTTAGGATCGCGGAGTAAAGCGCTTTGCCGTCAGACAGCTTGGTAACATCATTACATGTAAGGAAATTAAGCGCCTTCTCTGCTTCCGCGCCGGTTACCCATATCTCACCCATGTGGCTTACATCAAAAAGACCAGCTGCGCTTCTAACGGCTTCATGTTCCTCTTTTGCAGATTGATAGCGCACCGGAAGCTGCCACCCTGCAAAAGGGACTAATTTCCCTCCTAATTCTTTATGCAGCTCATAGAGTGGGGTCAGCCTTTCGCTCATTTTAAATCCCTATCTTTGAATTGAAAGATTGATACGTGTTGGATAGAAGCATGGCGATGGTCATCGGACCGACTCCTCCCGGAACCGGAGTGATCGCGGAACACTCAGAAATTACCTCATCGTAAGCCACATCACCGCCGATCTTGCCGCTGGGCAGCCGATTGATTCCTACATCTATAACAACCGCTCCGTTTTTGATCCAATCTTTACGCACCAACCCCGGCCGTCCAACGGCTGCGACCACGATATCCGCCTGGCGAGTGAGCGCCTTAATATCAGGTGATTTAGAGTGCGCCATTGTGACGGTGGCGTTTCTTTCAAGCAACATCATTGCAATCGGCTTGCCTACTAGAATCGAACGGCCGATCACAATCGCGTGTTTACCGGATAAATCACTTCTCTTAACAGCGGAGAGGTCGAAATCTTGCGTTTCGAGGGAAGCTTCCGAATAGGCCAAATCAAGAAGAAGCATACATCCTAGCGGCGTGCAGGGCTTAAGGAGCGCCTGCCCCTTCATCAATAGCCCTTGATTGTAAGGATGAAGCCCGTCGGCATCCTTCAATGGATTGATCAGCTCGAGTAGCGCCGCCGCATCAAGATGCGGGGGCAATGGAAGCTGCAGTAGAATGCCGTCAACACCGGAGTTGTTATTAAACTCCTGAATCACCCCGGCTACATCCGAAAAGGAAGCATCGGACGGCAACTTGTAATCGAAGGTGCGCATTCCTATCTTTGCCGCGCTTTTCTCTTTGCTCGCTACATACGCCTTGGAAGCCTCGTTATCGCCCACCAAGATGACCCCGAGCCCCGGGGGGCGCCCTGCCTTGCCACTACTGAATGCTATTTGCTCCTTAAGTTGATTTTGAACGATTTGCGAAAGCTTTTTGCCGTTCAGAACTTTTACAGTCACCGATGAGCCCATCAAATCAATAAGATTCACGCACGGGAGCTTCCAGGCGAAAAAGCCGAACCGTCTCCATAAATTAAAAGGAACGGCTATCGGCTTATTACCGCCGGCGGTCAACCGCGGACTTTACTAGGTAAGAGTCACCATATATATAGTAGCCTGGGCTTTAGAAGTAAATTGCATAGGCGAGGCTAGAGAATGATTATCGGTGTTCCTAAAGAGCGGAAGACTCTAGAGAAGCGTGTAGCCATCACTCCCGACGGCGCCAACGAAGTTATCAAACATGGCCACAAAATCCTTATCGAGCAAGGTGCCGGAGAGGGGTCATTCTTTACTGACGCCGATTATAAAGAAGCCGGGTGTGAAGTAGTTCCGGCACTTAAGGATGTGTGGACCAGATCCGACATGGTCGTAAAGGTCAAAGAACCTCATCCTGAAGAATACCAGTATTTTCGTGCCGGCCTGATTTTGTTTGACTATCTGCACCTCGCCAGCATGCCGGATGTGACAAAAGCTTTGCTTGATGGGAAAGTTACAGCTTTAGCTTATGAGCTGGTACAAACTGTAGACGGCAAGCTCCCTTTATTAGAGCCGATGAGCGAGGTGGCCGGAAAACT
>JAGFJO010000029.1 GCA_024102635.1 Deltaproteobacteria bacterium
CGAGCTTGTAATGATTATTATCTGCACGGGCGTGATAAATATGCCGGCAAATTCATAGCTCAGCAAAGCGTGCTCTGTCTGCAAAGACTTTACGTTAACTCCAAATAGAAGTGATACCACCGATTCCAGAATGGTGGCCAAAGATAAGGTAGTGATGAACGGAAGTATGTAGCTGTAACGGCTAAAGGGCAGTATGAAGATCGACATGGACACTACAGCTAAAACAATAGCAGCAGCAGCTGTAAGTGCGGCAGCCGGAATTAGGCTTAGATTGAGTTGCACGAATGCGTAATAAAAAAAATAAGCTCCTAGCATCAGAATGTGGCCGTGAGCAAAATTCAGTATTCTTAAAAGCCCATAGGTAACGGCCAGTCCGGCGCTGGTAAGGGCGTATACGCTCCCGGAAATTAGTGCGTTCAGTAGCAACTGTGGCAGGATCTGCATTCGGTTAATGTATCCCAATTAGTTATCCCGCTGAAGCCTCTACTTAAGTCCGGCTGGAAGCCGACCCCCGGTACGTTGCCTCTATGAGCCCTGAGAGTCGCCTGCCGGCATCTTATCGCCTGCGCACATCAGGAGGAAACTTTGCCGGTGAATTGCCGATAACAGGTTGTGACTATATCAATCGCATCAAGACTCTCCGGCGCGGTATTCTTTACCGCTGCTGCCTATCTCAGCATTGCCGCAAGGGTCGAAGCATGGCCTCGGGACATATCCGGACCCGCCGACGAATCCTTTTACGTGGGCCTTAATGGGAAAGCGAGCGAGGTCATTTTGACCAGTGGTAGCCGAGTACAGGCCAAGGGCCGCGTAGTGAGCAGAGACACACGTCCTTTCGGGCTCATCGTATCAGGGCCGCAAGGTACTAAGGTCGCCGTCGCAGCGCGAATGATTCCAAATGGCAGCCGTGGCGCGACCCGTTCCAAAAGGAGCAATCCTAGAGCCTGGCATGTGCCTCTCTTAGCCCACACAGGTGAGATCGGCAGCGAACTTGAGGTGCCAGCAGATGGTATTCTAGCCGCCGCCGCATTCTTATCTGCAGATGCTTGCGCAGGAAGACGGAGCTATGAGATTACCGCAACTCTGAGCGCTCCCCATTACGGAACTCAAACCAGCACCGTGATAATTAGTATGCAGATTGGGGCAGCGCCATCGTCACAGCAGACTCTATTTAAGTTTCCCTCGGAGAAGTTCCACAACCAGGCGGTGCTGCTAATGCGGACAAATGTTAACTCGCACAACTTTATCAACATTGTGCAGTGGAAACGTGGCCAGCCCCGTGTCCTGCATAGCCGGCTGGTAGATGGCTATTTTTTTAGCGGCCTTTCGATCTTTACTCGGCTATACCTTCCTAGCGTCCTTCTTACGGGGAAGAGGGTCACCTTTGAACATCTAAGTGCCGACTTTGATGATGTATATGCCGTTTGCGGAGCTCTAAAGCCGCTCCGTCAGCAGCTAGAGGGATACGGCGGCTGAGGGGCGAGATGCCACATCGATATGCCTTATAGCGCACTCGTTGGCGTAGTGATATAATTGCTGCACGGTTTAAAGGTTGTTTATGATTGACCCTTCCTTTTTAGAAGCCTTCCATCTTCTCCTAAAGCCTTTCACAGAGGAGTTAGGTGAGGGGTGGAAAACAGTGCGCGCCCTATGCGTAGTTTTCTTCGTAGTCGCTGTGGTGCTCTGGATATTCGCATTTCTTACGCCGGAAACTTCTTTTGCAAGGGCAAAGATTATACTGAAAGTTTCGGGCTGGGTTGCATTTCTAATGTTCGTATTTACATACATAGCCTGCTGTCTGGAGGCGCGCTACTTGGAAAAGGAGCGACATGAAGATCGGCAGCGCAAGATTCGGGAATTTCATTAGGCGAGAAGGACCCTCACGAAAAAACAGCACATCTTCTCGGACATGAATATTGAATTAGAGTCCCTGTATCCCCGAATTGCCAAGCAGACGGTCTAGCAGCCCGGGGCGATAGTTCATATCCACGTTGTCTAAGAGGTACAGAATCTCTTCAGCCGATTGAAAACGTCTGTCGGGCTCCTTGGCGATGCACTTCATGATAATTTTGCTTAACAGGAACGGGCATCCGGGATTGATCGTATGAGGGGGAGGGACCTTGGCATAAATTTTATTGTGAACTTGGCTCACTACATCTTCCCCTGAAAAAGGCAGTAATCCGGTCGTCATTAGGTACGCAATAACTCCTAGAGCATAAATATCGCTGCGCCGATCTACCCAGCCGTGCATAATCGTTTCAGGGCTTAGAAATTGGATTGTACCGAACACCGAGTTACTCGAAGTGTATTGGCGCTGTATACCAATATGTGAGGCGGTAAAATCCGTTATCTTGAGCACTCCGTCGGTGTTCACTAGAATATTTTGCGGCTTAAGGTCATGGTGGATAATTCCTGCGCTGTGTATGGCGGCCAAACCGTTCGTTAGCTGGCGGAAGTAGTCTTCGGCAAGTTTTATCTCTAACGGTTGATTGCCCTGCAGCAATGTTGCAAGACTAGGTCCGTCGACGTACTCCATCGAAATGGCAAGCAGTTCTTCATCCCGAAAAAATTCATGGCACCGAACGACATTCGTGCAGCTAACGCGGTAAGAGGCGTGGATCTCATTTCTAAATGCGGTGATTATCTTCGGATCGCTTGCAGCTTTAGGAGAAAGCACCTTGATCGCAATGTGCTGCGAAGGATTGTTTACTAACTGGCAGCTAAAAACGGAACCGATACTGCCGATACCTAGGCACTTTACTACTCGGTAGCGCCCAAATAGGACATTGCCTGAATACAGTTCCGGAAAAGGAGACAGCTCCATATAATATTGATGTCGGAAGAGTGAGTCCGTAACGAAATACCCATCGGGACTCCTTACACCAATAAAAGTCTGCAAACTCCAGGCCACTTTGAAACGGTCGCACGACTCTCAATGTCACCAAAAAAAACTCTAGTGTTTTCAGCTCTATGATTAACTGCAGCGCTCTACTCCGACAAGCGTCCGAGCGCTACCTAAGCAAAATAGGCGTTGAATAGGACTGTCAAGTAAGCTGCCGCCGGGAATATTCGAAAATTGCCGGTTAGACCCGAGTTTTCTACGAGCTAGATCACATCCACTTCCTCTACCACAGCGAGGATATGTTTGGTTTCGATTATTCGAAGCTCCTCGTCCCAAGGGATTCTAACGCCGGACGTTTTTGGTATCAGTACGGTCGCCCCCATAGGGACGCCGCTAACATTGGCTTCTTCGTCAGTGTCTTCATCGAGTGCGCTTGCAACCTCTACTACATGAGCCAATAGGCTTTCCTGCATGTTCTCCTTGGCTCCCTCCGGCAAATATAAGCCGGCATCCGTCATATTCGGTTCCTTAATCAGCTTTACAACCACCCGGTAGCCGAGCGGATTTATCTTTCTAATCCTTCTAGGCTCCTGCATCTGTGAACGAGCAACTGCGGGCTTTTCCGATGGTTCTGTTTCCATTTCAAAATCTTGATCACTCTTTTTTGCTTTACTATTCATGCTTGTCCATCAACCTATATCAAGTTCACAAGAAAAGTCACATCAGGGTACTAAAACAAAGTTTGCTCAGCAACTCCCGATTCCTGACCCTTCTCCGATGGTGCTCATTTTCCGTTCGTGCTAAACCGGAATTGGGGATAGAATGATTATTCTGAAGCAGTTGATCGCTTTTTTTGTATCTCCAGCAGCGGTTTAGCTCTCTTATTAGAGGCAGCTTTACGTCCGCATTGAGCTGTTTTGACCGAAAAGTTAGGAGCACATCATGAGTGAAAGGGTTGAAATTCGATTCCCGCATAAAACGGTCGAAGTGCCCGTATTCGTAGGAACGGAAGGCGAGAAGGCAATCGACGTGTCTAACCTGCGGGCGGAATCTGGATACATTACCCTGGACCCCGGTTTCGTTAACACAGGAAGCTGTGCAAGTGATATTACTTTCATCGACGGCGAAAAAGGGATTCTGCGCTATCGTGGTATTCCTATCGAGGTCTTAGCAGGAAAATCTACATTTTTAGAGACCGCTTTTCTGCTGATCTACGGCCACCTTCCCACAATTACGGAGCTTGCTGAATTCACCAATCGAATCCGGCGCCATACCATGCTGCATGAGGATATAAAGGCTTTCTTTAGCGGCTTTCCAAGGGATGCGCACCCGATGGCGATTCTTTCGTCGGTCGTTTGCTCCCTCTCAACCTTCTATCAGAATGAGAACAGGCCAGAAAATGAGCTGATGGAACTTAATACAGTGCGCCTACTGGCAAAGCTTCCTACTATCGCCGCCTATTCTTACAAGAAATCTATCGGGCAGCCCTTCGTTTACCCCGATAATTCACGGGAATACTGTGAAAACTTCCTGCATATGATGTTTTCAGTGCCGAGCGAGGAGTATCATGTCGATCCGGATCACATCGATGCCTTGAACCTTCTGTTGATTCTTCATGCAGACCATGAGCAGAACTGCTCCACATCTACAGTCCGGCTGGTAAGAAGCAGCATGGGAAATCTTTTCGCTTGCATAGCGGCCGGGATATGCGCGTTATGGGGCCCCCGTCACGGCGGAGCCAATCAGGAAGTCATCGAGATGCTGGAGCACATGCGAGCCGAAGGGGGTAATGTAAAGAAGTACATTGAGCTCGCCAAGGACAAAAACAGCAAGTTCAGGCTGATGGGATTCGGGCATCGCGTATACAAGAACTTTGATCCTCGCGCTAAAATCATTAAAGGAGCGTGTGATAAGCTGCTGAACAAGTTGAAGCGCCACGATCCACTATTGGATCTTGCTAAAGAGCTTGAAGAGGCGGCCCTTCAAGACGCCTACTTTGTAGATAAAAAACTTTATCCTAATGTCGATTTTTATAGCGGTATAATCTACAAGGCGATGGGTATTCCAGTTCCGGCCTTTACGGTTATGTTTGCGCTTGGAAGATTACCCGGTTGGTTAGCGCACGCGCGTGAGTATACCCATGATCCCAAAAACAAGATCGGCCGGCCGCGGCAGATATATACCGGCGAAATGCAGCGCGACTATATTCCTATTGAGAAAAGAGGCTAGTGCTATACCGGTGCCGGTGAGCGCTTAAAATAATCGCGATAGGTGTTCGCCACCTTGAGGTAACTGGCCGCGGAATCTTTGATCTCTTTAAGCTCCTTGTCGGTGAGATGCCTTACCACCTTTGCCGGTGAGCCTAAGGCCAATGATCCCGATGGAATTCTTGTCCTCATTGTGACAAGTGAATTCGCTCCGATAATGCAATCACTTTCAATAACGGCGTCGTCTAGTATGGTAGAGTTCATTCCTATAATGCAGCGGTCCTGCACTGTGCATCCGTGGAGAATCGCTCCATGCCCTACGGTAACATCCTCGCCGATTATGCAGTCATTTAGCCCGCGTGATGTGTGTACTAGACAATGTTCCTGGAAATTGCTGCGTGCACCGACAATTATTCGTTGAATGTCGCCCCTCATCACGGCGCCGAAAAAGAGAGAAACCTGGTCGCCAAGCTGCACTTTACCGGTCACCCATGCGTCGGGAGCAAGGAAGACGTCTTTGCCTAGTACAGGAACGTGATCTCCAAACGGAATTACAGGCATCCTTCCAGCACCTTGCGGGCCTCTTCAAGGCAGCGCTCTTTTGAAGGCAGGATTACCTGCTCGAGCGTCTTTGAATATGGCATCGGGGCTTCGAGCGACGATATCAACCCCACAGGGGCATCCAGTTCGTCGAAGATCTGGCTGGTTATTACATGGCTCAAGTAAGCTCCATAGCTCGAAACAAGATGCTGCTCCTGAATTATTAGAGCACGATGGGTCTTTGCAACAGAGGTTAGTAGTGTTTCGGTGTCCAAGGGGCGTAGTGTTCTAAGGTCAACCACCTCCGCAGACACGCCCTCTTTGGATAGCGCTTCTGCCACTTCAAGGGTTAGAAATAAATTTTTTGACCAAGTGACCAGTGTAATATCTGAACCTTCTCTTTTTATCTCCGCAGACCCGATAGGGATGAGATACTCTTCTTCCGGAACCGGTCCCTTGAGGCCGTAGGTAAGTTCCGACTCAAAGAACACAACCGGGTTATCGTTGCGTATGCTGCTCTTGAGCAGTCCTTTCATATCGTGCGGTGTGGCCGGAGCCACAACAATTAGACCCGGAGTGTAAGCGTAGAATCCTTCGAAGGAATTAGCGTGCTGCGCCCCGAGCTGAAATGCCGCGCCGCCTGCCCCTCGAAAGACTATGGGGCATTTGAGCTGCCCACCGGACATAAGCCTTGCTTTGGCGGCGGTATTCAAGATCTGATCTATGGCGATCAAAGAGAAATTAAAGGTCATGAACTCGACAATCGGACGAAGGCCCATCATCGCCGCACCGATGCCAACACCGGCAAATCCGCATTCAGCTATCGGTGCATCGATTACGCGCCTAGCCCCGAATTGATCAAGCATGCCGCGTGAACACTTATAGGCGCCGTTATATCCGCCGACCTCCTCACCGACAAGGAAGACGCTCTCATCGCGCTCTATCTCTTCGACCATTGCTTCACGCAAGGCGTCACGGATCGGAATTTCCCTGGTCACGGCAGTTTCAGCTTGAGATGATTCAGACATATACGTAATCCAAGGCAGTAGAGGGGTCAGGGAAGGGCGAATCCTCGGCGAATTTCACCGCATCCATAATCTCTTCCTCTACCTCGTTAGTGATTCTTTCGCGCACTTGCGAAAGGTTAAGCGCATTCAATTTATCGCCCAATGTCTTAATAGGGTCGCGTTGAGTCCAGTGTTCCAGGTCCTCTTTGGTTCGATACTTGGCCGGGTCGGCCATGGAGTGCCCGCGGTAACGGTATGTCTTTGCCTCTATTAAGGTAGGAAGCTTTTGCTCACGTGCGCGTCTTACTGCAGTGTGGACCGCTGCGCGCACGGCAAAGACATCGTGCCCATCAATCGTGTCTCTCGCCATCGGGTAGCCAAGAGCCCGGATTGCGAGGTCCTCGGTAGGAGCAGTCTTAGAAAGGGGAGTTCCCATCGCAAAGTAATTGTTTTCGATTATGAACACTATGGGAAGCTTCCATAGGGCGGCAAGTGATAGAGCCTCGTGAAAAGGACCGATGTTGACTGCCCCGTCTCCAAGGAAACACAGCGTTACCCCGCCGGTGTTGTTGTATTTCTGGGCGAAAGCCAGGCCGGCACCGACCGGCAGCTGTCCTCCCACTATGCCCCAGCCGCCCATAAAATTGATTGACGCGTCGTAGAAGTGCATCGAACCTCCCCGGCCACCGGCGCACCCCGTTGCCTTGCCGAGAAGCTCCGCCATACCGGCGCGTGCGCTTCCACCACGAGCCAGATAGTGGCCGTGGCAACGATATGCGGTGATGACGCAATCTTTGCTTTCCAAAACCGAAAGCGCACCGACAGCGACGGCTTCTTCTCCAATGTAGAGATGCAAAAACCCACCTATCTTCCTTTCTGTATACAAGCGGGCCGCCTCTTCTTCGAAGCGTCTAATTCGCAGCATTTGCCGGAACAAATCTGCTATTAAGTCCTGATCCATAGAGCTTACTTTATAGCGCCATCCCTTATCGTTAATCTGGCAGGCATCATTTATATATAATTAAAACGGGAAGTCCAGATTTGAAGGTAAAAAAACGGTCCAAGTGCCGGAGTTTAAAGAGGTATTTATGAAACAGCGACAGTTTGCAGAATGTAAGCACTTCACTTGCTGTAGCTCTATCCCCGAGAACGGTTCCCCAATAGCCCAATCGCGCGAATAACTATAATATGATCGCTTATGAACTACCAGTCCCTTATAGCGGTAGATCCGAGCCTCACGTGCTCCGGTTGGGCGTATTTTTCCACTCTAGAAAGCAGGCTGCTTGCTATAGGCAAGATTAAATCATTGCCCCCCGGAACTCCGCTGGCTTGGCGGCTGCAAGATCTGCAGCATAAGATCAATCGAATGTTCGACCAGTTGAAAATCATCAACGACGCCGTTCTAATATGTGAATCGGCGACTACGATGAGGGATCCGCGCGCGGCTTTTAAGGTAGAACAGGTGCGGGGATTATTTGAAGCTGTCGCGCGCGAGAGGGGCATTATCGTTCCCGGAAGGATTAATCCACGGTCCGTACAGAGTGAAGTAATGGGGCTAAAGGGAAAACAGCTCAGCCGTCCAGTCGTTAAGGAGGTAGCTGTCAAGATCGTTCAGTCGGTTTACGGAGAGCGGCTAGCTTCTTTTGGTTTTCAGGTGGACGACGGTCATTTGAAGGCCAACCAGGACATTGTCGACGCAATTCTGATTGGCAGTCTTGGTCTGGCTCGCATCGGACAGGCTCACGCCGCGCAGATGCCATTAGAGGAGCTTTTTGAGGTGAGCAATCGACCGCGTCAGCGGCGAATGACTGTTAGGTGAGAGATAATGCGGATGAAAGCGTTTCTGTTTTTTTTCCTGTTTGCTATGCACTTCGCGGCGCTGCCACTGGCAGAGTCTCAGGAAGGAGCATCGCACGGCAGTTCGGACCCGCGGGGGGCCGCTGAGCTCACCATTTGTAGCCAGAACCTGAACAATTACGGAACACCCGCAGCCACGGCAGCCAGGCTGGGACTCACCAAAGAAGAGTTCGATAAGAAGCAATCAGCTCTTGTCAGCCGATTCAAACGGGCCGGATGTGATGTGATCGCAGTGCAAGAAGTTGTAGCCAAGTCTCAATTGGCAGGCGATAAGGTATTGCAGCAGCTGGCCTCGGCGTTAAAGGAAGTTACTCACCGCAAGTTCGAGGTCAAAACTGGAAGCAGCAACGATTCAAATTTGCGAAACGGGTTCTTAGTCGCGTCAGACCGGGCCGAAATTGTGAACGCGCTTTCCTACAGCAAGGTCGAACTCCCCAAGATCTCGGAGAAGCAAAAGCCGCGCTTTTTCTCACGCGGGCCGCTTGAAATTCAACTAACGGTTAAATCGCGCGGTGGTACTGAAGCCAAGACGGTTACGTTGATCAATCTTCATTTCAAGTCTCAGTCAGGCGGAAGAGGGGACCCTACCGGCCTGGAATGGGAAACGCACCGTATGGAGATGAGCGAAGCGCTGCGGCGCATTATCGAGTCGCGTCACAAGGGGGCTTTGGCGCGAGGAGATTCGATTCTAGTGGTCTTGGGGGACCGCAACAGCAACTTTGACCTTGCTAGCTCGCGCATTCTGGAGGGCGGTTTGATATTGCAGCACTTCCAGGGAGAAGCTCCTTGCAGGCTGAGTAAGCGAGGTGTTCCTCTTTGCCAGGAGAACGTTAATCTTCCTCAGATTTTGTTCAGCGTGTTGAGGGAGGACCGCCAGACCAGATACTTAACCGGAACCTTCCACTATAAAGGGACATATAGCTGGCTCGATGACATACTTCTTCCAGCGGAATCGCTTCGGACTGCATGGGAGAGATATGATATCGAAGGGGACTATAATAGCGGAGTGCTTTTTACACCTGAAGCAGCGTCAGACCACGCTTTAGTGTGGGTTAAGCTTAACTGGTGATTGACGGGGTGTCCGAGGCCGGCAGTGCAAACGTCAGGAGATCCTTTAACCTTCATGATTCTTGCGGCTGCAATGAAGCGCAGGAACGCGTTTCAAAAGAGTGGTCGCGAACGGATATTTTTCGCGATGTTCGCACTAGTCTCCTGATATACTCCCTTTAGTTGTGAGAATCTGTTGCCAAAATTTTTCAAAAGAGCGCTGAAGGTTGAAAGATAGGAGCGGATCGGGAGCAAAGGACTGATAGAAGCTGTGCAGGATTGCGGCCGATATTTCGGACTCAGTGACACCGGCGCCAAAGGCCCTCCTGCTCTCGCTCAAAATATCTTGAGTTTGCTGTACAACGGCAGATAAGTGCTTCCTGATTAGCTGGGCTGTCAAAACACCCGAGTTGGGCATGCAAAGTCCCCGTAGCTCAACATCCAGCAGTTTTCGAAGAGAATTCAGTCCGCTTTCAATTGAATCATCAAAACCCGGGGCCGGGGGCTCGCGCCCGTTGAAGTAACCCACCCCCTCATCAACTATAAGAAAATTGTAGGGTTCAATCAGGTATGCAAGAGAATCTCTGGCGTGCCCCGGGAAGGATAGCGCGCGTAAACTAATTTCGTCGGTTAAGGCCGCCTGCTCAGAATCACTAAGGGTTCTATCTATAGTAAATAATTTGGCGTAATCAACGGGTGGAATCTTTTTTAATTCATGAGAGAGGGCGAATTTGGACGAGAGCGCAAGATCACTTTCGTAAATCGCCTGCAACTCGGCAGCCTGACCGAGCTTCATCTTGAGATGGGAGGACGCGATTATAGGAATTTCGGGGTGCAGCTGCTTGATATAAGGCACGCCTCCGATTCTGTCCGAGTGCAAGTGCGTTAGTAGCACCCCGGCGCACTGCTTAAGTGAGTACTGGTGATCATTCAGCCTCTTGAGGAGCATCGGAACGTGAACACTTAGGCCCGGATCGAAGAGGTAGAAGTTGTCAGGTGTGCCGATTAGATAGTGACACGACCGCCCTAGAGTAAGCAGCAAGAAATCCTCTGCAAGAGGACCAGTAGAGCGAACCAGCATAGCAATATCCCTTCGCTGGGCGAAAGCTCCCGCCACGGCGAACATTAAATAGTTAGGATAGTGACTATTAGGTTTGGCCCCATTTATCAAGGGCCGATAAACAATCCCTAAGCATTATTTAGACGGATTCGCCCGCTGGCAATAAATATTGCCCAATACATACACCAATCGCTATCTTCCTGAAGCTCTCTAGCCGTTGGCTGCGACAGCACCGTTCAATTCGGCGCGCTTCTTGCCAGCTCGCGTTGAGGTGTCGACCGCCTGCTCCTTTGAACTGGCGCCTTTCTTGCCAGAAGTGTCCGTGCCGTTATTAGCACCTTCGACGCTCGCAACTACCCCTGGCCGTGGATCTATTCCACAAGTTGAGAGAACCAAAGATCGAATCTCATTTGCAAGAGGTGGGTTCTCCTTGAGGAAGTTCTTAGCTCCATCGCGCCCCTGACCGAGACGTTCTCCCCTAAACGAGTACCAAGAGCCAGTCTTATCTACTATTCCTTTATCAACGCCCAGATCGATAATCTCGCCGATCTGGCTAATGCCCTCATTGAAGATGATGTCAAACTCTGCCTCTCTGAATGGAGCAGCGACTTTGTTCTTCACAACCTTTACCCGTACCCGATTTCCGGTAACGTGCTCTTGATCTTTAAGAGAGCCGATGCGTCGCACATCCATTCTTACTGATGCATAGAACTTAAGGGCATTACCGCCAGAAGTGGTCTCGGGTGAGCCAAACATCACTCCGATCTTCATGCGAATCTGATTTATAAAGAGAATTGAGCAGTTCGATTTTGAGGCAAGCGCAGTAAGCTTTCTCATCGCCTTGCTCATTAGCCGGGCTTGCATTCCCGGCTGCTGGTCCGCCATTTCTCCATCTATCTCAGCGCGGGGCACTAGGGCAGCCACAGAATCTATCACTACAAAGTCCACCGAGCCGGACTGAATAAGTGTTTCACATATCTCCAGCGCTTGTTCTCCGCAGTCAGGTTGGCTGACTAATAGCTTACTGGTATCAACGCCGAGCTTGCGGGCATATTCAACATCCAAAGCATGTTCAGCATCGATAAAAACAACGGTACCCCCTTTTTTCTGAACTTCGGCAGCGACATGAAGCGCTAAGGTAGTTTTGCCCGAAGACTCAGGCCCATAGATCTCACAGATACGGCCTTTAGGAAGACCACCGATTCCCAAAGCGATATCGAGACCAAGGCTGCCTGTAGAGAAAGCCTCGACCTTCTGTTGAACATTATCTCCGAGACTCATAATGGCACCGCTACCGTACCGTTTTTCAAGGGCGCTAATAGCTGTGGCCAACGCTTTATCTTTCTCTGGTGTGGTGCCGCTCATAATTTCTTCCTACAAAAATAAAATGAAATTTTTTTCGTCGTCCAATGGTTAGTGCAGTTCGCGAATGATTCCGATGACTTTGCCCTGTATGGAAACCTTATCAAGCATAATCGGCTTCATGGTCGGATTCGCCGGAATCAACATGACTCGCCCGTTCTTTAATCGGCGAAACGTCTTTAAAGTTGCCGATCCGTCATCAAGAAGTGCGACAACTATATCGCCGTCGATTGCAATCTCTTGCCGGCGGATTACTACTATATCGCGATCGCAGATGTGGGCATCGATCATAGAATCGCCGCTCACCTCCAAACAGAACACTTCGCCCCTTCCATCGATCATAGAAGAGGGAATATCAATCATCGTTCTTTGTTCTACGGCCTCAATCGGCATTCCCGCTGCAATTACTCCCTCAAGCGGCACTGCCGTCGGGCCAAGCTCCGGCTTCTCACTCTCTATCAGCTCAATGAACCCGTCGTCGCCCCGTCGAATAAAGCCCTTATCTTCAAGGCGCTCAAGGTGAAAATGAGCGGTGGAAAGCGACTTTACCCCTATCCGCTCCGCTATGTCCTTCAAGGTAGGGGCATACCCCCGCTCAGCGATAAATGAACGGAGAAATTCCAACGTCTGCCTCTGTACGGGGGCTAGTGTGCTTGATTTATATGTGGACGTAGTAGGGCGCTTTTTCATAAGAAGCTCCATATTTGAGGCCTTCTTTGGCCTCATTTTTATGAGCTGCTAAGTCGCTGCTCTAGTTTGATAGCATATACAATAATACTAGAAGTGGGCAAGCCTAAATTGCTGCCTAGATGAATATTTTCCCGTTCTCTCTAAAAGGCTCTTTTTTATCTAAATGACGGTGCCACTAGTGTCGATTTACTAGGCATGACAGACCAGAGCAACAAATGGGTTCCATCCGGCCAAAGCAATGAAGTAGGACAGAGAAAACAAGTCAGGTTGTTGATCATCGGTGACGAGGCGGTTGAGGAGGGAGGCTCATACTACGGGCAGCTAAAAGAGTGCGCCGAGCTGTGTCGGCATCTCTTTGATATCACCTGTAACGTTGCCGCCAGCGGGGAAAGCGGAATGAAGCTAATACAAGGATGGGAGCCGACTGTAGTGCTTCTTGAAGCCCATCTCAGTGATATAAGCAGCCTCGACATTTTGCGGTGTGGAAATGAAAACTCAATTCCAGTGGTTGTCACCAGCCACTACAGGTCCCACGAAATCGAGGAGACCTTTACCCAGGGTGGGGCTGCAGCCTACCTTCCTAAAACCGACGACCCTGACGACTTTGAACAGATCCTGCATAAAATCGTGAATGTCGCTTCTGAAGCGAAGATAACTCACTGAGTCTACACCGTCGTTATATCACCCTGACAGTGCTCTTACGCGCTCAAATCCAACATATTGCCAGGCTTTTCGGTAGCTGTTTGACAACAGGCGATTTCTAAACTAATTTCAAGCGGTTATCTCGGCGACTGTAACATCATGCTCGAGCAGCAGAACTTTTCCGTATTACAGAACGTGACGAATGCAGCTGTGTGGGGATCCCTAGCAGCAGCCTTCCTACTTGGAAGCTACTTTCTCGTCCAGAGCTATGTCGACCGCGAAAACCGCGCCAGATACTTTACCTTTGCGATTGTGAATCTCGCGGTAGCGGTGAACGACCTTTGCCATCCGCTACTCTCCTTTTACGATTACGAACGGATACGAATAGTTCTCTGGTCGCTATATGCCGGGATCTTGCTCTGGGTGCTCCGTTTCTCATTGCTAGCCGCGGCCTCGTCAACTCTAGCTCTTTTTGCAGCAGCCACACTTGCTTGGGTTTTTTGGAAGCCGGAGCTTGGTACAAGCATGGTAGTGGGGCCAGCAGCATATATAGCGGCCATCGCGCACGGTATCGATTTAAAGCGCCGCCAGTGTTACGCATCGTGCATTCTTTGCGGCACCTCGCTGGCACTCGGGATGCTAAGCACATTTTATTACCTGTTCATAGCAAGCGGTGATCAAGCGTTAATTGTAACGGGCTACGCCCACCATGCCTCCCTCTGGCTTATAGCCGTCCTTTTCGGTTGGGTTCATTTTCCGCGTGAGGTTAGTGGCCGGGCGCCGGTCCGGCTCACCATGTGGACCGCCTGGTCCTATGTGGCTGCGATGGGTCTTGGCCAAGCGATATCACTCTATAGCCTCCTTGTGATAGAGCCGTGGTCATTCTGGGGATATATCTGCGGGAGTTTGATCATACTGGGTTCGACATTACTGCTGTTTTTTTATCATAAACATCACCTGGTAATTTACACCGAAGACGTCACGGTACTGCTCAACGAGCGCACGGCATCTTTACAAGCAGCTCGCTACGAACTGGCTCAGCAGAACGAGAAGCAGGCTGCCATGCTGATAGCGCAGTCTCAGGAGATACACTCAAAAAACGAAGTAATTGCGCGTCAGCGAAGGCTCGAACTTGCTGCTCAAACGGCGGGCCAGGCGGCTCATGATATCCGTAATATGCTCTCACCGATTTCGATGCAGCTATCGCTTCTGGAGCGCAAGCTAGACCACATTCCCGGCCAGGAGCAGGTGCAGATCATCAAGCGCCAAATTTCGCAGTTAACTGACTTGACCGATCAGCTTCTGGCCATGTCTCGGCGAGGCAAGCTCGACATCAAACCGCTACTCTTAAATGAGCTTCTGAGAGACGCGGCTCTATTCTTCCCTGAAGTACCGCTTATAATCGAATGGAGCGGCGAGGCTTGGGCTCCGGCATCCCGCTCGCAGCTGCTTAGGGCGTTAGTGAATATCATATCGAACGCGGTTGACGCCACCCAAGGGAGACCTAACCAGGTGCTCTTAAGCTGCGGCACGGTTGAAATCGATAACGAGCGGCGCTGCCACATGGGATTTCTTAAACCCGGCAGGTACTCATTTGTAAGAGTTGCTGACAGCGGACCAGGCATCAAGCCTGATATTATGGAGAGAATCTTCGAGCCATTCTTCTCTTCAAAAAGCATAACTTCTTCTTCCGGTTCCGGCCTCGGTTTGAGCATCGTATCAGCCGTGGTGGATGACCATAAAGGGGTGCTTGATCTCGAAACATCAGAGAAAGGAACCTCATTCACGATATTTTTGCCATGTGCCGAAGCGTATCAACAGTCCGGGGCGGCTGAAGGGGCGCGTGGTACTGTCGTACTTCTTGCGGATGACGATCCGGCAATGATTGAACTTTGCCGCGCCATGCTCAGCGGACGCGGATGCACTTTAATTACAGCGTGCAGCGCTGCTCAATGTGCTAAGGAGGTCGATCAGGTACGTCCTGCCTTGGTCATTATCAATCCCAAGATTGAACAGAATGCTGGCTTTAAGCTGTTGCAAAGCATGATCGGCCGTCCAAATGCCCCGCGGGTGTTGGTGTGCAGCCCGGCCCTCAGCCGGGAGGAGTTAGTCGGGCTTGCAGAGATGGGAGCTACGCGATTTGCGTATAAGCCGGTAGCAGAGGCGGTTTTATCGGTTGCTATTGGAGACGCCTTGTCAGAGATCAATCTGAGTACATGGACCGCACGTGAAGCGGGAAATCTATAAAAATTTTCAGCCCAAATCGTAATACTTTTCTTTTAGTTTCCGATTACCTCGCAGGGGAATGGTGCTGCCCGTTGCGAGGGAGTTTAAATGGCAATTCAAGAGATCGTTGCACCCTATGATCTTGTCGGGCAATACAACCAGGATGAAATTAATGGATTCGACGATTCGCTGATAGTGCGAATGCTCGACGCCTGCCGTTTGTCCGATGGGCAGCGTGTGCTAGACGCGATGGCAGGGGACGGAAATCTAAGCTACAGGCTCTTCCGTTACTGCGCCGAACGCGGGATCGCCCTTCCTGCAGTAACTGTACTTGAATTCTCGCGAGTGCAAAGCGAGATTGCGCGCAGCCTCCTCAAGGGTCATCCGGCAGAGATTCTCTGGGGCGACATCTTGTCTATGCAGTCACTTCTGGATGGAAAGTTAATACCGCCGCAATCTTTTGAGCGCGCTTTGATCAAAAGCGCCAATCACGAAATACCCTTATCTAAGCAAGAGCAGCTCTACAAAAACATCTATAACGCTCTGGCCCCCGACGGGTTGTTTGTCAATCTAGGCTTCATTTTCGACGATGAAGATGAACGCGATGAGCTGCGGGAGATCGCTAGAGTGAAAGACACCTTAGCTGGACATATGATGGCAGTCGAGAATCGCCACTTCTTGATGCGCGGAGAATTCTACGATCGGCTTCGAAAGGTGGGATTTGTAGAGATCCAGACGGCCCACGCGTTTACATATCAGATACGCTCGGAGATCGTCGCTAAGCGTTATTTTAAGACTGAGGTAATCGAACAAGAGAGTTTGGAGTT